>NZ_JBVIDR010000008.1:227741-361445 GCF_055572275.1 Streptomyces sp. NPDC030798 | reverse complement strand
GCAGCCGCCGCCTCCCTCCCCCCTCCCCCCCCCCCCTCCCCCCCCCCCCCCCCCCCCCCCCCCCCCCCCCCCCCCCCCCCCCCCCCCCCCCCACACCCGTGCGATCAAGGAGCAGGTCCGTGAACAGTAAGGAAGCAAGCCAAGCTGTCGCCCGCGTGCAGCACACGTGAAGACTCCCGAGGCGTTGGGGGACATAGGCGACGCGGCGGGCGCGCGGCAGCGGCGGTGCGGGTCCGGGGGTGGTACGCGCGCCGACGGAGTGGGTGGACGTGAGGGAGATGGTCTTCAGCTGACGGTCGGCGACGTCCCTGCTCCGCGCCCGCTCGTAGCCTGCGTCGACTGGCGCTGTCTCGAGGCAGCAAGCGCCGGCAGTCGGAAGCGGGCCGGGTGGGAGAAACCAACCCTACGGACTGCGGGGTACCGGCCCAGCCGGCCGACCGCTGGGGAGGCGGACGTGGGACAGATCGATGAGGGACTGAAGCGTGCGTTGCGCACCCGGCCCATTCCCTCAAGAATCGAGGGCCGCCTGCGGTTTTTGCTGGCGACGCACCAGGGCTCCCCCGAAGGGCGGCCGCGGTGCAGGGAGTGTCACAGCGCACTGTGCAGCGGTGGGTGACGAAGAAGTCCGCAGCACCTCGTCCGCCGGGTCCGCTGCCGGTCCCGGCGATCGAGGAAGCGATGCTGGCTCGGTGACAGCCCCGGACACGGGCCCCTCGGCGTGCCCAGGCCGCGGCAGAAGGCGTCGTCTTCCATACCCGGGCCCGATTCGGGTTCGCGGCTCCTGCAGAGACTTCAGACGATCCGCGGGCACGGTGGAGTACCCAGGACCTACCGGGAAAGGTCGCCCGGGAGCTGCTCGCCGCCCGGAATGCCGGCCCAGGCCAGCAGCAGCACACGGTGATACTCACCCTGGCGCTGGGACACGCCTACCCTCGCGAGCGGGACCGCCGCGCCCACGGCCTGGGCGCAGACTGGCCGTCTTTGCCACTCGCAGCAAGTGCCCGCGGTCACCTGGCGCGGCGAGCAGTGCGGCCGGTGACAGCTGTGGACCGGGGAACGACAGAAAACACCCGCGGTGCGTGGATGCCGACTCGTAGGTAGGGGCTTGCGTTCTTCGGATCGCTGGTCGACCCGCTGGTACAGCACGCCTTGATGGAGGGCCACGGAGGGATCATTGCAGCCCGACCAACTGGCGAACCTGTGCGATCACAGCAGTGCACCGTGACCTACATGCGTCGCCTTCATGATCGACTGTCTGTCGGCGTTCTCCCTCGTACCCGGACCGGGTATCTCTCCTGGCGCTTACGGGAATTGCTTTCGTTGAACGGTTGGGGGAGGGCCCTGTGAACGAAGCTTCTGCCGCGGTGATCGTTACGCTGTCCTTGACACTGTGGGACCTGCTGCGCATCTGGCGGCGCGACCCGCCGCGCTGGATCGACCGGCTGAGCCTGGCGTTCTGGGGCTCGGTGAGTGTGTTCGCAGCCGAGCGCTGGGCCCCGGGTTGGCTGGTGACCGTAGCGTGGGTGGTGGTCGGATTCTGCATGCTGGGCGTTGTCGTGGCCGCCGTCATCCAGGCCGCCCCCTCCATTCCGGTGGTCGACGGGCGGCACCTGCGGCAGCGACTGCTCGCGGCCTGTGGGCCCGACGGCCCCCAGACGACCACGGTGGGCGTTTCGAGCACCGGGTTCATCGCTGTCCGCATGAGAGGCCCACGGTCTCCTGTCATGGCCGCCCGGCTGGATCGTGGCTGCCCGTTCTGCTTCGTGGAGGGGATCCTGAGTGCCGTCGGCCAGGACGCCGAGCGCGCCATCGAGCGGTATCGCAGCCAACGGTCCAACGGAGTCAACGCGATGGCTGTACTCACCCGTACCGCGACGGGCATCGGCCGGCAGGCCCAAATCCTCCCCATGACAGGCAATCGCAAGCCCTTCCAGGCTGCTTGCTCCACCCACGCCCTGCCCTGAGACGCCATCCGCTTTCCGAAAGTGAGCACGAAAGACTGCTGCAACAGGGCCTCCTGGTGATCGGTTCGGTTCGCACCCCCCGACCCACCAAGAGGCCCTGCTGCCATGCGCCGGCCCTCGCGCGATCACCCGAACAGGAACCATGTTCGACCAGACCAGCCCCGCCATCGATAAGCGGATGGCGTCTCAGATCCGGTGATCTCTGGCACTCGGTGCCTGACCGCTGTAGTGAGAAGCGGGATCAGCTTGTGGCTGCTCGGTCTAAAGCGCACAGCTTCAGCCCCCGCTGCGGCGATCCGCTCTGCCGGGAATGATCCCGATGTGGCATCACGCCGATGGACGGGGCATAACGGTGAGTCAGGATCATCATGGCGTTGTGGGTGACCGATGGCAGTCGACACCGAAGGCGGACTCGAACAGAGCGACGGTCGCCTCTACGTCGGAGGCGAACGCGGCGACCTTCTCCTGCGCCCGCACAATCCCTTCCGAGCGCCTCGTTCTGGCGTCGTCAGCACGGGCGGCCAAGGTCTCTGCTCGTCTCAGCAGCCGCTCCCTCCCCCAGGAGGTGCGAGCTCGCTCCGCGCGGTTGCGCAGGCCCTCGATGCGGCCCGGCAGTGCCGCCAGCTCGGACGCATCCGACAGCACCCCGTCAACGGCAGCACAGGCCACCTGCTCGGCCCGGAACAGCGCCGGCCGTAGCGGCCCAACTGCCAGGAGGAACGTGTCAACGGCTATCCGCGAACCCAGCGCCCGGGAGTCCGCGGCGATCCGCACATCCTGCTCGAACGAGGTGATGTACGGGTTGCGACCGGTGTTCTCGAACGTGAGCCTGGTCCTAAGAAGCTGGCTGGCCTCCTCAAAATCCGGCGGCGCGGCAGCCACCGCCTCAGCGACCCGCGTCCAGGTCCATGCCCCCCACCCCAGAAGATCGGCGAAACTCTTGACGCTGCTCTCCTTGCACAGCTTTTCCGGCTCGTAGCCTTCCCGCTCCAGCTGACTGATCGCCGCCGTCAACTGCTCCGCGACAGACATGCGTTCCCCCTCCGGTCTCGCGCACAGACAAGGCATCTCCCCTGCTACAGATTCCCCTCACGTCATCCAGCCGACACTCCGGCGGCCACTGCGCGGCCACCCACCGGTGCGTGCGGACCGTGTAGGGAAGGACAGCCCGATCGCCCCAGCCGAGGTGGGGCGCCGGGCTTGGCCCATGTCCAGGTGCCGGGGCGGATTTTGCCTGGGCAGGCCATGCGGTGCTGGTACGGCGGCTTCTGCCTGCGGGCTCGCCGGGGCTTGGGCGGGTAGTTCAGGTGGGCCGTCGCTCACTTGCCAGCCCCTCCGGGGATCGTGGCGAGTTCGGCCTCGGCCTGCGCACCGGTCAGCGCGCCGAACCGCTGAGGTGCCTCGGGCTGGTTCACGACGGCGTAGCGCTCGCGCTACGTAGGCCTGAAGGCCACGCCCGCAAGCCACGCGGTCCAGCAGGACCGGGCCAGGGGCGTACTTGCGGCCAGGCACAGTGGGAGGTGAGTCTGTCAGCGGCTGACGAGGAGGCCGTCCACCAGAGCCTCTAGCCCGTCCTGGTAGGTGTCCTCAGCGGTCAGCGGAGCCCAACGGTCTGCGGCCTGCGCCAAGCGGGGTAGCTCGCTCGGGTTGAGATCGGCGAAGACTTGCTCCCGGTAGGTCGTACGGTCATCGTCTGCGCGCCGTCGGGCCGCTGTTGCCCTGACCAGGATTTCTCCGGCGGTGTAGTACCAGATTGCACGGTAGCCGTGCACGGCCTGGTCGAGGGAGAGGCCGCATTCGACCAGGCCGTCGACGATCTGCTCGACGAACCACAGCGCGCTCGTGGACAGCAAGTCGTCGGCGGTCAGTACCTCTGCGATCCACGGGCAGGCGGCGAGCGCCTCGTGGACTGCGGTGGCGGCCACGATAATCCGCTCGCGAGGATGGGCGGGCAGTTCCGGTCGGCGCAAGGTATGGGCGGCGTAGTCGTCCAGCAGGAGGACGAGCAGTTCCTCCTTGTCGCGGACGTGGTGATACAGCGCCATGGGCGTACTGCCGACTTCCGTGGCCAGTCGCCGCATGGTCAGCCCGCCCACGCCTCGCTCATCCACGATCCGGCGGGCTGTCCTAATGATCTCCTCACGAGAGATGCGGGGAGGTCGGCCCAGGGTGTTGCGCGGTGCGGATGGTTGCGGCATGCCCCCATCATTCCCCAGGTGTCGACAACGGCGAACCCCGACGCTAACTTTTCTTACATGTATAGAAATTCTCGCGGGAGGCCCGGAGTGGTGCTGGCGGCTGCCGCCGTCGCCCAGTTCGTCGTCGCCCTGGACATGTCCGTGGTCAACGTCGCATTACCCGCGATCCGCACGTCGCTGGGATTCGCGCCGCTCGACTTGTCGTGGGTCGTGCACGTATATGCGCTCACGTTCGGCGGGTGCCTGCTGTTGGGCGGACGCGCTTGCGATCTGTACGGCCGGCGTCGGCTGTTCGTGCTAGGGCTGACCGTCTTCGGGCTGTGCTCGCTGGTGGGCGGGCTGGCTCAGGATCCCTGGCAACTGATCGCCGCACGCGCTGGTCAGGGCCTGGGCGCCGCCGCAGCCGCGCCGGCTGCGCTGGCGATGCTCACCACCACATTCCCCGAAGGCCCCCAGCGCGTCCGGGCGCTTGGGGTGTGGAGCGCTGTGAACGCCGCGGGCGGCGCGCTGGGCGTGCTGGCAGGTGGACTGCTGACCGAGTACGCGGGCTGGCGCTGGGTCATGCTGATCAACCTGCCCATCGTCGCAACGGCTCTCGCGCTCATCCCCGCAGGGGTGCCCGCCGGAGCATCACCCGCCCGGCGCGAGAGGCCGGACGTACTGGGCGCTGTCCTGGCGACTGGCGGAGTCGGGCTGTTGGTGCTCGGTGTCGTCCGCACCGACACCCTGGGCTGGGGTTCCCCGGCCACGTGGGCGACCCTCGCTGCCGCAGCTGTGATGCTGGGCACCTTCGCTTTTGCCGAGGTGAGGGTCGCCGCACCGCTGCTGCGCCTCGGCCTGCTGCGCAGCCGCTGGGTCGCCGGCGCGAACGTGCTGGTGTTCTTGGCCGCGGCCGGGCAGTTCGCGTCGTTCTACTTCGTGTCCCTGTACATGCAGCAGGTCCTGGACATGGGTGCCGCAGCGACCGGCACAGCGTTTCTGCCCTTCTCCCTGGGCCTGCTCGCGGGGACCCTCGTCGCTACCCGCGTCACCGCGTCCCGCACCCCCCGCGCATCCCTGGTGGCGGGCGCTCTGCTGGCATCCGCAGGCCTGGCCTGGTTCGCCCTCATCAGCCCTGACGGCAGCTTCCTCGCGGACGTGCTCGGTCCGTCCCTTGTCACCAGCGTCGGTGCCGGGCTGGTACTGGCTCCGGTTGCTGCCGCCGCGACCACCGGCGTCGCTCCGCGTGAGGCCGGCATGGCCAGCGGCCTCATGAACAGCTCCCGCCAACTCGGCGGCTGTATCGGCCTGGCCGCTCTGGCCACCGTCGCTGCGCACCGCACCGGCACGGCCGCCAACCCCGCCGCACTCAACGACGGCTACGCCCTGGGCCTGGCCATCGCCGCCGCCATCTTCGTGCTCGCGGCAATCGTGGCCATGGCTGTACTGCCGCGCCGCCGAGCCGTCATCCCTGTCCCGCGAGCCACCGACCCCGCAGAGAACCAGTTGGAAGGAACTCCGTCATGACGACCACCACAGTCGACCTGTTCGCCTCGGCGCTGCATTTCCACCCCGACGGCGACGTCCGAGCCGTCGAACGTCAGATGACGAGCAGCGGCTCCGGCGCCTGGCAGATCGCCACGTTCCACGTGGAGACCAACGCCGACGTTCACGCCGACCACTGGGAGATGCACCCAGAGGCCGAGGAAGCGGTGTGCTGCCTGACCGGCGGTATCCGCCTCTACTTCCGTCCCGACGCGCCCGGCGGGCCTGAGGACATGGTGCAGTTGCGGGCAGGCGCCGCCGTGATCGTGCCCCGGGGTCGGTGGCACCGCCTGGAACTGGACGCCCCCAGCGACCTGATGTCGATCACTCTTCGCAACGGCACCCGCCTCGAAAAGCGCACCGAGACCCCCTGATCGACAGGTGGCCCGGCAAGAGGGATGCCGGGCCACCACGAACGTCGCCCGAAGGCTTGACGGCTCTGGCTCCGCCGACAGAAGGTGTTCATCGCGCTTGCCGGGGACCTCGCGTATCCATCTAGCCCCACAAGATGACCAACGTCCAGGACAGCACGTTGCCCCTCGCCGGTGGCGAGGACTCTGCCCACGTGGTGTCGGGTGGCCGGGCGGCGGCTCTCCGAGCCCGGTGGCCTGGCTGGACCGGGGCGGGACGGTTTCGGTGCGTCGGCCGGAGAGCCGGGCTTCGCGTGCAGGTTCCTGGACCCTCTGCGGACGCGGGCGGGTGTCAGTTTGTTCGGCTCGGTTGGCCCCTCCCAGGGCCTACGGAGGTCGGTGGCGAGCGGGCGGGCGAGCCGGAGCTGGGCATAGGCGGCGACCACCAGCCACGTCCACTGGTCTGCCGCTTTCAAGCTGCGGAGATTGGTCCAGCCGAGAGTCCGTTTGAACGGCAGAATGTGTGCTCGATGTCGAAGCGGCGGAGGAAGGACTGCCAGCAGCGGTCGCCGTCTGCTTCGGTTACGTTGGTGTGCAACGACCACAGCCAGACCGGCTTGTTGACTCCGCCGCTGGGCAGTTTCTCCACGACCAAGCGGATGGCGGTGCCCTCGATGATGGGCAGCGGGCCAGCGTGGTCGAGCCATGCGGCCCGTCGCGTCAGCCGCGGGTGCAGCCGGTCCCGCGCCTGTCTGCGGCGACTTGACTGAGATCATCCGTCCATGAGCAGCGATCTGGAAGTGACGGGTTGACCCGCCATTGATTTTGTACGCAGGTCGCGACAGCAGTTGACATCTCATCGAGCAGCACCCTGGTCGGCGCAGAGTCGATGTACACGAGCACGGACAGCACCCAAGTCAGGCCGGGCGATGCGATGGTGTGATGATGTCGGTCATGGCTATCGAATCAGTGGTCGTGCGGCAGCGCGTCGAGAACCTGGACGCGGCTGTGCCCTTCTACGAGAAACTGACCGGAAGCACCGCATCCCGTTTCGCCTTCGCCGGTGTCACTCTGGCAAGCGTCGGCCCCTTCCTGCTATTCAGCGGTCCGGACGAGGCCGCGCAGCGAGTTGCCGGCGTGGCGGCCACCCTGGCGGTCGCAGACCTGGACGCAGCGGTGAAGGAAGCGGTGGCGGCAGGCGCCGAGGTGGTGGCTGCTACGTCCCCGACACCGAATGGCCACCGCGCCGTGCTGCGGCACCCCTACGGCGGGGTCTTCGAGTACGTCGGTCCCTGAACCTGCGGCCACCGCGATTGATCGCCAGGCCGTGACATGACGACGGCCGCGCGGGTTCTTGAGTCCCCTGGGAGGCGCACTGCGAGTCTGGACCGCACGAGCGGCGGCAGAACGCTCGCCGACGGCAGGCCGGGGCCGGGCCGAAATACGATCTGGTCTTCACCGATCGGGTATTGGCAGCCCTGGTCCATCTGCGTACCGGGCTGACCCACGAGGCACTGGCAGTGATCTACGAGGTGGGGTCCTCCACCATCGGCCGCGCAATCAGGGAGGTCCGCCCGCTGCAGCAACAGCAGAACGCCACAACACCACGCATAGACCGCGGTACGGGATTCCGTCACCCTATTCACGGCAATTAGTCGGTTCTCCTGCCTGGGCTGGGGGTGTGCTGGCAGGACTCGTGCCGCGACTGCACGATCGTCCGGGGACTCGGTGAGCCCTGGCGGAGCAGCTCGAATACCGCGCGGCCGAACATCGGTCGCTTCAGTATCTTCATCCGGTTCACGTGTCCGAGCGGCACGATCTCCTTCCACAGCTTCCACGCGCTGGTGCAGTCCTCGTTCCAGCGGTCGTCCAGGTGCTGATCGGGAAGTCCGTGTACTACCGGTGAACAGCGCGGCGTACCTTCGAACGCTGAGCGAGACGACTGGCCCCATCCCCGACGCCGTACCGTCTCGCCCGTGGCGGGTGGAGGACGGGGCGCGGCCGCAGGTGTGGACGTGGCCGCTGACCGATCCTCCGCCGCTGTGGGTATGGTCCGGCGGCCGGCCGAGGTGGGCGACGGTGCTGGCGAAGCAGGTGTGGGCGGACGGCTCGGTCTACTACCAGGTGACGGTGGACGACCGCGGCGACACGAGTGTGCGCACGCGCCTGTACCGGTGGCCGCAGCCCGGGCTGCGCGTGGCGCACCACAGTCGGTTCGAACCGTCCACGGGGGTCCTCGAGGCGCAGTAGGGGGACATGCCGAGGCGACCGTCGAGCCGACCGACATTCGAACAGTAGGCCTTTTAATCATCTGATCGGGTGAGCCTACTGAGGCTCGCCGGGGCCGGGGTGGAGTCGACGACCGTGGTGTCACGGCCGTGGGCGTGCTCGTGGAGGGTGCGGCCTGCGCGGGCGCCGAGGAGGCGCTGCAGTGTGGGTTGGGGGACGTCGGCGACGTCGCCGACGGTGTGCAGGCCGTACTCGGCGAGCGTCGCGGCCATCTTCGCGCCCACGCCGGGCAGTCCAAATCGCTAATGGCAGTGGGTGGCCCGGTAGCGGGTGGGTGGGGTGCCGCGGTGGCGCGTGAATGCGCGGGAGAAGGCGAACTCCGAGGTGTAGCCGACGGTGTTGGCGATGCGGGTGACGGAGTCGCTGGTTTCTCGGAGCCTTCGTGCGGCGATCTCCAGGCGCCAGCGGGTGAGGTAGGCCAGTGGGGGCTCGCCGACGAGGCGGGTGAAGCGACGGGACAGGGTGGCTCGGGAGACGCCGACTTCGCGGGCCAGGGTGTCCACGGTCCAGGTCCGCCCGGGTTCCTCGTGGATGAGGGAGATCGCGGCGGCGACTTCGGGGTCACGCAGGGCCGCCCACCAGGTGGTGCCGTGGTCCGGGGCGTCCCGCGAGGCCGCCCACTGGCGCAGGATGTGGACGAAGAGGACGTCGACCAGCCGGTCGGTGATGGTCTGTGAGCCCGGTGCCGGGTCGGCCAGTTCGGCGGTCAGCATGCGCAGCGTCTCGGTGAGGTCGTGCCGGCGCGCAGAGGGGTCCGCGCGCAGCAGCAGCACCGGTGGCAGGGTCAGCAGGGGGTGGGAGGCGTGGGTGTCGAAGCGATAGCCACCGCAGACGACGCGGGTGGCTGGTCCGGGGCCGGGGAAGTCGATGGGTGCGCCCGGTCCGCTGCGATGCCCCTGGGTGACGTCTTCGAATCGCACTGTCGGGCCCGTCGGGTCACTCGCCATTGCGTGGCCGCTGCCGGCCGGGAGCAGGACGAGGTCGCCCGCCGTCAGGGGAAGTGGTTCGGCGCCCGGGCGGCGCAGCCAACAGCTGCCCTGGGCGATGTGGTGGAAGACGGCCGAGGGTAGGTGCGGGAACTCGATCCCCCACGGCCCGGCGGCATGCACCCTGGCGGTGACGGTTCCGCCGATCTTCGTGGCGGACAGCACGTCGGCGAGAACATCCATACCCGCACACTACATGTGATGAGACGAGCAGCTAGGAATCTGGGTCAGATAAGCATGGAACGGCTCAGTCAGGCGGACGTAGCGTCGCAGTCATGCCACACACCACAGTCATCCCGGTACCGGCATTGGGTAAGCGGAACGTCAACGCCTTTTTGCTGCTGGGTCGTCGAGCCGTTCTGGTCGACACCGGTATCCCGGGCAGCGGGGCGAAAATCCTGGCGCGGGTCGCCGAGCACGGCATCGAGCCCGGCGACGTCTCGGCGATCGTCATCACCCACGCCCACATCGACCACTTCGGATCCGCCGCGGAGCTGCGCCGGGCCACCGGAGCTCCGGTGGTCGCCCACGTCGCGGATCTCGGGCCCTACACAACCGGTCGGATCCGGGAACCGTATCTTCCCACCGGACGGCTTGGCCGCTTCCTGGACCGCCTGGACGCCTTCCACGAGCATGCGGAACCGTTCCGGCCGGACCTGCTGATCGACGGGCCCACCGCGCTGTACCACCACGGCGTCGACGCCCGGATCATGCCCACCCCGGGGCACACCGCCGGGTCGATATCGGTGCTCACCGATGAGGGCGATCTCGTCGCGGGCGACCTGGTCGCCACCTCGTTCCTCGGGATGGCATACCGAAGGCCGGCCAACCCTCCCTTCCACGACGACCCGGTCGGCAACCTGGCCAGCCTGCGAGCGATGCTCGCGCTCAAGCCGACCACGCTGCACGTCGGCCACGGCGGGCCGCTGGACCCGGCACGGGTGGAGCGCTGGGCGGCCAGGGAGCAGCACCGGCTGGAGAGGCTCACTGCACGCGGCCAGCTGCGCACCCGGGCAGAAGTGTGCGGCACCTCAGAGGAGTCGACGAGCAGTGAGCGGTGAGTGGTGGAACCCAACTCCCACCATCTGCCGAAGGAAACGCCTTCCACGGTGCCTTATGAGACACGTCTCAGCCTGGAGAACCGGGACTTCGGTGGCCGAGACGGCGCAGGTCCGTCGGGCGGGTGCCGACGGGCAACTGGTCGGCGTACGGGTGCAGGCGGGCCCCGGCGGTGCCGGCGGCGATGGTGCGCTGCGGGGTGGCCGGCTGGCCGGGGTAGGGGCCGGGCTGGTGCGGCCGAGGAGGTCGAGGGCGGCCTGGGGGCCGTGGTCGCGTCGGGCGGCGGCCACATCGTCTAGGTCCCAGGCCGCACGGGTGACATTCCGCGCCGGGTCAGCGCGAAGGGGGCACGGAATGCGATCTGGCGGTTCCATCGCGTCCTGAGCAACACCAGCCCGGCCGCGACGTGGCAGCGGCTGTTTCTGTCGCGGCTGGAGGCCGCCGCCCTGGGCGTGCTGCTGATGGCGGAGTTCGGCTGGAATCTGTCCGTAATGCACCTGGCCAAGGTCCCCAAGGCCAGCTCCGACCGGGGGGCGATGCGGCGGGCGTAGAAGTCGCGGGCCGTGCGGTACGGCAGGGAGTCCTCGGTTCGTGCCGCAGGAACCACAGGGTGTGTCCGGCCGGGCTGGGGTGCACGGGCGCGGCGGAGCCTGCGGAGAGGCGGGCGTTGGTCTCGGTGAACCACATGGCAGTGTCGTCCAGGGCGCACACCATGCGGGCGAGCAGGGTCGTCTCGCCCGCGCCGGGCGGGCCGTCCACGACCAGTACGGGAGCGTGGTCGGCCACGATCAGGAGTTCTTTCGTGTGCGGGCGCCGGGCCGGGCGAGGCCGGCCAGGAAGAGGGCGAGGTCCTCGACGCGCAGCGCGAGGTCGACGCTGGTCGGCAGGTCGGCGGGGTGCTGCCCGGCGAGGCGTGCGTTGACGCACGCCCACATGGCGGCGAACGGGTCAACGAAGCCGCTCTGGTGCCGTCGGCGGTGGTGAGCTGGGTGGTGGCGGCTGGCTCGTAGGGCCGGGCGAAGTCGACAGTCGCGGCCGCGGCATGGTCGGCGAGGCGGATCTGTTCGCGGAAGACCCCGGTTCCGTAACCCATGCGGCATCAGCTCCCTGGGGTCGCTGGTGCCGCCTGACGCTGCCTCGACGGTGCCCGGCTGAGACTTTCCGGCCCATGGCCGGAGGCTTCGTAGGCCCTAGACGCGCCGCGTCAGAGTAGTCGTCAATTCCTGTGGATTGCTGGGTTAGGGGAACGGGTTGGCGCCTTGGATGACCTGCCATCCGGAGGCCGGCGTGCCCGTCATGAGGCGCTGGACGCCTTCTCCTCTGAGCGTCACGAAGGCGGTGAGGCCTGTGTCGAGTTCTGCCACTCGATGCCCGTAGACGACTGCCTGTGTCAGCGTCAGGTCGAGTGCTTGTGCTGAACCGCGGAGGCGGTTGAAGCGGGCACCTCGACGGACGGGTCCCCGCAGGCAGCGCACATGGACAGTGGCCTGTTCGAGGGACACGACGATGACTCAGGCGATCTGCAGTTCTACGCTGCTACGACAACTGCCGGGGCCAGGGATCTCGCTCACGCGGCTGCCCCCTCTCGCTCGACCAGGACGCCCTCGCGCGCCAGCGGGTTTGGGCGGACTCCACGGGCTTGAACATTATGGCGAGGGCCGCGGCCGGGCTGCCGGCGCCGCGGGTGACCTTGGTGCGCAGCTTGACCATGGAGAACGTCGACTCGATCCTCGGTGGGGAAGTCGTAGAACCTAGCAGTTCCTCGGCGTCGTCGGTGATCCTCGCACAGCCTTGGGCCATGTGGCGCCGTAAGTGCGGACGAACGCCTCGATGACCTTCTCGGCGTGGGGCCGGTCCGCGACGTTGTAGATCCTGTGCAAGGCCTTCGCCGCACTCAGGCTGAGCGGACTTCGGCAGGGCGTTGGAGAGCGCGGCCGGGAACACCTCGGCCAGTGCCCCCATCGCGCCGTCGCCTACGGCCGGTTCGGGCTCGCGCATGCCGCGTCGGCGGCAGTCGCGCAGCAGGTCGGCCCACGACTCGGTGGATTCACCCAGGCCCTCGGCCAGGGCGATCAGCTCCTCGGTGCCGTCCGGGCGAACGCCTAGCAGCACCAGGACACAGGAGTGGGCCTGTCCGAGCCGGACCATGGCGCCGAACTCGCAGCGACGTGCCTCGTTCGCTTCGCATCCCTCCGGAGCCTCCTCGGAGTCCCATTCCTCGTCGGGTCACGAGAACGTGAGCGCGCCGTCGAGGTCGCCGCCAGGGACCCCAGAGCGCTGAGACGACCCGCGCAACATCTATTGCTGGCGCCCTCGACGGCAAGGTGAACAGCACGTTCCATCCGGACTACTCCACTGGCGAGGTGTTGAGCGCGCAGGCGGCGGACTGCAGGAAGCCGCGCCGGCCGATGGTTGTCCTGACTCGACGTCGGAGAACTCCATGTCAGGCCCTGGGGCGCGGCGGCCGCCGTCACGGAGATTCGACCCGTCGCAAGCCGAGCCCCGAGCTCGTGCTCGCCCGGCAGCACGCCTGCTGATCAGCCATCGGCCGACCCGCAAGGCCAGCACGCCCTCACTCGCGGACAACGTCGTCAACGCAACGCAAAGGGCTGCTGTGCCTCAGCGACGCCGTCACGCATCATATTGGCCGCCACCACCTTCTCGGGCAGGCGAAGCTCGTCGGCGATACGGCTCAAGCCAGGCTCACCCAGAGTGATCGCCGCCGGGTGCCTCGGCGCCGCGCTCAACCGGGCCACGCGCGAGGCATCGAGAGAACCACGCGCCGCATCACCGCCTCGTTGTTCGCGCAGACGTGCCGCCTGGCGGGCGAGTTTCTCCCAGAAGTCCTGCTGGAGGGCTGCAGCGGATCGCTTGGTGGCGAGGGTCCTCGTCTCGATCACCAGGCGATGCGCTTCCATGCAGACCGGGCGAGCAAGGTCCTGGTCGCTCAGCGCGGCGACAGCGGCCTCGGAGGACGCCGTAAGGGCTGCCGCGTCGTCCGCCTCCAACAGTGCACCCCGAGTCGTTGGCAGCGTGAGCCAGAGCAGCAGGCGCGCTGTTGCGGCCAGGGCCATCCTCGGGATCCACAGCACCCACTCGCTGGTCTTGCCCCGGATGTTGAAGTTCCGTGCCCCGGCCGCCACTTCCTCCGCACCGAAGGCAAGAGCGTTGGCATTCCAGGAAATGTGCGCGGTGTCGTTGGTTCGCATGGTCCCCGACCCGGCGGTCAGTGACTCAAGGGCCATGGCGACGAACACGCGGGAACGGACGTTGCGAGGAGCCGCGTAAGCCAGCGCATGGGCTACGGCGGCAACGCGTTGCTGGGGCGGGTATGCGGCCCAGAGTGGGAGGCCGACCACAAGGCAGCGTTTCCGGCGGAACGCGTAGTGGGTGACGGTAACCGAGAACGCCGGACTTAGCTGGACCGTATCGGGGGGCCGCACTCCACAGGTGTCGGCTATGCCGCCCAACAGATCGAACAACGCCGGGGCGTCTGCCTCTCGCAGCGTGGGCAGGTCCGCATCCAGCTGTCCGATCCGCGGACGCATAGCAAGAGCTAGACCCAAAAGCGCCAGGCCCATCATGGGCTGAACAAACGTGTTCCATCCGACAACGATCAGCAACACACTGCCGATGAACAGCGCGGCCGTCACGAGATAGACCATGCCTGCGACGGCGTACGCGGCTGCCGTCCTGACTTTTACACGAATAGCGCTTACTGACAGGCTTCGGCGGTCACGATCCACGAGTCCCCCTTGCGGTGAACGGCTGGAGCCGCTCGATCACGTGGTGATCCGACCACCGCGGCATAGCCCGGACAAGCGGTCTGAGCAACATCTGAGCCTTCCAATGACAGCTCCCAGGCCTGTCATGATAACTGGAGGGTCAGGGTCAGAGTCAGGACATCACTAGCATGCGCGGTCGGGGTTGTGCCCGATGACCACCGGGTTCCCGACCCCGTCGTCAACCTCGCTCAGCACGGTAATCATGTCGCACCCTTCCACCGCGACGGCCTGCATCAGAGATCGCTTGGGCCGCGGCGGACGCGCGCTACAGGAGGGAATCATGGCCTGATCCGGACTCATGAGGATTGCTTAGAGGCCAATGAAGACGTCCTGGAGACCGCACCTCATTGGCGTGGCGTACATGAGGTGCGGTCTGGAGGACGTCATGTGGCACGGCGAAGACGGGTGGCTTCGGCGAGGAAGGCGGGAGTGACAGCGGCCGCGTCCGTGATGGCCGAACTGACTGCGCTGTACACCGGCTGGGAGTCGGCTTACGGCAACGAGGAGGACGCGGCGGCTGGCCCTATTCTGTGGCACGACGCCTGGTCCCGCGGTGTCGAGCGGATCGGGCGCTCGTGGCTCGGCGAGTGCACGAACGGATAGCACCAAGCCAAGTCGCGCACTGTTTGGCACCGACCGCGCCTACCGCAAGAAGCGCCGCAGTGCTTCGCCCCACACCTGGGCGGGGATGCTGAGCTGCTCGTCCACCTGCGGGCAGCGACAGGATGAGATCGAAGCCCTTGAGCTCACCGCCCCGGCGTTCGGCGCCGCGGAACGAGGTGGTGAAGTCCTCCAGAACGGCGTGGCGGATGGTCGGTCCCAGGGCAGCGGTCGGACGATCTGCCTGAGGCTAGCGGCCACGTCGAAGGCCAGTTGGTCGGCTACTTCCCCGCACGCTCGGTTCGTTGCGGTGGCGCAGGGCGGATAACCTGACCGCTGCCTCGGCGCGGACGATGACGCTCCGGGCCTGGGACGCATGCTTTCCCGAGGCCTTGCCTAGGTGCGTCCGCCAGCCGCGAGGGAGAAACATGTTCGGCAGACACCTGATAGTGGCCGGGGTGACGGCGGTTCTGATGGCAGGCCTCGTCGCGTGCTCCGGCGAGAGCGGGGATGCCGACGCGGGCACCAGCTACGTAGTCGGCGCGGACGACAGCGGCGGTGCCGCCACTGGGCAGACGCCGCCCGAGCCGGACACCGTGTCCGGGCGCCGGGACACAGTCCGCCACCTTTCCGTGAAAACCGCCTGGGCCACCCGCCCGCACCTGGTCAGGAAGTGCGCCACCGGCACGCGGCGGGTCAGGCACACCTCGACCTCGGGCACGGGCACCAGACGGCGAACCCGCACCTGGTACACCACCGAGCAGTACAAGTCCTGCACGAAGGTCGCCAGCGGCACCGAGACCTACCGGCGGGTCGTGCGCCCGAAAAAGTGGTGCGTGCGTCTGGACGATGTCAACGGCGACAAGGCCAGGGACGACGTCTGGTACCGCGTTACCAGCGCGGTCTACGACGAAGCGCTGGACACGGACAAGCACGCCCGCATGGAGTTCACGCCGACCGGGACCGGCTGCTGATCACGCACTCCGCACCCCGCGCCTGCCCGGCCTGCACTGCGCCCGCCGGATGTCGGAGTGGGTCCGCCATGGTCATCCAATTCGTATCGCGGCGACCGTGGTCATCGGCTGCCCCCGTGGCACAGCGCAGGCGAGGACTCATCCCTTGAGGTGTACGGAAGAAGTACGCTGGCCGGTCGGCATCAGTGCGCCTTGGGTACGGTCAATAGGTAGGATAGGGCTGGAGGTGCCTGATGTCGGAATTGTTCGATGCGGTGGATGCGCTGGTGGCGTCCCGCTCTGTTCTGCCGCCGCCGGCAGAGCGCAGGCGCCTGCGGCAGGCGCACGCCTTGACCCTGGACGAGGTGGCCGCTGCCCTGGGGGTGCGGCGGGCGACCGTCGGGGGCTGGGAGACGGGCAAGGCAGAGCCGAGACCGCCGGAGCGGGAGGCGTACGCGCGGCTGCTCAAGCAACTCACCCAGCTCTACCCTGCCCCGGAGAGCTCCGGTGTCCCACCGCAGGAGTCCGCCGCGGCACCGCCGGAGCAACCCTCGGGCCGCGCCCCGGAGGTTACGGCCACGGCCGTTGCCTCCTCGCCCGCTCCCGCCGCTGCCCCGTCCGCTCGAACCGTCGGCAGGAGCGCGCCGGTTCCGGCGCCTACGGCGCAGGTTCAGCAGTCCCCGCGCCGCCCGGGTACGAAGAAGGCCGCCCCCGTGTCCGCTCCCGCGCCCAGGGGCCCGTACGCGCATGGTCCGCTGCTCGTCCTCGACGTCGACGACGACCGGAAAGTGACCGGCTATGGCATCGGCGGCCTGATCGTGGACGTACCCGCCAAGTCCCTGCCCGCGCTGGTGGAGTGGACTCTCGAGAAAGGTCGGCTCGGGGCGGAGAAGCTGCACGGCTCGGGAAAGGACGCCGATCCGCTGCTGGTGCTCACCGAGGCAGCGTGTGAGCGGTTCGGCCTGCCCGCCTCGCTGTCACGCGAGGAGCAGCTCGCCGGGCGGCTGCCCGAGGGGCACAAGGTCATCAAGCAGCTTCAGCGTGCCGACTGGAAGCTCACCAAGCGAGGACTGGGGCCGTGGGCGCGGATCTACCGCCCGGCCGAGGGCGGCCGGCGGCGGTGCGTGCAGTTGTGCCTGCCTTCCTGGAAAGCCCTCGACAGCCGCGCCTGGGGACATGCCGCCCAGCTCGAGCCGGCCGAGCTCGCCCGGGTGCTGGGTGTGTACGCGACGCGAGTGATGACGCCGGTCGGCTCCACGGCCGTCACCGGCCTGCAGCTGATGACCGCGCTGAACCCGCCGACCCGCGCGAGCGAGCCGGACGCCGACGGCCGGCGGCACTCCGAGCACCGGCCCGGCTCGCTGGGCACGGAGCCGATGGACCCGGCGCCGTGCGAGGCGACCGACGGCCATCCCGTCCTGGCCCATCTGCCCCGCTTCCACGTGCGCGGCCCCGACGAGAAGCTGTGCGAGGAGGCCTATGACTGGGCGCGGGACCTGACCGATGCCGAGTGCATGCGGCGCTACCTGGTCGGCATCGACGTCAACCTCGCCTTCGGTGCTGCCGCGAACGGCGCCGTCGTCGGGCTCGCGTCGCCGCCCGTGCACGTCACCAACCCGGCTTTCGATGCGGCGCTGCCCGGCTCGTGGCTGGTGGATCTCTCCCACGTCGACCTCAGCCGTGTGAAGGTCGGCAAGCAGTGGCGCGAGCTTGACGGTGATCTGCTGCCCAGCCCGTTCACGCCGACCGGCCAGCGCCCCGAGGGTACTGCCTGGTACGCCACGCCCACCGTGGCGTACGCCGTCGAGCTCGGTTACGACGTCGCCCCCTTGGAGGCGTGGGTGCGCCCGGAGGCCGGCCGGTTCCTGGACGGCTGGTACAAGCGGCTGCGCAACGCCTATGTCGACACGATGGCGGATCTGGGCGTGGGCGAGAAGCTGTCCCCGGGTGAGTTCCTGACGGCGATGGACGGCTACAAGAGCCGCGATCCGGAGATGGCCATCGTTGTGGACGCCATCAAGATGACCGTCAAGGGCGGAATCGGCAAGCTGCAGGAGAAGGCGCGCGGCGGCGGCTGGAAGCCGGGCCAGGCCTGGCCCGCCCTCGCCCGCCCGACGTGGCGTCCCGACATCCGGGCCACCGTCATCTCCCGGGCCCGCACCAACATGCACCGCAAGATGGTCGCCCTCGCGGCGGCCACCGGGCAGTATCCGGTCGCGGTCCTGTCCGATTGCGCCGTGTACGCCGCTGACGGGCCCAGCCCGCTGGATGTCCTGCCCTACAGCGACGACGGCAAGACCGTGCCAGGCTCCTTCCGGCTCGGCGTGAGTCCAGGGATGGTCAAGCACGAAGGCACTCGGAGCGTGCTGTGGGGCGCCGACGTGCTCGAGCAGCTCGCCGGTGACGGCACGGTCGCCAACCTCGCCCGCTACATCAAGACCGGCGAGGTCACCGCCAAGGACAGCGGAGAGTAGGAGCGGCACGGCGATGGTCACGATCGGTGAAGGGCTCGACAAGGCGGTGCAGGGCGCGTTCACGCGCCCCGTCCCGAAGTCCGCCGGGGCGCAGATGCGCTACCTGGTCAAGCAGCACCAGCGCAGCACTCGGCGCGTGGCCGAGCTGCTCGGCATCAGCCAGCGCACCGTCGAACGCTATGTGAAGAACCAGATCAAAAAGCCCCGGCCGGACCTCGCCGAGCGGCTGGAACGCGAGGTTCGCATCCGCTGGCAGCCGCAGATCAGGGCCAGGGCCAAGCAGGCCGCAGCCACTACCGGCGGCATCATGATCGATGTCCACGCCCGGTTCGGCTACACCGCCGCCCCCGGCAGCACCGACGACGCCCGCGTGCGTCACCTCACCCTCGCGCTGCCACCCGGCCACGCCGCCCGTCTCTTTACGGCCCAGGAGGCCGGTCTCACCGAGGACCAGCTCCGCCAGATCGCCGCCGAGGCCCTGGGCGAAGTCTATTTCCGCGACAACGGCCGCCGCGCCCACGGGCTGGAAGTGGAACTCACCGACCTCCTCGACCTCGAATTCGAGCTGTAGCCGGCCGGCACGTCACCGCACCCGGCGGCGAGCCAACACACGTGCGTGGCCGCCCGCTGGTGACCAGCTTGGGTGCCCTCGGAGACGTACGGTTCGGCACGCTCGACGAGCGGCACCTGCGGAGGAACATCATCGCCTGACAGGGCTGCCGCAGTCGTGGCGGCCTCAGTCGCCGGTGTCCTTTTCAGCGCACCGGCCGCTTCTCACCACTGCATCCACCACACCACCGGGGTGCGCGGATGGACGCACGGCAAGAAGCCCAAGGACAAGCACGAGACCGCGAAGTGCCGGGCAAGGACGCCTCGCTGTCGTACTCACCTGGGCTGCTGTCCTCTCGCATGACGTGGGGCCCGGCCGACGACGACCGGGCCCCACGTCAACCTCCGCTACCAGCAGCACTCCTCGGGGAGAGGGCTGCTGTCTACCAGCGGTACCAGCGCCCCTTGCGGCCCGTGCCGTCCGCGGACCGGACGACGAAGCCGAGCAGCCAGACCACCAGCACGATCACCGCGAGCCACCACAACGCCTTCAGTGCAAAGCCCGCACCGAAGAGGATCAGAGCCAGCAGAAGAACCAGAAGCAGGGGAACCATCGTTATCAACCTCCTGGCCATCGGATGCCCTTACTTCGCCCCTACAAGCACACAAAATGTGAGTTACTTTCACCGGATCAAGGGCATGCGCACCCACGCACGGTTCCCCCGTTCCAGCGCCTGATGCACCGCAGTTGGGCAGCGACGTCCTGTGGCGGCAGGAGGTCGGCCCGGACCTTGCTCACCGGCCTGAGCAGGCCCATGGAGTGCGGCGAACGAGCTCGTCGGCGTGTCCACAGAACGGTGTCCACTGCACGCCTCCTCGTGCGTGCACCATGCAGAGCGCAGCCTGCGCCGCAGGACTACTCGTCGTACGCCGCATGTTGGGCGTGGCTGTACGCGCCAAGGCTGGATGCCGCCGGAGTTGTCCGGTCTCGTAGCCGACGGAGGTGCGGCGTACCGTGAGGAGGAGACGGGCGGTCAGCAGCGATTAGTCCGCTGCGGCGAGGCTCCGCAACCCGCTGACCTGCGCACGAGCTCAAGAAAAGCTCAGATCAATCATGTTGTTCCGGTGCCGGGCGATGGGTGACCCGTGACATACTTCGTGGGCGCTCCGCATCCCAGCGATCACCGTGGCAGGTTCGCCGAAGACCGTCGACGAGCCTGCTCGTAGATCGAATGGGGGTGGGACGTGGGTGATCCAGACGATGCCAAGCCTCGCCGGCGAGGCTGGACCGATGCCGAACGCTGGCAGATCTACCTGGCAGCGGCAGGGCTGATCGTGGCGATCATCGCAACTGTGGGGCAATTCGTGCAGTAGAGACCCCACATACACGAGACGGTCGTGACCGCGCGCTTCGCACGCAGAAGCCCGGTCGGTAGTTAGGCGACCGGGCTTGTGAACTGCGTTGGAGGGTCTGGCTCGGGGTGCCTCCCGAGTCGGGCCCTCCAGTGTCGCTCGGGTTGAGCGGTTGACACGCTCGATCCGGCAGGAAGAACTATACCTGCCCAAGGCCGTCGTGGAGCTGGTTCCGACGGGGGTCAACCCCGCGATGTTGGACCGCCAGGCGGGCGCCGTCAGCCCCGGCGGCACCGGCTCTGCTCTCCTACGCGAACGAGTCCTGCTCGCTTGACGTGCATGCCAATTGGTGAGTCCCTGCGCACCTTCAACCAGTGGTGAGTGCCGTCCAGACCCCGAGCGGGTGCTCAACCGGCTTCAACCACAACCGCGGTTGAGACTGCGGTATCGCTCGTCGATCCCCGGCTGTCAGAGGAAGCGGCCATCGGCGTCCGGCCACACTGCTTGCAGCACCGGGAAGGGATGATGCCCTCGCATTCTCTGCCGCTCTCCAGCACAGATCCAGCCGCAGCCTCCTGGCCGAGGGAGTTGAGCAGCACGTGCATCGTCTGGATGCCCAGTCCGAACATGACAAGCTCAGGCACGGCGTGCGTGTGCCAGAGCCCGATCGTGTACGCGAAGCCGGGCCCTTCGTCGTCGGCCGGCACCATGACCACGCTCCAGCCATGCTCCTTGACCGGTCGTGGCCGGTCGGTGGGTGCAGGACCGGCTGGCCTCGCATGTACCTGGCTTCGTTCATGGGGCTTCCTTGGAACCGACCATTTAGGCTGGCGCGGTGACTGATGAGCGGGAGCGGGCGCAGCCGTCCGGCGTGTGGGCCACGGCGGTGGGGGTGGCCAGGGTGCGGGCGTTGGAGACCGAGCGGCAGAACGCGCTGTTCCGCGACCCACTGGCACAGGCCTTCGCCGCCGCCGGCGGCCTGTGGCCCTCCTCGCCGCCGCCCGGTGACGAGGCCGCGCGACGCCGCCGGTTGGCCGTGGCGTTCTCCATCGTCATCAGGACGAAGTTCCTCGACGAACTGCTGGAGCAGGCTTGCGCGTCCGGGATCCGGCAGGTCGTTCTGCTAGGCGCCGGTATGGACAGCCGGGCCTTCCGGATGGACTGGCCCGAGGGCACCCGGCTGTTCGAGGTCGATACCACCGCGCCGCTTGACTTCAAGGCTTCGGTGCTGCGCCAGGAGCGGGCTGTCGCGCGCTGCGAGCGGATCACCGTCGCGGTGGATCTCCGTGATGACTGGCCGGGCGCGCTGGCCGCCGCAGGGCACGACCCGGCGGTGCCAACCGTGTGGATCGCCGAAGGACTGCTGATCTATCTGCCCGAGGAAGCGGTGGAGTTGCTACTGGCCCGGATCGGCGCGCAGTCGGCGGCAGGCAGTCGGATGGGGCTGACATTGGGCTCGCGCGGTGTGATCGAGCGATTCGGCGCGGATGCCGGGCCGGGATCGGCGGCGTCCATGTGGGTCTCGGAGATGCCCGACGACCCGGTGGCCTGGCTGGCCGGGCACGGCTGGGAGGCCGACACCCACACCCTGCGCGAGCGCGCTGCCGCCTACGGCCGCCCGGTCAGCACCCCACCGCAGCGCGAGGAGGGACCCGGCGGGCTGATCTCGGCGGTCCGCCGGTAGAGCGCGTCCCGGTTCCCTCACGGGCTCGTACACGGTTTGGGGTGAGATAGGCCCGTGGGGTTGCGCAAGAAATCCGGTGGCGGTTCGTAACAACCGCGCCGTCCATGAGTCGAGAAGGAACGGCACGCCGTCGCACGCTCAGAGCTGCCCCGGCACTCGGAAGCCGCCTGAGTTGCGTTGCTGCTCACACGCCGGACGGGACCACGGCGGTGTGCCGTACTGTCCCGTGTAGTGCTGGCGCGCTGTTGGTGCTGTGCTCTCGTGCTGGGGAGTCAGGATGGCTGGACCTGGTCGAAGTGGGCGAGGGCTTCGGCGGGGTTGGGGCTCACGAGGCGGTCGAGACCGGCCATCGTGATCTTCGCCCACCTGCCGGCTCGTGCCCACATCTGTTCCTCGAAGGCGCGGATGGTCTTGTCCAGATCGTCGGGGCCGGTGGCGATGGCCTCGGCGAGTTCGGCGCCTTCCAGCATCGCGAGGTTCGCGCCTACCCCAAGCGGGGGCATCAGATGGGCGGCGTCGCCCAGTAGCGTCACCCCGGAGACGTGGGGCCAGGTGTGGTTCACGGGCAGGACGTAGAGGGGGCGGTGGACGAAAGCGGTGCCGTGGTGGAGGAGGTCGAGGACGGGAGCGGCCCAGCCGTCGAACAGAGCCAGCAGACTCGATCGCACCGCCTCGGCGTCGGCCAGGTCCAGGTTCGTGTGCCAGTCCAGCGGCGCGCGGAACCGGGCGTACACCTTGACGTGGCCGCCGCTGTTGCGTTGGGCGACGAGAGTTCGGTTGACGCCGTACACAGCCACGGAGCCCTCGCCGATCAACCGGGCGAGGTCGGGGTGGCGGGTGTCGACGTCGTCCAGGGACGTCTCGACCACGGTGACGCCTGTGTAGTGCGGCGTCACCGATGAGACTGCGGGGCGGATCCGGGACCAGGCGCCGTCCGCGCCGACTACGAGGTCGAACGCCTCTTGTCGCCCGTCCGCGAACTGGACCCGTACGCCGTCCCGGGTCCCTGGCACCACCTCGGTGACGCCCCTCCCCCACTGGACGTCCAGGGGGCCGAGCAGCAGATCGCGGAGTTGACCGCGGTCGATCTCGGGATTGGCCCGGTCATCCGGCCGGGGCTGCCAGTCACGCAGGACGGTACCGGCCGTGTCGAGAATGCGCATGGCCTGCCCCTCGGGACGAGACAGCGCCTGGAACTCCGCCAGCAGCCCCGCCTTGTCCAGCGCTAGCTGCCCCAGCCCTGTGTGCAGGTCCAGCGTGCCTCCAGGAGGACGGGCGTCGGGGGCGGGATCACGCTCGAGGATGGTGACGGGGTGGTCATGGCGGTGCAGGACGCGGGCGAAGGTAAGGCCGGCGGGACCGCTTCCGACCACTGCGATGCGATGCCTCATGGCGATACACCGTATTGCTCCGAGACAGTGTATTGCAACAGTACAGTGTGGCCATGACTGTGTGGGACCGGCCGGAGCCGCCGACTCGCCCCGTACCGCTCGACCGGGAGCGGATCGTCGCCGCCGCCGTCGCACTGGCCGACGAGGGCGGGCTGGAGGCGGTGTCGTTGCGCAAGGTGGCCGCCCGGCTGAACGCCGGCCCGATGCGGCTGTACGGGTACATCGCCACCAAGGAAGAGCTGTTCGACCTCATGGTGGACGAGGTCCAGGGCGAGATCCTCCCCGAGGAGCAGCCCGGTGACTGGCGGGAGGCGCTGCGCATCCTCGCCCACCGCACCAGGCAGGCCGCTCTCCGTCACCCATGGCTGGCCGACCTCCTCGGCGGCCGCCCGACCCTGGGTCCGAACGGCCTCGCCGTGACCGAGGCCAAACTGGCCGCCCTCGACGGTCTCGCCGACGTCGACACCGTCATGCGCGCCGTGGAGACTGTCAGCGCCTACGTCACCGGCGCGCTCAGGCGCGAGATCGCGAACCTGCGGGCCGAGCGGGCCACGGGTCTGTCCAAGCGCGACTGGCAGCGCGCCTCCGGCCCGCATGTGACGAGGATGCTGGCCACGGGCCGCTTCCCGGCGCTGGCCAAGGCCGTGCACGACGGCACCGATGTGGACGCCGAGACATCCTTCGCGACTGGCCTGGACTGGGTCCTCGATGCAGTGGCCGCCAAGCTCCCCCAGCCGCCGGCGTGATCCTCAGCCCGGTGAAGGGCGGCCGGGCATCGGAACTTTGGTTGTCGGTGGCTCCTGCCAACATGCATGGATGACCTCAACTGGCCCCCTGTCCACGGCCCCTGATGGACAGTCTCGTGCCCGCCTTCTCGAGTTGGTCGGTGCCATCGAACCGTGGGACGACCTGGAGCACACCCATCTGGAAACCGCCACGCGGTGGATCGCCGGCGGAGCCCCGCTCTACCGGGTACGCAAACCGGATACCCCAGCCATGCACCTGGTGAGCTACTTCGTCGTGCTCGACAACACGCGCCAGCAGCTGCTCCTCGTCGCACACCGCAAGGCAGGCCTGTGGCTGCCGGCCGGAGGGCACGTCGAGCCCGGCGAGGACCCGTGGGCCACGGTGGTCCGCGAATGCAACGAGGAGCTGGGCATCGAGGCCGTGGCATCACCGGTCACCGGCGAGCACCCTCTCTTCCTCACCGTCACTCGAACACGGGGGCACAGACCGCACACCGACGTCTCCCTCTGGTACCTCCTCAGCGCCGACGCCCGCACCATCACCTCCTACGATCAGGAAGAGTTCACCGCTGTCCGGTGGCTGACCGATGAGCAGGTACTCGACGAGCCCGCCGAGCTGCTCGACCCCCACATGCACCGCTTCACCCGCAAGCTGCAGCACGCCCGGACCAGAAGGCACCGCGGTTAGCCTCCTGCGGTACCCGAGGGCGGAGAGCTTGCGCAGCCGGGCAGGTGGGGCAGCCGCTTCCACGGCTGCAGATCGGCTTGCAACGCGCGCCATCCGGGTGAGCGTCCGACCGCCACAGCCAGCGGAGGGCGTCGGGAAGCAGGACACCGCCGTGGTGGGGGCTGTGGCCGCCGTCGCCCAGGGCAATGCGGAAGTCGTAGCCCACCATCAGCGAAGCCGGCTCCGAGGAGTCGTATCGCGCGGGCACGTGCACCCAGAACTTCCGTGACGTTCCTGGATAGATCGCGCTGTCGCTCCAGTCGTACTCGATCGTTTCGCCAGCCGGTACGCCTGACCGCACTGCGGAGTCGGGGCCATGGGCGTAACGCACGTCCGACTGGTCGATCAGAAGCGTGGGCGGGCGCAATGCCCGTAAGGCGCGCTCAGCGGCTGTTCAGCGGCTTGCCGTACTTCTGAGCCGTGGACAGGTACGGGAGGCCGAGCGTGCGGGGCGAGAAGGCCGCCGAGCCGCCCGCCGAGCCACTGCGGAGAAGCCACACGGCGCCCAGGGAGGCGTTCTCGCCAGGGGATCCGACCGTGACATCCGGTACGCCGTCGGCGTTGTAGTCACCCGTGGCGACCGCCGCACCGAAGGAGTCGCCAGCCTCTGCGACGCCCGGGACGCCGGGCGTGGCCTGGTTCCAGGCGACGGACGTGGCAGCGCCGTTGGCATCGAGCAGGCCCTGAGAGCCGCCGTAGAGCAGCCAGGCGGCGCCCGCCCCCGCCTTGCTTCCTATGGCCTCGCCGGGAGCGCCCGCGATCAGGTCGTCGCGGCCGTCGCGGTTGACGTCGGCGACGGCGAGGGCGGCGCCGAAGCGGTCGCCGGCCTCGGCCACGCCCGGGACGCCCGTCGTGTCCTGGTTGAGTGTCTGGGCGCGGCTGCCGAACGAGCCGCCCTCGGGGCTCTGGTAGTGGATGTGGATGCCGCCGCCCTTGGCGAGTTCCTCGGGTCCGCACGGGTCGTCGATGTTCTCGTCGGCGATCTCTCGGCATTCGCCGAGCGCCAAGTCGTCGCGGCCGTCGCCGTCGAAGTCGCCGGCGGCCAGGGCGGTCACGGCGGCGTTGTCCGTGTTCCAGAAGTTGGCCATCGCGGACTCGTCGGTGTCCCACTTCCACAGGCGTACGTGCGACTGCGTGTTGGGGGTGCCCGCCGTCCAGTACGCCACGGCCAGGTCGTCGCGGCCGTCGCTGTCGAAGTCGCCGGTGGCCAGGACGGGGGCGCGGCCGCCCATGGGGGCGGCGACGACGGTGGTGACCATGCTGTCCTCGCCGAGGATGACACGCGCGACGACCTTGTCCGTGCCGCCGATCATGATCTCCTTGTTGCCGTCTCCGGTCAGGTCGGCTGCCGCGAGCGATGTGCCGTACGCAGCCGACGGCGACGGACCGGTGAGGACCGTCGACCCCGGTCCCGGCCCGTTCTTCGAGCCGCCCACGGCGATGACCATGCCCGCGTCCTTGCCGCGGTCGGTGACGTCCTCGCCGGGGACGCCGACGAGCAGTTCCGCGATGCCGTCGCCGTTGAGGTCCGTCAGGGCCACGGACGCACCGAAGCGGTCACCCGCCTCCGGGGTGCCGGGGACCTCGGGAGTGGTCTGGGTGACACGGATGCTTCCGTAGGCGCCGACGCCCTTCGGGCCGCCCCACACGACGTTCACATACCCGGCCTTGGCCTGGCCGCCGACGGTTCCGTCCGGGACGCCGACGGCGACGTCCGCGTAGCCGTCGCCGTTGAAGTCGCTCGCCGGGGTGCGGGGTGCGGCGGCGGTGGCGGCGGACGGGAACACGAACCCGGCGGTGGCCGCGGCGGTTGCGATGGCGTACGTCAGGATGCGGCGGCTGTGTGCCACGGAGGCTCCCACTCGGTCGACGGGGTGCGGAACACCTGGTGTGACCGTCGAAGGGTAGAGCGGGTTGTACGGCGTTCACCGGTGGTTGGTGCCGAATCTTGGTGGGCGGGCGAGGCCGCCGGTGTTGCGGGCGGCACCGGGCTGGACAAGGTGTGGCACGAAACGGTGTTTCACGGGAAATACGGGCCGGTGTATCACTCACTCAAGTCCAACCAGTCCCCGGCGGGTCATGGGCGAACCCTGAGCCGTCCACGGACATACGGGTGCGAGGGGCGGTGACGGACACGGCGCCAGGTACTCCAGCAGCGGCTGGTGTGCTGAGCCGCGTTTTGGTGGTGGCGTCGTGGCGGTGGCGGGCGACCGGCCGGCGGTGCCTGCTCCGCCGTGGCCACGGACCGTCGTGGCCGCAGGCAAGCGGTCCTCCTCTCGGCTCAGGATCGGCGACACAGGAGCGTGGCCGTCAGCGGCGCAGCGCCTCGAAGGCCTGCCGAGTGGCGACGCCGATGGCGAGGTCGATGTCCGGTGCCTGGCGGGCGAGCCGGTCGGAGCGGGTCAGCGCGGCGATCGCCACCCGGTCGCCGGACTCGGCCCCCACCACGCCGATCTCGTGCCGCAGCTCTTGGCTGCTCCAACTCGCGCAGCTGACGGCCTGGAAAATGGGGTGCGGTCGGCTGAGCTGGGGTGATAGGGAGGCGATGTGACAGAGAGTCTTGAGTTTTCCACCCTGCTGCAATTGATCGACGAGCGGTCGGCAGTGTTCCGGAGTGCGGTTGCCGCCGCGCCCAGCCTTGACGCGCCGGTGCCGTCCTGCCCCGAGTGGACGTTGTTCGATCTGGTGCACCACTTGGGTACGGGCCAGCGCTGGTGGGCCGCGATCGTCGCCGCGGGGCCGGCCGAGGCTCCGCCGGCCAAGGATGCCGCGGAGGTGCCGCGCGAGCTCGAGGCGCTGCTGGCCTGGTACGCCGAGTCGAACGAGCTGCTCTTGAGTGCGCTGCGCGAAGCCGGCCCGGAGCGCGAGTGCTGGGCGTGGTGGGGCGCCGGCGTGTCGCCGGCGAATGCCTGGGGCGTTGCCCGGCGCCGGGTGCACGAGGTGCTGGTGCACACCTACGACGCCCAGCTCGCCGCAGGCGCCGTGCAGCCGATGCCGGTGGATGTCGCGATCGACGGTGTGGCCGAGTTTCTCGATACCTGCAACTCCACCCCGGCGGCCTGGCCGCACGAGGCCGCCACCCTCCACTACCACGCCACCGAGGGCCGCTCCTGGCGCCTCACGTTGGACGGCACCGGCGCCTGGCCCGCACCCCTCACGGACGACGCCGCGCCCGCCTCCGCTTCGGCCACGGGCACGGCCGAGCAGCTGCTCCTCTTCGTCTGGGGCCGCCTCACGCCGAGCGATCTGAAGATCGAGGGCGACCAGCAGGTGTTCGAGCGGCTGATCGCCTGGGAGCCCGAGGAGTAGGCAGTCCATACCGCCGGCGGCGGCCTTGATGACGTCCGCGCCGGTGAACGTCCCGAACAGCTCCGTCGCCGCGCGCGGGACGGCCACTACGGCCTCGTACAGCTCGGACACGAGCGCCTCCGCGCCTCCCGCAGCACTGCGCTCGGAAACGATCAGTCAGTCGCCGAGGATCCGCTCCCACAGCAGCGCGTCCCGCCAGTCCCCATCGAGGAAGATCGAGGAGTGCGCGACGCCATACGGACTGAACCCGTTGCGGCGCAGCACCCGCTGCGACGGCAGATTCTCCAAGTTGGTCGACGCCTCGGCGCGGTGCAAGCCGAATTCGTCCCGCATCACCCCGAGTACGAGCCCGACGGCGTGCCCGGCGTGCCCTTGATTCTGGGCGGCGCCGGCGATCCAGTATCCGACGGAGCCGCGGCGCAGGTGCGGCTGCGGCAGGATGCCTCCGACGGTGACCTGTCCGATCACCTGGTCGTCGGCGAGTACCACGCCCGGCCATACCGTGCCGGCCCGGTGTCCGGCCAACAGGCGGTCGATCCGCTCCGTCTGGCCCTCAGGGGTGAAGAAGTCGGCCGGCTGGTCAGGTTCCCACGGCGGCACTTCGCGCCCCCGCACTGCGTCGGGACCTTGTCGGCGACGTGCCCGCGCGGGTGATCACGGAGGGGATCACTGAGGTCGGGGTCTGCTCGGTCACGACCGTGTGCCGCACGGAGGCATGCGGTGGGATGCCGCCGGAGGTGAGGGCAGAGGGAGGTGCGGTGGCGATCGGGCAGGGCTCCAGGTGTGACCGGATCGGTCCGTAGCCGGACCCGATGAGGCCTGTCGCCACTGCCGTGCCGCCGGTCAGGGTGGGGGACATGACCCGAGCATTGATCGTCATCGACGTCCAGGAATCCTTCCGCGCCCGCCCGCTGTGGCAGACCATCTCCGACCCGAAGATCGCCGACCAGGTGGACCGACTGGTCCGGCTCGCCCGCCAGGCCGGGGACCTGGTGGTGTGGGTGCTGCATTCCGAGCCTGGCAGCGGCGATGTCTTCGACCCCGCCCTCGGCCATGTGCGGCTGATGGAGGAGTTGCAGCGCAAGGAGGGGGAACCGCTGGTCCACAAGACGTCGCACAACGCGTTCACCACCACCAACCTGCAGCAACTCCTCACGGAGCGCGGCATCCGCGAGCTCACTGTCTGCGGCATCCGAACCGAGCAGTGCGTCGAGACCACCACCCGCGTCGCGAGCGACCTGGGCTACGCGGTCACCTTCGTCATCGACGCCACCGCGACCAACCCGATCCCGCACCCCGACGCTCCCGCCGACCAGAGCGTCGCCGAACTGCTCGCGGACCCCCGCACTCTGACCGCCGAGGAGATCATCACGCG
Organism: Streptomyces sp. NPDC030798; assembly: GCF_055572275.1. Lineage (NCBI taxonomy): Bacteria > Bacillati > Actinomycetota > Actinomycetes > Kitasatosporales > Streptomycetaceae > Streptomyces > Streptomyces sp. NPDC030798. The sequence goes on along the minus strand of NZ_JBVIDR010000008.1, from coordinate 332,129 downwards.
CACCGAGTACGCCCTTGCCGGACGCTTCGCCACCATCACCACTGTCGGGCAACTGGAGGCCGTGGCGAGGACTCGGGCATGATGACCGGATCGTGAACCACATCGCCTTCCTCCTGGTGCCCGGAGTCCATCTGCTGGACCTGGCAGGCCCCGCGCAGGTCTTTTCCACGTCCGCCGACTTCGGGCACCCCTACACACTCAGCTACATCGCCGAGCAGCCGCAGGTCTGCACCGCTCAGGGCCTGCCGCTGGTGGCCCGGCTCGACTGGCCCGAGCTCGGCCCCGAGGATCTGATCGTGGTGCCCGGCTGGCGAACGCTCACCCTGGCCGACGGTCCCGCCATCGGCAGGGCCTCACTGCAGTCTCTTAGGGACCACCACGCCAGGGGCGGAACCGTTGCGAGCGTCTGCGCCGGAGCCGAGGCGCTCGGCCGCGCCGGACTGCTCGACGGACGCCGCTGCACCACCCACCACGACGTGCAGGACGAGCTGGCGCGCCGCTACCCCGAGGCGACCGTCGTCCGCGACGTCCTGTACACCGCCGACGACCGGGTGGTCACCTCGGCCGGCATCGCCAGCGGCATCGACCTTGCCCTGCACCTGATCGCCACCCGGCACGGCCCCGCCGTCGCCGCCCAGGTGGCTCGGGACATGGTCGTCTACGCGCGGCGCAACGGCCACGAACCGCAGGCCAGCGCGATGCTCCGGTACCGATCCCATCTCGACGACACCGTGCACCACGCCCAGGACCTGCTCGACGCACGCTTCGACCAGCCATTGCCCCTGTCCGCACTGGCCACGGCCGTGGGGGTGAGCGAACGGACCCTCACCCGCCTCTTCACCCGCGCCACCGGCGGCCTCACCCCGCTGCGCTACCAGCAAACCCTCCGTCTCGAACGCGCGCAGCACCTCATCAGCCACGGCGCCACCGTCGATGCCGCCGCCCGCGCGGTCGGCTTCGCCGACACCCGCATGCTGCGCCGCCTGCGAGCACGCGAGCACTGACCAGCAGCAGCGCACGCCGAAACGGTCGCCGTCCCGGGCGCGCTGATCCGCCGAGCCTGAGGTGTGCTCCCGTGCAGCGTCCGGCCATGAGGTACGCAGCGGCCCCGTAGACAGGAGGAGCAGGGTTCCACTGCTGGGTCTGCGGGGCCGGTGCATGACTCACGTACCCTGCGGTGCGTCCGATAAGCCCGATCCCTCCCAACTGTCTTGGAGGCGGCGCCTTACACACGGGTGGGCCCGGCCGTGTCGGCCGGGCCCACCTCATCGCCGGTTCGCGTGGCGCGCTGCTCGCACCAGCCGCCTTGCGTCTACCAGCGGTACCAGCGCCCCTTGCGGCCTGCGCCGTCCGCGGAGCGGACGACGAAGCCCAGCAGCCACACGATGAGCACGATCACCGCGATCCACCACAGCGCCTTCAGGGCGAATCCCGCGCCGAAGAGGATCAGAGCCAGCAGAAGAACCAGAAGCAGGGGAACCATAGTTATCAACCTCCTGGCCACCGGATGCCCTTACTTCGGCCCTACAAGCACACAAAACATGAGTTACTTTCACGCGGTGAGGGGCATATACGCGCCGCGCACCATGCGCGGCTTCCCTCCGTTGCGCACCTCATGTACGGCAGCCATGCAGCGTGCATCGCTCAAGGTGATGTCATGGTGCGAGTGCCGGGACCAGGGCGCGCGTGCCAGACATCGAACCGTTTCCGTGCGCTGCGGGAACAGCCGTCCGAGAAGCGCTGTTGCACCAGCCGAGGGACCGGCGCCGCGTGGGCGGGGAACAGAGAGAGACCATGAGATCGTTCGCCCCGACGCGATCCGCCGCCCTCGGGTCCGCTGTACGCCGGTCACCCTCTTACCGGGGCGAACCCTCGCACCTGCCGCAGACACGGACCGAGGCCTTTTCACACTGGAGGAGTTTCATGACTGACCGGCCCCTGACGCTCATGGCCGTGCACGCCCACCCCGACGACGAGGCCACTGGCACGGGCGGCGTCCTCGCACGGTACGCGGCGGAGGGCATCCGCACGGTCCTCGTGACGTGCACCGACGGCGGCTGCGGTGACGGACCTGGGGGCGTCAAGCCGGGCGATCCCGGGCACGATCCGGCAGCCGTCGCCCTGATGCGGCGTCAAGAGCTCGAGGCGAGCTGCGACATCCTGAAGGTCGGCCATCTGGAAACCCTGGACTACGCCGACTCCGGGATGATGGGTTGGCCGACCAACGACGCCCCCGGGTCCTTCTGGCAGACACCCGTGGAGGAGGGCGCTGCCCGGCTCGCGGAACTCTTGCGCCGCTACCAACCCGATGTGGTGGTCACCTACGACGAGAACGGCTTCTACGGCCATCCCGACCACATCCAGGCAAACCGCATCACGATGGCGGCACTGGCCATGACCTCGCAGACACCGAAGGTGTACTGGACGACCGCGCCCCGCTCGATGATGCAGCGGTTCGGGGAGGTCATGCGCGAGTTCGGTGCGGACTGGCAGGAGCCGGACCCCGACGAGGCCGCCGCGATGGCCGAGATCGGACTCCCCGACGAGGAGATCACCACCTGGGTGGACACCACCGCGTTCGGCGGTCAGAAGTTCGACGCGCTGGCCGCGCACGCCAGCCAGGGTGAGAACATCTTCTTCCTCAAGATGGGCCAGAAGAGGTTCACCGAGTTGATGGGCGTCGAGACCTTCGTACGTGTCCAGGACACCACCGGCGCGCCCGTGCCGGAGAACGACCTGTTCGCCGGACTGCGCTGATCCGCCCGCCTCCCGGTTCCCAGCCGGCTCGAGTGAGGCGCTCGTGAGCCGGGCTCGGCGTCGGTGAGAGCGACTCCGATCTGCGCCGAGCGCGCGGGACCGGGAGGCGTCAGCTGCGCGACACGGAATGGCGGAATCGCGGCGGCAGGGGCGACCGAACTAGTATCGGCCCCGAGTGCGCAGATCAGCGCCATGAGGGGCTGCCCCGGCCGACCGTCCCGCAGGAGGTCCGCAATGGCGACGCTGCTGTCCGTCAACGTAGGAACGCCCAAAGACATCACCTGGCAGGGAAGAACCGTCCACACCGGAGCCTGGAAGGCCCCCGTCAGCGGTCCCCGGATGGTGCGACGGCTGAACATCGACGGGGACGGCCAAGGAGACCTGGCTGGGCACGGCGGCGAGATCCGAGCCGTCCTCGTCTACCAGCTGCAGTCCTACCAGTACTGGCAGCAACAGCTCGGTCGTGACGACCTGACCTTCGGAATCTTCGGCGAGAACTTCACCGTCGACGGCCTGCCCGATGACGAAGTGTGCATCGGCGACCGCTACCGCATCGGCGAAGCGGAATTCGAAGTCACCCAGCCGCGCGTGACCTGCTACCGCGTCGGCATGCGCCTGGGCGAACCCACGATGGCTTCCCTGCTGGTCGCCCACCACCGGCCGGGCTTCTACCTGCGCGTGATCACCGAGGGACATGTCCAGGCCGGCGACGAGATCACCCTCACCCGCAAGGGACCCGAGGAACTCAGCGTCGCCGACACCGACGCCCTGCTCTACCTCCCCCATCGCGACCCAGCCCAGCTGCGCAAAGCGTTGAACATCCCCGCCCTCAGCCCTGGATGGCAGCAATCCTTCCGGGAACTCGCCGCCGCTCAGCCGCCCAAACAGGAACCGGGACGGCCAGGGGAACGCGCCGGCACCCTGCAGCCCGGGGAAGCGCCGGGGTGGCCCGGCTTCAAGACCATGCGCGTCGCCCGCATCGTCCCCGAGACCCCCACCGTCTCCTCGATCTACCTCGCCACCGCCGATGGCGCATCCCTGCCCGAAGCTCGCCCGGGCCAGTACCTCTCCCTCCGCCTCCCCGTCGGCGACACCGCACCCGCCGTGCGCAGCTACTCCATGTCCTCCGCGCCCACCGCAGACACGTACCGCATCAGCGTTAAGCACGAGCCCCATGGGAAAGTCAGCAGCTACCTCCATGCCATGCTGCGCCCGGGGGACCTGGTGGACGTCGCCAGCCCCCGCGGAACCTTCGTACTGCAGGCGGGGACCCGCCCGATTCTCCTCATCTCCGCAGGGATCGGCGCCACCCCCGTACTGGCCATGCTCCACCAACTCGCCGCCGCACGAGATCCACGCGCCGTCTGGTGGATCCACACCGCCCATGACCGCGCACACCACGCCTTCGCCGAGGAGGCCCACGCACTCCTGGCACAACTCCCCCACGCCCACGAGCACATCTACTACACCGCGGGAGCCGGCCCACACCTCGACGAGCGCCACATCACCCAGGGGCGCCCGACCGCTCGATCACTCGCCACCCTGGGCATTCCCACGGACGCCGACGCCTACCTCTGCGGACCGCCCGCCTTCATGGACGACGTCGGCGGCTATCTGCGCCATCACGGTCTGCGACCCGAGCAGATCCGCACGGAACAGTTCAGTTCCCTGCCCGCCCTCAACCCCGGCGTCGCCCCCAGTGCCTCGGTCCAGCCCCATCGGCCCCCCGGCCCCCCAGGCGCCGGTCCCCTCATCACCTTCGTCCGCAGCGGCATCACCATTCCATGGTCACCCGCCTACGATTCGCTCCTCGATCTCGCCGAAGCCTGCGACATTCCGACCCGCTGGTCGTGCCGCACCGGCGTCTGCCACACCTGCGTCACCCCCCTTGTGGCAGGTGACACCTCCTACACCGTCCCGCCCCTCGAACTCCCCGAGCCCGGCACCATCCTCGTCTGCTGCAGCCAGCCCACCGGCGAAGTGGTCCTCGACCTGTAGCCGGATTACAGCACCACCAGCGAGTCCCCCAGCAGCGACGGGGAGACAACGAGGCGCCTGCGCCGGCGTGTTGAGACGTCGAGCATGTGGGCAGGACCCGCGTCCGTTCGCCACAGGTTTCCACCCCCGGTACGGCATCCGACGCGGCTCGGCTCGCGACGGCCTCGCTCAGCTCTCCCCCGGCAGCGGGTGTTGTTCGACGAAGCGGCGGATTTCCGCGGTGAGGCCGGCCGGGTTGTCGAAGGGGACAAGGGTGCGGGCGTCGGGTATCTCCACGTAGCGCGCGTTCGGCAGCAGTTCCGCCAGGCGGCGCCCCGTGGCGTGCGGCATCATGCGGTCCTCGGCGCCCCAGGCGACCAGTGCGGGGCGCGTGAAGGAAGGCAGGTTCGCAGCAGCCTTCAGATAGCAGTCCGGGTCCGCGCTGCGGCAGAACTTGGCGAAGTCGCGCCGGATGTCGCGGCTGCCCAGCAGCGGACCGTACCAGCGGGTGATCAGCTCTTTCGGGAGCCGCTTCTTCGCCATTCCGCCGAGCGACGTCTGCATACGCGCCAGGGGCGGAAAGCGGAAGGACTGGAGAAGGAGAAAGAGGCCGCCGGGGATCCTGCTGGCTCGGTGGAGCGTTCTGCCCTGAATGCCCGGTGGGTAGTTGTCCAGCGCCTCGCAGGAGGTGAGAACGAGCCGGGCGATGCGATCGTCTCGTACGCCGATGAGGAGTTGAGCCGTTCCGGTGTCGTTCTGTACGAGGGTGACCTCGTGGAGGTCCAGGCGGTCCATGAACTCGGCCAGGAGTGCCGCGATGCCGTGGGCGGACAGGTCGGCGTCCGGCCGCATCGGACGCCGGTGGCTGCCGATCGGCAGGACAGGGATCAGCACACGGAAGTCGGGCCGTAGGTCGGAGGCGACCGCGTGCCAGACCGATTCGTCGAAGCCGAGGCCGTGGACCAGGACCACGACGGGGCCGTCGCCGCCCGTGTCCTCGTAGTCGATCGTCCCTGCGCTCAGCTCGATCTCGGGCATGGCGTCGCCTCCGGCTCGGTGGCATGGTTCTTGATAGATCGTTCTAATGAGAGAATAGGCGGCCACCTACAACGGCCGCCACCCGGAGGCTCCGCCTGTGAGCGACAGCAAGGACACCACGCCACGAGACACCAAGCAGCGCATCGTCACCGCCGGCACCGAGTTGTTCCGGCGAAAGGGTTACACCGGGACGGGCATGAAGCAGATCGCCGAGGCCGCCGACGCGCCGTTCGGGTCGATCTACCACTTCTTCCCAGGGGGCAAGGCCGAGCTGGGCGAGGAGGTGATCCGCACTTCGGGAGCCGTCTATCTCGGCCTTGTCGCCGAGTTCCTGGATCCGCACGAGGACAGAGCCGCCGCCACCGGCGACTTCTTCACCGCCGCGGCGGACACCCTGAGCGAACTCGACTTCGCCGACCCCTGCCCGATCGCCACCGTCGCACTCGAGGTGGCCAGCACCAACGAGCGGCTGCGGCTCGCCACTTCGGAGATCTTCGACAGCTGGATCGACGGCCTCGCCGCCTACTACGCGGCGGGCGGCATCCCACAGCCGGCCGCGCGTGAGACGGCCAGCTCAGTGATCGCACTGCTCGAGGGTGCCTTCATGCTCGGCCGTGCGGCGCGCAGCACCGCGCCGGTGCTCGCGGCGGGCGCAGCGGCCACGGCGATCGTACGCGCGGCGCTGGCCGGCGAGTGAAGTCGTGCCCGCGAGCAAGTGAGGAGGAAGAGCGCGGCTGCCCGTTTTTCGCCGTCACGCACACCCGCCCTCACGCGGTCCTGACCGGTGCGGCACAATCGCGGTCAACTGGGCGGTAAAGGTGGGGGGAAACGTGGGGCGTTTTGGCGCGCGAAGCCGGCGTAAGGGCATACCGAACGACCCGGCGCTGGTGGCCGCGGCTGCTGAGAATCCCGGTGGCAGCGTCGCCGAGATCGACCCGACGTACATCGACGACCCGAACGGCTACGTACCTCCCGAGGCGATCCGCGGCGCGTGGTTGGTGGACAGCGGCGGGAAACTGACGGGTGAGTACCGGGAGAATCACCGCCACGGTGTGCCCCAGGACGACTTCGGCAAGCTCACTGGTCCTGATCACTGGCTTGGCTGGCTCGGCGACGATCCCGCGACCGCCGTCCGGAGGGGCATCGAGGAATCCTTGCGCGCCCAGGTGGCGGACGCAGTGGTCGAGTGGGTCAAGATCCTTGAGACGCCCCGGTTCCTCACGGGTGGGCGTCGGCATGCTGAGGACGAGCAGCTCATGTTGGTCACCCGCGCGGCACTCGCCGCGCCGTTCGCGTTGTCCGTGCGCACGACGCAGCACGGGCGTTCCGTCCTCCTGGGGGTGTTCTCCTGGGCGGCGGTGAACCTCTCATCGCCCGAAGGCCGCAAGGATCGGCACTGGTTCGACCTGGGCGTCGGGCTGGACTGGGCCGGTGAACGGCTTCAGGGGCGGATCTACGAGATTGACGGCGAGGACGGCACCGCCGAGCGGTAGGAGCCGCCATGTTTCAGGGACGGGCGCTGCGGCGCCACGTCACCGCGGTTCAGTCGCTGATGCGCAGGACGATCTTTCCGCGCCGGTGTTCGTGTTCGAGGGCCTCATAAGCGGCCCGGGCCTCGTGCAGTGGCAGCACGCGGTCCACCGCCGGCGTGAGACGGCCGTCTTGGATGAGCTGCGTGATGGACTGCAGCCCGGCCTGGTCGGGTTCCACCACGAAGAAGACACCGCGAGCGTGATGACGATCGGCCTCCTGCTGGTCGGGGGGTGCCGCGATGCCGACCAGCACGCCGCCCGGTACGAGGACGTTCCAGGACCGGGCCAGTGTCGGTCCTCCGACCGGATCGACGACGACGTCGACGGGCCCGCTCTCGTCCTCGAAACGCTGATGGACGTAGTCGATGACCGTGCCGGCTCCCAGCGATCGCACGAAGTCGAGGTCGGTGGGGCCCGCGCTGGCCACCACATCCGCGCCGAGGGCGGCGGCGATCTGCACGACGAAGGATCCCACCCCGCCGGCGCCGCCGTGCACCAGGACGCGTTGGCCGGGGATCAGATGGGCGTGGTCCACCAGGGCTTGCCAGGCGGTCAGTGCGGCCAGCGGCACGGCCGCAGCCTGGTCGTGTGACAAGGACCGCGGCTTGGCTGCCACGACGTCGGCAGGGAGGGTGACGTAGTCGGCCGCAGCGCCGTTGCGGGTGAACGGGATCAGCCCGTACACCTCGTCGCCCTCCCGCCAACTGGTGACGGCCTCCCCACGGGCGGCCACCACGCCTGAGAACTCGTGCGAGGGAATGATCGGGGTCCGGTCGCGGCCCGAGCCGTCCAAGCTGTCCGTCCAGGTGGCATCCCAGGCCAGTTCGCCGGCGGTCACGGACGCGGACCGCACGGCAACGAGGATCTCGCCGGGGCCGGGCTGCGGGCGCGGAGCCTTTTCGTAGGTGAGCTGCTCCGGGCCGCCGCGGCGGTGCGCCCGGATCGCGTTCATCTCAGCCATGAGCATTCCTTTCGGTGCGGAGGCGTGGACGGCCGTACAACGCGGTGCGCGGAACGGCAGAACCCGGCGTATGCCGCTGTTGTTGCGATCACCAGGTGGGGACGAACCCTCCATCGATGATCATGTCGCTCCCGGTGATGTTGCGCCCCTGATCGCCGGCGAGGAAGAGGACCAGGTCGGCGACCTCCTCGGGGGTGGTGAATCGTCCTGTGGCGGTCGAGCCGGCCACCTGCGCCACCACGTCGTCGGGGGTGATGTCGGCGGCGGCGGAGACGGTGGCTGCGACTCCGTCCTGCGCGAGCCACAGGTCGGTCTGCACCGGTCCGGGGCTGACAGTGTTGACGCGGATGCCTTTGGGCCCGACTTCCTTCGACAGCGCCTTGGAGAAGGCGACGAGGGCCGCCTTGCCTGCGCTGTAGTCGATCACCATGGGGTCGGGCAGGGTGGCGTTGACGGAGGCGACCGTGACGATCGAGCCCTGCCCGGCCTGGAGCATGAGCGGCAGGGGCCGCTCGGGTGACCCGGACAGCACTCAGCAGGTTCAGATCGAGGATGTGCTGCCAGTCGGCGTCGGTCACCGACAGAAACCCTCCGGTCCGGGCAGGCGCGGCACCGACATTGTTGACCAGGACATCGATGCGCCCCCTGGCCTCTTCGATGAGCCGTTCAGCGTGCGGGGGCTCGCTGAGGTCGACGGGCACCCAGGTGACCGCGCCCCCCTCCACCAGTGCCTCCAGTGCGGGGGTGGAGGTTCGGGATCCGGCGATGACCGTCGCCCCCGCCTGTGCGAGAGCTGCGACGACGGCCAGTCCGATGCCCTTGCTGGCACCGGTCACCACGGCGGTGCGGCCTTGCAATGGGGTGTTCATCCGTGCTCCCAGGGGATGGTGAAGAAGATGCGGCCGCTGCTGCTCGCGGTCCCCAGGGGAGGTGCCGTTGAGGGTTGCGGTCACCTGGTCCGCGTTGCCGTAGAGCAGAGGGCGTCACTGCTGCTGATGGAGCCGGCGAAGTCGGTGTCGTAGCCGCTCTCCCGGTACTGCAGGTCCAGGATCGTCACGTCGGCGGGGATCGTGTACTGCACGGCCTGCCGCTCATCCAGGCCCGCGGCTCGAACTCCTGGACGCCGCCGGTGCAGAGGTAGGTGGCGCGCATGTTGTAGCGGGTCCCGGGCCCCGTGGCCGGCAGCGAGGAGTCGTTGGTGCAGGACTTGAGTCCTACCTTCTGAGGACCCGTCATGCCCGACCCTTAGCGTCGCCCGAACGCGCATCGGCTCGTGCCGAACGCATGCGACCCCGCGGGCTTCAGGACGCGAGCTGTTGGCGGTCCCCCATCACCACGACGGGATGCCGCGTCGGGTCCAGGGTGCGCAGGAGGAGCTTCATGCCGGACTCGGGTACGGTGACGCATGCCGAGGTGCCGTCACCGTGGTCCATGTGGAGCCAGATCCCGCCACCCTTCTCCACCCCCTCCGGGCGGTTCCAGTCGAAGGGCGGAACGCCCTTGAGCCGGTTGTAGTCAATGGCGATGACGTAGTCGAAGTCATGAGCATGGGCCGGCTCCGGGAGCAGCATGGTCGCGTAGGCATTGTCGTCGTGCCAGTACTTCAGCCGGCTCCCGGGATCGGCGAGCGCGCCTCCCGCGTCGGTGAGCGTGAACACCCCGACGGGACTGTGTCCGTCGTCCATGCGGTGGTCCTGCGTCCAGCCCAGTCTGCCGTTGTGTGCGGGCCAACTATCCGTCCGCACCCACGTAGAACCCTGCTTCTCATAGAGCACGGCAAGGCTTTTCGGCGAGTCCCGGCGCTCACCGTAGACGACCACCGCCTGCCCGGTGTCGGCCGGTATCTGACTCCACATCCGGTCACCGACACCCGGAAGGCGCCGGCCCACAACCTGGCCGGGATAGGCCGACTCAGCACCGGGTGCGCCGCCGGAGGTCGCCCACTCGGCCCCTTGACCGCACGCCGTGGCACCGGTCAGCAGGACGCCACAGGCAAGAGCCGCGGATATGGCAGGACGCACACCGCCTCTCCGCACCCGTCGACGGCAGGAGGAGGTCACCGTGAATTTCCACATGGTCAGGATCGTGTGACGGGGCGTATGCGCGTGCAACCGGGCGCGGCATCCGGCCCAACTGTTCACCTTCCTCGCACTGCGGCGTCCTCGGTGCCGACCGGACGCGCGCGTGCCGGGTTCCGCTGCCCGGGTGACAGTCACCGACACCGTTTGGGATCGGTCATCCAGTCAGGGTGGCGGAGGGCGCCGGCGCTTGCAGGCGACGGACGTCCCATCCGGCATGGCCCGGCCGGCGTGCCCTTGCCCGGAACTTCACAGGACACCGGCGGAGACGTTGCCACCGGGCAGCTGAGGCTGCTGCTGCAAGGGGCGGGCGGCAGGCCAAGGGGCGGAGGGCAGGATCCGCGCCAGTTCGTGGCGTATGCGGTCGGCTTCACCACGAGCCTGAGCCGGCACATCACCGCGCTCTGCGACAAGGCGGTTGAAGATCGGGGTTTCCTGGAACACGCTGGATCTGCCTTCTGAGGTCGACGCGGCACGGCAACCGCCGAACTGCGAGCTGATCATGTGACAGATCGAGTATCCAGCACCGCGAGCCGGAGCAGTGACCAGCCATCTGCTGAGCGGGGGCGTGAGAAGGTGCGCTTCGGCCCGGCAGAGGGGGGAAGATGGGGCTGACCTACGGCTACGACATATACCTGCGTCCCCGGAACGTCGCAGGGGCACTGGCCAATCTGGCCGGGCTGGCGCCACCGCACCGTGATGTGCCGCCGCTTGAGGTGACCCTGCCCGGCGGTGACCGGCTCGTCCTCCCGTTCACGTCCCGTTTCAGGAGCGAGCCGGTCGACTGCTCCACGAGCAGCACTCTCGAACTCGACACGTCCCTCATGTTCGGCATCGATGAGGCGATGCGCCAGTACGTGGAGGAACACAGTCATGGAACGGAGCACGACGGGCGAGTCGGAATCGGTTACGTCTACCTGACGGTCCGGTTCGAGTCGTTGCTGCACCCTGGCTACGCGTCAATGGAGTTCTGGGCAGCGACGTCGGCGATGAGCCGCATGTTCGCGCGGTCGGCCGGCGTCAGAGAGGTGTTCACCGGCCTCGCCGCCGCCAGCGGCGGAGTGTGCTGCCTGTTCGACACCGGCGACGGCGGCCCGGAGCAAGTGTGCTGGCTCAACGGCGAGGCGAGCGAGGAGATGGTCTCCGGTCCCCGCTTTCCGGATCTGACCGCCCTTGTGGCGACTTGGCCCGACCCCGACCGCTGCGTCGAGGCGCTTCGGCCCGACGACAACCCTGCCGCATGACGTCGCGCGACGCGGCGCGCGCGAGGAACTCTCCCTGCAGCCACCCGAGTACGCCCTCGCACGCCTCACCCTGACCGAGCAGAGCACCAGAGCATCGAGTACGTGCGCTTCCGCCCAGCGGACGTGGTCCGCTGCCTCCTGCGCCCGGACCGCTCCGCCGCTGTGCCCCGGTCACCCCGGCCCTGTTCCACCTGCCGAAGCGGGGATGGCCACGGCGGGAGTCGCCTTCTTCGAAGACGGCCTCGGTGCGGACGAAGGCCCTCCGACGCGTGCTGACCGGTGCCTCCCCGGATCTTGCGGAAGCGGCCGCCGTTGACGAGGACCTGGGCCCTGGGCGGCAAGGCGGTCCTGATCCGCGAGGGGCGGCTCGCGAACCGCCGCAAGGCAGCGCTCCCGCCTCGGCGGTTCGCCGGAGGGGCCCGGCAGCACGTCGGCCTGTGCCCTTCCCGGGCGAGGGCGGGAACGGGACCACCCGATGGTGAACATGGCGTCTCCCACGCCGGCGCCCGGACCAGGCGGTGAGCCCGCCGGCGGCTTTGGACGTTCGGCGGACCGGGCGCGGTCAGGTGGCGGCAAGTGGCCGGTTCGCGTGCGGGTGCAGGCGGTCGGTGAGGAAGGCGAGGATCTCGTCACGGGCCCGGACCGTGGGGTGGCCGGCCTCGTCGACGAGATGGGCGGTGACGACGCTGTGCGGAGTGCCGACCAGGTCGGCGAAGAAGGGCGGTGGGGCCGGGTTGGCGGCGCTGTCCGGGAGGACGCGCCCGTCGAAGGCACCGCCGAGCAGGGCGCGGTAGGCGGCGAAGCGCTGCCCCGTGCACCAGCGATCACCCTCGAAGCGGTAGGCCAGGACGGTGAGCCCGTCGCGGTCGAGCCGATCGCGCACCGCGCGCGCGTCGGCCTCGTCGAGTTCGAGTCCGCCGGGGTCGTCGAGCGGCAGCGAGGGGTGGTTCACCACCGGGGCGATCACCGCCGGCTCCAGGGCCATGGTGAGGGCGAAGTTGCCGGTGAAGCACAGGCCGATCGCACCCACCCCGGGCCCACCGCACGCGGAGTGGGCCTGGCGCGCCAATCCGCGCAGCCAGTTGGTCACCGGGCTGGTGCCGCCCCCGGCGAAGGCGCGGAACTCCGCGCTGACACAGGCACGGCGGACGACCTCCCGGCCGCCCTCGACCGTGGGGAAGGCGCCGTCCGTCCCGAACAGGGAGGGCACAAAGACGGTGAAGCCCGCATCCCGCACCCAGCGTGCGAGCCGGAGCACGTCGGGGCTGATGCCCGGCATCTCGGGCAGCACCACGACCGCAGGCCCGGCCCCGGCCACGTACACCGTCTTCTCCACCCCCTCCACGGCCACGCTCCGGCGGTTGAAGTCGGTCATCGGATCGTCGTCGCTCATGGGGCCAGCCTGGTACCAGAGCCGGCCACCGGGAGAGGGGCGGGATCGCCAAGGCCCGGGGTAATCTCGCCACAGGCGAAGAGCGGGCGCCCGCAACGCGGTCGGCGATCCGGAGTCGGGGACATCAGGGGTACGGGAATGGTGGCGGAGGCGGCGCGGCAGGCGGAGGACAGTGCGGGTCCGGGTGCCGGGCCGGGTGCGCTGCGGGTCGGGGTCCTGGCGTACCCGGACTGTTTCGCGTCCGAAGTGTTCGGCGTCCCCGACCTGTTGACCATGGCCGGGCACGTCGCCGGACCGGGCGCGCCCGGCTACCGGGTGTCCCTCATCTCACCCCGCCGCCGGGTCACCGCCTCGGGCGGCGCGAGCCTGGACGTGCGTCCCTTGCGCGAGGTCGACGTCCTGGTGGTCCCCGGCTTCGAACTGCTCCCGGACGCGGACCTCGACGCGCGGCTCGCCCGGCTCGCCCCCGAGATCGCTGCGATCCGCGCGCAGGCCGCCGCCGGCACCGCCGTCGTCTCCCTCTGCGTCGGCGCGTTCCTGCTGGCCGAGGCCGGGCTGCTCGACCGGCGCCGGGCCACCACCTCCTGGCTGCACGCCGGTGAACTGGCCAGGCGCTGCCCGGACGCCGACGTGCGGCCCGAGCACCTGGTCGTCACCGACACGGGGGTGACGACCACGGCCGCCTTCAGCGCGATGTACGACTTCGCGCTGGACCTGATCCGCCGACACAGCGGCGCCCCGGTGGCCCGCACCACGGCGCGGTTGGCGCTCGTCGACGACGCACGGACCTCCCAGACGCCGTACGTCGACCCGCGGCTCCTCCCGCAGCCCGGCCGGGATTTCTCCCAGCGGGTCATGCGGCACCTCGACCAGAACCTCGCCGAGCGCTACGACCTCGCCGCGCTCGCCGACGCCTTCCGGGTCAGCACCCGCACGCTGTTGCGCCGCTTCACCGAAGAGACCGGACGCAGCCCGCTGGCCCATCTGCAGGCTTCCCGGGTGCGCCGCGCCTGTCATCTGCTGGAGACCACCGACCGCACCGTCGCCGCCGTCGCCGCGGCCGTCGGCTACCAGGACCCCAGCACCTTCGCCGCCCTCTTCGCCCGCCACACCGGCCACCGCCCCAGCGCCTACCGGGCCGCCTTCCGCCGCACGGCACGAACCTCGGCCCCGCACCACGGCGTCCAGGCCGCCCGTGCCGCCGGCGTCTGCGGGCAGACAGGCAGGTGGGCGCGATGAGAGCCGCACGCTCCACGACCTGCGTGCCCCTCATGGAGGTCCGCGGTGGTGTCCGCCCCGTGCCAAGGCTGCTCTGATCCGTGCGGCGTCGTCGTCCAGATCGGCTCGGGATCGCTCCTGCCACCTGACCTCCAAACGGAACCGGTCGTCCGCGGTACGGGGAAAGACGTGCGCGTGAAGGTGAAAAACCGTCTGATCGGCTGCCTCACCGTCGGCCAGAAACACGTTCACTCCCTCACACGGCAGCCCCGAGCGCCGCAGCCCCCGGGCCAGCAGGTGGACGACCCGGAACAGGTGGGCCGCCAGAGCCTCGTCGATGTCCTCCAGACCTGCCGCATGCACCGTGGGAATGACGAGGAGGTCGCCGGGCGCGGCCGGATGGATGTCCATGAAAGCCAGGACCCGCGAGTCCTCGTACACACGGCTGGCGCGCACTCGGCCGGCGACGATGCCGCAGAAGGTGCAGGTCGGGTCCGTGGTGAACCATCCCATAGCGCCAGCATGAGGCATCTGCTTGTCTTCCGCCCCGGTCGTCAAGGGGCAGGACGGCACCTTCGCCGAAGGCCGTCGGCTCTCCGGGTCAGGACAGCAGCAGTACGGCGCCGGCGGTGGCCATGACGGCGGTGGTGCTGCCGTGGATCCCGTAGTAAGCCTTGGCGGGACCGCCGCTACGCTTGGTGATGATCGCGTCTCCCACAGTGACGAGCGAGCCCGCCAGCATCATCCAGCCGTGCAGGTGCGTGCCCGCGCCGAGCAGCACGATCAGCAGGAAGAGGCCGTAGCCGATGTCGCGGACGGCCAGGACGGACAACCATGCGCGGAAGGCGGGGTCTTCGGTTCGGGTGCCGGGAATACCGAAGTCTGCCGCGGCGTGCGGAGCCCACAGTTGACGGAGGCCGATGAAGATGATCCCGACGGCGATCGCCCAGGTGATCACGGTGGCAGTGGTGGTGACAGCTGTAGGCATGGCAGATGTTCCCCTCTCGTGACGGTCCCGGCCTCCAGCCGAGCACCGCTCCATCTGCTAGCGATGCTAGATGTAGCGCCGCCCTGATGTCTAGCGGCGCTAGGAATTCTCTCGCCGAATCGCCCTGCTGTCGGTCTCAACGGCCGCGTCCGGGACGTCGGTGCGCGTATCAGCCAGCACATCGCGGGACGTCGGTTCGCGTATCGGCCAGCACGTCGCGCGGCGGGCCGGCCGCCCACAACGCCCACAGAGGGAAAACCCTGCAAGAGCCGGCGTGCTCTTGTCGCGGTCGCCCCCAGGCGCTTCACTGGCGCTGCTCGCCCCCCACAGGAGAACGCCCGTTCCGTCCGTAGAAGGGTTTCTCTTGACTGCCCTACGCGCTTGCGCCGTCACCGCCGCGGCCTGTGCCGCCGTGCTCGCCGCCGCACTCCCGTCCTCGGCCATCAACTCGTACAACGCGACCCCAGCACCCGAACGCACCGAGGTCGGCGCGCTCATCGCGACGTGGGACGACGACGGCGACCCCACGACACCCGACCGGGTCGACTGGGTGTGCTCCGGAACCATGATCGACGCGGACACGTTCCTGACCGCCGCTCACTGCACCACCGACTGGCCCGACAACGTGAAGTTCTACGTGTCCCTGGACCAGGACGTACAGGCCGCCCTCGACGCCGCCGCGAAGCAGTACCCCGGCCGTCCGGCCGCGCAGGCGGACTCCGTTGCCGTCCAGGGCACCGCCCACAGCCATCCCGACTACCCAGGACCCGCGTCCGACCCGCACGACATCTCGGTGATCGAGCTGCCCGCGACCAAGGTCAAGGCACGCTGGACCTTCACCCCGGCCACGCTGCCCACCGCGAACCAGCTCGCCGCGCTCGGCCCGCAGGCGCTGAACTCCACCGACTGGTTCGTCGCCGGATACGGCACCCAGGAGGCCCAACGCGGCCCCGGCGGCCAGACCCACCCCGGCGGCGGTGTACGGATGAAGGCGCCTGTCACCTTCAACGCCCTCAACGACGCCTGGGTACGCCTGGCGATGACCGAACCCCAGGGCAACGGCGGCGCCTGCTACGGCGACTCGGGCGGCCCCAACTTCGCCGTGATCGGCGGCCGGAACGTGCTCGCGGCCACCACGATCACCGGTGACGGCCCGTGTTACGCGACGAACGTGTCGTACCGCCTGGACACACCGGGTGCCCGCGCCTTCCTGGCACCGTTCGTGAAGCTGCCGTAGAACGCCGGCCGGGCAGCACGGCGCCACCCGGCAGCGCCCTACCGCGCTGCCGGGCCCGGCGTGGACGACTGCTCGCGCCGCCGGCCCGCCTGCGGCGACGCCCGTCGGCGGACTCTTCACCGGATTCGGTTCCGGGCCTCACGGGATGCGTCGGTGCGGTGAATGCTCGACGGCGAGGCCCCGAACCGCCCCTGTCTGGCAGGCGATTGCTTTCGAAAGCGTGCCCAAACACTCGACAAGCCTGGGGTAACCGGCGGTAACTTTTTGGCGTGTTCCCACCGCAACCGCTTTCCCTCTCCAGGAGACGTCCCCTCATGCGCAGACTCTTCGCCTGTCTGGCGGCGGCAGCCGCCGCCGTCGGCGGGCTCATCGGGGCCGCGCCCTCCGCGGCTGCCGCCGACTCGGGCACCTTCAGCGTCCTCAGCTACAACGTGGCCGGCCTGCCCGAGAGCCTCTCCAGTGCCTCGACGCCCCGCGACACCAGCACCACGGCCATCGGCCAGCGGATCGCGCCGTACGACATCGTCCATGTGGAAGAGGACTTCAACTACCACGCCTACCTCTACGCCGCCGACACCGCGCACGCCTACCGCACCCCCACGAGCGGCGGCGCAGGCATCGGCAGCGGACTCAACACCCTGTCGAAAATCCCGTACGACGAGGACGACTTCCAGCGGGTCCGCTGGAACTCCTGCCAGCTCGACTCGGGCGACTGCCTGACCCCCAAGGGCTTCACCTTCATGCGAGAGCGCCTCGCCGAGGGCGTCTACGTCGACTTCTACAACCTGCACACCAACGCCGGCACCAACGACGGCGACGAGGCCTCCCGCGCCGACAACCTCCACCAGCTCACCGCCTTCATCAACGCCCACTCGGCCGGAAACGCCGTCGTGGTGATGGGTGACACCAACACCCGTTACACCCGCTCGGCCGACACCATCGGGGAGTTCGCCGCGGCCAACGGCCTCACCGACGCCTGGGTGAAGCTGATCCGGGGCGGCACCCCGCCCGCCAAGGGCAGCGACGCCCTGGTCTGCGACCAGTCCGGGGCCACCGTGCCCAACACGTGCGAGGTCGTCGACAAGGTCCTCTACCGCGGCAGCAAGCTGGTCTCGCTCAACGCGACGTCGTACGACAACGAGCACGCCAAGTTCCTCACCCATGACGGGCTGATGCTCTCCGACCACGACCCGATCGCCGTGGGCTTCACCTGGTCCCGAAACACTGCCTTCCAGCTCAGCGACCAGTTCGGCGGCCCGCACGGCGACTACTACAACGACATCGACAGCGTGCCCGCCGCGGCCCGCGCCACCACCATCGCCCTGCGCTCCGGCTCCCGCGTCGACCAGATGAGCCTCACCCTGGCCAACGGCACGACGCTCGCCCACGGCGGCACCGGCGGCACCGCCTCCTCCCTCACCCTCGGCAGCGGCGAATACGTGACGACCGCCCAGCTCTGCCAGGGCGAGTACAACAACCACACACGGATCTTCTACGCCAAGTTCACCACGAACCTCGGCCGCACCCTGGCCGGCGGCAGCACCACCTCCGACTGTGTGACCCGCACCGCCCCGACCGGCTGGCAGATCGCCGGCTTCCACGGCCGGGCCGGCGACGCGGTCGACAAGATCGGCTTCATCTACACCCAGCGCTGAGCCGACCGACAGGCGTGGCCTGTGCGCACGGATGTCACCCAGGACGGCCAAGACCGTCCACGCGGTGCGCGGCCCGCGGCATGGACCCGAGGGAAGCGGCCCGCCGCGGGTGAGGGCGTCGCGCAGGGACACGTCGCGGCCGGGGGCGCAGGTGGGCTCCCAGTCGTGGGCCGCCCCTCATGCAGAGCATGGCCGGCCCGGCGGTGCGCACGAAGCACACCTGGAGTCCTGCGGCCCGAACGCGACCACGCCGCAGAAGCTGATGCGAAATTATCTCTTTGCCGAGGTACCGATGCCCCAGCTAGATTCTCCCAGCCGTCCGGGGTGTTCCGGATCGGCGCTGTCGACGAGGAGGTGTGGAGCACATGCGCAGGAGTGCCCAGCAGTTGAGCCCGCGTACTGACCTTTGCCACCTCCTGACGACGGAGACACCTTGTCGCTTCGCATCACCCCACTGACCGACCCCGCTCACGGACCGCACAGCCGACGTCTTGCATGGCTGGCGTCCGACGCCGATTCCATCCCTGTCGGAACGGCCTTCCTGCGTCTGTTCATCGATCCCGGACAGGATCACCTGGCCGAACTGACCCTGCATGTCCACGCTGCGGAGCGACGCAAGCGCGTCGGGTCCCGGCTCCTCGACGCCGCTGTGGCCGGCGCCCGGGAAAGCGCCCGACGCTGCGTTGTCGCGCAGGCCGAGGCCGGATCGCCCGGTGACCACTTCCTGGCGGCTCGCGGCTTCCGCAAGGTGCTCACCCTGAGGTTCTCCCGCCTGCCACTGGCCGATGTGGACGCCACGGCCCTCGCCGAGATCATTGAGAGTCCGCATCCCGGCTACCGCCTGGTGTCATGGCAGGGAACCGTCCCCGACGGCCTCGCCGAGACGTTCGCCGCCTCACGTCGCGCGATGGACGACATGCCCATGGACGACACCGACTACGGGACAGTGACCTGGGACGTGGACCGTGTCCGCGCCGCGGCGAAGGCCGTCGAACAGCGCGGCGACCACCTGCACACCGTCGTCGCCATCGATGCCTCCCACGGCTCCATCGCCGGGTTCACCGAACTCGTCGTCCCCGGCAACGGCACGGGTGATGGGCAGCACTACGGCACCGGCGTGCTGCCCGAGCACCGTGGACACGGCCTCGGCCGATGGATGAAGGCCGAGTCGATCCGACAGGCCCGTGAACACTGCCCGGACCTCGGTGGCCTCCTGACGGACACCGCCGACAGCAACACGTACATGAGACGGATCAACGACAGCCTGGGCTACACACCCACCCACACGACACACCAGTACCAACTCGACCTCTAGCGGCGAACAGACGGGCCGGACCCCGGCATGGCCTCGTCCGGCCCGTCGACGCCCTGCGCCCCCTGGCGGAAGGAGCGATTCGGTTCGATATTCGCTTACTCCCCAACTCTGTTTCGAACGGACATAGTTGGCTTCAGAGCTGTCCGGCGCACCGACCGGCATGACGGTCCCGGAGGCACGCCGGCGGCACCCCGGACTGCGGTTGGCCTGGCTGGCCGAGCACGGGCTGGTGGACCTCGTGCCGGCGCAGGGCCTGCGCCCTCCGACGGCGTTGACACTGGCGCTGTGGCGGCGCAATTGCGTCCACCGGTCGCTTCAGTGGGTGAGCGGCTGGCGGGACATGCGCCGGGCATTGGAGCGCGGCCCGGTGCCCGGCGGTCGTGAACCGGCGTGCCGCCCGCTCTTCTTCGACCTCCTCGAGACCGCGGCCCGGCTGAGCTTCGCCCTCCCGGGCACGTCCCGGCAGTGCACGGTCGTCGCACTCGCCCTCGTGGGCACGCTGCGACGGCACGGATACGCCGGCCGGGTCGCGGTGCTGGGCGAGCACGACCAGGTCTTCCTGCACGCCGTTGCCCAGGTCGGCCCGCACGTCCTCGACCCCGGCATGACACTCCCCCAGCTTCGCGGGTTCGCCGCACCGGGGACGCGGCGAGACGCCTGAGGCCGGGGCTCGGCCCGCTCGCCCAACGGCCTGGTGCAGCACCGGGCTAACGGCGGCGCACGGGTGGCCTGGCGGTGGCCGGGAGCGGTCCGGCCATCTTGATCGTGCGCAGCACGGGCGCGGTCTCCAGGGTGCGGATCGCCGTCAGGGTGCCCAGGCGTTCGGTGAGGTAGCGGTGCAGCGCCGCCGGGCCGGCGCACAGGGCATGGGCGGTGAGATTGTGGGGGCCGGTGACGGCGGCCACGTAGGCCAGCTCGGGGTGCCGGGCCAGGGTCCGGGCGACCTGGTCGAGGTGGGCGGGGGCGACCGCCATCCACAGGAGCGCCTGGGTGGTGACGCCCAGCAGGGTGGAGTCGAGTTCGACGTCGAAGAAGAGCAGGCCCCCGGCCCGCAGTTGCTCCAGCCGGCGGGCCACGGTCGCGGGCGACCAGCCGGTGGCCGCGGCAAGGCTGCTCAGGCTCGCCCGACCGTCGAGCTGGAGGGCAGCGAGCAGGTCGGAATCGGCATCGCCGGGAGCCGTCCGCACCCCAGGGGCTGCGGTGACGGACGCCGTCCCGGCCACGGCGGTGCGCAGGCGGCGCTGCTGCGCGGCGCTGAGGGCCTGTTGGTGGCCTGACCACGCAGTGGGCCCACCGAGGTAGGTGTGCAGCACGCAGTGTGCGGAGACCGCGGTGATGCCGGCCGTGCGCGGGATGTCGTGCAACAGCAGCGTGTGCTCGGCGGGCCCGTCGGCGGTGGAGGTGTGCACGATCGCGACGATCTCGGTGCCGCCCGAGGCGAGCTTGACCCAGGAGGTGTCGGCGCGGCGGGCCAGCGCGTCGGCAAGGTCCTGGGCCGGGCGTGGGCCCGCGGTCAGCCGCAGCAGCCACTGGGTGCGGTCGCTGCGCTGCGGCTCGGCCAGACCGACCACCCGCAGCGCCGCCTCTGCGGACAGCCGCCGGTAACGGCGGGAGACCGTCTGCGCCGAGACGCCGAGGACATCGGCGATCGCGCTGAACGGCGCCCGCCCGTCGATGCGCAGGGCGTGCAGGAGTCCACGGTCGATGTCGTCCAGCATGTGAGAATCATGCACCAGGGAGGTCCCGATGGAATGATTCGGCGATCCGGCCGCTCAGAGTGGAGGTGCTCCGGCGGCAGCGCGCACGCTCGGGCGCATGTCGTACTCCATCTCCCCGCCTTCACGGCGGACTTGGGCCGCACTCGCCGTGCTGCTGGTCGCCGAGGCCATGAACCTCCTCGACGCCACCGTCATGACCGTCGCCGCCCCCGTGATCCGCGCCGGTTTGGGCGGCCCCGCCTCCAGCATCCAGTGGTTCAGTGCCGCGTACACCTTGCCGTTCGCCGTCCTCCTGATCACCGGTGGGCGGCTGGGTGACATCGTCGGCCGGCGGCGGGTGTTCCGCCTCGGCATGGCCGGCTTCGTTCTGGCCTCGCTGGGATGCGCGCTCGCACCGTCCACGGTGGCGCTGATCGTCCTGCGGGCGGTGCAGGGCGCCGCGGCCGCGCTGATCATCCCGCAGACCATCGGCATGATCCGCGCCATGTTCGCCGGCCCGGCCCTGGCCCGGGCCATGGGCACCATCGGCCCGGTCATGGGGCTCGCCGCGGTCACCGGCCCGGTGGTCGGCGGCGCGCTGACCCAAGCAGATGTGTTGGGTTCCTCCTGGCGCGCTGTCTTCCTCGTCAACGTCCCCCTCGGCGCCGCCGTGCTGGCGGCCACGCCGCTGCTGCACGAGGACCGTGCCGCGCTCCGGCCGCGGCTGGACCACGTCGGCACGGCCCTGGCGGTCCTGGGCAACGGCTTGCTGGTCTGTCCGCTCATTCAGGGCGGCACACACGGTTGGCCAGGCTGGTGCTGGGCCATGCCGGCCGTCGGCGGCGCGGTGCTGGCGGGCTTCGCCGCACAGCAACGGCGGCGGGCCCGCGCGGGCCGCAGCCCGCTCATCGAGCCCGGCCTGTTCGCCGACCGCGGCTTCACCGCCGCGCTGGTGTCCAGCGTGCTGTTCTTCGCGGTGGTGGGCGGCCTGATGCTGGTGGCCGTGGCGCAGGTGCAGCTCGGGCTGCACCGCGACGTCCTCTCGGCGGGCTTCACGCTGCTGCCGTGGTCCGCGGCGATGGCAGTGTCGTCCTGGGTGGCCGGCGCGTGGCTCGTACCCCGCTACGGGGCCCGGGT
Source organism: Streptomyces sp. NPDC030798 (assembly GCF_055572275.1). Classification (NCBI taxonomy): domain Bacteria; kingdom Bacillati; phylum Actinomycetota; class Actinomycetes; order Kitasatosporales; family Streptomycetaceae; genus Streptomyces; species Streptomyces sp. NPDC030798. The sequence continues at coordinate 309,902 of NZ_JBVIDR010000008.1, read as the reverse complement.
CATGAACGCCGGCCTGCTGGCCCTGCTCACCGGAGTCGTGTCGGCCGCCGCCGTGTACGCCACCAGTCCGCCCGCCTCCTACCCGTGGCTGCTGCTGCCCGCGCTGGCCGTGGCCGGGACCGGCCAGGGCCTGTACGCCGTGCCGTTCTTCACCACCGCCCTGCACCGAGTCCGCCCGCACGAGACGGGCTCCGCCGCCGGCCTGCTCAACGCGGTGCAGCAGCTCGGCGGCACGCTCGGCGTCGCCCTGCTCGGCAGTCTCTTCCTCCATGCCGCCGTGCCCGCCGGCCCCACCCCGGCCGCCGCGGCGCTCACCGGCGCCCGTGACGCCTTCGGCCTCGCCGCCTTGCTCGTCCTCGCCACCGCAGGGACCACGGCCATGATGCTCCCGCCGCGGCGCCGGAATGGGCGGCACCCGGCCCGCGGAGCCTCCGGAAAACCCGTTGGCGGGCAACGGTGACCGTTGCTAACCTCCCCGAGGCCGTGCGGCAGAACGAGGAGGTGGTACCCGTGAACGCAGTTTCGACGTGGGTGCTCCCCTCCGGGGTCACGGTCGGGCGATAGGTCGTCCGGGAGCGCCGTTCAACAGCCTCCCGAAAGGCACGACCGTGCACTTCACTTCTGAACAGCGCCTCGACGACGGCGTCCTCGAGCGCGCATTCACTCTCGGCGAGATCCCCGGCACCCTGTGGACGCCCGGCTCCGCACCGGCCCCGCTGGTCCTGATGGCCCACAACAACGGCCTGCCCAAGGCGGAACCCCGGCTGGTGGCCCGGGCCCGGTACACCGCGGCGCGCGGCTACGCGGTGGCCACCATCGACGCCGCAGGGTGCGGTGACCGTCCCCGTTCCGCCGCCGACGAGCAGGCCCGTGCCGACCTGCGGCGGGCGATGCGGGCCGGCGAACCGGTCGACGAGATCTTGGAGTCCTTCGTCGGCCCGCTGGTCGAGAACGCGGTCCCGGAATGGCAGACCACTCTGGACGCCCTCCTTGAGCTGCCCGAGATCGGCGGCCCGGTCGGATACTCCGGGGGATGGGCCGCCCTCGGCATCCGGCTGGCGGTGGCCGAGCCGCGCATCGCGGCCGCAGCCTTCTTCGCCGGCGGGTTCGTGCCCCGAGCCCAGCGCGAGGAGGCCCGGCAGGTCACCGTTCCGCTGCTGTTCCTGCTGCAGTGGGACGACGAGGGGAACCCCCGGCAACGGGCCCTGGACCTGTTCGACGCCTTCGGCAGCAAGGAGAAGACACTGCACGCCAATCCGGGAGGGCACACCGGCACCCCCTGGTTCGAGCTGGAGGACGGGTGCCGGTTCTTGGACCGGCACCTGAAGTGAGGCCCAGCCGTCCGGCGAGGAGCCGACGGTAGGCGTGCCGGCAGGATGCCGTCATCGAGGACAAGCCCCGCCCTCCTCGGTGGCGGTAGCGGCCATCGGCGCCACCGGTCCGATCCAGCCGGCCCGGTGGATCCGATCGTCGTGCGGGGGCATCGACCTCGGTGTCGCGGCGAGCGATCGAGCACTCCCTCGCGTATCCCCTGGCATGGCTCAGGAAGTCGGCCTGGAACGGCAGAGCCGAACGGGAAGGATCTGGGCACTGATGAATGGGCAAGCACAGACAGTCCCGGGCGGCCAGGCCCGGCAGCACGACGTTCACGACGAGAGAGGGAGACGATGGTCCCACCGGAACCGGTAGCGGAACCCCAGCGGATCGGCATCCCCGCCGAGTCCACCGCGGGCGAGACCAGGGTGGCGGCGACCCCGGCCACCGTGGCCAGACTTGTCGCGCTCGGGTACCACGTGGTCGTCGAACCGGGAGCGGGCGAGTCGTCCCGCTTCTCCGACGCGGCCTACGAGGAGGCGGGAGCCCGTCTCGGTGACCCCTGGCCGGCGGAGATCGTACTGAAGGTCAACGGCCCCTCGAGCGAGGAGATCGGCCGCTTGCGTGACGGGGCGACACTGGTCGCGCTCATCGGTCCCGCGCTCCATCCGGAACTGGTCGAGGAGCTGGCGCGGCGGCCGATCACCGTGCTCGCCATGGACGCCGTCCCGCGCATCTCGCGTGCCCAGTCCCTGGACGTCCTCAGCTCGATGGCGAACATCGCCGGATACCGGGCCGTGGTGGAGGCCGCGCACGCCTTCGGGCGCTTCTTCACCGGCCAGGTGACCGCCGCGGGCAAGGTGCCGCCGGCCAAAGTGCTGGTGGCCGGCGCCGGGGTGGCCGGGCTCGCGGCGATCGGCGCGGCGCGCAGCCTCGGCGCCGTGGTCCGCGCGACCGACCCCCGGCCCGAGGTCGCCGAGCAGGTGCGGTCGCTGGGCGGGGAGTTTCTCGCGGTACGCGTCCCGCAGGACGAGCAGGAGGTCAGCGGCGACGGTTACGCCAAAGCCACCTCGGACGACTACAACCGGCTCGCCGCGCGGCTGTACGCCGAGCAGGCCGCCGACGTCGACATCATCATCACCACCGCGCTCGTCCCGGGCAGGCCGGCGCCGAGGCTGATCACCGCCGACGACGTGGCGCGTATGAAGCCCGGCAGCGTGATCGTCGACATGGCCGCGGCTCAGGGCGGCAATGTCGAGGGAACCGTCGCCGGGAAGGCGGTCGTCACCGACAACGACGTGACGATCATCGGCTACACCGACCTGCCCGGCCGGCTGCCCGCCCAGGCGTCGCAGCTGTACGGCACCAACCTGGTCAACCTGATGAAGCTGCTCACCCCGGGCAGGGACGGCCGGCTCGTCCTCGACTTCGACGACGTGGTGCAGCGGTCGATGACCGTGGTCCGCGACGGAGAGAAGACCTGGCCGCCGCCACCCGTGCAGGTGTCCGCCGCGCCCGCCCCGGGCACGGCCGCGGAACCCGCCACGCCCCGGGACGCACCGGCGAGCCGCACCCGCTCCGTACGGTCCGCGTACGCGCTCGTCGGCACAGGAGCGCTCGCGCTGTTCCTGGTGACCGCGTTCTCGCCGCCCCAGCTGATCGGCCACTTCACGGTCTTCGTGCTGGCGATCGTCATCGGCTTCTACGTCATCGGTCATGTGCACCACGCGCTGCACACCCCGCTGATGTCGGTCACCAACGCGATCTCCGGGATCGTCGTGGTCGGCGCGCTGCTCCAGATCGGGCACGGGAACACCGCCGTCACCGTGCTGTCGTTCGCCGCGATCCTGCTGGCGAGCATCAACATCTTCGGCGGATTCGCCGTCACCCGCCGCATGCTCGGCATGTTCTCGAAGGGCTGATCACGGATGACCACCGCCACGGCCGCACAGGCCGCCCACGTCGTCGCCGCGCTGCTGTTCATCCTCAGCCTCGCCGGACTCTCCCAGCACCGCACCTCCCGCTCGGGAGTCGTCTGGGGCATCGCCGGCATGGTCATCGCGCTGGCCGCCACGGTCGCGCTGGCCTCCCGGAGCATCGACGCCACTGCTCTCGTCCTGATCGCCGTCGCCACGGCCGCGGGCGCGGGCATCGGGCTGTGGCGTGCCCGGGTGGTCGAGATGACCGGCATGCCGGAACTGATCGCCGTCCTGCACAGCTTCGTCGGACTTGCCGCCGCCCTCGTCGGCTGGAACGGCTATCTCGACGTCGAAGCCCAGGGCCACGCCGGACGGGAGACGGCGGTCGGCTCGCTGCTGCACATCCACCACGCCGAGGTGTTCATCGGCGTGTTCATCGGCGCCGTCACCTTCACGGGTTCCGTCGTCGCCTACCTGAAACTGTCGGCGCGGATCAAGTCCCGCCCGCTCATGCTCCCCGGCCGGCACGCCCTCAACCTCGGCGCGCTCGCCGCGTTCGTGGTGCTCACCGTGGCGTTCGTCGCGCGGCCCCACATGGCCCTGCTCATCGCGGTCACCGTGGTGGCACTGGCTCTCGGCGCGCATCTGGTCGCCTCCATCGGCGGCGGTGACATGCCGGTGGTCGTCTCGATGCTCAACAGCTACTCCGGCTGGGCCGCGGCGGCCTCCGGCTTCCTGCTCGACAACGACCTGCTGATCGTCACCGGCGCGCTGGTCGGCTCCTCCGGCGCCTATCTGTCGTACATCATGTGCAAGGCGATGAACCGCTCCTTCATCTCGGTGATCGCCGGCGGCTTCGGCGTCGAGGCCGTGGCGAGCGGCGACAGCGACCAGGGTGAGCACCGGGAGATCACCGCGGAGGAGACAGCGGAACTCCTGCGCGACGCCTCCTCGGTGATCATCACGCCGGGCTACGGCATGGCGGTCGCCCAGGCCCAGTACCCGGTCGCGGAGTTGGCGCGCGGGCTGCGCGAACGGGGCATCGAGGTGCGCTTCGGTGTCCATCCGGTCGCCGGCCGGCTGCCCGGGCACATGAACGTGCTGCTCGCCGAGGCCAACGTGCCCTACGACATCGTCCTGGAGATGGACGAGATCAACGACGACTTCGCCGCCACCTCGGTCGTCCTGGTGATCGGTGCCAACGACACCGTCAATCCGGCCGCCGCCGAGGACCCGGCCAGTCCCATCGCCGGGATGCCGGTGCTGCACGTGTGGGAGGCGGCCGACGTCGTCGTCTTCAAGCGCTCCATGGCCACGGGGTACGCGGGCGTGCAGAACCCGCTGTTCTTCCGGGAGAACACCCAGATGCTCTTCGGCGACGCCAAGCAGCGGGTCGAGGACATCCTGCGCAGCCTCGACGCCACCGACGCTCCGGCCCCCGCCATGGTGGGCACGAACCGCTGAGGAGAGGAGACAGGCGTCGCGGTCGGGTCATCGGGTCGGGCCGGACTCACGGCCTGCCCGTCGTGCACGAGGTCGCCGAGACGCCGGTACCCCTGCGGGCTGCCGCCCCAGAGAGCCGAAGCCGCAGCAGCGGTGAGGGGGCGGCGGTCCGGCTCAGCGCCTTCCGTTGCGGCGCTAGTCGGTCACGGGCCGGTCGGGCCGTCTCCCGGCTCGTTCCGGTCCGGGTCTGCCACGGCGTAGCCGGGCACGGACGGCCACCGAACGGTCAGCACCACCGACTCTTCCTCCGCGAACCATGAGTGGTCGACTCCGCGTCCCCACACGACGTAGTCGCCCTGCTCTTCCAGAAGAACGCTGCGGCCGGGCAGTTCGACGCGGAAACGGCCGCTGATCAGAACCAGCAGAGCGGTACGCTCCTCGCCTCTCACCCACTGCAGTCGACGGTCACCGCGGGGGTGGATGCCCCATTTGATCTCCACGGCCTCACTGTGGCGCGGATCGCCGGTGTCCTTGAAGTGCCCGAGGAGCCATCCCCGGTCCAGTGGCGCGTCCTTGCCCGCGTTGCCCACGTACACGCTGTCGTTCACGTCGGCCGATGCTAGCAACCGGTTCGGTGCGTACCCGGCACCGCCGGACGGCCCACCCGGGCCCCTCCGGAAGAGACCGAAAAAATCTTGGACGGCGATGTCGAGAACCCGTGACCGGCTCCGTCCCCGAGGTGAACGCGACCACAATGGGTCGCACCAGTACCGAGGAGAACCACGATGGCCAAGTACCTGCTGCTCAAGCACTACCGCGGCGCTCCGGCTCCGGTCAACAACGTGCCCATGGACCAGTGGACGCCGCAGGAGATCTCGGCGCACATGCAGTACATGAACGACTTCGCGGCCCGCCTGGAGAAGACCGGCGAGTTCGTCGACGGGCAGGCGCTCGCCCCCGAGGGGTCGTGGGTCCGTTACGACGGTGAGGGGCGCCCGCCGGTCACCGACGGACCGTTCGCCGAGACCAAGGACCTCATCGCCGGCTGGATGATCATCGACGTCGACAGCCATGAGCGCGCCGTCGAGCTGGCCGGGGAACTGTCGGCAGCTCCCGGGGCGGGTGGCAGGCCGATCCACGAGTGGCTCGAGGTGCGCCCGTTCCTGGCCGCGTCGCCCACCATCACCGAGTGCCCCCATCGATGAACGAGGCCCTGCTCCGCAGCCTCACGCCGAGCGTGCTCGCCATCCTCGTCCGCCGCGGAGCCGACTTCGCGGCGGCCGAGGACGCCGTACAGGACGCCCTTGTCGAGGCGCTCCGCGTCTGGCCCGCCGACCCGCCCCGGGACCCGAAGGGCTGGCTGGTCACCGTGGCCTGGCGCAAGTTCCTCGACCAGGCCCGGGCGGACGCCGCCCGCCGCCGACGCGAGGACCGCCTCGACCGGGAACCGGCGCCGACGCCGACGGCGACGCCCGCGGTGGACGACACCCTGGAGCTGTACTTCCTGTGCGCCCACCCGTCGCTGACCCCGTCGTCCGCGGTCGCGCTCACCCTGCGCGCCGTCGGCGGGCTGACCACCCGCCAGATCGCCCAGGCCTACCTGGTGCCCGAGGCGACCATGGCGCAGCGCATCAGCCGGGCCAAGCGCACTGTGGCGGACGTGCGCTTCGACCGGCCCGGCGACGTCGCCACCGTGCTGCGCGTCCTCTACCTCGTCTTCAACGAGGGCTACTCCGGTGACGTCGACCTCGCCGCCGAAGCCATCCGGCTCACCCGCCGGCTCGCCGAGGAGGTCGACCACCCCGAGGTGGCGGGGCTGCTCGCCCTCATGCTGCTCCACCACGCCCGGCGCGCCACCCGGACGGCGCCCGACGGCAGTCTGGTCCCGCTCGCCGAACAGGATCGCAGCCGCTGGGACACCCGGTCGATCGCCGAGGGTGTCGGCATCCTCCAGGCGGCCCTCGCCCGCGACCGGCTCGGCGAGTTCCAGGCCCAGGCCGCCATCGCCGCCCTCCACGCGGACGCACCCGCCGCCGAGGAGACCGACTGGGTACAGATTCTCGAGTGGTACGACGAACTCGCACGCCTGACCGACAACCCCGTCGTCCGGCTCAACCGTGCGGTCGCCGTCGGCGAGGCCGACGGTCCGCGCGCCGGCCTGGCGGCGCTCGCGGAGCTGGACGCCTCGCTCCCCCGTCACACCGCGGTGGCGGCGTACCTCCACGAGCGCGACGGCGACCTGGCGACGGCGGCACGGCTGTACGCCGAGGCAGCCCACAAGGCACCCAATCTCGCCGAACGCCACCACCTCACACGCCAGGCCGCCCGCCTCAACACCGCCCGGGACCACTGACACGTCACAACAGATCTCCGGGATCCTTGGCACCCCTCCGCCTCCACCTGGCCCGGTCATCCGTAGGCGGACCGGTCGTCCTGCGCCGGGCGGGGCCGGAGACGTGGGACGTCACGCTGTCGAACCGGGGCTGGTGGTGGCCCTGCGCCGGCCACGCTTCCGGGCCATCCCCGGCGTCACCCGAACGGTGGCCTCCATCGTGCCGGAGCCACCCCCGGCCGACCACCCGCTCGTCCCCGTCCGAGGGCGAAGCTCGGCAGAGGCCGGGACCGGTGGCCCTGGCTGCCGGCCCGGGTGAGCACCTGCATGCCGGACCCCTTGCCGGAACTGCCGTTACCGGCAGTAGTAGGCCGACGGTTTGCACGCCCGAGGCTGCGTTTGCGGACGACGAGCTCATCGATGTCGGCCCTCCTCACCCCGGCGCCGAACCCGATGGCCGGCCCCAAGGGTGCCGTCGCAGCCGAGTGCCCTGACGGGCGCGTACACGCTTGCTGGGTGATGCTGAGAGCGTGAGCATCAGTAGTGAGCGCCCGGTAAGTCCCCAGCAAATCTACGCCGCGCTGGCTGCTCTTTCGGCTGAGCCGGTGGCAGATCCGCAGAAGCGACCAGAGGGGCCGCAGGAAGAGGACCGCCTGCACCTGCTGGGCAGCCTGCTGGCGAAAACGGAGCTGGAGATCACCGTCGCTACCCGTCTGACCGAGGAAGAGGAGATCGAAGACGTCCTCGAGACATTGCTCGGCTGGCGGGAACAGGTCGGAGAGGATCCCGGTGTCGCGGTCAACGTCGTGACGAACCGGCTGCAGCGCACCGCGCTGCAGGTCTCCGAACCCGAGGCGGAGGAACTGCCGCCCGGCCGGGAGGCCGCCTTCGCCGCCGTCATGACAGCGGTGTACGCGCTCAGCGCCCAGCTGCACGCGGAACGCGGCGACACGGAGGGAACCCGACGCGCTCTGAGCGGAGCGGAGGAAGCCCTCATCGACATCCTGCAAGGCATGCACGACCTGCGCGTCGCCATCGGTGACGCGCCCGGGCCGGAAGACGATTCTGCCAACCATCCCTCCTGACCTGCGTGTTGAGGCGCAAGTGATTTGACACCACCCTGCCGCACCACCATCCTATGCGCATGACATTCATTTTCATTAGAGGGGCCTCGCCATGCGCGTGGCCTTCGTAGGCAAGGGCGGCAGCGGCAAGACGACGCTGTCCGCGCTCTTCTCCCGTCACCTGGCGCGCTCGGGCACGCCGGTCGTCGCGATCGACGGTGACATCAACCAGCACCTGGCGTACGCCCTCGGCCTCGACGAGGACGAGGTGTTCACCGCCCCGCCGCTCAGCGCGCGGACCGGTGAGATCAAGGACTACCTGCGAGGCAGCAACCCGCGAGTCCCGTCCCGCGACGCCATGGTCAAGACGACCCCGCCCGGCTGCGGCTCCCGGCTGCTGCGCCTGCTGGGTGACGACGAGGTTCACTCCTGGCACGTCCAGGAAGTCGACGGCGTACCGCTGATGGTGACCGGCGCGTTCGACGAGAGCGATCTCGGCGTGGCCTGCTACCACTCCAAGCTGGGAGCGGTCGAGCTGTACCTCAACCATCTGGTCGACGGCTCCGGCGAGTACGTCGTCGTCGACATGACCGCCGGCGCCGACACCTTCGCCTCCGGCCTGTTCACCCGCTTCGACATGACGTTCCTGGTCGTGGAGCCGACCCGTAAGAGCGTCTCCGTGTACCGCCAGTACCGCGACCACGCCGCCGCGTTCGGCGTTCCCATCGCGGTCGTCGGCAACAAGGTCACCGGCGAGGACGACCTGCTCTTCCTCAAGGAACACGTCGGCGACGACCTCATCGCCCACTGCGTGCAGTCCTCGTACGTCCGCGCCCAGGAGCAGGGCCGCGGCCACGGCGAGCTCGAACCGCACAACGCCCGCACGCTCGAGCAGCTGCGCGAGGCGGTGGACGCCCGGCCGAAGGACTGGGCGGCATTCCAGAAGCACGCCGTGGAGTTCCACCTGCGCAACGCCGCCGCCTGGGCCAACGAGGCCACCGGCCGGGACCTCGCGGCCCAGGTCGATCCCGACTTCCAGCACGGCCCTCCAGCACTGGCCGCCCTCGTCTGACCCCCTACCGTCCCAAAAAACATAGCCACAGAAAAGGACAGCCTTCATGTCGCTCGACGTCTCCGCGCAGTTGTTGGCCGAAGCCGAGAACGGCGAGGTCCGGGAACAGGACTTCGTGGAAACGGTCCGTACGTCCCTGCCGTACGCGTACGACCTCATCGCCCGCCTGGCCGCCGAACTGCGCTCCGGCACAGCGGAGTTCGCCGACAACCAGACCCCGCCGCCCTCCGAGAAGGAACGCGGCCAGCTGTTGCGCGCGTTGTCCAGCGATGCCATCCGGGGCAGCCTGGAGCGCCACTTCGGCGTCGCCCTCGCCTTCCAGAACTGCCACCGTGTCGCCGCCTTCCACCCCGAGGCACGCGGTGGTGAGACCCACGCGCGCTTCACGTCCCTGCGGGCTCAGATCCTCAACCAGTCACCGGAGTTCCGCGACTGCTGAGCCGCTTGCGAACCCGGGCCGTCCGGCGGCGGGTGGGTGAGGGACCGGCGCCGTCAGCACGTACGCACTGTGATGAACTGACCTCTGATCACCAGTGACGCAGGGGGAGAGATGACGGCAGACGCAGAGCGGTTCCGCCAGGACGGGCACCGGATCGAGAAGTGGTCGATCGGGTGGATGCTGCTTTCGCTCGCGATGTGGGCGTGGTTCGCCTACCGGTTCCTGATGAACGACGACCGGGGGCCGTTCACCCGCGCGGAAGACAGCCGCGCGCTGGTAGGCATACTCGCGCTGGCGGTCATCCCCACGATCATCACGGCGGCGACCCTCGTGTACGCCCGCGTCCTGTTCCGCCTGGCTCGCCGGGCCGGGTCAGGGGCCGGGTGAGTTCGGTTCATTCGGCGGGCCCGGTGCCTGTACTGCGGCCAGGTCGTCGTAGACGAGCAGACCGTCCTGGCGCAGCCGCACTCCCGGCGTGGGAACGTGGGCATACCAGCGTCCGTCATGCATCAAGTGGTGGACCGGCACACCATGCGCGAGGACGGCGAAGTCGGCGATCAGACGACGGTGGCAGCGCCACCAGACCGCTTCGCTGCACATCACCGCCGTGCGAGCCAGGGCCGCCTCACGGAGCAGGCGGTCCATGGCGGCGACGAAGCCGGGCGTTCGGGTGTGGGCGGCGTAGCCGCGGAAGGAGGCGTTGCGCCAGACGACGTCCGGGCTGTCCTGGGGTGGTTTGCGGTATCCGCCGAGGTCGGGTTCCCAACGGTAGGTGATGCCGTGGGCGGGCATCCACACGGCAAGCTGCGGCCTGGACAGGTCAGGGTTGCGACGGCTCCCCGGCGCGATGCGCACGTCCACGACGGCGGTGACGCCGGCGCTCTGAAGCAGCTGGACGAGCTGTTCACGGCCGGCGGTACCGTGCCCGAAGGTGATCAGGAGATGTGGCACCCGTCCCTCCGTTCGGGCCGACCGCTGCGGTCGCGCCGTCGGCGCCCGCCGCCTCCGAACGGCGAGCGACACACCAACCAGAGGTTTCGCGCTGATGACCTATGCTGCCACGCTCGACGTCCCGCCGCTTGCCCGGCGGACGAGCCGGCTAGCGTGCCACGCGGTAGCGGAGATACACGACTTTCGAGCGGAAGGTGCGGGTCTCGACGAGTTCGAGATCCACCCGGCGCTCGCGCTGGGGGAAGAACGGGATGCCACCGCCGACCAGCACCGGGTAGACCCTGGCCCGGTACTCGTCGATCAGACCCGACGCGGCCGCCTCGGCGGCGAGAGTCGCGCCGCCGATCGCGATGTTGCCCTCCCCCGGCTCGGCTCGCAGCCGCTCGATCTCGTCCGCCAGGCCGCCGGAGGCCAGGCGGGCATTGCCCTGCACCACCGACAGCGTGGTGGAGAACACCACCTTCGGGAGCCGCTTCCAGATCGCGGCAAATTCGAGCATCGAGTCGTCGAGCGAGGGATCCTGGTCGGCGGTCTCCCAGTACAGCATCGTCTCGTAAAGCCGTCGCCCCAACAGGTGGACGCCGGCCCCGCGCACCTCGTCGGTGGCGAAGCGGAAGACCTCGTCGTCGGGCGCCGACCAGTCGAAGCCACCGTCCGGTCCGACGATGTAGCCGTCGAGTGAGACGCTCATCGAATAGGTCACCGTGCGCATGAGAAGTCCTCCTCGGTAGCGGTTCGAGGCCCGGCACGGAGCCCGGCGCACGATGGACCGCGGGGCCGTCAGCCGGGGCGGTCCGCGCGGAGGTGTTCCCTCAGGCCCTGTTCGGTGTTGCTGACGTGCAGCAGTGCCGCGGCCTGGCTGAGAGCGGCGTCGCGGTGGGACAGGGCGTTGAAGATCGCCTCATGCTCGGCGAGGGTCCGGCCCGCGGCCTGGTTGTCGACCAGGCCGCGCCAGATCCGGGCGCGCAGCGTGCGGCCGGAGATGCCCTCCAGGAGGGTGAGCAGCGTCTCGTTGCCCGTGGCCCTGATGACGGCGCGGTGGAAGGCCGCGTCGTGGGCGTTGAGCTGTTCCACGTCGTCGCGGGCCTCGCGCATGGCGTCCAGGTGCCGCTTGACCTCGGCCAGCTGGGCGTCGGAGATCCGGGTGGCGGCCAGCGCGGTGGCGACGGGTTCCAGGAGCCGGCGTACCTCCATGAGGTCCTGCAGGGCGGCCGAGTCGCCCTGCAGCAGCTCCACCGCACCGCCGAGTCCCTCCAGGAGCAGGCTGGGCTGCAGGCTGGTCACGTACGTGCCGTCGCCCCGCCGGACTTCCAGGACCCGGGCGACGGCCAGTGCCTTGACCGCCTCACGGGCCAGGTTGCGGGACAGGCCGAGCTGGGCGGCGAGGTCCGGTTCCGGCGGGAGCTTGGAGCCGGGAGGCAGGGCGCCGCTCGTGATCAGCTCACGGATCTGCGCTATGGCCTTGTCCGTCAGTGACACCACGCACTCCTTCCGGCCCCGTTCCCCGCGGGCACGTCCGACCTGATCAGCCCCTGAGCGCGGAGTTCGTCCCAGAGGGCGTCGGGGATGTGCCGAGCGTGGAGTTCCACGTTGCGCACGACGTGTTCCGCGGTCCGCATGCCGAGGGTGACATTGATGATACTGGGATGGGTGTAAGGGAAGGCGATCGCGGCGGCGGGCAGGGTGGTCCCGTGCGCGGCGCACACGTCGGCGATGGCCCGGGCGCGGGCGACCAGGTCGGACGGGGCGTCCTGGTAGTCGTACTTCATGCCCTCGGCGGGCCGCGGACGGGAGAGCAGTCCCGAGTTGAACACGCCGACCGCCACCACGCTCTTGCCCAGCTCCCGCGCGGCGGGCAGGACGTCGTCCAGCGCGGACTGGTCGAGGAGGGTGTAGCGGCCTGCGAGCATCACCAGGTCGGCGGCGCTCTCGCGCAGGAAACGGGCGAGCATGGCCGACTGGTTCATGCCCGCGCCGATCGCGCCGATCACACCCTGGTCGCGCAGGTCCGCGAGCGTGGGCATGGCCTCCTCGACCGCCTGGCGCCAGTGGTCGTCCGGATCGTGCAGGTAGACGACGTCCAGCCGGTCCAGGCCGGTGCGCTCCAGCGTGTCCTCGAGGGAGCGGAGCACGCCGTCCCGGCTGAAGTCCCACCGCCGGCGCAGATCGTCCCGTACGACGAAGCCCTCGGTGTCGACGCCGCGCGGCTCCTCGTTCGGCACGAGCAGCCGGCCCACCTTGGAGGAGACGACGTACTCGTCGCGGGGGCGGCCGCGCAGGGCGGCGCCCAGTCGGTGCTCGGAGAGGCCGAGGCCGTAGTGCGGTGCGGTGTCGAAGTACCGGATGCCGGCGTCCCAGGCCGCGTCGACGGCGGCTCTCGCGTCGCCGGCCGGGGTGACGCGGTACAGGTTGCCGATCACGGAGGCACCGAAGCCGAGTTCGGTGAGTGCGACGGACGTGTGCTGGATCTTCCGGCGTTGCATGGGCCGATGCGTCAACTGTGCTCCTGCGGTGTGCGGACGGGTGTGGTCGCCAACGGGCCGGTCATCTTCTGACGGCGGCCGAGCCGCCTGCCATGAGCGCCTCGACCTCGGCGAGCGAGGCCATGGAGACGTCACCGGGCGTGGTCATGGTGAGTGCGCCGTGGGCGGTCCCGTAGGCCAGGGCGCGTTTCAGGCCGGCGGTGTCGAGATTCGCGGCGCTCCAACCCTGGTCCGCCGGGCCGCCCTCCCTGCTGTCGGCGGTCAGCAGTCCGTAGATCAGACCGGCCGCGAAACCGTCGCCGGATCCGATGCGGTCCAGGACATGCAGACCGGGCATCTCGGGGCCACGGACACAGCCGGTGCGGGCCGACCAGGCGGCCGAGGACCAGTCGTTCACACCGGCCGAGGGCACGGTGCGTACGGTCGTCGCCAGCACCTGGATCCGGGGCAGGCGTCCGGCCACCTCGGCCAGGGCCTCCTTCACCTCGTCGGCCTCGACGCGCACCGCGCCCGGGTACGGACCGGCCAGGCCCAGGGCGCCCACGACGACGTCGGCGTGCCGGGCGAGGCGCAGGTCGGTCTCGCGGGCGCGGTCGGCGCCGCCCCGGTCGGTCCAGAGGCTGGGGCGGTAGTTGGGGTCGTAGGAGACCGTGACGCCGTGGCGGCGTGCGGCGGCCATGGCCTCGTCGGCGACGTCGACGGTGGTGTCGGACAGCCCGGCGAAGATGCCACCGGTGTGGAACCAGCGCACTCCCGACGAGAACACCGCGTCCCAGTCGACGTCCCCCTTGCGCAACTGCGAGACGGCTGTGTGCGCGCGGTCGCTGACGCCGAGCGCGCCGCGGATTCCGTAGCCGCGTTCGACGAAGTTGAGTCCGTTGCGGGTGGTGCGGCCGATGCCGTCGTCGGGGGCCCAGCGGATCAGCGAGGTGTCGACGCCGCCCTGCAGGATCAGATCCTCGACCAGCCGCCCGACCGCGTTGTCGGCCAGGGCGGTCACGACGGCGGTGCGCAGGCCGAAGCAGCGGCGCAGTCCACGTACGACGTTGTACTCGCCGCCGCCTTCCCACACCTGGAAGGTGCGCGCGGTACGGATCCTGCCCTCGCCCGGGTCGAAGCGGAGCATCACCTCGCCGAGGGCGATCACGTCGGTCATGTCCCGCTCCCCTGCACGGCCTCGGCGGTCAGCCGGCGGATCTCGGCGTAGTCGCCTCGTTCCAGGTGGACGGCGGTGGCCATCCAGCTGCCGCCGACGGCGAGGACCGCCGGGTCGGCGAGGTAGGCGGCCAGGCGGGGCGCAACGATCCCGCCGGTCGGCACGAACCGCACCCGGGGGAAGGGGGCCGCGAGCGCCCGCAGCGTACGGATGCCGCCGAGCGGTTCGGCGGGGAAGAGCTTGACGGTGTCGAGGCCGGCCCTCAGGGCGCGCATCAGCTCGGTGGCGGTGGCGATGCCGGGGACGACGGGCACCCCCAGCTCGCGGCACCTGGCGACGACGTCCTCGTCGAAGCCGGGGGCGACCACGAAGCGGGCCCCCGCCGCCACGGCCCGCTCCGCCTGCTCGGGAGTGAGGACGGTGCCGGCGCCGACGGCCAGCCCGCCGTGGGCGGCCATCGCCTTCACGACCCGTTCGGCGTCCGGTGTGCGGAAGGTGACCTCGGCGCACCGGGCGCCGCCCGCCGCGAGCGCCTCGGCCAGCGGAGCCGCGGTGGCCGTATCGGGCACGGTCAGTACCGGCATGACGCGGGCACCGGCCAGCACGCCGGCCAGGTGGGTGTCGCTCATCGGCCCAGCCATCCGCCGTCGACGGGCAGGATCGTGCCGTGGACGTAGGCGGCGGCGTCGGAGGCGAGGAACACGGTGGCACCGGCCAGGTCCTCGGCCCTGCCCCAGCGTCCGGCCGGGATGCGTTCCAGGATCGCCTTGCTGCGGACGGGGTCGGCCTGCAGTGCCTGGGTGTTGTCGGTGGCGATGTAGCCCGGCGCGATGGCGTTGACGTTGACGCCGTGCGGGGCCCACTCGTTGGCCAGCGCCCTGGTCAGTCCGGCGATGCCGTGCTTGGCGGCGGTGTAACCGGGGACGGTGATGCCGCCCTGGAAGCTGAGCAGCGACGCCGTGAAGACGACCTTGCCCCGACGGCGGGCCACCATGGCGGCGCCGACGGCCCGGGTGAGGGCGAACTGGGCGCTGAGGTTGACCTGGAGGACCAGGTCCCAGTCGGCGTCGGGGTGTTCGGCGGCCGGGGCGCGGCGAATGGTACCGGCGTTGTTGACGAGGATGTCCACCGGCCGCTCGCGCCGGGCCAGGTCGGCGCCCAGGGCCCGGACGGCCTCGGGGTCGGCGAAGTCGGTGCGGATCGCCTCGAACGTGCGGCCCACGGCGACGACGTCCTTCTCCACGTCGCTGCCGGACTCCTCAAGCGAGGCGCTGACACCGATCACGTCCGCGCCGGCTTCGGCGAGGGCGCGGGCCATGGCCCGGCCGATGCCGCGCCGGGCGCCGGTGACGACGGCGAGCTTTCCGGTGAGGTCGAAGGCGTTCATTCGGCGGCTCCCTGAGCGTCGTCGGTGCAGTCGACGAGGATCTTCATCACGTCACCGCCGCCCTCCAGGGCCTCGAACGCGGCCGACGCCTGCGTGAGCGGCACGACCTTGCTGATCAGCCGCTCGGCCGGAACGGTGCCGTCCGCCACCAGCGCCACCGCCCGCTCGAAGTCGGACCGGTCGTACAACCGGGCGCCGACGAGGGTGAGTTCGCGCCAGAAGAAGCGGTGCAGGTTCAGCTCGCGGGGCCGGGGATGGATGGCCACCAGGCACAGTCGGCCGCGCACACCGAGGACGTCCACCGCGGTGTCGACGCCGCCTGCCGCGCCGGAGACCTCGAAGGCGACGTCCGCGCCCGCGTCGCCGGTCCACTGCCGGACCAGCTCGGGCACGTCGTCGACGGCCGGGTCCCAGGTGACCAGCCCGAGTTCCTCGGCCAGCAGTCGCCGGTGCGCGCTCAGCTCGACCACCCGGACGTCGGCGCCGGCTGCCCGCGCGACCAGTGCGATGAGGATGCCGACGGGCCCGCCGCCGACCACGACGGCCTTCTCGCTCTCGCGCACCTGGGCCCGCCCGACGTCATGCACGGCCACGGCCGTGGGCTCCACCAGGGCGGCCCGGTCCAGGGGCAGCGAGCCGGGAAGGCGGATGAGGGTGGCGGCGGGCACGGTCCAGCGCTGCTGCATGGCGCCGGGAGAGTCGATGCCGATGAAGTCGAGGTGCTGGCAGATGTGCTGGTTCCCGGCCCGGCAGGCCGGACAGGTGCCGTCCCAGCGCAGCGGCATCACGGTGACCGCGTCGCCGGGCGACCAGCCCTCCACGTCCGGGCCGACTCGTACGATCCGGCCGGACATCTCGTGCCCGAGGACGGCGGGCGCGGCGACCCGGGCGTCCATGTCGCCGTGGAAGATGTGCAGGTCGGTGCCGCAGATGCCGACGTAGGCGGGGGCCAGTTCGACCTCTCCGGGGCCGGGGGGCGAGGGCTCGGCGGGCGCCGTGTCCAGGGTGCGGGCGGCCAGGTAGCGGACGGCGAGTGTCATGGTGCTCTCAGGGTCCCTTCAGCGCGGACGCCGACCGTGAGCAGCAGGTTGGCGTAGGTGCGGATGTCGGCGGTGACGATGGCGAGGGCCAGCTCGGGTGAGCGGGCGGCGTCGTAGAACTCGTGGCGGCCGAGCGTCCCGACCGGGACGGGTGCCAGCATGGAGCGGTACTGGGCGAGGGGAAGCGGCTCCGGCTCACCCTCGGGCGGCACCATGACCTGCGCCGACTCGACGGGCAGGACGCGCAGCAGGACGCCGAGGACGGTGGTGACGTCCAACTGCCCCGGCGCCAGGTTGAGATGGACGGTTCTGGCCTGCGGGCCGGTGGCCGTACTCGCCGGGTAGTGGCCGTCGGCGAGCAGGACGCGGGCTCCGTGGCCGGCACCGGCCAGGGCTTCGAGGATGCCCGGATGCAGCAGTTCGGTCAGGAGCATCAGGTCCCCTCCTGCAGGTGGTAGAAGTGGGTCGCGGTACCGGCGAGGACCGCGTCGGTCTCGGCGGGGGAACAGCCGTCCAGGAGTTCCTCGACGGTGGCGGCCCACCGGTTCCAGCCGCCGGCGAGGACGCAGACCGGCCAGTCGGAGCCGAACATCAGCCGGTCGGGGCCGAAGGCGGCCAGCAGGGCGTCCCACACCGGGCGGATGTCGTCGAGGGTCCACTTGTCGTGGTCGGCCTCGGTGACCAGGCCCGACACCTTGCACCGCACCTGGGGATGCGCGGCCAGCCGTCGCACCTCACGCTCCCAGTCGTCCAGGTCGTGCCGGGCGATGGGAGGTTTGCCGGCGTGGTCCAGGACCAGCGGCAGTTCGGGGAAGCGCTCGGCCAGGCGGATGGCCTGCGGGAACTGGTGGCTGCGGACGAGTACGTCGTAGGCGAGTCCGCGTTCGGCCACCGCCCGCAGTCCCCCCTCGACGGAAGGCCGTTGCAGCCAGCCGGGGTCGGACTCGTCCTGGACGAGGTGGCGTACGGCCCGGAGGTACGACCCGCCGGGCCCCGATCGCAGTGCGTCGAGTACGTCGCCGATCGCGAGGGAGGTCAGGTCCACCCAGCCGACGACCGCACCGATGAGCGGGTCGGTGTCGGCGAGGGCCAGCAGCTCGCGTGTCTCGGCGACCGACGTCACGCACTGGACGAGCACCGTGCGGGACAGCCGGCGTCCGGCGAGGGCACGGGTGGCGCAGGCGCGCAGATCGTCGGCGCCGAAGGTGCGGCGGATCGGCTCGTGACCGGGCTCGTCCAGCCAGGGCTGGGGGCGGCGGTCCAGGTTCCACAGGTGATGGTGGGCGTCCACGAGCCCGGGAGCGGTGTCAGACACGGGCGGACCACACCGGGCCGTCGGGATAGGCGTACTCCTTGAGGGAGTCCGGGTGCATCTGCGCGCTCAGCCCGGGCAGGGTCGGTGGCAGGTAGTGGCCGTCGACGATGCGTACCGGGTCGATGAAGTGCTCGTGCAGATGGTCGACGTACTCGATGACGCGGTCCTCGGTGGTGCCGGAGACGGCGACGTAGTCGAACATCGACAGGTGCTGGACCATCTCGCACAGGCCCACCCCGCCGGCGTGCGGGCAGACCGGGACGCCGAACTTGGCGGCGAGCAGGAGGATGGCGATGTTCTCGCCCACGCCGCCGACCCGCGCCGAGTCGATCTGCACGATGTCCACCGCGCCGGCCTGCAGGAGCTGCTTGAAGACCACCCGGTTGGCGATGTGCTCGCCGGTGGCGACCTTGATGGGCCTGAGCGCCTCGCGGACTGCCGCATGGCCGAGGATGTCGTCGGGCGAGGTGGGCTCCTCGATCCAGTACGGCTGGTACGGCGCCAGGGCGCGCATCCAGTCGATCGCGGGGGCGACGTCCCATCTCTGGTTGGCGTCGACGGCGATGCGGATGTCCGGACCGACGGTCTCGCGGGCGACGCTCATGCGCCGTACGTCGTCCTCCAGTGAGGCGCCGACCTTCAGTTTGATCTGGGTGAAGCCGTCGGCGACGGCCTCGCGGGCGAGGCGGGCCAGCTTCTCGTCGGAGTACCCGAGCCAGCCGGGGGTGGTGGTGTAGGCGGGATAGCCCTTGTCGAGAAGGCGTTCGATGCGGTGTTCGCGGCCGGGTTCGGCGCGGCGCAGGATGCCCAGCGCCTCCTCGGGGGTGAGCGCGTCGGACAGCCAGCGGAAGTCGACCTGGGCGACCAGTTCCTCGGGCGACATCTCGCCGAGGAAGCGCCAGACCGGTTTGCCGGCCCGCTTGGCAGCCAGGTCCCAGGCGGCGTTGACCACCGCGCCGGTGGCCATGTGGATGGCGCCCTTCTCCGGTCCCAGCCAGCGCAGTTGGGGATCGTGGACGAGGGAGCGGGAGAACGCGCCGAGGTCGGCGCAGACCTGTTCGACGGGCAGGCCCACCACATGCGGCGCGAGGGCGGCGATGGCGGCAGCCTGGACGTCGTTGCCCCGGCCGGTGGTGAAGGCGAGGGCGTGGCCCTCGAGGCCGTCGCCGGCGTCGGTGCGCAGGACGACGTAGGCGGCGGAGTAGTCGGGTTCGGGGTTCATCGCATCGGACCCGTCGAGGTGCTCGGACGTCGGGAAGCGCACGTCGAGGACGTCCAGGGCGATGATGCGGGCGGAAGCGGACACAGCAGGGGGCATGACAGCAACTCCTGGAGGAGCAGGGGGGAGAAGAGGCCCCTGCGACGGGATGGGGGACGGCGAGGAGGGGCCGGCGGCGGCCGCCCGGTTCACTCCTGGACCTTGCCGCCCGTGATGCGCGAGATGGTCAGCGCGACGAGGATGATCAGACCGTTGAGGGCGCCGATCCACTGGGCGGGGACGCCCGCGAGGGTGAGCACGTTCTGGATCATGAAGAGCAGCAGGATGCCGCTGAAGGCGCCGAACATGGTGCCCTTGCCGCCGTTGAGGCTGATCCCGCCGATGACGGCGGCGGCGAAGACGGTGAAGATGTAGCCGTTGCCCTGGGCGGAGGCGACGGAGGCCAGCCGCCCGGACAGCAGCAGTCCGGCGAGGGCGGCGAGCACGCTGCCGGTGACGATGACGGTCCACAGCACCCGGTCGGTGCGGATGCCGGCGGCCCTCGCAGCGTCGACGTTGCCGCCGATGGCGTACAGCGAGCGGCCGAAGCTGGTCCAGCCCAGAACGACGATGGCGACGGCGAACAGTGCGAGGCAGATCCAGATCGAGGCCGGCACCCCGAGCCATTCGGCGGTCCCGAGGTAGAGCATCGACTGCGGCAACTGGAAGAAGGTCTGGCCGCCGGAGATGCCGGTGAGGATGCCGCGCAGCACGATCAGCATGCCGAGGGTGACGATGAAGCCGTTGAGGCCGAAGCGGATGATCAGCAGTGCGTTGATCACTCCGACCAGCGCGCCCACGGCCAGGGTGACCGGAATGGCCCAGGCGCCGGGGAGCAGTCCGAGTCCGTGTCCGGCGCCGGCGGGGACCACCAGCCAGGCCGCGACACCGGGTGCCAGGCCCATGGTGGACTCCAGCGACAGGTCCATCTTCTTGACGATCAGGATCATCGTCTGGGCGAGGACCAGCAGGGCCATCTCGGACATGGTCTGCAGGACGTTGATGAGGTTGTCCGCCTGCAGGAAGACGGGGTTGACGACCTGTCCGACGATCGCGATGACGACGATGGCGGGGACGAGGGCCAGGTCACGCAGCCGGGCCAGGGGTATCCGGCCGCCGAGCAGCGCCGTCCGCCTGGCGCCGGCCGCTTCCGTCTTGGGGGTGGGCGTGTCCGCGAGGGCGGTGTCAGGCATGGAGGTCCACTCCTTCCATCGCGGCGACGAGGTCGTGGTCGTGCCAGCCGCGGGCGATCTCTGAGGTCACTCGGCCCTGGAACATCACCAGGACCCGGTCGCACATGCGCAGGTCGTCGAGTTCGTCGGAGGCGATGAGCACTCCGGTGCCGGTCCGCGCGGTCTCCTCGACCTTGCCGAGGAGGAACTCCTTGGAGCGCACGTCCACGCCCGCGGTCGGGTTGATCAGCACCAGCAGGCGCGGGTCGTCCGCCAGGGCGCGGGCCATCACCACCTTCTGCTGGTTGCCGCCCGAGAGGGCGGAGACGGGCAGCTCGGGTCCCGGCGTCTTGATGGCGAGGTTCTCGATCATGCGCTCGGCCAGTCGGTCCCGCCGGGCACGGCTGAGAAACCCGTTCCTGCCGAGCCTGCGCGGCACGGACAAGGTGGCGTTGTCGGCGATCGACATGTCGGGCACGAAGCCCTGGTGGTGCCGGTCCTGGGGCACGAACCCGGCGCCTGCGGCGAGCGCGGCGGGCACGCTGCCCGGCCGGGGGCGGTTGCCGGCGATCTCCAGCGCGCCGCCGTCGGCGGCCCGCAGTCCGACGATGGTCTCGGCCACTTCGGTACGTCCGCTGCCGGCCGCCCCCGCGAGCCCGACGATCTCTCCGGCGCCCACCTGGAAGGTGACATCCGCGTAGGTCTCGCCGGTCAGCTCCCGCACGCTCAGCGCGGCCCGGGCGCCGGGGTCGAGGGTGCTCGCGCGTTCCTCCTGCCGGTCGGCCGCCGCCTCGCCGGTCATGGCGGCGACGAGTTCGGTGCGGGGCAGGTCCGCGACCGGCGCGGTCAGGATGTGCCGGGCGTCGCGGAAGACCGTCACCATGTCGCAGATCTCGTAGATCTCCTGGAGATGGTGGCTGATGAACAGGAAGGTGACGCCTTGGCGTTGCAGGTCGCGGATGCGGCCGAAGAGCCGGTTGATGGCCGCCCCGTCGAGTTGGGCGGTGGGTTCGTCGAGGATGATGAACCGGGCGCCGAAGGACAGCGCTCGGGCGATCTCGACGAACTGCCGCTGCTCCACGCTGAGATCTGCGGCCGGGGTCTGCGGGTCGACGTCCACGGACCAGGTCGCCAGCAGATCGTGTGCCCGGCGGCGCACACCCTGCCAGCTGATGAGCCGGTTGCGGCCGTGGTCGTGCCGGTTCAGGAAGAGGTTCTCCGCCACCGTGAGGGTGGGGATGATGGTCGACTTCTGGTAGACGCAGGCCACGCGCTGCCGCCACGCGTCACGGTCCGCGAGCCGTGGCGCGGGTTCTCCGCCGAACGTGACCGTTCCCTCGTCGGGGACCTGCAGCCCGGTGAGGACGGACACCAGGGTGGACTTGCCGGCCCCGTTGCGGCCGACGAGGGCGTGGGTCTCGCCGGGCCTGATGGTGATCCGGGCGCCGTTCAGGGCCACCGTCGGGCCGAATCGTTTGACTATGCCCGTCGCCTCGACGACGGGCGGGTCCGCCGGGACCCGTCCGTCGTCCGCCGGTGCGGGCGCGGGGGTGACTGCTCGCTCCCCGTCGCTCATCTCAACCGCCTTGCGCTCGATAGCCGTTGCGTTCCTGACCGGGGAGATCAGCCGAGGTTGTTGCCCCAGAGGGACTTGTCGTCGCTCTTCAGGCTGGTGATGCCGCCGTAGGCGCCGCCGTCGGCGGTGACGAGCGGGGCGGAGAGCTGGTCCTCCAGCAGCCCCTCGCGGACCTGGACGATGGTGCTGTCGTGGTCGGTCTTGCCGGGCTTGAACGTCTTGCCGTCGATCGCGGCCTTCAGGTAGTACAGGGCGTACTTGGCGTAGAGATCGGCCGGCTGGGAGACGGTGGCGTCGATCTTGCCGGCGGCGATGTCCTTGAGTTCCTCGGGGATGCCGTCGTTGGAGACGACGAAGACGTGCTTCTTGTCCTTCGGACCGACCAGCAGGCCCTTCTGCTTGAGGACCTGGAGGGTGCCGGACAGGGCGAAGCTGGACTGCATGTAGACGCCCTTGATGTCGGGGTGGGCGGTCAGATCGGTCTGCAGCTTCTGCGCGGCCACCGCACCGTCCCAGTTGGTGGCCTCACCGAACACCTTGATGCCGGGGTAGTTCTTCTTCATGCAGTCGTTGAACGCCTCGGTGCGGTCGCGGCCGTTGATCGAGGACAGGTCGCCCTCCAGCATCACGACCTTGCCCTTGCCGCCGAGCTTGGTGCCCAGGTACTGGCACGCCTTCTCGCCGTAGGCGCGGTTGTCCGCGCGCACCACCATGAAGACCTTGCCGCTGTCGGGGCGGGTGTCCACCGTGACGACCGGGATCTTCTTCGCCTCCAGCTGCGCCAGGGTCGGCGCGATGGCGGCGGTGTCCTGCGGTGCCATCGCGATGCCCTTGACCCCCTGGCTGATGAAGGTCTGCGCGTTGGCGGTCAGCTTCGCGACGTCGTTCTGCGAGTTGGTGGTCTTCAGGGAGAGGTCGAGCTGACCGGCGTACCGCGGCGTGTACTTGATGTACGAGTTCCAGAAGTCGGTGTCGGACCGCGGGTAGTCGACGCCGACCAGCGGCCGGTCGCTGGAGGTGGCGGCGGTGCCGGAGCCGCTGCAGGCGCTGAGCAGCGCCAGTGCGGACAGGGTGGCGGCGGTGGAGCAGAGGGCGGCTCTGAGTCTCATGGGTGCTTCCTCGCGCTGGGGTCGAAGCGGGGGATCTACCGGTGCGACAGCCGGTGTGTCGCTCACTCGTAGAGATGGGATGTTTATAGATGCCGAAGGAGCGCCCTGTCTAGGCCGGGGCGAGAACTTGCCGGAAAAAGCGGGCCAGGGCGACCCGACTGGATCGCTCTGCCGTCGACCTGGAGATGAATCCATCCCATCAATGGTGCGCATTCGTGATGCGTCGGCAACGAGCGGCCGGCGGGTTCACCCACCCGCGGCTGTCACACTCCGACCGGTTGCCACTCCTGGTCTGTGCCGCCGTTGGAGGTGCGTGCGGCCGGTGGCGGGCAGCAGCTCATGGACGATGACCTGGTCGGCCCGGGAGACGGAGACCTGGCGCTTCCAGGTGCCGTAGCCGTCGGTCCAGGTGCGGGTGACCTCGCCGGTGCGGAAGTCGGTGATGCGGGCGGTCTGCGTCCACCGTGGCCCGCACCTCCCGGCCGTCGCAGTGGCCGGTTCATTCCTCGGCGGGCCAGGACCGCGGCAAGGACGTTCTTTCGCACGCCGGGCGATAAGCGTCCCGTTACCGCTCGCGCGTCGAAGCGCTGGAGCGGACGTCCCGGACAACCATGCCGAGCATCAGGGTCAGCCCGGCCAGGTGCGAGTCGAGCAGGGAACAGGGTGCCCCACCCGTACTATCGATGCACCAGGGCACGGTTCGCCCGGCCACGATTCGAGGAGCGAAAAGATGTCCGAAAGCACCGCGCATTCCTCCGAGTTGACATCGCAGTACGTCAACCAGGTGATGGGCGACCTGGAGCGCAACGTCAAAGAGCAGGAGCGCATCACGGCGGAACTCGCAGCGCTGCAAGAACAGTTGGCCGTCCTGCAGCACGATCACACGGTGTTGGTGAACATGCAGAAGGCGCTCGGCGCCGCAGCGGCTCCGGCGGTCACCCCTGCCGGTGCCGACAGTTCTGACCGTGCCGGCAGTGCTGTGGTGCCTTCCCCTCGGCGGAAGAAGGCGGCTGCGCCCGGGACACGCCGCTCGGGGCGGACAGCCACCGCACGGTCCGGTGGAGAGAAGGGACCCGCGAAGAAGCCTACGGCCACAGCGTCGGCCTCCAAGGCGGCGAAGCCCACCCTGGTCGAACTCGTCCGCCGTCACCTGACGGAACAGAGCGAACCCCGCTCCGCCGCGGAAGTCGCCGAGGCGCTCACCCAGGCGCACCCCATGCGTGCCATCCAGACCAACGTCGTGCGCACCACCCTGGAGAGCCTTGTGGCCCGCAACAAGGCACAGCGCACCAAGCAGGGAAGCTCCGTCTTCTACACCGCTTCCGACGCCTCTGCGCCGGCGGCAGAGCCCAAGGGTGAGACACAGCCGGAAGCTACGTCCTGAGCAGGCGACTGTTCGGAGCGCATGGCCACGCTCATCGGCAAGATCAGCTGTACCTGGCCGAGCCAAGTCCTCGCCTCCGACGAGGACACCGCCGGGGCGAGGCGTGGTGCGCCTCCGCCGTTCTTGCGCGTGCGGCTTCGCCGCTGCCCGCCTGCCCCGGGGGCGGGCAGCAGCCAGAAACTCAGCCGCAGTTCGTCGCGTCCCCGCCGGCGTAGCCGCCGAGGTAGCTCCCGTACCAGTCGACGCAGGAGCCCGCCGCCGACACGTACACGGGCCCGGCGTAGTACCTGTAGTCGCCCTTGTCCACGACCCAGGTGGAGGAGCCGGTGCGCCGGATCTTGGCCACCATCTCGTTCGCGTACTTCTGCTCCGTCTGGATCGTGACCACGCAGTTCTTGCCGGTGGCGCCGCTGTAGGTCAAATAGACGGTGCCCAGCCCGTACTGCATGTTCTGCCAGTTGACGACGGAGTAACCGGAGCCGCAGGCCCCGTTGTACGCCACGTTCGCCCCGGTGGCCGACGCGGTGCCCGCGAACGCCACCACCGAGGTCAGCGCCGCGGCTCCCGCGACGGCCAGAGTGGCTCGTCTGTTCATGTCCGGCTCCTTCTCCTGGTGAGGATCAACGGCGTCGATCACATCACCGAGGAGCTGTGGGCGACGCGTCACGCCAGCTCAATGACGTGTTCATGGCTAGAACTGGATCATGAATGGCTGATTCCCGGACGCATGGTCGAATCTGTGGACTACCTGATCAGAAAGCGCAGCTGCAGTGACATGAACCGAGCGACGGCGAGCGGGGACGGGCAGGGCCCTAGGGGAGGCGGGCCAGCAAGTGGGCGTCGAGGAAGCCGCGTTCGGAGGCCGGATCGTGGAGCAGCCGGGCGAACGGGACGAGCCCGGCCCCGGCCAGCAGCTCGGCGAAACGGTCCACCGGCCAGCTGTAGGCGGGCGTCACCTTGTGGTCGAAACGGATCGGCTCCGGTCCGTCGGTCGCGAAGAACGAGACCAAGAGCAGGCCGCCCGGTGCCAGGACACGCACCTGCTCGGCGAGTAGCGCAGGCAACTCCCCGGGCGGGGTATGGATCATCGAGTAGTGGGCCAGCACGCCGCCGAGTGCGCCGTCCTCGACCGGCAGGGCCTCCATCCGCCCCTCGTCGAACCGCAGCGCCGGATGGGCCCGCCGGGCGTGGCCGACCATGCCCGGGGAGAGGTCGAGCCCGAAGGCGTCCAGCCCCAGGTCGTGCAGCATCGCCGTCAGATGCCCGGGCCCGCACCCGACGTCGACCGCCCGCGGGTTCCCCGTCGCGCGCACCAGTTCGGCGAAGGTGCCGATCATGTTCCGCGAGAAGGGACGCGTCTCCAGCCCATTGGTGAACAGCGACGCATAGAGCTCGACGACACCGTCGTAGGCCAGCCTGGTCTCGTCCTGATGCTCCCTCACGGGGAAGGAAGCTAGCATCCGCACCCGTTCACCGCTTCCCCGGCCCCGTGCCGCCCCCATGGGGACCGGCTGTCCGGAGCGTGCTGCCCGCCCTGCGCCACCGTCCGGGCTGTCTCAGTGATGGCCGAACCCGCCGTCACCGTGCCCGTGCCCGTGCCCGTCATGGTCGTCCCGGTCGTGGCCTCCTCGGTCGCCGTCCGGACCGTCGCGCCTGTCGGGCCGGTCGTCGTCCTCGCGATGGCCGTCGTGTCCGGGCGGGAGATCGACGGTGTCGCAGTAGATCACGGGCCCTGGGGACGCGGCGGAGGCGGGGACGGGGCCGTCGGGCGGGATGCCCTCCGTCTCCATGACCAGCAGGCGCAGGGGTGCTCCGCGCCGCACAGGCGGCACCGTGATCCGACCCGAGTAGAAGGGCGTGTGGGACGACTCCGCGTCGATCGAGGTGAGCCGGGTGGCGGTCTCCTCGAGGGTCACCCAGCCGAGGTCCTCGTCTTTGACGACGTCGTGACGTCGTTGCAGCGTGGCCGTGATCTGCGGCGCCAGCGAGCCGGTGGGGTCCCAGGAGGGGCCGGTGACGCTGACCGTGAGCGGCTGACCGGGCCTGACCGTGAGTTCCCGGTCGGGCAGGGTACGGACCATGTCGGCGAGCACGACCGGCGAGATCTCGGCGCCGGGGATCGAATCCGGCTGGTACCGGACCAGAGCGAGCCGGATGAAGGGCAGGCAGGTCTCCCCGGTGTCCAGGTCCAGGTCGCAGAACCAGCGGCCGCCCTTCTCGTCCGCGTCGAACTGCGGGGCGAAGCCCACGACGGTCACGGTGAGCGGGCCGGCGGGCGTGGGCAGGGTGAGCTTCTTGGGCTGCCCCACCGCGTTGGTGAACACGTCCGGGGTCGGGGCCACGACGGGAGCGGAACGGTGCACGGGGTCGCGGCCCATCAGGGTGACCCAGGCGTCGCGCAGGGACGTCGGGTCACCGCCGGGCGGCTCGCCGAGGACCACGCCGAGCAGTTCACCGTCTCCGGAGGAGAACCACGGCCGGCCCAGGTACACCCTGATGCCTCCGCCCCGCCGGCGCCGGACGATGCCGTCGGAGGTCGCGTCGTCCTGCTCCAGGGCGAGCGTGGGTACGCAGTACAGGACCCGCGGGGCCGTGGGTGCCGCGCTGCTGGGCACCGAGTGTTCCTGCGCGGCGCCCGGTACGGTCAGCGCGCTCTCGCCGGGCTCGGCGAACCGTGGTGGGAAGTAGTCGCCGAAGCGGCTGCCCGCGAGCGGGTGGTAGCGCACCACGCGGTGTCTGGTGTCGCCGAACTCGTGCTTCTCGATGAGGGGTTGTGCCTTTGCGGCCGTGGCCCCGTCGGCCTTCGCCTTGTCCTCGGCCGCCTTGGTGCTGAAGGTCAGAAGGCCGTCTTGAAGGACGGCGGGGTCCGTGCCGGGGACGCCCGTCGGTGCGGCCCTCGCCGTCAGCAACCCGAACACCGGCACGGTCATCGTCCGGGTGTCGCGCCCGGTGGGGCCCGCGTCCGTCACCTCGGTCCACTCCGCGATCAGATCGACGCGGCCGGTGCTGCCCTCGTCCAGTGCGATGGTGCCGGCGAGATGCTCGGCCGTGGCACCGGCGGGGCGCGGGGCGGCCAGGGGGGTGAGGTTGAGCACGGGCGTTTTCAGCGGCTTCTGGACCGCGTGGACGAGGGTCAGCTCGTGCCAGGGAGTGAACATCCAGTGACGGCTGGCGGCGGCAAGTTTCAGTACCTCGTCGGCCCGCTGCGCTTCCGCCTTCTTCCTCGCCTCGGCCTGCTCCTCCGTCTCCGGGGCGAGTCCGTGTGGTGGCGGCAACGGGTCCTGGCACCACGTGGCCATGCCCATGAGGTTCGCATCGAAGTCGATCGCGGAACACACGCGGACGGTGGCCACGGCGCCCTTGGGCAGCGACACGGTCAGCACCCGGGACGCCTCGTCGAAGTGGGGCGGCGCGGTCCCTTCGGCCAGCCTCAGCCTGAAGGACCTCGGGCGGTGCCAGACATCGCCGTCCCAGGGAACGAGAAACGGCTGGCCGGGAGGCATTCCCGGCAGGTCCAGCAGGGCGGTTCCCCGGGCCAAGGGGTCGGGAAGCCCGCGCATGTCGACCTGTTCCCCCGTGTGCAGGGCGGTCACCGCGGGGTGGTCGGGATCCGCCGCCGGCGAATCGATGGGCTCCAGCCGTACGTCCGGTCCGGGGTCGTCCAGGGAGTCGCTCTCGCGTACGGCGAGCGCGTAGACCCTGTCCTGTACGGCGTGGTCGGTGGAGCCTATGGCGTCGTCCAGCAGCCCGTGCCACTCCACACACTGCAGCGATGTTTTCGGTGCCACCACGTGCCGTTCGTCGACGCCCTGATAGGGGAGGTGTCCTTCGGTGGTGACCAGCCCGGAGTGGTTGAACTCCGCGGCGTACTGCTCGGCCGTCCGGCCGGTCACCGGGGCCGGTGGCGAGCCTGTGCCGCAGTCGACGGTGAAACCGGCCTTGCGGCCCAGCTCGGTCAGGGACGTGCAGCCGGGTGTGCCGTCGGCGTCATGGCCGGAGAAGCCCTGGTCTCGTTGCTCCTCGGCATAGGCCTCTCTCGTCCGGTCGCCGAAGTTGCCGTCCGCGCCACCCGGAAGGTTGTGGCCCAACGCCATCAGTGCTCTTTGGACGACGCTGACGTCGTCGTTGGTCATGTGGGGCTGCACCCTGGAGAGCAAGACCCGCGTCTCGTTCGGCGCAGGGCCGGGACCGGCAGCCGGGGGCGGCCGGTCCCCCGGACTGCTGCGGATCACCATCCGGAAGGCGGAGGCGCCTTCGGCGAGCGGCAGTCTCGGTACCACGGCCGGCGCGGGGACGGCCTCGAAGCGCTGGAAGGGCAGTGGCGGGTCGGGGACGGCCACGCCTGGCAGGTGCATGAGGGCGTCGGCCTGCTGGAGGTCGAGGCCGTTGCCCGCCAGGTCCACGGTGCGCAGCCGCACCCGGTAGGCATGGTGGAACCGCAGGGTGGGCAGCGAACCGCGCCCGGCCCTGACCGCGATCTCCAACGGTACCCCCGCCGGCGCCTGGTTCCTGGGCGGCACCAGCGGATTGGGCGGCCTGTGGGTGGTGGGGTCCCCCTCGTCGGTGTCCAGGACGAGGCCCGGTTGCGGCGCGGACAGGGACCACCCACGCCAGACGGCCAGCGGCTCGGGTACGTGGAGCATCGGTTCGCCAGGTGGTGTGATCAGGTTGGCCTGGAAGAAGCCTTCATCGGTGGCCGTCAGCAGCAGTGGCCCGTTCTGCGGCCGCCGGTACTCCACCTCACGCGCATGCAGCGAGAACCAGCCGTTGCGACTGCCGTCCCAGATGTCCATCCGGTGGCCGCGGACCAGATCCTGGGCGACGAGCACCGGGGGGGTCGGCTCGGCCTGGACGTCCTGTGGGGCCGGCTGCGCCGCATGCGGTCCGCCCGGCTCGGCCGGTGTCTGCGGTTGCGCCTGCGCCCGCTGGTGCGCGACCACCTCGGTGAAGGCCTCGTCGTGCGCGACCGCCCGGCCGAACTCTGCCTGCAGGCTGGTCATGCGGTCTTTGCGGATCAGTGAGATTCCGTGGGTCCGAACCGGGGACAGGCCTTTGGCGTCGTCGGGAATCGACAGCATCTTCAGGGCGGCACCCTCGATGTCCGCCTGCATCAGGTCGAAGTTCGAGGCCAGGTCGACCAGACCGCGGGCCGGTGAGGCCAGCGGGTCGCCGGCGGACGGCGGTTGCGCCGCGGGGACGAAGATGCGGCGGCTGGGCGCGGGCGGACTCGGGGAAAGGGGATCCACGCCGAAGAAGTAGCGTGTGAGGCAGCGGACGTCGTGCGAATCGCTGCCCAGGGCCGACGTCCACCGGGGGATGACGGTCAGCAACCGCTCGCCGGCGGACTCGGGGAGCCCGGCCGGCAGGACGAAGTCCAGGACCAGTCCGAGGCGGCGGAGCAGCACGGGGTGGTCGCCGAGCGAGGTCAGCATCGTATGGAAGTCCGGGGGCGGCGGGGACGGCGGTGAGGGATGCTCCTGACCGTTCGGCGGCTGTCCCTCCGCGGCCGGCTCTTCGGCGGCCAGGGACGCCGGGCCGGCCGACGTTCCGTTGGTCGCGGACGTGGCGGAACCGGAGGGGTGGTGGAACAGGGCCAGCGTCTGCAACTGCGGGGGTCCCACTCCGCCGGCAACGAGCGGTGTGTGTCCCTGTCCGTCCATGGCCGCAACCTGATCATTCACCGGATTTTGCGTCGGGGGCGGCGCCTCGGGCGAGTCCTTGGCCGCCCTGGCGTAGACGCCCTTCGTGAACTCGTGGACTTCCTCGACCGAGTAGCTGCGCATGGTCTGCTTGGGCGCCTCCATGGAGTACGGCTCCAGTGGGGTGCCCTCGTGGAAGAGACTCGTCCACAGGTTCAGGTCCGGCGCCGGGCCCTGCGGCGTGAGCGGGTCGGTGAAGGGAACGGGCACGGGCGGTGTGGCGGTGCCGTCCGCGGTGGCGAACTCGAATCCGACCGCCATGACTGTCTCGGGCCATCTGAGGAAGTCGTGGAAGTTCGCCAGGGTTCCGGTCGTTCCGTCGGGCGTCTGGAGTCGGGGAGCCACGAACACCGACACTTGCGGCTGGGTACCGTCGGCCGAGACCACGGCCGGCCGGGGCAGAGCCGTCCAGCTGATGTGCTGTTCGAAGGGCATGGTCATGGACATCACCCGGGGGGCTGAGGGGCGTACGCCTCGCAGAACTCGCGCCAGTGCGGCTCCAGCAAAACGCACTCGCCGAAGGTCGGGTCCACGGGGGCGCCGGAGAAGCTCCGTTCGAGTTCGAGCGTCACGGACTTGCTGAAGAAGGCGATCCGCACGCTGACCGTCAGCGTGCCCCTGCCGTGGACCACCGACTGGTGCCCGCTCTTCGTGTAGGTGAGTTCGAGGGAGAACTCGACGGACACCGTGATGATGCCAAGGACACACAGGAAGCCGCTGCAGCGCAGATAGCCGGAGAGGGAGACCTGCTCCTTGACCGTGTCTCCGTCCTTCACTTTCACTTGCGAGAAGCGGATACCCGCCATCACCGAGACCCCGCCGCTCGCGACGCCGAGGTTCAGTGCGGCGGCGCCGCCGAACTCGATGGAACCCTCGATCTGTCGTGGACCGTTCGTGTCGACGAGCATGGTGAAGTAACCGCCGCCGCCGAACAGGGAGACGGTGACGTTGAAGGGGTGTTCTCGCTCGGCGACGGAGAAGCGGAACGCCACGGCGGTACCGTCGAAGGGGACGTCCAGCTCGGCGGCCAGCGACACGTTGGACAGGGTGAAGACGCCGATGACGAGGGCAGGGAGGGCGAACTTGTAGCCGGCCCGGACACCCCGGTCGTCGACGTCCACGTACGCGCCGGAGCCGAAGACGTCGGCCGGCAGGGCACTGCGGAGCGTGTTGACGAACTCCAGGTCCTTCTCGAAGGTCAGCGCCACTCCACTGGCCGTGACGTCGGGTTTCCTGCCCGGGCCGGCCTTGAAGGTCAGCTCGGCGATGTCCACCCGAGCGATCTCGAGGAAGTCCAGCGCGAAGTGCGTGAGTTTGCCCTGCACGGTGGCCTTGTCGACGGCGTCCGGCGAGCGGACGGTCCGGGCGTCGAGCGTCAGCGTGGCCTTGTGCACGTCGATGGGGAGCGTCGCCGGATCGCCCGGCTCCATCGTGCCCAGCTTGGTCTTCCACACATAGCGCAGCTCCTTGCCCTGGCCGTCCACCAGGTCACGGACGCGCAGCACGGGCGCGGGCAACAGGCCGTCGTCGGCACGGAGGATGGCTTCGATCTTCTCGTCACTCAGCTGCTGCAGCGCGCCGTGGTGGTCCTGGGGGATGTTCTGCAGGAAGCGTTTCAGGGGAATCACACCGAGCAGCTGTGCCCCGTCGAACGCCTGCTGCATGGACTTCAGGTCGAAGGCCTCGGTGACCGCCCCGGCCGCGTCCGTCTTGAAGAGATTCGGGACGACTCCGGCCTGTGCGGTGATCAACTCGAGTGCGGTCTGCGGGCTGGCCACCCCGCCCGCCTTCTCCGCGCCGAGTGCGAGCTTGATCGGGTCCTGAAGCTGGAGGTACGCGCCCGCCGGGTGCTTCTCCATGGTCTGCTTGAGATAGGTGTCGTTGAACACGACCGCGCGGTCACCGGCGTTCGCGACGAACTGCTCGACCGCGGGGACCCGTACGTCCGCCGCCCGCACGTGCGGCAGGCCGACCACGAAGCGGTCCTCCTCCTGCGGGGTGCGGCCGAGGGTTCCGAGCCCGAAGGTCAGGGTGCCGACCGCGTGGCTGGTGCTGCCGGGTGCCTCGGGCGGTGGCTGCGCCATGGCCATCACCTGGCCGCCCAACTGGACCTTCATGCGGTCGGGATTCTCTGCGTACAGCGCCTTCAACGGCGGCTCGGGCTCGCGGAGTTCGTCGGGCACGAACACCAGCGGCATCTTGAAGCTGACCTTCCGTCCCTCGCAGTCCGTGCCGATCAGCGTGAACTGGAAGTCGACTTGGGGACTCAGCAGTTTCACCCAGAAGGCGTCCGTGTCCCGCAGCGGCTTACCGTCGGGCGGCCGCACCGTAGTACTGGGCGACTGGATCAGCGGGGTGACACGGTCGGTGATGCGCAGACTGGTGAACGGCATTTCCCGCCCCGCGAAGGTGAACCCGGTGCCCTGCCCGTACTGGACCTCCGGCTGCTTGACGACGATGCGGTCCTCCCGCTGCAGGTAGGCGACGATCCCGTCGTTCGGGCGAGCCACGAACACCCTTCGGAACTCCTCCACGTGCGAGGCCAGATGTCCGGTGGCCAGGCGGCCCCGGGTGACGACGCGTATGTACTGGTCGCGTCCCAAACCCGTGATGTGGTCGTACGCCTCCAGTACCGGGAAGCGCCGCCCGGCCTGCGGGTACCGGAGCTTGTCGTCGGGGGACGGCGCGTCCCATGCGCCGTGCAGGTGGGCGGACGCGCCCAATGGGGTGAGGATGAACTGCTCGGAGTGCAAGGGAGCGGTCGGCACGTCGATGGGGCCGCCGCCCGGTACGACGAGTTCGGCCCGGCTGGTGAGGGTGACGAGGTTTTCCAGGTTCTCCGGGGTGAGCGGGCCGTCCGGAAGGATCGCGTCCCGGCCCTGTACCGCCGCGAATGCCCTCAGCAGCACGTCTCCGCCGTCCTGCGTGCGGTGCAGTCGCGCGTGCCACAACGCGGCGCGCCCGTCGGCCTGATGGGGCTCCGGCCGGCTCAGCCAGTCCACCGGCTCGTCGTACGTGAGCAGCAGACGCCTGGGAAACTCGATCACGCTTCTGGGAACTCCCTGGAACACCGGCGAACCGGGGGTGTCCGGGGCCTGCACTCCGACCGGAACCGTCAACGGCACCAGCCGCTCCCAGTCGAGCAGCGCCGCCAGGGACAGCTCCAGACCGGCCAGATCGGCCGGTACCGAGAACGCCAGCGTCGTCGGACCGGCGGTGAAGGCCTTGACCGGAGTGGGCGGGAGCGTGCTCCCCACCGGAAAGGCCTGCTCCTCGACGTGCTGGGGCGGCAGTCCGGCCAGGACGAACGCCGGTGATCCCGGATCGCGCGGCACCAGGCGGTGGCCGTCGAAGCGCAGATTGACCAGGCTGATGTCGACGACGAGCATGTCCGCCGGACGCACCACCCGGAACGGACCCTCGGCGGCGTCCTCCGGTCCCGGTTCCGGGGGTCTGTCCGGGCCGGGATGGTGCGGGCCGGGGTCGTGCGGCCCGTCGTGACCGTCTCCGCCGGGCCCGTGCCCGCCGGGGCCGCCGTGGAAGCCACCACCCCCGTCGTCGCCGTGACCACCGTGGTGGCCCCCGCCGAAATGGTTGCGCAAGTCGTCGAAAAGCATCAGGACGACAGGACGGGCGGTGCGGAAAGCCATGGGAATACGCCTCATTCGAGGTCGTCAGAATCATGCACGACGCACGACGGCGTCGCACACCTTCCCCTCATTTTCCCTCCGGCCTCGGATTCCCGCCACTGGAAACTGGCTCGGGATCACAGACCCACACCCTCAACTCGTGAATGGTTCAATCATATTTGACGGGATGCCAGCTGTCATCGCCGCCCTTACTGCCATTGCACCTGCTCGATCCACTGGCGTTCTTCGGGAACTTGCCATGACGATGCGTCGGCCTGGCCCATCCCAGGTTCTGCCGTGGACTGTTCACGAGCCTGACCGCGGGGTTGGCCGCTGCCGCGCGGCAGGCGCAGACACCGTGCGGATGACACGGCCGCCCGAGGACCTCGTCTTCGACGAGGCGTGACGCGTCAGGAGAACGTCACCTTCACCGCCGTGCCCCGGGCAACGGTCGTTCCCCTGGCCGGGTCCTGGCGGGAGATCTTGGCCGGTTCCGCGGCCGGCCCGGAGCCGGGGGCCAGCTCGAGCTTGAGGGTGGTCGCGCCCAGCTTCGCGGCCGCCTCGTCCCGGGTACAGCTGACCAGGTCGGGAACGACCTCCTGGCCACCGAACGCGGCGCTGAGCACGTCCTTGCGGGCGTCCTCGGCGACCTTGCCCGAGAAGTAGAAGGCCACCGCCGAACCGACGGCTGCGGCCAACGCTCCGATCAGGGTGCTGCGGAGGTTGGTGTCGCGCACCGCGAAGGCCACCACACAGAACGCCATGAGGCCGGTGACGAGCGCCATGGCGATCCAGCTGCGCACGATGCTGTCCGACGACGCCGACCGGTTCGGCACCAGGCGCCGGGCGACGACCAGGACGATCCCGATGGCCACGACGGCGGACAGCAGGATCCACAGGAGCACCTGCACATGCCCCCAGGAGATGGTCGCCGGGTCATTCGCCCGCAAACGGAGAACACCCATTGTTCCGCCTCCGCCACAACTCGTCTCCCGCAATTCGTCGCCCCGCCCGCATGTCCGAGTCTTGTCGCCGGTTCGCGGGTCCGCAAGCGTTCCATGGAGTTGCACGGGCCGCTCGCACCGGCCGAAACTGTGACCAGAGGCTTTCTCGGAGCCTGTGACACGCTCGGCCCGCATCGATGGGCGGCGGTATGCCGTCGAGCGAGGCGATCAAGGTGGTTTCCCGTCCTGCATTGCGGTTGCTCGGCCAATTCCGGCTGGAATACGGTGCCGAGCCCGTCGAACTCTGCCGCAACGGGCAGCGCCTGCTGGCCTTCCTCGCCCTGCGCAGGCGCGTGTCCCGCACGGTCCTCGCGGGGACACTGTGGCCCGAGGTCAGCGAAGATCATGCCCGGGGCAGCCTGCGTACGACCCTCTGGAAGCTTCCGCGAGGTGATCAACCGCTGATCCGGTGCTCCGGCGACTCGCTCGTGACCGCCGAGACCCTGCACGTCGACGTGCACGCCTTCACCGAAACGGCCCTCAGCGTCGTCCAGGACTGCGGCCCACCGCTCACCACCCGGCTCCCGCAGGGCCTGCTGAGGGTCGAGGACCTGCTACCGGGCTGGGACGAGGAATGGGTGCTGCTGGAGCGCGAGCGGCTGCGGCAACTGCGGCTGCACGCCCTCGACGCGCTGGCCGAGACGCTGGTCCGGGAGGGAAAGCCCGGGCTGGCCCTCGAGGCGGCATGGGAGAGCCTGCGCACCGATCCGCTCCGGGAGAGCGCGCACCGGGCCGCCGTATCGGCGCATCTCGCGGAGGGAAATCTCGTCGAAGCGGTCCGTCACTATCGCTCGTTCCAGCGGTTGCTGTGGGAGGAGCTGGGGGTCGAGCCGTCCCCTCGGTTCGCGCGGCTGCTGGCCTGTCACGGATGGCGGCTCCCGGGCCGGTGACGCCGGGTTGACGCTGGGCTGACGGCGCGTCCGTAGTCTCGGTGGCGTGGCCTTCACCGCGGCTCCCTCGGTGCCTGGAAGACGAGAGGAAGCGAGCCGTCATGGTCGCTCTGTCCAACGTCCGCTTCGGCGAGAGCAACGACGACATCCGCATCGTGCAGAAGGCCCTGATCGCCCGGGGCCACCGCATCCCGGACGGCCCCACCGGTTTCTTCGGCGAACAGACCAAGGCCGCCTACCGGGCCGAACAACTCGCCCAGGGCTTCGAGGGAGCCGACGCCGACGGCATCCCCGGCTGCGCCTCCCTCACCGCACTCGGCCACCACGCCGGCTTCACCGTCGACTGCACGCCGGCGCCGGGGAACGGACGGCTCAGCCTCAGCCAGGTCACCTACGGCGACCCGCAGGACGACGTCGGACCGGTGGCCATGCAGCGCTATGCGCAGAAGGCGTGCGAACTGACCGGGATGGACCCGCAGTACGGCGTTCCGGCGTTGGTCACCATCGCCAAGCGTGAGTCCGCCTACAACGACCCCAAGTGGCGGGTGAACCTCACGGACGTCAACGCACGGGGGCGGATCGTCGCCGACGGCCACCCGCAGAACTGCTCGCGGGGTGCCACCCAGTGCATTCCCACCACTTTCGCCACCTACCATCAGGCCGGGACCGCCACCACTCCGTACGACGTGGTCGCGGACATGTGTGCCACGGTCAACTACGTCCGCGACCGCTACCACGTGAACCATTCCGGATCCAATTTCGCCGCGCGGGTGCAGCAGGCGGATCCACACCGTTCTCCGGCGCCTTACTAGGAGCCCGTCATGGTAGCTCTGTCCAATGTCCGCTTCGGCAAGAGCAACGACGACATCCGCATCGTGCAGAAGGCCCTGATCGCCCGGGGCCACCGCATCCCGGACGGCCCCACCGGTTTCTTCGGCGAACAGACCAAGGCCGCCTACCGGGCCGAACAACTCGCCCAGGGCTTCAAGGGAGCCGACGCCGACGGCATCCCCGGCTGCGCCTCCCTCACCGCACTCGGCCACCACGCCGGCTTCACCGTCGACTGCACCGGGGCGGGCACCTCCGGCCGGGGGCATGTGCCGTCTCCCGTGCCGGGGCACCAGGTCACCTTCCCGTTCTTCTCACGCGGGCCCTACGCCTGGAAGCCCGACGGCGTCGGCCGTCACACGGGTGAGGACTTCGCCGCACCGACGGGCGCCCCCGTGGTCGCCGTACGCAACGGCACCATCGCCTGGTCGAACGGCAACGGCGGAGCCTACGGCCAGTGGATCGGGCTGCACGCCGACAACGGGCACATCTACACGTACTGCCACCTCTCGCGGCGGCAGGTGAACGAGGGTCAGAAGGTCACCGCCGGGCAGCAGCTCGGCAAGGTCGGGGCCACGGGCAACGCCACCGGACCTCATCTGCACTTCGAGATGTCGAAGGGCTCCCACTGGTCCTACGGCGATGTCGCAAGGCCCG
Organism: Streptomyces sp. NPDC030798; assembly: GCF_055572275.1. Lineage (NCBI taxonomy): Bacteria > Bacillati > Actinomycetota > Actinomycetes > Kitasatosporales > Streptomycetaceae > Streptomyces > Streptomyces sp. NPDC030798. The sequence goes on along the minus strand of NZ_JBVIDR010000008.1, from coordinate 272,781 downwards.
TCTGGTGAATCGGAGCGAGACATGAGTGTCCGGGAACTGTCGGCCAGTGTCGGCGAAGGCGGCATCAACGACCTCGACGACGTGTTCACCGTGCAGATGCTGCTCGATCAGGTGGACGCGGCTGCGGGCGGACCGAGTCCCCCGCTGGACGTCGACGGTCTGGTCGGTCCCAAGACCACTGGTGCGATTCGCCGTTTCCAGTACGTGCAACTCGGCTTCCAGGACGGGCTCGTCGAGCCCGGTAAGGTCACGTTCAGCCGGCTCAAGGGATTCTTCATATCCCCTGACGCCTTTCCGGACCCCGCCATCGCGGGCGACGGCGCGGTCAAACCGTACCGCCTCGTCTACCGGGACGTACGGCTGGCAGGCAACCGGCCCGCGGGGGACACCGTGATCGAGGTGGACGCCAACACGCCGCTTCAGTGGTTCCTGGACAGCTCGGCCGCCACCGTCGCGCAAACGGCGGAACGGGTACGCCTCAAGCTCATGGCCCATGGCGCGCCCGCCTACGTGCAGTTCTGCAAGGAGAACCTCTTCACCGGCAACCTCTCGCGTCTGTCCGTCCTGAAGGACAAGTTCGCCGCGGGAGTCGACCTGTACTCCTGCTCCGCGGCCTTCATCGGACCGGGCAGCAGTGACGGCAACGTCTTCTGCTACAGCATGGCGAAGATACTCAACACCTGCGTCCGGGCCTCCACGGCCAAGCAGTTCTATACTCTCGGCGCCGCCGGTTCCGGCCTGGACTTCGGCCGCTGGGAGGGGACCGTGCTGACCTACGGACCGACGGGCAGTGTCGTGAACGTCGAGAACTCGCCGGCCTTCTGAGGCCGGCGAGCGGCAATTGAGGCCGGCGAGCGGCAATCCGTCAAGCGTCGGTCAGTGCGCGCAGACTCGCCCGCCGCACGTCGACGCACAGGCCGTTACCGGCGGCAACACGACAGTGGTCGTCACCGACCGCGAGTACCACCACCCGTGTCCCCGCCGGCAGATGACCGTCGGGGACACGACCACGCCGGGGACGGTCGAAGTGGAAGGGCTCGTCGGCCACCAGCTCGTGGGTGAAGCGGGTGGGCGCGGGCCGGACGACGTTGCTCTCAGGGACCAACGCCTCGTTGCCGAGGACGGACATCTCCGGGCGAAGGATCACTCCCGGCTCCGGCGGCGCGTCCCCGTCGTCTCCGGGACGTTGGTCCCTGTCCCTCATGGCACCGGCGTCTCGTCGCTCGAAACCTGCAGGCTCTCGGCAGGCAGAGCGACCGGGATGACCGGCAGCATCATGCCGACGTCGATCGGTGCGGCATGAGCCATGAGCACGCCCCGCGCGGCCAGTGCGTGCAGGTCCGGCAACTGGTACGGCTCAGCAGCGTCGAGGTCCACCTCGTAGCCGAGGTCGCCGAGGCTCGCCACCGTCATGCGGCTCATGGGGTTGCCCGGGCCCGCGATGAAGGGGGACATCAGCTCGTTGCCGAAGACGGTCTCCCGCCAGTGGGAATCCGCGGTTCCGGGACCGCCGGTGTTCTGGACCGGTACGGGTTGCAGCGTGCCGTCGTCGCGCAGCGCACGGTACTCGTCCATGGCGCCGCGGCCGAGGAAGGTCGGATTGGAGGTGCCGGCGTCTGCGAGCAGGCCTTTGTCGTTCCAGACGCTGCCGATGCCCAGCACATGCCCCATCTCGTGGGTGATGACGTCGTTCAGCGTGCCCTCCTGCTCCATCTGCTCCAGGTCGGCCGTGTCGAACGACATGATGCCCTTGGCGGGGAGAAAGGCCGCTTTGCCGGCCGACGCGGGCCGGAGGTGGGTGGGGCCCGCCTGTCCCAGGATTCCTCCTGGGCCGTCGATGGGGCGTCCCTGAGCGAGGATCAGGAGGTCGTCGATGACCTCGCCGTCGATCACCACGGGAGGCAGGTCGCCCACGATGACGCGCACCCAGCGGTCGGCGGCTGCGGTGAACGCCTTCTCCTGGCTACTGCTCAGTCCGCCGAGGAAGCGGACGACGATCTTGAACGGCGATGTTGTGGCGGCGAGCGCTTCGGCTCGACGGCTGTCGGCCACTGCCACGTGGGTGTGATTGTTGTTCGTGGCCACAACTAACCCTCCGATTCAGGAGAAGATGGGTTTTATTTACCCTAAGCGGGTGAAAGTCCAGGCGCTCGTCGAAGCCGCGTCCTGCGTGCCAGGTGGTGAGATGGCCGAGGATGTGCTCGGCACCGACGACAAGGCTGAGCGACGAGCGGAGACACCATGGCAAGCGAGCAGACCGAGGCGCCGGACAGCACCGCGGTGCGGACCGCCCTCTGGTGGGCCATGCACCTCCAGGTCGATCCGCCCCCGCACGTGGTCGAGGATGAGATCGGCCTGCGTCTGGCGGACCCCGGCGATGACTGGCGCGACCGCCCGGACATGGACCCGCAGGCCCCCAGGGGGTTCCGGGCGGCCGTGGTGGCCCGCGCTCGTCTCGCCGAGGACCTGATGGCCGAACAGGCCGACCGCGGCGTCTCGCAGTACGTGGTCCTGGGAGCCGGCCTGGACACCTTCGCCCAGCGCAAGCCGGAGCTCGCCTCTCGCCTGCGCATCTTCGAGATCGACCGGCCCGGCCCGCAGTCCTGGAAGCGCCGCCGCCTGGTCGAACTCGGCTACGGCATCCCCGACTGGCTGCATCTCGTGCCGGTCGACTTCGAGGCAGGCGCGTCCTGGTGGGAGCAACTGGCCAGCGCCGGCTTCGATTCCGGCCGCCCCGCGGTCGTCGTCTCCACCGGCGTCACCATGTACCTCACGAGAGACGCCACCTGGGCCACCCTGCGCCGGCTCGAGCATCCGGAACGCCGTTCATCAGCTTCTACACCCCGCAGGACATGCTGACACTGGCCCGAGAAGCCGGCTTCGAAGACGCCCGGCACGTGTCCGGAGCCCTGCTCGCCGACCGCTGCTTCGCCGACCGCACCGACGGCCTCCGCCCGTCCAGCGGCGAGGACCTGCTCCTGGCCACCACCTGACCCTCGTCACCCCCGCGCGTTGCGGTCGGCGGCCGCTCCTCGACCTCCCGCCCGGGCACGTCGCCGCCGTGGTCCGAGCCGGAGCCCGCTTCGAGGGTGTTCTGCCGGCAAGCGCATCGGGCGGAGCCACCCGGGGGGTTCTCGGATGTCACCCTGCCCGTCAGGCCGTGAAGCCGCCGTCGACGTGGATCGAGGTGCCGGTGATGTACCTTCCGTCGACACTTGCCAGGTGGGCGACGGTGGCCGCGATCTCGGCCGCTTCCGCGTAACGGCCCACAGCGGTCAAGCCGGCGATCGTCTCGGCGTCGGGTCCGTCCGCGGGGTTGGCGTCCGTGTCGGTGGGGCCGGGGTGGACCACGTTGACGGTGATGCCGCGTGAGCCGAGTTCCCGGGCCAGGCCCTTGGCCATGCCGACGAGCGCTGTCTTGCTCATCGCGTAAAGGGCCAGGCCCGGGAAGGGCGCGCGTGCGGCGACGTTGCTCCCGATGCTGATGATGCGGCCGCCGTCGCCCATGTGACGCGCCGCCGCCTGTGCCGCCACCAACGGTGCCCGGACGTTCACGGCCAGGGTGCGGTCGATCTCCGCCGGCACCAGACCGGCGAGGGGGCCGACGAGGAACACACCGGCGTTGTTGACCAGGATGTCCAGTCGGCCGAAGGTCGCGGCGGCCTCGTCCACAGCGGCGGTCAGTGCCTCCGGGACAGCGCTGTCGGCCTGGATGGCCAGACCTCGACGCCCCCGGGCCCTGACCTGCTCCACGACCTCGGCGGCGCGCTCCGCGCTGTGCCGATAGGTGACGGCGATGTCGGCGCCTTCGTCCGCCAGCCGGCACGCAATGGCGGCGCCGATGCCCCGGCTTCCGCCCGTGATCAGGGCGACGTTTCCTTCGAGTCGGTTCATGGCGTCGAGCATCGCGGGCCCCACCGGCGGAGACCGGCGGGAAACGGACCTGACGTTCGGCGACATCCACCTCATCGCTGGAACCGCTTGGGCGATACGAGGGTGACCGGCCCACTTCTTCATGTCATCCGCCAGTACGAAGGACCGGACGCGGCGGAGCACACTTCCTGCGACGACCGCGACGGGCCGGCCTCCGATGCAGCAGACCGACCTGGCCGCGTACGGGAAGAAGCACACGAGGGGGCGACGCGTGAGCGTGCAGCAGTACGACGAGATCGGCGAGGCGTTCGAGGGGTTCAAGTCCCTGCCACTGATCCGCTACGGGGAGGTGCCGAGCTTCCTGGGCATGGTCGGGGACGTGAGCGGCAAGTCGATTCTCGACCTAGCGTGCGGCACCGGTTTCTACAGCAGGCGGTTCAAGCGGAGCGGCGCCACGGATGTCCTCGGTGTCGACATCTCCGTGGAGATGATCGCCGCCGCCCGGGAGATCGAACGGCGTGACCCGCTGGGCGTGCACTACGAGGTGGGCGACGTGTCCGAGCTGCGGCCTCTCGGCCGGCGCTTCGACATCGCGTTGGGAGTGCAGTGCCTCAACTACGCCGAGAACCTCGCGGCGATGGAGCGGATGCGCCGCAACGTTCACCGAAGCCTGGTACCGGGTGGGCAGTTCTTCGTGTTCGCGCAGAAGCCCGACTACCGGTTCGACTGTCCGTCCCTGGAGAAGTACGGGTTCCGCTGCGAGCCGACCGGCGAGGAGACCGAGACGGGGCCGCGGGTGCGCGTCACGGCTCTGCTCGACCCGCAGCCGATCAGCATCGTCGGCGCGGCCCCGCGCCGCGAGGTGTACGAGCACTGCCTGCGGGCGGCCGGTTTCACCCAGGTGGAGTGGGTTCCGCTGCAGGTGTCCGAAGCCGGCATCCGTGAGTACGGCGAGGACTTCTGGGCGGACCTCCTGGCGAGCCCACCGCTGGAGATGCTGCGCTGCCGTGCCTGAACGGTCGACCGGCGAAGCTTCGAGGGCGTCAGGTGGAGCCCCGTTGGTACGGTGCGCCGATGTCAGCGATCAAGAAGTTCCAAGTCACCTTTGACTGCGCCGAACCTGAGCGCCTCGCTCGCTTCTGGTGCGAGGTGCTGGGGTACGTCGTACCGCCGCCACCGGAGGGGTTCGCCACGTGGGACGACTTCAAACGTTCGCAGCCACCCGAGCAGCGGGATGCATGGTTCGCCTGCGTAGATCCCTCAGGTGTCGGCCCGCGACTGTACTTCCAGCGCGTCCCCGAAGGGAAGTCGGCCAAGAACCGGGTGCATCTCGATGTGCGGGTCGGCACCGGTCTGGTGGGTGAAGCTCGCCTCGCCGCACTCGAGGCCGAGTGTGCGCGACTGATCCCGCTCGGCGCGGTACACGTACGAACGCTGTACGACGGCAATGACGCGTGCATCCCGATGCTGGACATCGAGGGCAACGAGTTCTGCATCGACTGAGCAAGGGCTGGACTGGACTGCGGCACCAAGTCTTGACACATGTTTTACACGACGCGTGCAACTGACGGCCGCCCCCGTACTGTCTGACAGGGAGTCGGGCCCGTCAGGGCCGAGGAGCGAGAGAGCGGGGCAGGGCGTGGGACGGCGCAAGGGCGGCATAGGGATCGCACTCGTCACAGCCGCGATGCTCGTGGGCGCGAGTGCCTGCGGCGGGGGCAGCAGTGACAAGGCGGGCGGGGACGACGCGAAGGCGTCGGGCAAGCCGAGTGCGAGCGCCTCTCCGTCACCGACGAAGCCCGCGGGCCCGCCGATGCTGCTGGACACGATCACCCCGCAGACGGGCACCACGGTCGGCGTGGCCATGCCGATCTCGGTGATCTTCACGAACCCGGTGGCGGCGAAGGCACGGGCCGCGGTCGAGAAGCACATGAAGGTGAGCGCCTCGCAGCCGGTGGTCGGCGCCTGGCACTGGATGGGCGACCGGCGCGCCGACTGGCGGCCGGAGAAGTACTGGCCCTCCGGTACGAAGGTGAAGATCGACGCCGACCTGAAGGGCGTCAGCAACGGCAACGGGCGCTACGGCGTGCACGGCTACACGCACACCTTCACGATCGGCGACGACGTGCGCGCGGACGTCTCGGTGACCGGCCACACCATGAAGGTGACCCGGAACGGCAAGCCGGTGCGCACCCTGTCGATCAACGCGGGCAGCGCCCAGTACCCGACGTGGAACGGCACGATGGCCGTCATCGACAAGCAGGAGAAGGTCCACATGACCTCCTGCAGCGTCGGCATCAGCTGCGACAAGGGCAGTCCCAACTTCTACGACCTGACGCTGCCCTGGGACGTCCATCTGACCCAGTCCGGCACGTACGTGCACTACTCGACCGGTGACCCCAACCCCGGCAGCGGCAGCGCCCGCGGCTCGCACGGCTGCGTCCATCTGTCCCTGTCGGACGCCAAGTGGTTCTACGGCCAGGTCAAGCAGGGCGACCCGGTCACCATCACCGGCTCCCCCCGCGCCAAGGCGGCCGCCGACAACGGCTACGCCGACTTCAACCTGGGATGGGACCAGTGGCTCGCGGGCAGCGCGTCCGGGCAGGGGACGACCGCAGCGCTGTGACGCGCCGCGTACCTCCCTGCCCGGCCGGCCTCAGGCATGCCGATGTGCCTCGGTGACCGCCAGGGCGGCCGCCATGATGCTCACCTGTGGGTTCACCTGCGGGCAACTGGGCAGCACCGAGGCATCCGCGACCAGCACGCCGTGCACTCCGCGCAGCCGGCCCCACGGGTCGGCCGGGAAGTACTGGGGGTCGGCGCCTGCGGCCACCGTGCCGGTGGGGTGGTAGGCCGACAGGTGCAGGTGCCGCACGCTGGTACCGGCGAGGACCTCATCCAGCTCGGCGAGGCTGCGCACGCGGGGCGTGCGGGGGATGCCGGTGAGCACCTCCTCGGCGCCGGCCGCGAACAGCAGCTCGCCCATGGCCCGCACCGCCCGGATCAGGCGGCGTGCGTCGCGGTCGGCCACGTCGTACCGGAGCAGTGTGCGATCGCGGCCGAGGACACGACCGGAGGGACGGTCGGCGATCATCGCGCCGAGCGTGGCGAGCCGGTCGGTGCTCTCCAGTTCCCGGCGCAGCTCGGTGCCGAGTCCCGGCAGGACGAAGGAGCCCATGCCGGGCGGGGTGGCGGTGGCCTCGATGAGGATGCCGTCCCCGTGGTGCTGCTCCACTCCGACGCTCTGCAGCACGCCCTTCCAGGCGGTGACCGGTTCGGCGAAGCGGCCGGCGACGCTCGTGGCCGGGTGGACACTGAGGTTGCGACCGAGGCGGGGGTGCCCACCGAGGCCGGAGCGGCGCAGCAGCGGTGGTGACTGCAGTGCGCCCGCCGCGACGACCACCAACGGTGCGAGGATCTCGAACCCCGCGCCCTCACGGCGTACGCGCACTCCTGCCGCGCGCGGGCCGCCGGGCCGGTCGCGGTCGACGAGGATGCGCTCCACCCGGGCCCGGGTGACGATGCGGGCCCCCGCGGCGCAGGCGTCGGGCAGGACGGAGAGCTGCACGCTCTGCTTGGCGCCGGTCGGGCAGCCCACCACGCACTGGCAGGAGCCCTGGCAGCCGGGCGCGTTGCGCCGCAGGGGGGCGGCGTGCCAGCCGAGCGCACGGGCACCGGCGAGCGCGATGCGGCCGTTGTCGCCGAGGACGTCGACGGGCTGGTCGGCCACGCGCAGGGTGTGTTCGACCTCGTCCAGATACCGGTCGAAGCCGTCCGCGAGCGCAAATCCGAAGTCGTTGCTCCAGTGGGCCAGGACCGGGCGCGGAGTGCGGTAGCAGGTGCCGGAGTTGACGACCGTGGTGCCTCCGACGGCGCGGCCCACGGGCAGGAGCAGCGGTGGTCTGCCGACGGCGACGCTCGCTCCGCCGTCCCGGTAGAGGTCGGTGAACCGGTCGAGGGGGGTGCGGCTGCCGAACGACTCGGTGGAGTGGTGCTGCCCTTCTTCGAGGACGACGACGTCGAGTCCGGCGCGGGCCAGGGTGCGTGCGGCCATCGCCCCGCCCGCGCCCGAGCCGATGACGACCGCGTCCGCCGTGGAACGAGCGGGCCAGGCGTGTGCGGGTGTCACGTCCAGCGGGGGATCCTGGCGGACGGGTCTGCGGGGCGCGGGAGCCTCCTCGAGCATGCGCTCCGTGCCGGCCGCCAGCAGGACGGGCACCTTCAGCACGTCCAGCAGCGGCAGCAGCGCGGGACGTGCGTTCAGTTCCTCCAGTACGCGCTGTCTCTCGCGGGGAGTGAGGGTGCCCAGGGTGCCTCCCGTGCGGGCCAGGGCGTAGGCGTTCACGCCGTGTGCCGCGGCGCGCAGGCCGGCCCTGGCGGCCGTCGGCATCGTGCCGAGAAGGGTCTGCAGCCTGGCGGGGACGCGCCGGGGCCAGTCGACGGTGGCGTCATCGGCGAGGAGGGCGGCCACCAGCCCGGCCAGGCTCATCGGGTGCCCACTTCGGCGTGCGCCGTACCGTCGAGGGTCCAGGCGGCCTCGGTGCGCCAGCCGCCGAACCACCATCGCTCCAGCAGGACGTGTGCGTCGGCGCGTTCGCTGTTGCGGCAGGTGGCGTGCCGGCCGTCGGGGTCGGTGTAGTCCAGGGCGAGGGTGCGGTCCGCGGGCTGGGTGACCTCCACCCGGATCCGGCGCAGTCCGGCACGGCCGGTGACCCGCCAGGTGGGCAGGGCGATGTCGGCGCGGAAGCGGCCCACGCCGGCCCAGCCGACGGCCGAGCGCTCGGCGCGGCGTGGCCAGTCGCTGCCGTGCCGGCGCAGCCGGAGGAAGACCAGCGGCGGAAGCCTGCGCAGGCCCGGGCGCGTGGAGACGGCGGCGACGATCTCCAGGACGTCGTGGCCGCCGAGATCCGCGTGCAGCCAGGCCCAGCGGTGGGCGTTGCCGTGACCGTAGATCCGGGCCGACGCGCCCGGGGCCGCGGTGAGCGTCAGCGTCGTGTCGTCGTGGGTGAAGGTGCCGTCGTAGCGGGCCCGGGCGGCGGGGAGCATGTGGGCCGCGGGCAGCAGCGCGTGGCGCCAGGACCACCGGGGGAAGGTGAACAGCGCTTGGCCGCTGGGCCGTTCGGTGAGGTCCCAGCGCAGTGCGCCCTCCTCCGCGGATCCGGTCAGCCTTCCCGGCCGGACCCCGACCGCGCCGGCGCTGAAGCCGGCGTCCTGGGAGGTCCACCGGGTGGGGCCGAAGCGGGCGTGGCGCACGGGGCCGTCCTTCGGGAACACGGCGGCCCAGCCGTGCGCGTACGGTTCGGACCCGTCGGCCGGCGCGGTCAGTTCATGGTGCAGCCACAGACCGCTGCCACTGCCGGGGTCGGTGACGGTGGTGTACCAGACCTCGGTTCGGCCGCCCTCACCGCTCCAGCGGGGCGCCAGGAACGCACCGGGATCGTTCCGCCGGGGGAAGCGGAAGCTCGCCAGGAAGGGGAGGAGCCGGGTGGCGAGGGGAAAGCGCAGGGTGCCGGTGCCGACGCGCGCTCCGTCCTCGTACATGACGTACGGCAGCACGGTCATCGAGGTCACGGGCCTGCGCAGGGTGACGGACTTCCAGCCGTCGAGAGTCAGACGGCGGTCACCGGCGGTGAAGGTGATGCGGTAGCGGATACGGCGCCGGGCGAGCGGCGAGATCTCCAGCTCACCCTCGGCGCAGGGGTCGTCGGCCCACCCGGCGATGCGAATCCGGCCGGTGGCGCGGGCCGTGGTCGTACCGTGGGGGCGCAGCAGGCGGTCCGTCGACACCGTCAGATCGAGGCGGAGCCGGCGGGCCCGGTCTTCGCCGTCCAGCCGCAGGGTGCCGAGCATCGTCTCGCTGAAGGTGGTGCCGCGAGCGGGCACGTCACTGCTCCTGGCCGTGCGCGGGGTCGTCCGCACGCTCATGCGAGGCCCTCCAGCATGATGCGCTCGGTCGCCGTCAGGTACTCCTCGGCCGCACGCCGGGCCGCGAACTCGTTTCCGGCGGCCACGGCGTCGACCACGGGCTCCAGGCGGCCGCGGGCCACCTGGGGATCCGTGAACGGTCCCCTGAGCGCGGCGCGTACCGGCAGGTAGGCGTTGAACAGGGTGTTGGTCAGCAGGACGTAGACGCGGTTGCCGGTGGCGCGGGCCAGGGCCCGGTGCACCTCGATGTCCGCGAGCTGGACGGCATCGGCGTCCGTCCCCTCCCCCACGGCCGTCAGCAAGGCGCGCAGTTCGGCCCGCTGCCGCTCGGTCGCCCGGGCGGCGGCGCGCTCGGCGATCAACGCTCCGATACTGCGTCGTACTTCGAACACCTCACCGATCCAGTCGGGACTGTGCCGTACGAGCATGGGCAGCAGGTCGGCGCCGCCCAGGCGGAGATAGTCGCGCACGCGGGTGCCGACGCCGTGGCGGGTCTCCAGCAGGCCGGCCTGCATCAGCCGCCCGAAGGCGTGCTTGAGGGTGGTGCGGGTGACGCCGTAGCCGTCGGCGAGTGTGCGCTCGGGCGGCAGGTAACTGCCCGCCGGGTGGCGGCCGGTGAGGATCTCCTCCCGCAGCCGGCTCTCCAGGACATCGACGATGGTCTCGCGAGGCAGTGGCTCCACGCCGCCCTCCCAGTGACTCAGTGGATGAGCCACTCAACCAATGGACGGCCAAGGAGTCAATGGCTGCGGCGCGGCCGATCGGGCCGAGCCGCGCGGCACGGGCCTTGCTGCCAACTGCCGTGCGGGTCAGGGCCGGTGCGCGGGTCAGGTGATCGGGCTGACGAAGTTGCCGGGGCGGCTGGCTGCCTCCTGCCGCGTGACACTGCCCCACTTCCACTTGAGCGTCTTCACGGTGCCGCCGGGCAGGGTGACGACGGCCAGGTCGGGACGGATGATCTCGTTCCCGTTCTTGCCGCTGTCGCTGAGGAAGGTGATGGTGAACTTCGCGGTCATGCCGGGGGCCAGTTTCACGCTGCTGCCTCCCGGCTGCTGGAACAGCCTCTCCGGGCGGCCGTTCGCGGTGAGCATGACCGAGGGCGCGCCGAGCAGGGAGCATGCGTGGTCACCGGTGTTCCTGATGCGAACGCCGGCCTTCTCCTGCCGGTCGCTGCCACCGGACGCGGTGGTGCCGCCGGTCCAGGCGAGAGTCACGTTCTTGCAGGCAGGGACGCCGGGGGCGGCTTCGGCCGGGACCGTGGCGGCCATGGCCGTGACCACGGTGCCGGCCGCGACGCACAGTGCGATCCTGCCGGTGCGCTTGCGGGTGCGCTGCATGAGTGCCTCCGATGAGCGTGACGGAAGTGACGGGCAGGTACCTGGTACCGCGGTGGGGACGAAGAACCCCTCTTGAACGGTGAACCAATGAAGGGTCAATCACCGGATCCCGCAGCGAGGCCCGGCAGCGCTCGTGGGCCGCACGGCTGACCTGCTGTGCGCCGAACGGGCGCACGCAGCGCGCCGCAGGCGATCGCGGAGCGCCGGCTGTCGAAGCTGGGGCCGCTCCGAGCCCCGCCGACCCCTCACCAGGAGGTGCGCATCAGCATGCGCCGAAGCCTCAAGGCCACCGGTGTTTCCCTCGTCACGGCGGCCTGCCTGGCCACCGCCGTCCCCACCGCTTCCGCCACGGCCCCCGCGCCGAAGCACACCGCCGCCGAAGCCCCGCCCGCGCCGTCCACCAACCCGTTCGGCGACCTCGGGACGGTCAGCGGGACCGAGGCCCTGCTCGCCTCGGTGCCGGATCCGGACCGCTCCCCCGCCGGGACCAACGACTTCACCTGCAAGCCGTCCGCCGCCCATCCGTACCCGGTGGTGCTGATCCACGGCACCTTCGAGAACGCCTTCGCCAACTGGAGCGGTCTCGCGCCAGTACTGAGGAACGCCGGCTACTGCGTCTTCGCCCTGAACTACGGCGAGAGCAGACCCCACGCCCTGCTGAAGGCGACCGGCCCGGTACCCGAGTCGGCCGGACAACTGGCCGCCTACGTCGACAAGGTGCTCACCGCCACGGGCACGGCGAAGGTCGACCTGGTGGGCCACTCACAGGGCGGCGGTCTGATGCCCCAGTGGTACCTGCGCTTCGACGGCGGTGCCGCGAAGGTGCACCAGCTGGTGGGCATCAACCCGAGCAGTCACGGCACCACCGCGAGCGGGACGGCTCACCTCGCGGACGGGCTGCTGGACGTGGTCGGGCGTGCGGGCAAGCCGCTGGGCCTGGACAGCCCCGCGGCCAAGGACCAGACGGTCGGCTCCCCCGTCGTCCAGAAGCTGTACGCCGAGGGTGACACCGAACCCGGTGTCACCTACACCAACATCGTCACCCGTACTGACCTGGTCGTCACCCCGTACACCAACCAGTTCCTCACCGCCGGGCCCGGGGCGACCGTGCACAACATCCTGCTGCAGGACCAGTGCCCACGGGACCTCACCGGCCACGGGGGCGGCCCGTACGACCGGAACGTGTACCAGCTCGTGCTGAACGCCCTCAGCCCCTCGCAGGCCACGCCGGTGCGCTGCGGCCTCTCACCGCTTCCACTGTGACGGTGATCCGGGCGGTGACGGTCGGCGGTGGCTGCGGCGGTGTTGTTCAGTCGGTGAGGCGGGATCAGTCGGCGGGGCGGAACCGGAGCGCCGACCAGGTCTCGTCGACGGCGATCTGCCGCACGGGTCGCACGCCCCGCTCGGAGAGCGCGGCGGCCAGGGTGTCGCGGTTCAGATCCGTTCCGAGCTTCCCGCCCTTCGGATAGGCCACCCAGGACAGGGCGTCGCGTCGCGCGGCGGCGAGCGCCGCCTGTGCGGCCGACCCGAGAAGATCATGGGAGGTGGTCACGAAGGCGAGCACCGCATCGGCCGTGGCCGGGTCACCCGCGCCCTCGACCTCCAGCTGGACGTCGTGGGGCTGGCCCAGGACCACGACACTGTGATCGGGCTTGATCTGCAGCTTGCTGATGACGGACACGGCCTCATCCTGCCACCCCGGGGGGTGGGCGCTGGGCCTGGGTCACCGCCGGGGGCTCCTCCGCGCCGGTCATGCGCTCCGGACGGCGGCCCCGCGGCTGCTGCGGCTCGGGGCGCACGGGCACGGGCGGCACCGGCAGTTCCACCGGCGCGTCGGCGGTCAGGGTCATCGGTTCCCCGTGGTGGAGCACGACCAGCGGCTGCCCTTCCGCCAGCGCATAGCGCGCGCGGGAGTGATCGATGTCGACCTTGAGCCTGCGTCCGCGCACCAGCACCGTGAACGCCACCCTGGACAGCGCCTCGGGCAGGCGGGGTGCGAATCCCAGCCGGTCCGGACCCCCGTCCTCGCCCATGTGGCGGCGCAAGCCCCCGAAGCCGCCGACCAGGGCGATCCACGTCCCGGCGAGGGAGGCGATGTGCAGCCCGTCACGGGTGTTGTGCTCCAGATCGTTCAGATCCATCAGGGCGGCCTCGCCGAGGTAGGCGTAGGCCAGACGCAGGTGCCCGGTCTCGGCGGCGAGTACCGCCTGGCAGCAGGCGGACAGGGAGGAGTCCCGGACGGTGAGCGCGTCGTAGTAGGCGAAATTGCGCGCCTTCTGCTCGGCGGAGAAGGCCTGGGGGCACTCCATCATCGCCAGCACCACGTCGGCCTGCTTCACCACCTGCTTGCGGTACAGGTCGAAGTACGGGTAGTGCAGCAGGAGCGGGTAGTGCTCGGGCGGGGTCGCATCGAAGTCCCAGCGCTGGAGGTGCGTGAAACCCGCCGACGCCTCGTGCACGCCGAGCGTCTCGTTGTACGGCATCGCCATGCGGGCCGCCGCGTCCCGCCAGACGGCGGCCTCCTCGTCGTCGACGCCGAGTTCCGCGGCCCGCTCGGGGTGGCGCGTGGCCGCATCCGCCGCGGCGAGCAGGTTCTGGCGGGCCATCAGGTTGGTGTACAGGTTGTCCCGGGCGATGGCGCTGTACTCGTCGGGTCCGGTGACCCCGTCGATGTGGAAGACGCCGTCCGCGTCGTGGTGGCCGAGGGAGCGCCACAGCCGGGCGGTGTCCACGAGGAGGTCGAGGCCCTCGCCGCGCTCGAACTCCTCGTCCCCGCTCACCATCACGTACCGGACCGCGGCCATGGCGACGTCGGCGTTGACGTGGAAGGCGGCCGTTCCGGCCGGCCAGTAGGCGGAGCACTCGGCGCCGTCGATGGTCCGCCAGGGGAAGACCGCGCCCGACAGCCCCAGTTGGCGGGCGCGTTCCCGTGCCGCGGGCAGCGTCCCGTGCCGCCATCTGAGCGCCGAAACGACGGCTTCGGGCGCGGTGAACGTCAGGACGGGCAGCACGTAGGACTCGGTGTCCCAGAAGGCGTGTCCGTCGTATCCCGTTCCCGTCAGCCCTTTCGCGGGGATCGCCCGGTTCTCGCCCCGGGCCGCCGCCTGGAGCACATGGAAGAGAGCGAACCGCACCGCCTGCTGGATCTGCGCGTCTCCCTCCACCTCGACGTCGGCACCGGCCCAGAATCGGTCGAGATACGTCCGCTGGGCGGCGACCAGCCCGTCCCAGCCGGTGCTGACCGCGGATGCCACCGCCCCGTCCACCTGGTCGTGCACGGCCGGCAGCGAACGCTCCGCGGACCAGCCGTAGGCCACGAATTTGACCAGTCGCAGCCGCTGCCCGGGCATCAGGTCCGCGGTCACCGTCAGACGGCTGACGTCGGGTTCGCTCTGGGCCGACCAGCGGGTGCTCTCGGGCCCTTCGACGAGATGGTCGGCCGCTGCTCCCACCCGGAGCGCGCTGTGCTCGGTGCGGTGCACGAGCCGCAGCCGGGTCTCCTGTGCGAAGTGCTCCTCCGCCATCAGCGGGGACTCGGTCGCCGCGGCGACGCGCGGATCACCCTCGAAGCGGGGCAGCTGTTCGTTGGCGACGAGCTCGGACTGCACGGCCACCGTGACCGGCCCGTCGATCGGCTCGACCTCGTACACCACCGCGGCCACCGCGCGCTGGGTGAAGGACACCAGTCGCCGCGAGGCGATCCGGACCGTGCGTCCGCCGGGGGTGACCCACCGCGCGGTGCGGCTGAGCACACCGGAGCGGAAGTCCAGCACCCGCTCGTGCGCGAGCAGCCGCCCGTAGCGCAGATCGCACGGGTGGTCGTCGACGAGCAGCCGGATGATCTTGCCGTCGGTGACGTTGATCATCGTTTCACCGGACTCGGGATATCCGTAGCCCGCCTCCGCGTAGGGCAGCGGATGCCGCTCGAAGACGCCGTTGAGATAGGCGCCGGGCAGTCCGTGGGGCTCTCCCTCGTCGAGATTCCCGCGCCACCCGATGTGTCCGTTGGACAGGGCGAAGACCGATTCGCTCTGGGCGAGCACTTCCAGGTTCAGTTCGGTCTCGCGCAGGCACCACGGCTCGACCGTGAAGCTGGGATGGGTGATCACCGCGACTCCAGAAGTTCGGCCAGGTCACGGACGACCACATCCGCCCCGTGCGCCCGCAACTGCTCCGCCTGACCCACCCGGTCGACCCCCACAACCAGGCCGAACCGTCCCGACCGCCCGGCCTCGACACCGGCCAGGGCGTCCTCGAACACGGCGGCCTCCTCCGGCTGCGCCGCCAGCGCGCGGGCCGCTTCCAGGTAGGTGTCCGGAGCGGGTTTGCCCCGCAGGCTGCGGTCGCGCGCCACCACACCGTCGATCCGTACCTCGAACAGGTCCTCGATGCCGGCCGCTACGAGAACGTCCCGGCAGTTGGCGCTGGAGGAGACGACCGCACAGCCCAGGCCGGCCTCCCGCGCCGCGTGCACGAAGCGGACCGACCCCTCGTACGGTTCCACGCCCTCCTCGCGGATCCTGCGCAGCACCAGGTCGTTCTTGCGGGTGCCCAGCGCGTTCACGGTCTCGGCGTCCGGCGGGTCGTGCGGCGATCCCTCGGGCAGGTGCACCCCGCGTGCGGCGAGGAACGTGCGCACCCCGTCCTCACGGGGCCGCCCGTCCACGTACTCGTCGTAGTCGTCGACCGCGTCGAACGGCACGAACGCCGTCCCCTCACGGGTCGCGCGCTCGCGGAGATAGCCGTCGAACATCTCCTTCCACGCGGCGGCGTGCACCTTCGCGGTCTGGGTGAGCACCCCGTCCAGATCGAACAGGCAGGCACGGACGTGAGGAGGAAGGCCCAGCATGCCGTCAACGCTAGAAGCCTCCGACGGTGCACGGCCGGGAAGACACCCATGGTCCCCTGCAAGGGCACCCGCTCGGGCCATCCGAAAGCCGCACCGCCCCGCGTGTCAGACGGTCAGGTCGTGCTGGGGCGGTGCGATCGCCGTGGGAACGGGCGTGTGGCGGATGTACCACTCGGTGGAGAACAGCCGCTCCCGGGCCTCCTGCGCGAGGCTGCCGATCAGGCCGGGTGCGGCTCCCCGCTCCACCTCGGAGCGGTGCGCCAGCACGGCGGCGATCTTCTGCTCCGTCCAGGGGCCGACGTCGACGGTTGCGGTGATCCGCTCATCGGGCACGCCGTACACCGCCTTGCCGTCACCGACCAGCTCTCTCAGGGCCGGCAGGGCGGACTCCGGGTGCGTGGCCAGGTAGAGGGCACGCGGCTGCCAGGGGGCGCCGCACTCCGGGTAGAGCTGCTCGAGACCAGCCGCCTGGGCGGCGATCACGGTCACCCGGTGCGTGTGCACATGGTCGGGGTGGCCGGTCAACCCGCCGCGGGCGTCATGCGTGAGCAGGATGTCCGGGCGGAAGTCCCGGATGTGCGCCACCAGCCGCCGTACCGCCTCGTCGAGTGGCGCGTCGCAGAACCGCGCGCTGCCGGGCGCCGACCGAGGTACAGCCGCGTCGGCGCACCGTGTCAGGGGACCAGGTCGCCGTGACGACGCCGGTGCGCGCGCCCTGGTCGGCGTGACGGGCGAGCACCCCACCGGCGAACAGGGACTCGTCGTCGGGATGAGCGAAGATCGCGAGCAGGCTCGGCACGGGCATTCGGGCGGCGCCTTCCGATGAGGGGCAGGTCCGGTCGCAGCACGCCGACGGGTGTGACGCCGGCGCCGCAATCCTGCCCCGGCGCACCGGCTGCGGCTCGGACACCTCCCGGCGTGGCACAGTGAGCGTATGTGCGGTCGCTACGTCTCCACCCGCAGTCCGGAGGATCTGACCCGGCTCTTCGGCGTCGCCGACTGGCGTCCCGAGGAGTCCCTGGCGCCGAACTGGAACGTCGCGCCGACCGACGACGTCTACGCCGTCCTGGAGCGCTCCCCTCGCGGCCGGGGCAGTGGTGCGGCGGTGCGCAGGGAGCTGCGGCCGCTGCGGTGGGGTCTGGTGCCGTCCTGGGCGAGGGATCCGAAGATCGGCTCCCGGATGATCAACGCGCGGGTGGAGAGCGTGCACGAGAAACCCGCCTTCCGGCGTGCGTTCGCCCGGCATCGCTGTCTGCTCCCGGCCGACGGCTTCTACGAGTGGCAGGCGCTCAAGGACGGCAGCACCGGCAGGACCCGCAAGCAGCCGTACTTCATCCATCCGACCGACGGGCAGGTGATGGCCCTCGCCGGCCTGTACGAGTACTGGCGCGATCCGGGTGTCGAGGACGACGACGATCCCGCCGCCTGGCTGATGACCTGCGCGATCATCACGACCGAGGCCACGGACGCGGCCGGTCGTGTCCACCCGCGCATGCCGCTCGCGCTCACCCCGGACCACTACGACGCCTGGCTCGACCCCCGTCGCGACGACGCCGACGACCTGCGCGGCCTCCTCGGCCGGCCGGCCGGCGGCCGTCTGGAGGCCCGGCCCGTCTCGACGGCCGTCAACAACACCGGCAACAACGGCCCGGACCTCCTGGAGGAAGTCACGTCCTAACGTCGGCTTCCCGGCTCGGGGTGGCGGCCTCGGATCAGGGAGGCCGCCGCAGCGGCCAGGGACATGGCGATGGCCAGCGAGAAGACCACGACGAGACCGTGGTGGAACGGCTGCGCGATCAGATGCGGGAAGTACTCGCGGCCCGTGAGATGCGCCGAGGCCGAGGGCGAGAGGTGCCCGAGGATGTCCGGGCCGAGCAGGTGCTGGATCGGGTTGTAGCCGAGGAAGGCGGCGAACAGGACGCCGACCGGGGGCAGTTGGGCGACGGAGTGGGCGGCGCCGGCCGGGACGCCCTGGGCCGTCAGACCGGTGCTGAGGGTGTGCGGCAGGGTTCCGGAGAGTCCCGCCACCATCAGCGAGAAGAACACACCCATGGACAGCACCATTCCGGCGTTCTGGAAGGTGGCGCGCATCCCGGAGGCGGCACCGCGGGCGTCGGCAGGGACGTTCGACATGATGACGGACGTGTTGGGGGCGGCGAACAGGCCTCCGCCCAGGCCGTTGAGGAAGATCAGCGCGGCGAACCCCCAGTAGGAGAAGTCGCTGGGCAGCGCGAGCAGGCCGGCGAACGACACCCCCATCACCAGGAACCCGGAAGCCGCGAACAGGTGCGCTCCGAACCGGTCGGACAGCGCCCCGGAGACAGGCCCGGCGACCAGGAAGCCGATGGTCAGCGGCAGCATGTAGATGCCGGCCCACAGGGGGGTGTCGGCGTAGTCGTAGCCGTGCAGCGGCAGCCAGATGCCCTGCAGCCAGATGATCAGCATGAACTGCAGTCCGCCGCGGGCGATGGCGCCCAGCAGGGTGGCGGCGTTGCCGCCGGCGAAGGCCGCGTTGCGGAACAGCCACAGGGGGAACATCGGCTCGGCGACCTTCGTCTCCACGACGCAGAACGCGGCGAGCATCGCGACCCCGCCGATCAGCCCCGCCAGCACCCAGGGGTTGGTCCAGCCCATGGTGTGGCCACCGTAGGGCTGGATGCCGTAGGTGATGCCCGCGAGCAGCGTGGTCAGCCCGATGGCGAAAGTGATGTTGCCCCACCAGTCCATGCGTCCCGGCCTGCGGATGCCGGTCTCGTGCAGGGACTTGTACGCCCAGACCGTGCCGATCAGGCCGATGGGCACGTTGACCCAGAAGATCGAGCGCCAGTTCCAGGTGACGAGCGCTCCGCCGAGCACCAGGCCGAGGAACGACCCGGCGATGCCCGCGACCATGTTGACGCCCAGTGCCATCCCCCGCTGCCGGGCGGGGAAGGCGTCGGTGAGGATGGCCGCGGAGTTGGCCATCAGCATCGACCCGCCGACGGCCTGGACGATGCGCCAGCCGATCAGCCACAGCGCACCGCTTCCCCCGTGGAAGGGGTCCAGCGAGAGGACGACCGAGGTGAGGGTGAAGATCAGGAAGCCCGCGTTGTAGATGCGGACCCGGCCCATCATGTCGCCGAGCCTGCCGAGGGCGACCACCAGCACCGCGGTGACCAGCATGTAGCCCATCAGCATCCACAGCAGGTAGCTGACGTTGGCGGGCTGCAGCGGGTCGAGGTGGATGCCGGTGAAGATGCCGGGCAGCGAGATCAGCACGATCGAGCTGTTGATGGTGGCCAGGAGCATCCCCACCGTCGTGTTGGTCAGCGCGATCCACTTGTAGCGGGGGTGGTCCGCGCCGATCCACGTCTCTCGGCGAGGGCGCACGGACTCGGCGTCCGAGGGTATGCGGTCGGTCTCTTCGGCAGTCATCGTGTGCTCCCGGTCTCTCGCCGTTCGGGCTGGGTGGCCGGCTCGACCTCGTCCGCGAGCATGCGCCGCACGAGCGGAACGGCGATCCGCAGGGCCTCCCGCAACGCTCGCTGGTCGTCCTCGGGCAAGGTGGCGACCAGCTCGGCCAGGCGGGTGTCGCGTGCCTGGCGCCGGGCCGCGAGGACGTCCCGACCTGCGTCGGTGATCTCCACCAGGGTCACCCGTCCGTCGGCCTCGTCGGGCACGCGCAGGGCCAGGCCCTGACGTTCCAGCCGCTGGACCAGTTGGGTCATCGACGGCTGGGTGACGCCCTCCGCCGCCGCCAGGACCGTCAGCCGCAGCGGTCCCTCGCGTTCGAGCCGGGCGAGGGTGGAGGCGGCGGTGAAGCTCATGCCGCGCCGGTCCGTGACGGCCCTGACCACGGCGGCCGCCGTGTCCGCCAGCGCCCGTGCGGTCTGTTGGGCGTCCGCCCTGCCATGAGGATGATCCACCCTTCTTAAATATCACATGCCTATATAGGCAGCCTATGAAAACTTGGTAAGAGCCGCACTCCCGCCGGACGGCCGGTCAACGCCCCGCGGACGTTTTTCCGTCGTCCCGGTGGTTTGCGCAGGTGGTCCGCGGTCCGGGTGGCGCTCCGGCCGGACACTGTCCGCAGGGGTGGCCGGGGGGCCGCCGGGAGGGGGACGGGGCGGATGACCGACGGGAAGATCCTGATCGCGGTGCCGGAGCAGCCGCGCGCGGAGGGCGCCGGCGCGGAGCAGCTGCGCAGGATCCGGGACGCGGTGGAGGCGGGTGGTTTCGCGGTCCGCTGGTCGGTGACCGCCGAGGACGCGGACGCGGTACTGCGCACCGAGGCGGGGCTGGCCGCGGCGCTGATCGCCTGGAACCTGCCCGCGGCCGGGCGCAGGCGCGGGGACGGTCCGGGCGCCGCGCTCGCCGCGCCGGAACTGCCGGCGGGCACCGTCGACCGGATGCCGGGCGGGGCCGCGGTGCTGCGCCGGATCGGGCGGCGGTTCCGGGATCTGCCGGTGTTCCTGGTGATGGCCGAGGAGGGCTTACCGGATCTGCCGCTGTGGGTGTCGCAGACGGTCGTCGGGTACGTGTGGCCGCTGGAGGACACTCCGGGGTTCATCGCGGGGCGGATCACCGCGGCCGCGCGGGCCTACCGGGAGGAGGTGCTGCCGCCGTTCTTCCGCGCGCTGCGGCGCTTCGACGGCGCCCACGAGTACTCCTGGCACACCCCGGCCCACTCGGGCGGGGTCGCCTTCCTCAAGTCGCCCGCGGGGCGTGCCTTCCACGACTACTTCGGTGAGCGGCTGCTGCGCAGCGACCTGTCCATCTCGGTGGAGGAGCTGGGCTCGCTGTTCGAGCACACCGGTCCCATCGGTGAGGCGGAGCGCAACGCAGCCCAGGTGTTCGGTGCGGAGCTGACGTACTTCGTGCTGCACGGCGACTCCACCTGCAACCGGCTGGTGGGCCACTTCAGCGTGACCCGGGACGAGGTGGCGCTGGTGGACCGCAACTGCCACAAGTCGGTGCTGCACGGGCTGGTGGTCTCCGGCGCCCGGCCGGTCTACCTGGTGCCCACACGCAACGGGTACGGCCTCGCCGGGCCACTGCCCCCGGCCGAGCTGACGGCGGAGTCGATCGCGGCCCGGATCGCCGCGCACCCGCTCGCCGCGGGAGCCGTGTCCCCGCAGGCGCAGTACGCGGTGTTCACCAACTCCACGTACGACGGGCTGAGTTACGCCGCGGTACCGGCGGCGAGGGCGCTCGCGGCGAGCACGCCCCGGGTGCACTTCGACGAGGCGTGGTTCGCGTACGCCCGGTTCCACCCGCTGTACGCGGGACGCTACGGCATGTCGGTGGACGAGGACTCCTTCCCCGGCCCGGACCGGCCGACGGTGTTCGCGACCCAGTCGACCCACAAGCTGCTGGCCGCGCTGTCGCAGTCGGCGATGGTGCATGTCCGGTCCACGCCCCGGGCACCGGTCGAGCACGACCGGTTCAACGAAGCCCTGATGATGCACGGCACCACCTCACCGCTGTACCCGATGATCGCCTCGCTGGACGTGGCGACGGCGATGATGGACGGGCCGCAGGGCGAGTGGCTGGTGGACGAGGCGGTGACGGAGGCGATCCGCTTCCGGCAGGAGATGGTGCGGCTGCGCCGGCGCGTGGAGAGTGCAGGTGACCGGCCGCCGTGGTTCTTCGGGGTGTGGCAGCCGGAGGAGGTCACCGACCCGGCGACCGGCGAAGTCCTGCCGTTCGACCTGGCCCCGCGGGAGCTGCTGTCCACCGAGCAGTCCTGCTGGCTGCTGGAGCCCGGCGCCGCCTGGCACGGCTTCCCGGGACTGTCCGAGGGCCACTGCATGCTGGACCCGATCAAGGTCACGCTGACCTGCCCGGGCATCACCGCGACCGGCGAGATGAGCGAGGAGGGCATCCCGGCCCGGGTGCTCACCGCCTATCTGGCCACGCGGAACATCGTCGTCGAGAAGACCGACAGCTACACGGCCCTCATCCTCTTCTCCATGGGCATCACCAAGGGCAAGTGGGGCACTCTGCTGGACGCCCTGATGGACTTCAAGGACCTCTACGACGCGGACGCCCCGCTGGACCGCGTGCTGCCCGCGGCGGTCTCCGCCCACCCCAGGCGCTACTCCGGACTGACCCTGCGCGAGCTGTGCCGGCAGATGCACGATCAGTTGCGCTCGGCCCGTCTGGTGGAGCTGCTGGACACGGCGTTCCAGCAGCTCCCCGAGCCCGTCCATCCGCCCCAGCACTGCTACCAGCGGCTGGTACGGGGCGGCACCGAACGCGTGCGGATCGCGCGGGCGGCGCACCGGGTGGCTGCCGCGATGGTGACCGTCACCCCGCCGGGCATCCCCGTGCTGATGCCCGGAGAGAGCACGGGCCGTGCCGACGGTCCCCTGCTGCGCTACCTCCTGGCCCTGGAGTCCTTCGACCGGCGTTTCCCGGGCTTTCGCAGCGAGACCCACGGCGTCACCATCGACGAGGACACCGGTGACTACCAGATCGAGTGCCTGCGCGAGGGGTGAGCGCCGCGTGCGGATCCGGCGGCCGAGCCCGCCTCGGGCTCAGTAGCGCTGTGCCTTGGTCAGGCGTGGTGTGAGCTTCGGCTCGGGAGGCTCGTGGCTGAAGACGATGGGTCGCTGCTTCTTGCCGGGTTCGAGGTTCTCCGCACCGGTGTACCGGGTCTCGACCACGTGGCCCTGTGCGTCCTTGAAATCGACCTGCACGGCGTACGACGCCTTGTGAGCGGTCTTGTTGGTGATGGTGACGACGACGGCGAGCACACCACCGGTCTCATCCCTGGGCAGTCCGGTCATGCTGACCTCCGCCCTTGCGTTTCCCGCTCCCTGAACGCCCTTGAGTACCTTTTCGGCCGCTGCCGTCCGGCGGGCGGCCTCGGCCGACACCGACGCCTCGAATTCCGAGGCGCGGGCGGATGCCGAGGAGGCCGCGGCAGAGGCCGAGGCACGGGCCGAGGCGATGGCGGACGACGCGGACGACGCCAGGGCGGAGGGCAGCGTCCCGGAGAACGACGCCGTGTCCGGCGGGAAGGGCGTCCTGCCGCCCGTGGAGCCGGTACCGCCGCTGCCGCCGCATCCCGTCAGCAGACCGGCCGCCAGGACGCATGTCAGGGCAGCGGAGAGCGGGACGGCAGGGCGCACGGTGCGGGGAGGAACAGCGCGGGAGGGGGAAGGCATGGGGGGTCTTCCTTCGGCCGGGGGGCTTGGTCTCATCGTCGGTGCCGGGGGCACGGCGCGCGACTCAGCGGGCACCCGATGAGCGATCCCCTTCACCCCCGGGTGAGCCCATCGGCCGCCTTCCCGGGGGACAACCCGAGGATGTGGCCTGGGGCAGCCCTCGTACCCGTACGGTGGCTGGCAGGCTTCTTCGGGCCGGGTGGCCTTCCCCAGAATTCCGGCATGACCACTTTCCCCCGGACCTCCGCAGGAACGCGACATCCCGGCGCCGGTGCGCGCATGCCTGAGCCCGGTGTCGGCAGCGACTTCGCCCGGCTGTCGCGGCGCATGGCCGAGTCCGGACTGCTGAAGCGGCGCCCCGGCTACTACGCGGTGCGGCTCGGTCTGGTGACCGTGCTGTGCGCTGCCGGCTGGGGAGCCCTCCTCACCCTCGGCGACACCTGGTGGCAACTGGCCGTGGCGGCCTTCCTGGCCGTGATGTTCGGTCAGGTCGCCCTGGTGGCGCACGACCTGGCACACCGGCAGGTCTTCCGGCGACGCCGGCACAGCGAGATCGCGGGCCTGCTGTTCGGCAACCTCGGTGTCGGCATGAGCTACGGCTGGTGGATGAACAAGCACACCCGTCATCACGCGCATCCCAACCACGAGGAACTCGACCCCGATGTCGCCCCGGACATCCTGGTGTGGTCCACCCGGCAGGCCCGGGCCAGCCGCGGCCTGGCCCGCCTCCTCGGCGGTCACCAGGCGCTGCTCTTCTTCCCGTTGCTGACGCTGGAAGGCTTCAACCTGCATGTCGCGAGCCTGCGGGCGCTGCGCTCTCCGTCCATGAGGAAGCGGCTGCTGGAAGCGACGCTGCTCGTGGTGCACATCCTGGGCCTGCTCGCCGCAGTCTTCGTGGTGCTCCCGCCCGGGAAGGCGGTGGCGTTCCTCGCGGTGAACCAGTGCCTGTTCGGCGTCTATCTCGGCTGCACCTTCGCGCCCAATCACAAGGGCATGCCCACGCTCACGGGCGAGCAGCGGCTCGACTTCCTGCGCCGCCAGGTCCTCACCTCCCGCGACGTGCGGGGTGGCTGGTTCACCGACGTGATGCTGGGCGGCCTCAACTACCAGATCGAGCACCACCTGTTCCCGAGCATGCCCACGGTGCACCTGCGCCGGGCCCAGGTGATCGTGCGGGAGTACTGCGCCGAGATCGGGGTGCCGTACCACGAAACCGGCCTGATCCAGTCGTACCGCGAGGCCTTGACGCATATGCATCGGGTGGGCGAACCGATCAGGAGGGACCGCAGGGCCGCCTGACGCGGGCGTGTTTGCCGTCTTGGCAAGAGTGCTGGTCGGTGGCCGTCGGTCTGCCGCAGCCTGGCCGGACACGTACTCCCGGATGCGAGAGGCAGACCGTTGACCGCAACGACGACTCACCCCGCTCAGCCCCTTCTGAGCACGAGCAGACGCTGGACGGTACTGGCCGTCTGCTGCCTGAGCATGTTCCTGGTGGGCATGGACACCACCATCGTCAATGTGGGCCTGCCCGCCATCGGGTACGGCCTGGGCGTCGGGATGCGCAGTCTCGAGTGGACCGTGGACGCGTACACCGTCGTCCTGGCCGGTCTGCTGATCTCCTCGGGCGCGCTGGCCGACCGCTTCGGACGCCGGCGGGTGTTCCGGTCCGGGCTGATCGTGTTCGGTGCGGCCTCGCTGGTCTGCGCGACGGCGCCTTCGGTGGGGGCACTGGTGGCGGCCCGTGCCGTGCAGGGCGTCGGGGCCTCGATGCTCAGCCCGGTGGCTCTCGCGATCGTGGTGAACGCCATGCCCGATCCGAGGGAGCGCGCCCAGGCGATCGGTGTCTGGGCATCGGTCTTCGGGCTCAGCATGGCCGTCGGACCGGTCACGGGCGGCGCTCTGCTCACGGAGTTCGGCTGGCGGTCGCTGTTCTGGATCAACGCTCCCGTCATCGTGATCGCCCTGGTGCTCACCGCCGTGTTCGTACCCGAGTCCCGGGGGCCGCGCGCGCGGCGGCTCGACGTGCCGGGTCAGATCCTGCTGAGCGTGGGCATCGGGGTGTGCGTCGGCGTGCTCATCGAGGGCCCGCGCATCGGCTGGACGTCGCCCGCGGCGCTGGCCGCCTACGGGGTCGCGTCCCTGGCGACGGTCGGATTCGTGTGGGTCGAGTCCCGGCACCCCGAGCCGCTGATGGATCCGCGGCTCTTCCGGAGCCGGCAGTTCAGCAGTGCCGTCGTCGGCGCCGTGGCGGTCTTCATCGCCCTGAACGTGACGCTGCTGCTCAACACCCTCTACTTGCAGCACGGCCGGGGATTCACCTCGCTGGCCGCCGGGGTGGCGACCCTGCCGATGGCTGTCGGGGCGACCGTCTGCGCGCCGTGGTCCGGCCGTCTGGTCGGTCGTGTCGGACCGCGACTGCCGCTCAGCCTGGCCGGCGGCTTGATCATGGCGGGCGGACTCTGTCTGGTCGGCCTCGGCCGGCACACCGCCGTGCCGCTGCTCCTGCTCGCCTACCTGCTCATCGGTATGGGCTTCGGCTTCGCCAACGCGCCGATCACCAACACCGCGGTCAGCGGGCTGCCTCCCGCCCGGGCCGGCGTGGCCGGAGCGATCACGTCCACCGCACGGCAGTTCGGCGCCGCGCTCGGCATAGCCCTCGCCGGCGGCCTGGTCGCCCACGCCGCCCCGACAGACCTCGCGCCCGCCTCCCGCCCGGGCTGGCTCCTGGTCGCAGCCTGCGGGCTCCTGCTGATCCTCATGGCACGGGGGGCACGGCCGAAGGAATGAACCGCGGGTTCCTGAGCGGAGGTTACGACTCCGGTTCCGCCTCGGCGTTCATGCGCTCCACGTGCTCGGCGCAGTCCTGCGCCGAGCACTCCGCCAGTACCGCCAGGACGGCGTCCGGAGACCGACCGAAGCGGCGGTTGCTAGGTGAGGTAGTCGGCGACCAGGGTGGCGAAGTCGTCCGGGGTGGCCAGACGGATACCGAGATCTTCGGCCTTGGCCCGCTTGGATCCCGCGCCGTTCCCGGCGACGACGAGGGTGGTCTTCTTGGAGACGCTGGAGGACGAGCGGCCGCCGGCTTGCTCGATGAGCTCGTTCATCTGGTTGCGGCTGAGCTTCTCCAGAGGGCCGGTCATCGCGCCAGTGACGACCACGGTCATCCCGGCCAGCGGTCCACCCGCACGCTCGGCGTCCTCGTCGTGGTCGACGGCGTCGCCGTCGGACGAGGTGGGTGGGGTGGCGCCGGGTTCTGTCATGTTCAGCCCGGCGGTGGCGAGTTTGTCGATGAGCGGGGCGAGTTCGACGAGTTCGGCGACGATGGAGGGGGCCTTCTCGGTGCCGATGCCATCGACCTGCTGCATCGCTTCTGCGTCCGCGGCGCGGATGTTGTCCATGGTGGCGAAGTGCCGGGCGATGCGGCGGGACATGGAGCGGCCGGTGCCACGGACGCCGAGGGCGCACAGCACCCGCGACAGCGGCCGGCCCTTGGCCGCGGCGAGCGCGGCGAGGAGGTTGTCGGTGCTGGTCTCACCCATCCGCTCCAGGCCGAGGAGCTGCTCGCGGGTGAGGGCGAACAGGTCGGCCAGGTCGGCGACCAGACCCGCCTCCACCAGTTGGACCACGCGCGTGTGCCCGAGGCCCTCGATGTCGAGCTGATCGCGCCCGGCGGCGTAGGAGAGCGAGGCGACGAGGTGGCAGTTGCGTCCGTTCTCACAGCGCCAGCGCTGCTCGCTGCTGTCGATGCCCGCTCCGCAGCGCGGGCACACCTCGGGGAAGGCGATGAGCTGTTCCTCGCCGGTGCGCAGTTGGGCGACGGGGGCCTCGACGCGCGGTATGACGTCGCCGGCCCGGTGCACCATGACGTGGTCTCCCAGACGCAGGTCGCGGCGGGTGATGTCGGCCGGGTTGTGGAGGGTGGCGTACGTGATGGTGGCGCCGTCGATCTCGACCGGTTCCAGAACGGCGCGCGGGGCGATGATGCCGGTACGGCCCACGTTCCACTCCACCTCGAGGAGCCGGGTGATCTTCTCGACGGCCGGCAGCTTGTAGGCGATCGCCCAGCGCGGAGCGCGCGAACCCGATCCTGCTGTCCGCTGGTCGGCGGCCAGGTCGGCCTTGATGACGATGCCGTCGATCCCGAACGGCAGCTCGGCGCGCAGAGCGGCGATCTCCTGCACGCGGGCCAGCACCTGCTCGACGGTGTCGGCGGTGATGCCGGGTACCGCGGTGACGGCGGTGGTGCTGATCCCGTATCCGGCGGCCTGAACCATGAGGTCGCTGTGCGCGAGTTCGCCGAGCCGCGCGGCGAGCGCGGTTTCGGTGTGGGGCAGGGGCAGCAGGCCGTAGCCGAAGAACGTCATCGGCACCGTGTAGGCACGCTCCTTGGCGCGTAGGGTGCCTGCCGCGGCACCGCGCGGGTTGGCGAACGGCTGCCCGCCGTGCGCGGTGCGCACCTCGTTGGCGTGCTCGAACTGAGCGGTCGTCATCAGGACTTCGCCGCGGACTTCCACGGTGACCGGCTCGGCGAGCTGGTCCGGCAGGCCCTCTATGGTGCCGATCGCGTGCGAGACATCCTCCCCGGCCGTCCCGTCCCCGCGTGTGATCAGCTGTCTCAGGCGACCGCCGACGTAACGGGCGGCGACCGCGAGCCCGTCCAGCTTGGGCTCGACGCTGAACCGCTCGACCTCGTGGCCGATGCGCCGGGCGAGGGAGGCGGTCCAGGCGGTGAACTCCTCCGGTGAGAACACGTTGTCCAGACTCAGCATGGCCACCGTGTGCGGGACATCGCCCTCCACGGCCCCGCCGGCGACCTTTCCCGTCGGCGAGTCGGGCAGCACCTGCTCGGGATGCTCGGCCTCCCACGCGGCGATGCCTCGCACCAGCCGGTCGTAGGCGTCGTCGTCCAAGGCCGGCGTCCCACCCGTGTAGTAGGCGGCCGATGCTTTCACCGCGTCCTCGACCGCCTGCGCGTAAGCGGCGGCATCCATGATCACAGCTGCAGGTGTTGTCATGCCCGTCATCCTGCCTGCCACCACTGACACTGCCCGGTACAGCAGGCTCCGCAGCTATCTGCGGCCGAGCGTCCTGGTGGTGGGGCTCGACCATCTGGGCCTCGAACAAGACCGTCGGCGAGCGGGGCCAGGTCTTCGGTGCTGCCTGAGCCGAAGGCTCCTCACCGGACCTCCTCGTCGAGGAACTGATACGCCCCGCTCGGGGCTCCGATCAACACGACGCCGTCGCGAACCTGCCACTCGCTCATGCCATCGGACTCGAGGCCCACAGTGGTCAGGTTCTGTATCGCCAGGCACTCGGCCTGCCTTCAAGGCCCAGCGGGTGATCGGAGGGCTCCTGGGGCGTTACCCGACGAGGGACTGCGTCCCCATGGCGTTCAGGAGCGCCAGGCGGTCGGCGTCCTCGGTGCCGGGCTGGGCGGTGTAGACCATGAGGCGAAGATCGCTGCCCGCGACGCTGAGCACGTCGCAGTCCAGGGTCAGTGCGCCGATCTGGGGGTGGTCGACGGTCTTGCGGGCGGCCTGGTGCTCGCCGACGACGCCTGACTCCCAAAGCGTGTCGAACTCCGCGCTGCGGCAGCGCAGTTCGGAGATCAGGGATTTGAGGTTCGGGTCGTCGGGGTAGCGGCCTGCGGTGCGGCGCAGGTCGGCAACGTGCGCCACCTGCAGGGCGCCCCTGGATTCGGGGGTGTGGCGCACGCGGCTTCGGGGGTTGACGAAGTTGCGCCAGACCGCGTTGAGGTCATCGCCGTGCCATTCACCCATGAGTGCCGTGTAGAGGGGGTTGGCGAGCAGTTGGGTCCAGGCGGCGTCGAAGACGGCGACGGGTGTACCGGCCAGGCGGTCCAGCATGCGGTGGACGCCAGGGGTGATGTGCTGCGGGACCGTGCCGGGGCCGGGCGGGACGAGGCCGGCCAGACGAAAGAGGTGGTCGCGCTCGTCCTGGGTGAGTCGCAGAGCGCGAGCCAGGACCCCGACGACCTGGGGTGAAGGGCTGGCGGCCCGTCCTTGTTCCAGTCGGACGATGTAGTCGGCGGAGATACCGGCCAGCTGGGACAGTTCCTCACGGCGCAGACCGGCAGCGCGCCTGCGCCCACCCGCGGGCAAGCCGACGGCCTGGGGCGAGACCCGGTCCCGCCAGTGACGCAAGGTCGCGCCGAGTTCTGTGGTCGCCATGCCCTTGATTGTGGCAAGAGAGACGGTCGCCTGTCCTGGTACCGCCATTCCCAGGAAAGCGGGTCCACTACCTAACCAGGCATTTCTCGCTGACCGTGGAGACATGACACCAACGCGAACTCCCGCACGACCTGTCGTGGGGTTCATCGAACCGGGTGGAGCAGGGCCTGCCTGCTTGTGCGTGCGCGCCGACGCCGATGTCCCGCAGGTGGCCGACCAGACGGTGCCGGACGCACCGGTCAGTTCCGTCTCCCGCCACGTGGTGCATCTGGGCGAGGCCGGCGCGGGACAGACGGCGGAGCTGCTCAACAACGGGCGGCTGATGATGAACCAGGCCGCGATCGGGAGATCGCCGAACTGACCACCGAGCTGACGCTGGACGCCGGTCGGGCCTGGCCGGCGCCCGCGGGCTCTCCCGGTTCCCGCACCGCATCGACCTCGGTGGCGACCGGCCCGACGCCGTCGCCGGGCAGTACCGCGCCGAGCGCACCTGGCTCCATGAGAGCCCCCTCATCCCGGCCACGTCGGCCGACCCCCGAAAAGGAACAGCACTCATGAGCAAGCTCGCCCTCGTCACCGGCGCCACCTCCGGCATCGGCAAGGCATTCGCCGAACGCCTCGCCGCCGACGGCCACGACCTGATCATCGTCGGCCGCAACAACGACCGCCTCGAGGAGTTCGCCGCCGCCCACCCCGAGGTCACGGTCCGGATCGTCGCCGCCGACCTGTCCACTGACGTCGGCGTCGAGACCGTCGCCGAGATGTGCGCTGCCGAGCCGCTGACCATGCTCGTCAACAACGCCGGCGTCGCCCACTACATGCCGCTGGCCCAACTGCCCGCCGACAAGGCCCGCGAGCTCGTCCACGTCAAGGTCGTCGCCCCCACCATGCTCACTCGCGCCGCCGTCGCCGGGATGCAGGAACGCGGCGACGGAAAGATCATCAACGTGGCCGGGATGATCGCTTTCAGCGGCCCCGCCGACAAGTCCGTCATGCCCCGCCGCGCCGTCTACGCCGGCGCGCTGGCCCACCTCGTGGCCATGTCACAGACCCTCGGCGCCGAACTGGAAGGCACCGGCGTCCAGGTCCAGGCGCTGTGCCCCGGTGTCGTCGCCACCGAGTTCCACACGCGTCAGGGCCTCGACCTGAGTGCCGTGCCGCGCATGAGCGCCGAGGACGTCGTCACCGCCGGGCTGCGCGGCCTCGAACTCGGCGAGGTCGTCTGCGCCCCCGGCGTCGAGGACGCAGGGCTCCTCGACGCGGTCTTCGAGGCCGACCTCGCCGCATTCGGCGGACAGAGCCCCGAACTCGCCTCCCGCTACCGGGCCGACTGACCGCGACTCCCCCGGACGGCCGGGTCCGGGGAAGCCCTCCGCCGGAAATCTGGTTGTCCAGCATGTCCGGGCCGGCCGCGACCGGCTCGGAAAGGGCCCAGGCGGCTGCCTCACCGCGGTCGCCCGCTCCCACCGGTCGCTGGTTCGGCGTCGCTTTCCGGGCTCGGGGGCGGTGGCGCTCCGGCTGGCGCGGCGCATGGCCTCGTACAGCGCAGCGTCTTCCGGCGGATCCGGCAGCGGGCCGCGGGTCCGGGTCGGCCAGGGCCGCGTCCGTCGCCCGCACGTACGCCTTCATGCGGTCGGCGAAGACCGCGGCGAGCAGGTCCTCCTTGCGGGGGAAGTGGCGGAAGAGGGTGGCGATCCCGACTCCGATCTCCCGCGCCACCGAGGCCATGGAGGCGTGTAGGCCGTCCCGCCCGAAGACCGTCCGCGCGGCGGCGATGATCCGCCCTCGGTTGCGCTCCGCGTCGCTGCGCATCGCGGCGCCGCGGCCGTCCCGCAGTCGGCTTCGTCCTCGTCGCCGACGCAGCCTCGAGCGTCAGCCGAGGCCTTCGACGATGCGGAAGTCGCGCTCGACGCCGTCGGCAAGTGCGGCCAGCGCCTCCTGGTAGGCCGCACTCGCATGTGCGGCGACCGCCTGTTCGAAGCTGTCGAACTCGACCAGGACGGTGCGCTCGGCGATTCCGGCGTCGTGTGCGACGACCCGGCCGCCGCGGACGATCGGCCGCCCGCCCGCGGCCTTGACTGCTGGACCAGCCAGCTTGTTGTAGGCAGCCAGCTTCTCGGGGTCCGCAATGGTGCGGTAGACGCTGACCCAATAGCCCTTGGCCACGGTACCTCCTGTGTTCGGAATTGATGTTCCGGTTCGACTCGACCGGCCCAGGCCCGGCACACCGACTGGGGCTGTGATCGGATCGGTCTCGGGTGAGCTTCGGCGGGCGAGGGCCAGGCCGGCCATCGTCGTGATCGCCATCGCAGCGACGCCTACCAGCGCCGCGGTCGTGTAGGCGTCGTCGTTCGGGAAGAGGCGGCCCGTGGCGGTGCCGACGGCCAGGACCAGACCGCCGATGGCGCTGCCCAGGGAGTACCCGACGCTGCGGACGACGTAGTTGAAGCTCATGGCGCTCGACGTCTCGCTCCTGAGGGTGACGGCCAGGATGACGCCGGGCATGGCGGCCGAGAAGCTGCCGACGCCGAAGCCCAGCACGCCCATGGCCGCGAGCAGTTCGGCCAGGTTGGACCGGGCGGTGGCGAACAGGACGAACCCGCCGCCGACGATGACGGCGCTGCCGGCCAGGACCAGGGGGCCGTCGATCCGTTCGCGGACCCGCGGCGTGAGCTTGCCGGCGACGAACCCCAGCACGGAGAACGGGATGAGGACCAGCCCCGCCACGAAGGTGGTCAGTCCGAAGCCGTAGCCGGCGCTGCGCGGCGTCTGCGCGTAGCGGGTGATGAGCGTGAGCAGGAGGTACATGCCGCTCCCGCCGACGAACATGGCGATGTTCGCCCCGGCGACCGCCGGGTGCCGTACCGCCCGGACGTCGACCAGGGGCGTCTCGGTTCGCAGTTCGGAAACGGTCCAGACGCAGAGCAGGAGTACGGCGGCGACGGCAAGGGTCACCGCCACGGCGAGGTGTCGGCTCCACAGGCTCCTCTCGCCGGCCAGGTACAGGACGAGGAGCAGTCCACCCGCCAGGAGGAGCGCACCGGCCACGTTCACGGGAGCGGCGCGGCCTTCGGGAGCCGCGGGCACGGAGCGCCACGCGGTCACGAAGGCCAGGGCGGTGACGAGCAGGCCGAGGCCGTAGGCGGCCCGCAGTCCGCCGAACTCGGCGAGCAGCGCGGCCAGCGGGTAGCCGACGCCGGCTCCGATGATGGAGACCACTGAGATCAGGGCGATCGTGGCCGCGCTGCGCTCCTCGGGAAGATGGTCGCGGGCCACACCCATCATCAGCGCCGTGAGACCGAGTCCGACGCCTTGGGCCGCTCTGCCCACGAGCAGCCAGGCGAACGGAAGCGGCAGCACGGTGAGCGCGCTGCCGACGACGACGACCGCCAGCGTGGCGAGAATCGCGGCCCGCCGGTGCGGACCGGCACCGAGCCGACCGAGGACGGGTGTGGCGACGGCGCCGCTGAACAGGGCGATGGTCAGCGTCCACTGCGCGCTGTCGAGGGAGACGTGGAACGTGGTCGCCACGCTGGTGATGAGCGGCGTCCCGAGACTGGCGACCGCCGCCACGACCAGGGCGATGAACATCAGGGCGGGCACCAGCAGACGACCCTCGGAACGTATCGGGGCAGCGCTCATGGGCTGGTCATGAGCCTGGGCCCCGGTCACCGGTCCGACTCCTCTCGGGCCCGGCTTTCGAGCTCTGCCAGATGCAGCAGCGCCGGAAGGGCTGCTGCCAAGGCCTCGACCTCGTCACCGGTGAGTTCGTCGATCAACCGCGCGTACGCGTCGACGCCCGCCTGGCGTCGCGTCCGGACGTACGACGCGCCGGCCTCGGTCAGGCACACCAGTGTGACCCGCTTGTCGGAGGGGTCGCCCTTCCGCTCGACCAGCCCGGATTCCTCCATCACCCGGACCAGGACGGTCATCGCGGGCTGGGTGACGCCCTCGGCCGCCGCCAGATCGGTGATCCGTCGCGGGCCGGTCTTGTCCAGGGTGGCCAAGGTGGCGGCGGACGTCAGGCTCATGTCGCGGGGAAGGCGTCTCACGGCCCTGGTGGCCAGGCCGTAGAGGGCTGACCCGATGGCAGCGGAAGCGTCGTACGCGGCGTCTCGGCGACTCATGCCTGAAGCATAGCTGATTTATATGAATCCTTTATGCATCTCGCAAAATGAACGGCCTCTTTCACTCGCCCTGTTGGCGGCGTTGGTGACGCCTGGCCGGACAGCCGCGACCCGCCAACTCGGCGTCACTGTGCCCCCGTGGCCACGGGGGTGGCTACCGCCCGGAGACCGCGGCCGGGCACGACCGAATCACGCCGCTGGCCGGCGACATCACCGCCGAGGGCGGGCCGGATCGGATCATCCGGGCCGTGCTGGAGACACACGGCCGATTGGACGTGCTGGTCAACCCGAAGTCCAAGGCTCCGTAGTGCTCCAGCAGCCTCGCTCCTACTGATCGATCTCGAAGTACTCAGCGGC
Organism: Streptomyces sp. NPDC030798; assembly: GCF_055572275.1. Classification (NCBI taxonomy): domain Bacteria; kingdom Bacillati; phylum Actinomycetota; class Actinomycetes; order Kitasatosporales; family Streptomycetaceae; genus Streptomyces; species Streptomyces sp. NPDC030798. Next base: position 238,971 of record NZ_JBVIDR010000008.1, on the reverse strand, counting down.
AGCGACGGGCGGGTTCTCGGCGATGGCACGCGCGTAGCGTTCCTCAGCGATCGCCACGAATCGGCGTCGCATCGGGTCGGTGGAGAGCTCAGCCGAGGTGCGCCACCCAGGACCGCCGCTCACCCAGTGCTCGCGTGCGATCTCACCCCGGAAGTGGCCGTCCAGCATGTCTCGGAGCGCGGCCTCGCCGAGGTTGCCCAGTCTGAAGTCGGACTCCCAATGGGTGACGATCAGATTGGTGAACAGGATCTGCTTCCTGCGGGTGGCCGTCATTGCGGTGTACGGCGGCTCCCAGCATGCAAGGAGGGAAGGGTCGCCGAGCGCCAGGACGATCAGCTCTCGATGAGCATCGCGCCGAGCAGCTTCCTGGGCTATGTGCGTCTGCCGAGCCTGATACCACAGCGAGGCAACCACTCCAGCCAGTGCCGCCGCCGAGAAGAACACGGACAGCGCACCGTAAGTCTGACTCACGTTGCTCAGCCGCCCCCAGTCCAGATGATCGGGGGCAAGGGAACTCAGGATGAACGGGGTCCCGAGGATGAGCCCCAGAGTGGACAGGACGCTGAAAACCACAAGTAGCCGATTGTTCTTGGACGACCTACCCCGATGACTCCACACGGTTCCCCCTACTGCGAGTCGGAGCGCAATCTGCACATCGTCGCAAGCCGCAGAGGGCCGATCAATGGGTCAGCGCACCGCTCCGCTGTTGGTGGTGCTCCATGTCCGAGCTGCCCCATGTCGGCCAGTCCCGCAGCAAACTCGGAAGGAAATGGGTCACACACCGTGGGACAGTCCTCGGACGCCCGCCGAGCGGCGACCCAGGACCGGATCGGCCAGCAGTCTCGCCATCGCGCAGAGTGTCTGGCCATGCCGGGCGAAGAGTTCGTCCCGTGAGTCGAAGTGGCCGAGGTCTGCCAGGACGTGCGCCGAGAGGTCGCAGGTGGCGTCCGTGGCCGGGCAGACTGTGGCGCCGTCCCAGTCGATCGCTGTCCTGGCCAAGGCGTCGAACAGGGTCTCCGCACCGGCGTTGGTGAAACCACCGCCCTGATCCTGGCTCAACTGCTGCAGGTCTCCGAAGAGTTCCGAGACGGTCAACCAGGGGGCGGTGGGGTGCTCGGTCGGCGACAGACCCTCGATGCGGAACTCCGGCCAGACGAGCACGACCTGGTGCGGCACCATGCGGTGCAGCCGGGGGAAGCGCGGATACCAGAACCTGCCGTCCACCAGCAGGCCCCGTACCCGCGTGGCCACCCCGGATGCCCGCGCGACGGCCTCCAGTACTGCCAGCCGCTGGCTGCACGAGCCACGGCCACGGCGCAGCACCTCCGACACGGGCCGCTCGTCCCGCACCGAGTACACCGGCCGCACCACCGCCGCGATCCGCTGGTGGGCCCGACGCAGGGCCGCTGTCCGGTGGGCGGCGTCCGAGGTGTCCCCGGAGTCCGCCGTCATGTCGATGCGCCGGAGCAACGAGGCGACACTCGGATGCTGCCAGTCGAGGATCGGTGTCGGCACCGAACTGCCTGCGGCGGTACTGCGTGCGGCCGTGCCCGCACGGACACGGCCGTACGGCATGAGAAGCGAACTCGTCATGACAGTGGTCCTCCCGCCCCGCACCGTGCGGATGACAGGACGTCATCGTGACAGGAAAATTGAACACGTTCAACCTTGGCCTGATGTGCGGCGGCTCACCAAGCTCTGTACAGGCGCAGACGGCGGGGCACAGAGCGGATGAGCAAGCCGCACCGGCGATCCAGCGGTACAGCCGTCCCAGCAGATCGACGCTCCACTGTTCTGGTCCATGGCAGTTGCGCCGTTCAGGACCGTGCGGCTGCCGCCCGGGGTCAGTCATGCCCGGAACGCGGCCGGCCGGCACCTGTCGCAGTCATGGAGTGAGCCGCCCGGCGGTAGGCCCTGGCCAGTGCGTGAAAGGCCGCTTTCGGCTCCCAGTGCCAGCCGTGGGAGCCGCCGCAGCGGTCCTCGATCGGCTTCACCAGGGCGTAGCCGGCCGTGTCCAGGTCGTGGCGGGGATCGTCCGGCCGGTGCGGGGAGTCCGGGGAGACGAAGGTGAAGGCGTGCGCGGCGTACAGGCCCATGGCCTCGAAGGAGGCGAGCACATCGGTGACGTACGCCGCTTGGGTGCGTTCGCTGCGGACCACGCCGTCCTTGAGTTCCGGCGGGTCGGCCCGGTGGTCGACCGCGGTCCAGGCCATCCCTCCCTGCCGGGGCGCCCCCACGAAGGTGCAGCAGCCGAACTCCTGGACGGACAGCGGCTTTCCGGGCCGCAGATGGCGCCTCAAGTCCCGGACGTAGGCCGGCTGGCTCCGGTGGTATCCGTAGTAGTCGATGCCGACGATGTCGAAGAGGCCCCAGTCGACCTCCTCGTCCTCGGCGGCGGCGTACGTGAGCGGGCCGTGGAAGAGGGACCGGGCCACGGCGGCCGCCCGTGCCGTGAAGTCGTGTACGCGCCGGGCCGCACGGTCCGGGTCGTAGTTTCCGGCGATCAGGTTCTCGATCTTCTCGAAGACGTCGTCGCCCGGCACGATGCCGGGCAGGAAGAGCAGGAACTCGCACCCCACGCTGAAGTGCACGTCGGCGCCCTGGCGGCGGAGCCGTTCGGCGAAGCGTGCCGTCTGCGCGAGGTGGTCGAGAATCTCCCGCTCCGGCACGTCGCCGAGGGTCGGCTCCAACCACACGCGGAGCCCGCGTTCCACGGCCTGGGCCGCCGTCCGCGTCAGCCGCTCGACACCGTCACCCGTGACCTTGACCGAGTCGGCGCACAGGTCGTCGCGGATGGCGGCCATGTCGCGCCGGGTACGCTCGGCGCTCCAGCCGGTGGCCGGCGTGTCACCTTCGCCCACCTCGTAGACGACGCTCCGATAGGTCAGCCCGCGGGGCGGTGGTGTCCGGGTGCCGTGTGCGGTCCGGTTCAGCGCCGCCGCGCCGGTCGTCGGCAGCATCAGCGCGCCCGTCGCCGCCGGAGCCATGCGCAGAAAACGCGCCCGCCCGATTGCCATGCCGTCTCCCCCTTCGTCCTCCTGGGTCGCCACCAGTGTGGGAAGGGGGACGGCGGGGCGGTGTCGGCCGAAAGTCCATGGCCGGGCATCGAAGGCAGGAAACACGCTGGACCGGAGTCGAGGGCGACGCGACGAAAGGTGCCCCGCGCGTCGAGCTGCCCGACCGGGTGACCCGGCGACCGTCGACTTCCGGCGAATCACGTGACGGGCATTGACGTTTGCGGCGCCGTTCCTATCATCCTGAGAGTCCGAAGTTCCGAGCATAGTTCGATATATCGAACATTCACGAAGGCCCGGACGTTGCTCACGGAGAGCTGAATGCGGCGCACCGCCACCACGTGAGACACCCCCCACCATCGAAGGAGCTCACCCATGGCCATCGGATTACGGATACGACCCTGGCGGCGCGCACTGCTCGCCACGGGGGCGACCGCCGCGCTGAGCGTCGGCGTCCTCGCCGGCACAGCACCCGCCGCACCGGCCGCCTCCACCGCCCGGGCCGCCGCCTCGCTGCCGTGCGATCTCTACGCCGCCGGCGGCACTCCCTGCGTGGCGGCGCACAGCACGACCCGCGCGCTGTACGCCTCCTACAACGGCCCGCTTTACCAGGTCCGCCGCGCCTCCGACAACGCCACGCGCGACATCGGCGTCCTGAGCACCGGCGGATACGCCGACGCCGCCGCCCAGGACTCCTTCTGCGCCCGTACCACCTGCCTCATCACCGTCATCTACGATCAGTCCGGTCACGGCAACCGCCTCACCCAGGCACCCCCCGGTGGGTTCTCCGGGCCGGCCGCCGGCGGCTACGACAACCTCGCCAACGCCACTGCGGCACCGACCACCGTCGGCGGCCACAAGGCCTACGGTGTCTACGTCGCCCCGGGCACCGGGTACCGCAACAACCACACCAACGGTGTCGCCAAGGGCGACCAGCCGGAGGGCATGTACGCCGTCCTCGACGGCACCCACTACAACGGCGGCTGCTGCTTCGACTACGGCAACGCCGAGACCAACAGCCGGGACAACGGCAACGGCACCATGGAGGCCATCTACTTCGGGAACATCAAGGTCTGGGGATACGGATCGCGCAACGGCCCCTGGATCATGGCCGACCTGGAGAACGGCCTGTTCTCGGGAGTGAACCAGCACTACAACGCGAACGACCCCTCCATAAGCCACCGTTACCTGACCGCCGTCGTCAAGGGCGGCCCCAACCACTGGGCCATCCGCGGCGGCAACGCCCAGTCCGGCGGCCTGTCGACCTTCTACAACGGCACCCGTCCCAACGTCGCGGGCTACAACCCGATGAAGAAGGAAGGCGCCATCATCCTCGGCATCGGCGGCGACAACAGCCACGGCTCCGCCGGCACTTTCTACGAAGGCGTCATGACGTCCGGCTACCCCTCCGACGCCACCGAGAGCGCCGTACAGGCCACCATCACGGCCGCCGGCTACGGCAGGTAGGACCCCGCCGGAGATCCTCCACCGCCGAGCGGGCGTTGCCTTCCCCGCCCGCGAAGGCGTGCACCCTCAACCCGACGCCCCACAAGCCCGCTACGGCTGTCCGCAGGTGCGGACAGCCGTAGCGGGGACGCTCAGTTCGTGGGCGACGACGTACGGCGGGGCAGCTTCCAGTTCGGGCGGGGGAAGTGGCAGGTGTAGCCGTTGGGGTAGCGCTCCAGGTAGTCCTGGTGTTCCGGCTCGGCCTCCCAGAAGTCGCCCACCGGCTCGACCTCCGTGACCACCTTTCCGGGCCACAGACCGCTCGCCTCGACGTCGGCGATCGTGTCGACGGCGGTGCGGTGCTGGTCCTCGTCGGTGTAGTAGATGGCGGACCGGTAGCTCCGGCCGATGTCGTTGCCCTGGCGGTCCCTCGTGGTCGGATCGTGGATCTGGAAGAAGAACTCCAGGATGTCGCGGTAGCTCGTGGCCGTGGGGTCGAAGAGGATCTCGATCGCCTCGGCGTGGTCGCCGTGGTTGCGGTACGTGGCGTTCGGCGTGTCACCGCCGCTGTATCCCACGCGGGTGGACACCACGCCCGGCTGCTTGCGGATCAGGTCCTGCATGCCCCAGAAACAACCGCCCGCGAGTACGGCTCGCTCGGTTCCCACTGTCATCGGTCGCTCCCTCGTGCTCGAACCGCTGTCCGGCGCCGTCGTTGACGTGCCTGCTGCACGTTCATCCAGCTGTCCAGCTTATGGCTCCCTCGAAGCAGCCATCCAGGAGGGCCGGTGCGGCCCCGTGGCCGTCGTGGCCGGTGCGTCGGCCGTACCCGGTGTCGGGCCCGCGGCGATCGTGAAGGTCAGGGCCAAACCCTCGGCGGTGGCCCGCGCCGAGGCCAGGGTGACGCCGTGGGGCAGGCCGGTGACGGGCACGGTGTGGGGCCGCAGTCCGTCCCGGAGGGCGGAGGCGGCCGGCAGGGTGGAGAGGTCGTCGACCGCCACGCTGCGGCCCAGGACGCTCACCGTGGTGGGGGTGAGGGTGAATGCGTGGGCCGTCACGGACGGGTGGCAACGGACGGTGACCGGCAGACCCAGGCGGCCGACGGTTCCGTCCAGGAGCAGGTCGCCGTCCTGGGCGCGGGCCGTCAGGCCGTTGCCGAGGGCGCCCAGGCGCCGGGTCAGCCGGTCGTATCCGACGGTGGCGGTCGCGGTGCCGCCCGCGCTGTCGCCTGCGGTCGTGACGTCCTCGAGGTGGACGGTCACGTCCATCACGGTGTGCCGGCGGCGCACGCCTTTGGCGCTCACCTCGACGTCGCCGACCTGGCCACCGAGGGTGCGCAGGCCGGCGAGCGGCGTGGTGAGAGCGACGTGCACCTGCCCGTGGGGCTTCAGACGGCGCGTCGCCTGGGCGATGATCCGCTGCTCGGTCGTGTGCTCGACCAGGAGGTCGGTCGCACAGGTCAGCGCGGCCAGTGACGCTGCAGCCGCGGCCAGGATGCCGGGCCTGCGGCGGTTCCATGGCACAAGCCGTGTCACGGGCGATGTCGCGGGGGGTCTCACGGGCACTGCTCCGGTTCGGTCGTGTGGCGCTGCGGACAGGAGGTACGGCGGTGTCAGGCGTGCACGCGCGGCAGGAAGCGGTCGAGGCGGCGGGGTATCCACCAGTTGGCCCTGCCCATCAGGAACATGGCGGACGGCACCAGGACCAGGCGGACCACCGTGGCGTCGACGATCACGCTGATCGCCAGTCCCAGGGCCAGCATCTTCACGACGACGGTCGGCGAGGCGGTGAAGGACAGGAACACGGCGGTCATGATGAAGGCAGCGGCGGAGATGACCCGTGCGGTCGCGGACAGCCCCTCCCCCACGGACAGCCGGTTGTCGCCCGTGCGCTGCCAGGCCTCGGCGATCCGGGACAGCAGGAAGATCTCGTAGTCCATGGAGAGGCCGAAGACGATCGCGAACATCATCATCGGGACGTACGACTCGATGGGCACCGGTTCGGACAGCCCCAGCAGTGAGTCGCCCCAGCCCCACTGGAACACCGCGACGAGCACGCCGTAGGACGCGGCCGTGGTGAACAGGTTGAGGACCACGGCCTTGAGCGGGATCACCACGCTGCGGAAGACCGTCATGAGCAGGAGGAAGGCGAGCAGCAGGACGATGCCGATGACGATCGGCAGACGCCGGCCGAGCGTGTCGCGGAAATCGGCCTGACCCGCCACGCTGCCGGTGAGATACGCCTCGGCGCCCGTGCCGTCGAGGGCCTTCGGCAGTGTCCGGCCGGTGAGGGTGTCGAGGAGGGTGCCGGTGGCCGCGTCCTGGGGGCCTGTGGTGGGGGTGACCGTGGTGACGAGGATCTTTCCGTCGGGGCTCGGCCGGAGCGGGGTGAACGACGCCACGCCGTGGGTGTTCTTCAGTGCCGCGGTCACGTCGTCGGAGACCTGGCCGGCGGGCGTGTCCGCTCCGCTCACGTCGACCACCGCGAGGATCGGGCCGTTCGCGCCGGCTCCGAAGCCCTGTCCGTGGACGTGCGCGATCCAGTCGTACGCCGTACGCGTGCTGCTGCCGGGGCGGTCCGCGCCGGCGTCGACGTGGCCCAGGCGCATCGACAGCAGCGGCACGGAACACACGCCGAGGACGGTCAGGCCGATGAGCAGGAACGTCCAGGGGCGGCGGGAGACCAGTCCGGCGTAGCGGTGCCAGCCGTCGTGCGCTCCGGTGCTCTCCGCGACGGGGCGGCGCAGCCGGAGCCGGTCGATGCGCCTGCCCACCAGGCCCAGGGCCGCCGGCACCAGGGTGAGGGCGGCAGCGGCCGTGACGACGACGGCGAGCGTGGCCGCCAGCCCGATCTTGCCGATGAAGGTCAGCCCGCACCCGTAGAGGCTGAGCATGGCGACGGCGACGGTGAGGGCGGCGATGAGGACCGCGCGTCCGCTGGTGTGTGCCGTACGGGCCGCGGCGTCGACCGGATCCCGTCCGTCGAGGAGGTCCTGGCGGAAGCGCGTGGTGAGGAACAGGGCGTAGTCGATGCCCACGCCCAGGCCGATCATGCCGGCGAGGGTGGTGGCGGAGGTCGCGAAGGAGACGGTGGTCGCGACGATGCCCACGACGCCCAGTCCGACACCGACGCTGATCAGGGCGGTGGTCAGCGGCAGCAGAGCGGCGAGGACGCTGCCGAAGGAGAGCAGCAGGATGACCAGGGCGGTGACGACGCCCACGCCCTCGCTCAGTTTGTCGTCGGCGGGTTCCCTGACCACCTGGTCGAGGTCGCCGCCGTAGGCGACGCCGACTCCGGCCGCGCGGGCCGGCTTCGTCGCTGTGTCGAGGCGCGCGGTGTAGTCGTGACCCAGGTTCTTCAGCTGCTCGTCGAAGGAGACGGTGGTGTAGGCGGTGCGTCCGTCGTCGCTGGTGACGAGCGTGGAGGCAGCGGTCACGTGCGGCAGGCCGCGCAGGTCGGCCAGGGTGTCGTCGAGCGCCGACCGGTGGTCCGCGAGGGCGCCGGAGTCGGTGTGGAAGACGACCTTGCCACTCGGCCGGCCGGCCGCGGGCATGGAGGTGGCGAGCAGGTCGGCGCCGGTGTGGGAGGCGGTGCCGGGCAGGCTGACCTGGTCGCTGAAGGTGGGCGCGGCGACGTGCCTGCCGACCAGGGCCGCCAGGAGGATCAGCAGCCATGCGGCGATGACGGCGGCGGGGTGCCTCGCGCTGAAGCCGCCGATGCGGCCGAGCCGGCCCAGTCCGCCGGGCGCCTGGGCCTCAGCCCCTGCCGCAGGGTCGGTGGGGGGTGGGGCGTCCGCGCGCGCGGGGGCCGGCACTGAGGGGTTGTGCGAGGGGCTGGGCACCGTCGTCTCCAAGAGGAAGTGTCACGAGTGACACGCACTCTAGAGAAGAAGTGGCATGGATGACAATTGGCATGCATGACAGATTTACAGGAAGGCGGCTCGGTGGTGGCACGCGTGTCAATTGACAGTCGCGACACGCATGGCGGAGGCTCGGGCCATGCCGAGTGAGAACGCCCCCGCCGGACTGCGCGAACGGAAGAAGGAGGAGACTCGGCGCCTGCTGCTGGAGGGAGCCGCGCGTCTGTTCAAGGAGCGCGGTTTCGAGGCCACCACGGTCGCGGACATCGCCGCGTACGCGAACGTCTCGGTGCGCACGTTCTTCCGGTACTTCGACAGCAAGGAAGCGCTGCTGCTGCCGGACGGGGTGCAGATCTTCGCCTACGTCGAGAACGCCCTGGCCGGGCGTCCGGCGGACGAGGAGCCCCTGGAGGCGGTGTGCAACGCGCTGCTGGCCGCTGCCGAGCCGTTCGCGGCCTCCACTCTGACCGCCCTCGGCCATCCGCTCGAGGACATCGAGAACGTCGTCACGACCCGTCTCGTGCAGGAGTTCGCCGAGTTCGAGGAGCGGCTCACCGCCCTGGTGCGGGGCAGGCTGCCGGCGGACACGCCCGACGCCGACCTCAGGGCGGCCGTGACCGCCGGTGCGGCCCTGTCCGCGGTGCGCGCCGTGCTGCGCACGCGCCGGGCCCGCCGTGCGTCCGGCCTCACCGAGACGGGCCCGGCACCTCTGCTGCGGGCGTTCGAGATCCTGCGCGAGATCGGCACCGGCGAGCGGCGACAGTGACGGCCCGGGCCGACGGCCCTTCAGGGCGGCGGCGTCGACGCGTCTTTACTTCGCTGCGGATCATGTAAGAAAATGGTGTGCCTGTACGGCTGTTCGCTCGCCGCGAGTTCGCCGCATCTCGTGGGGCAGGCGTCGGCTCGTACCCCATCAGGCCTCGAGACGGTGTCCCCCACCCCGGCTCCAACCTCCCGGTGAAGGACGCCCATGCGACGCTCCACGCTGTTCACGCGCGCTTTCGGCGGCGCTGCCCTGGCCTGCGCCGCCGTCGCACTGTCCCTGGTCTTCCTGCGCTACGACGCCCCGGCCCCGCGCTGGGACATACTCGCGGCCCTCGCTGCGGCCGCTGTCACCGCCGGCGCCTGGGCGCTCGCCTGCCGGGCGGCGCCGCCGCTGGGTCCGGCGCCCTCCGCCGCGACGCAGGGGTCCTCGGTGCCTCCGCTCCCCCGCCGCCTTCCGCTCCCCGCACGTGACGTGGGCCGTACGACCGGTGCCGTCCTGCTGCTTCTGACGCCGCTCGTGCTCACCCGGCTGGCCGCCGGCTCGGGCGGAGTGCTCTCCGGGGTGCTGATCGTCGTCGCCTTCGTCCTGACGGTGAAGACACTGCTTTTCGCGCGGCGCCGGGTGAGTGACGCCGGCGTCCGCGGCAAGTTGCGGGTGCTTGCGGAGGATGCCGGGCGGGGCGAGCTGCACGGCGTGCGGGTGCGGGTCGGGGAGCCCGTCCGGATGCGGTACAGCAAGCGCGGTGACAAGCCGGGCGAGCTGAGCGTCACGCAGTTCCACTGGCTCGTTCTGCGGGCCGGGGGCCGGGAGATCAAGTTCGCGGCCTCTCCCAGGGAGGCGGGCAGCGCGGCCGTCCGCCTCGGGGGCCAGGAGGGCTGGCTGTGCTGGCCGGAGCGGTGGAAGCTGATCGACGAGGAGTTGCCGGCGGCGTTCGTCGCCGACACCGGTGAGATGGTCATGGGGCTCACGGATCCGGACGAAGCGCGGCCGTACCTCACCGGCACCGGCCGTCCTGCCGTGTCCGACCGGCCTGTGCGGCGGCTCGCCCGCACCGCCAAGTTCTCCGGGCCCGTGCACATGCGCATACTCGGCGGGGCGCTGCTCGCCGCGCTGATCGCCACGCCCGTCCTCTACGTCGGCCCGGACGGGCTCCACTGGGCGCTCGACTGGCTCCTGTGCGCCCTGGCCGCGGCCTCCGTGGTCGTCTTCTCGCTGCGCGGCCTGGGAGAGGCGAGCGAGGCCCTCCCGGACGGTGTCACCTGGACCGTCCAGGAGGAGTCAGACCCGTCGATCGCGTGATGCGGACGGGCGGCCCCGTCCGCTGCACGCGTGGTACTGCCGTACGGCTGCAGCGCGCGGCCTCGGCCGTCGTCAGTCGACGGCCGGGCCCGCGGCCTCGGTGCCGGACAGGTGGCGCAGGAACTGGTGACAGCGGGCCGCGCGTTCGGAGTCCTGCTCCATGACGCTGCGGAAGAAATCCGCGATCTCCTTCTGGTCCGCGTTCTCCGCGTCGCGCACGTACTGGCCGTAGTCGTGTCCTGCTTTCAGGGAGTGGTACTGCACGGAAATCAGGTCGAAGACGACGTCGCTGAATCCGGTCTCACCTGTGGCCATGGGTCCTCCCGGACTAGTCCTTGACGGGACAGGTGCCGGGTATCACCGTTTCGCCGGCTGAAACGGCCATTGATCGTCGTGGCGGGTGCGACCGGACCCGCTCGTCGCCGGATGGCCGTGCCGTCGAACGCCACGACCATGGTCCGGCCGACCGGGTCCGGTCCCGCCGCCGCCAGGAGAACGCTCCGCGCGCGCGTCGAAACTCGCTCCTTACCCGTGGCTCAGCTGCTCACCACTCCTCCGAGCCGTGCCCGTCCTTGTGCTCGGACTTTTCGTGCTTGTGCTGCGGCTTCGTCGGGTACTGAGGTTTTTCCGGGTAGGAGGGCTTCTCCGGATACGAAGGCTTCTCGGGGTACGACGGCTTCTCGGGGTACGAGGGCTTCTCCGGGTACGAAGGCTTCTCCGGGTACGACGGCTTCTCGGGGTACGAGGGCTTCTCCGGATACGACGGCTTCTCCGGATACGACGGCTTCTCCGGGTACGAGGGCCTCTTCGGGTACGCAGGCTTCTCCGGGTACGACGGCTTCTCCG
>NZ_JBVIDR010000008.1:0-227646 GCF_055572275.1 Streptomyces sp. NPDC030798 | reverse complement strand
CTCCGGATACGACGGCTTCTCCGGATACGACGGCTTCTCCGGATACGACGGCTTCTCCGGATACGACGGCTTCTCCGGATACGACGGCTTCTCCGGATACGACGGCTTCTCCGGATACGACGGCTTCTCCGGATACGAGGGCCTCTTCGGGTACGCAGGCTTCTCCGGGTACGACGGCTTCTCGGGGTACGAGGGCTTCTCCGGATACGACGGCTTCTCCGGGTACGAGGGCTTCTCCGGGTACGCAGGCTTCTCCGGATACGACGGCTTCTCGGGGTACGACGGCTTCTCCGGGTACGAGGGCTTCTCCGGGTACGCAGGCTTTTCCGGATACGACGGCTTTTCCGGATACGACGGCTTCTCCGGGTAAGAAGGCTTGGCCGGGTGCGAAGGCTTCTTCGGGTACGCGGCCTTCATCGGGTGCGGTGGGGGCGGGGTGGTGTGGGCCTGGGCGTAGGCGGTTCCCGCTGTTGCCAGGGGGGCTGCGGCGAGCGCGGCGGCCAGGGCGGCCGGGGTCAGAACGTATCGCCAACGCGGCGATGTCGTCATTCGCTCCACTCTCCTCGACTTGGTCCAGGTCTTCCTGACGGCTGGTCAGCACCTGGAGTAGATAATGGAATAATCAGGAAATCGGTCACCTGAATAACGCTGTGGCGGCCATAAGCCACCGGATGGTGTACCGCGGGGACGCCGGTTGGCCGGGGGAAGGGCGGCGGCTCCCGGATCGGCTGCCGGTACCGTGACGCGGAAGCCCAGGTGGACGACCTGCTCACCGGGCCGGGCGGCCCCGGCGATCCCGGGCGGCCGGCCGGGCAGGTTGGCCCGATCCCATCCGGAAGGTGACCGCCGATGCCGCACCACGCCCCAGCCACCACCGCCGCCAACCCGGTCCTCGCCGAAGTCGTCCGATCCGGGTTCACCGAGGGCCGGCACCGGGGCAGCCTGGTGCTGCTCGCCGCGGACGGCTCGGTGGAACTGGCGCTCGGTGACGTGACCTCCCCCGTCTTCCCGCGCTCCTCCAACAAGCCGATGCAGGCGGCCGGCGTACTGCGGGCCGGCCTCGACCTCGCCGGCGAACGGCTGGCCCTGGCGGCAGCGAGCCACTCCGGCGAGGCCTTCCACCGGGATCTGGTGCGCACGATGCTCGACGAGCACGGACTGAGCGCGAACGACCTGCAGTGCCCGCCCGCGCTCCCCCTGGACCAGGAGGAGCAGGAGGCCTACCTGACGGCGGGCGGGCAGCGCGACCGCGTGGCCATGAACTGCTCCGGCAAGCACACGGCGATGCTGGCGGCCGCAGCGCTGCGGAACTGGCCGCTGGAGTCGTACCTCGACCCGGAACACCCCCTTCAGCGGCTCATCCGCACGGTGGTGGAGGAAGCGGCGGACGAGCCGGTGACCGCCCTCGGCACCGACGGCTGCGGAGCGCCGCTGATGGCGATCAGCCTCACCGGCCTCGCCCGCGCCTTCCGCTCCTTCGTCCTCGCCGCCCCCGGCACCCCCGAGCGGCGGGTCGCCGACGCGATGCGCGCCCACCCCCAGTACGTCGCCGGGACCCGACGCCACGACACCTGGCTCATGCGGGAGATACCGGGCGCCCTGTCGAAGGTGGGTGCGGAGGCCGTCCAGGCCCTGGCCCTGCCCGACGGCCGCGCCTTCGCCCTGAAGATCGACGACGGCGGCGTACGGGCCCTGGGGCCGGTCCTCGGCCGCGCGCTCGACCTGGCCGGCGTGAGGGCGCCGGTCCTGGACCGCATCGGCCGCGTCCCGGTCCTGGGCGGAGGACGGGAAGTGGGGCAGGTGCGGACCGTGTTCTGAGCGGCGAGGCGGGAGAGCGCCGACTCCTCGCTCGGCTGTGAGGCAGCCGCCCGGTCGGTCAGGCGTCCAAGCAGGCGAACACCGGCTGCAGGTGCCTCTCCGGCAGTGCGGTCGGCAGCTCCTCCCCGTCGATGACGTGCCAGACCACCTTCTCGGGGGCGACGTTGCCCGAGGCGGCGGGGCGCAGGGCGTCGGGATGTGGGCGCGGACGTTGTCGCGGGCGATGCGCAGGGTGACGCCGGTGAGGTGCACTGACCGGAGCGCTCAGCCGGGGATCTGGTGGAGCCGTGGGTCTGGGCGGCTCAGGCCAGGTGGGACTTCACCCGATCCTGCACGATCCGCTTGGATGTTCCGCATGACTGCGCGGCACACGGCCACGATCCATGAGGGGCGCTGACACGGTGGACTTGCTGACGGACGCACTGACGGACAACTCCTACCCCGGCCGCGGCGTGCTGTGGTGCACGACCGGCGACGGCACCCGCCTCGGGGCGTACTTCCTCACCGGGCGCAGCGCGGCCTCGCAGGCCCGCACTCTGCGGCTCGGCCGGGAGGGCGAGTTGGTCGTCGCTCCCTCCGACGCGCGCGAGCACGACCATCTGCGGCACTACGTCGCCGCCCGTCAGTGCGGCGACCGGCTGGTGTTCGGCAACGGGGAGCAGGTCACCACCGTGGCCGACCGGCTGACCGCAGGTGCGGCGCCGCTCGCGGCCCTGGACGGGCTGGACCACGAACCGGATCCGCCGATCTTCACTCCCCGGCTGACCGTGATCGCGGACGACCACGAAGGCGGCGAGGCATGGTTCGGTGCCGCGCGGCGCAGTGCGGGGACTCGCGCCACCACGAACCGGCTCAGCCTGCGCGTCGGCGGTCTGGCTCCCGGTGAGGGGGTGCTCATGACGACCTACCGCTCGGACGGGCAGAGGATCGCCACGGGCGCCCCGTTCCACGAGGTCCGCGTCACGGCAGAGTCCGGCAAGGATCTCCTCGACGACCTGTGGTCGGCGCTGCCGCCTCAACTGCGCATCGTCGCGGCTGTCTTCGCGCCCGGGGACTTGGCCGGTTGCGACATCCGGCAGAGCTGACGCGCCCCTGTCCGAGCCGTGCCCGGCGCCGGGACGGGTGAAGCCACGCCATGGTGCCCGGGTCTCGGGCGGGACTTGCACGAGAGGTGGGACTATATGATCAAATCTACCGATGCGTACCCCCCACACACAGACGCATCATGCTGCCCAGTCGGACGGGACCTGCACCGAAAGGGTTCCGTCCGGCCGTAATCCGTACGAAGCTGCCGCGCCGCAGCACCGAGGCGCTGACGCCGAGGAGGACTGGGCTCCGTCCCAGCACCGGCGCGGCAGGCGACGCCGCAACCGGGCCACCGGACTGCCCACGGTGGCCCGGGCCCTCGTCCGGGTGCTCACCCTGGCCTGCCTCGTCACGCTCGCCGACCGCTGGGCGCTGCTCTACGCCGAGGACAAGGCCTCCGAACGGCTCAAGGAGCACCTGCACCTGGCGGCCGCCCCCGAGGTGCGGATCGGTGGTTTCCCCTTTCTCACGCAAGTGGCCGCGCGGCGGCTGGAATCGGTGCGGGTGACCGTGCCGGACATCCCGGCCCGCCGGGTCACCCTCACCCAAGTCACGGCCACCGCGCACGGGATACGCGTCGACGGTGCCGGACCCACCGACGTGAGCGGCGCCCTCGTCCAGCGGCTGCACGGTCGGGTGCTGCTGTCCTTCGCCGACATGAACCGTGAACTCGGAGCTTCTCAAGTGCAGTTCACCGCCGGCGGACCCGGGCACGTCCGGGCCGAGGGAGCCTTGCGCCTCGCGGGGCACGACCTGCGCGTACGAGCCGACGCCCGGGTCCGGCGCCAAGGGGAGCGAGGCATCGCCACCTCCGTGGCCGGCCTACGGCTGGACATCGGTGACCTCGCGACGTACCGGCCCGGCACCGGACCCGCCGAGGGGCTCCATCTGACCCGCGCCTCGGCGCGCCGGCTCGCTCGGGAGTCGGAGAAGGCCAGGGCCCTGCTGGCCGTGCCGGAGATCGTCCGCCGTCTGGGCGTTTCCGACGACGCGATGCGTGCCGCTCTCCGTGACGAGGACGAGCTGCACCGGCTCACCGGGGCGCCGCGTTTCCTGCGCGGTCTGACGGGCATGAACCTCGCGGACGCGGCGCTCGGCCACCCTCGCCTTCTCCACCGGCTGGGCCTCGATCCGTCCCTCCTCACCGCCCTGACCAGGCTCACCCGGCCGCAGATCGCCGACCGCTTCGCCTTCTCCGTCCGGCTGCCGAAACCGCCTGCGGGCGCCCTGCGACTGCGACGCGTGACGGTGCAGAAGGACGGCGTCCACGTGGACATCACCGGGTCAGGGCTGCTCCTGGGCCACTGAGCGGGTCCGCCGCCTGCTCGGTCGACTCACAGCGGAACGCTCGTGGCGGGACCGGCTCAGTCGGGCGCGGCGGCTGCGCCGAACCACTGGGGCAGGTGGCTGAGCAGGTCCTGCTGGTCTTCGCCGGCCCAGGCGACATGGCCGTCCGGGCGCAGAAGGAGCGCGGGGACGTCGAGTTCCTCGCTGACGTCGACGACATGGTCGACGCGGTCGGCCCAGCCCGCCGCCGAGAGCCGGCCCGTCTGGTCGAGCAGGACTCCGCGGCCGCTGTGCAGCAGGTCGTAGAGGCGGCCACGCTTGAGGCTCACGTCCCGCAGCCGCCGGCCGAGCAGTTCGTGGCCCCCGCCGAAGTCGTAGCGGACCGAGATCGCGGTGATCTTCTCGATCAGGTGCCGGTTCACTTCCTCGAATTCCATCAGTTCTTCCAGCAGTCGGCGCACCGCCTGGGGACCGGGCTCGGTGGACACCAGCTCCATCTGGGCGCGGGTGTTGTCCAGTACGTCGGCGGCCACCGGGTGCCGTTCGGCGTGGTAGCTGTCGAGGAGTCCCTCCGGTGCCCGGCCGGCCACTTCGGCGGCGAGCTTCCAGCCGAGGTTGAAGGCGTCCTGGATGCCCAGGTTGAGGCCCTGGCCGCCCATCGGCGGGTGGATGTGGGCCGCGTCGCCGGCGAGCAGCACCCGGCCGACACGGTAGCGCTCGGCCTGCCGGGTGGCGTCGCCGAAGCGGGAGAGCCAGCGCGGTGAGTGGACGCCGAAGTCGGTGCCGGCGAACGCCCGGAGCTGCTGCCGCACCTCCTCGAGGGTCGGCGGGGTGGTGCGGTCCTCGGCCACTCCGTCGGCGGGTACGACGACGCGGTACGCGCCGTTCCCCATGGGCCCGAGGCCGAACCGCTTCTGCGTCTCGCGGACTTCGGCCACCGCGGCGGCCACCGTCTCCGGGGGCACGCCCACCTCCATCTCGCCCAGCAGGGTGTCCACCCTGGTGGGTTCGCCGGGGAAGGCGACGCCGACCAGCTTGCGCACCGTGCTGCGGCCGCCGTCGCAGCCGACGAGGTAGCGCGAGCGCAGGTGCGTGCCGTCGGACAGGTCGACGGTCACCCCGTCCTCGTCCTGGGTCAGTCCGACCACCGCGCAGCCGCGCCGGATCTCGGCGCCCAGCTCGGTGGCGCGCTCGGCCAGCAGGCGTTCGGTGGTGGGCTGCGGGATGCCGAGGACATAGGGGTGCGTGGTGTCCAGGCGGCCGGGTGACGGCTTGGGGATGGCGGCGAAGAAGCCGGCCAGCGGGTACTGCTTGCCGTGTGCGAGGAAGCGGTCCAGGAGGCCGCGCTGGTCCATCACCTCGATGCTGCGCACGTGGAGGCCGAGCGCGCGGACGACCTTGGTCGGCTCCGGTTCCTTCTCCAGCACCAGCACGTGTACGCCGTGCAGCCCCAACTCGCAGGCCAGCATCAGGCCGGTCGGTCCGCCGCCGGCGACGATCACGTCGATCAACAGGTCCCCCATTCGACAAGGTGGTCTCTCGGGCGTGTGCCACGAGCTCGACAGGCCGACGAACCCGGATGTACTTCGCGAACCCCGTATTTCGTCAGGTTCCGGCCTCGGCTGGAGATTCTGCGGCACGACCCGGGTCTTGCCGCAAGGCCCCCCATCGGCTATATCTTGATAGTGGCGAGGAGTGGCAATCTCCTCGCCTTTGCTTTGGGGTCTGCCAGGGTGTCTTCATGAAGACGACACCGGATGGACGACCTGTCCCGCCCCCTCATGCCGGGGAGCGCGTGATGCTGGAAGCGTGGCTGGACTTTCACCGGGCCACCCTCGCGCTCAAGTGCGAGGGCCTGAGTGACGCTCAGATACGGCTTGCTGCCGCGTCACCGTCGTCGTTGACGCTGCTCGGTCTTGTCCAGCACCTGGCTGAGGTGGAGCGCAACTGGTTCCAACGCGTATTCGGGGGCCACCGGGACATGCCCCCGGTGTTCGGCGTGGACAACCCCGACGGCTTCGCCCTCCAGCCGGGCCCCGGCCCTCGTAGCGCAGCCCCTCCCCCGGCACAGCCGCGACAACGGACCACGCACGGGCATCAAGCCTGCGGGGCGGGGCGAAGTCATGGCCGGCGCATCGAAGGGGCCGAGGGCAGCCTGGAGCCGGTCGGGGCGTAGAGGCGCATCGGGTCACCGTACTGAGCGGGCTTCATGCCGACCCTCCGTTTCTCGCGGGGCGCACCGGGAGCGGTGTCCACAGGTGATCCGTCCGGTCAGCCAACTGCGCATCCCCCCACGGCACATGGGCCCGTCGCATCCGAACATCCCGCGGTGGTCAGGCGTGTGTGGTGAGTTTGACGAGGTGGTGGGCTGTGGCCGCGGGGGCGATCGTCTGGTGGAGGTGGGCGCCGGGAAGGTGGGAGACGGGCCAGCCGCGGGCGTGTGCCTCGGTGGCGTGGGTTTCGTACGGGGGGCCGAAGAGGAGGTAGGCGCAGGGGTGGTCGGGCCAGGTGTCGGGGACGGGGACGTGCTGCTCGTAGTAGGACAGCGGCAGGGTGGGCTGCTCCTCGGTGATGGTCCGGCGCATGACCGGGTCGGTGAACATGGGGGCGACGTCCGCCTCGTCCCACCAGTCGGTCCAGCGGGGCAGCACGCCGTCCACCGCCTTCGGGCGGAGGAAGTCCAGCAACTCGGGTGTGGCGAGCGGGGTCGGTCCGACCCGGGCCGGCAGTGCGGCGTCGACGAAGACCGCGCCGGTCACCGGGTGGTCGAGGCCCGCGCGGATGAGCGGCAGGAACACGCCCGCGTTGCTGTGCGCGACGAGCGTGAGGGGGGGGTCCGGCGGGATGTGCCGGAGGTCCTCGCCGACGGCATCGACGATGCGCGGCCAGAAGGGCGGTGTGCCGGTGGTGACGTGCAGGAGGGACGGCACCCGTACCTGGTGTCCCGCTGCTGTCAGGTGTGCTGCCACGGGGTGCCAGGTCGCGGGGCCGACGGACGGGCTGTGTACGAGGACGAAGACCGGCTGCATGGGACGATCCTGTCGGTCGTGCCGTCGTTGTCGCGAGCTTCTCGGCCGACAGCAGAATGCCGCAGCATCCGGGGGCACGGCCATCAGGGTGGCTTCAGGCCGTGTCGGGCGGGTGGTGGGGACCGGGTTCGCCATGCTGGGCGCGAGCGGGACCCTTCCAGCGACAAGGAGCACGGCATGCCGACGGACCCGGTCGCACGATTCCTGGCGGCCCTGGACCCAGAACACCGGGACGCCGTCGGCGCCAGACCGCGCGAGGAGCAGGAGCAGCTCGCGGCGGCGTGGGAGCGTGAGCTGGAGGCGGACGACGAACTCGACACGCTCGACGAGCTGTCCCCGCCGGCGGCGGAGGCCGAGGCGGCCCGCCGCATCCTGAACCGCGAAACGGGCTGAGGGCGCCGGTCGCCCCGGGGAGCAGGGGACGTGCCCTGCGGCGAGTCGGCGGCCTTGGCCGTGCCCGGCGGGTCGCGCCGTGCGCCGCTGTTCGCCGTGTGTGCCGGGTACTTCATGGTGATCCTGGACGTGACCGTCATCAATGTGGCGGTGCCGGTGATCGGCCGGGAGCTGGCGGCCTCGCTGACCCGGATCCAGTGGATCACCGACGGGTACACCCTCGTCTTCGCCGGGTTCCTGCTCACCGCCGGTGCGTTGGGCGACCGGCTGGGCAACCGGCGGGTGTTCTGCTGGGGCGTGGCGGTGTTCACGCTGGCCTCGGCCGCGTGCGCGCTCGCGCCCAGTGCCCCGTTTCTGGTGGTGGCCCGGCTGGTGGAGGGGCTCGGTGCGGCGCTGATCGTGCCGGGCTCGCTCGCGCTGCTCCAGCAGTCCTATCCGGCCCCGGCCGCGCGCTCGCGGGCCTTCGGGCTGTGGGGTTCGATGGCCGGCATCGCCGCCTCGGCCGGGCCGCTGCTCGGCGGGCTCCTGGTGTCGACGGTCGGGTGGCGGTGGGTGTTCCTCGTCAATCTGCCCGTGGGTGTGGCATGTCTGACCCTGACTCTGCGGTACGTGGGGCTCTCGCCGCGGCGCGGTGACCGGGCCGTGGACTGGCCGGCGCAGGTCGCGGTCGTGGCGGCGGTCGCGCTGCTGACGGCCGCGCTCAACGAGGCCGGGCGGCGCGGGTGGTCGGACACCGCCGTGCTCGCCGGACTGGGCCTGGCCGTGGTGGCCGCCTCCGCGTTCGTGCTGCGGGAGCGGCTGGCCCCGGCTCCCGCCCTGCCGCTTCGGCTGCTGCGCGCGCGGGCGATGAGCGGCGGCGCCGTCATCGGCATGCTGTTCAACTTCGCCTTCTACGGCATGGTGTTCACCGCCAGCCTGGAGTTCCAGCACCAGCGCGGCTACAGCGCGCTCCGCACCGGGCTGGCCCTGTTCCCGGCGGTGGCGATGACCACGTTCGCTTCCGTGCTGTCCGGTCGGCTGAGCCGGCGCACCGGGGACCGGCCGCTGGTGATGTCCGGGATGCTGCTGGCCGCCCTGGGGCTGGCGGGCTGGGCCGTGGCCGGGTCCGATCCGGCCTATGCGTCGCTGGTGGCGCCGATGATGGCCGCGGGCTTCGGTACCTCCTTCGCCCTGACCGGCTCGACCGCCACCATGATGGGTGCCGCGCCGCAGGCGTACTCGGGCACCGCCTCGGCCCTGTTCAACACCACGCGGCAGATCGGGAGCGCCTGTGGCGTGGCAGTGGGCGGCAGCCTCCTCGCCACGGCGCACACCTACGGCACCGGGCTGCGCACCAGCATGGCGATCGGCGCCCTCGCCTGTCTGACCGCCGCCGGCCTCGCCCGGTGGTGCGTGCCGGCCAAGGCGGCCACGGCGTAGCACGGCAACCGCGTCAGCGGGCCAGTAGCCAGGACAGGGCGGTGGTCGCCGTCGAGAAGGCGAGCAGCGTGCACGCGAGGACGGCGTGGCGTTTCAGCAGCGCGCGGCGCAGTTCGGCGTAGCGGGCCTCGTACTCGCCGCGCAGGCGCTTGGCACGGTCGGCCGTGACCTGGAGCGCCTGGCGGGTGAGGCCGAGGCGCTGCTCCAGGTAGTGGCGGGTGAGGTCCTCGGCCTGGGCCGTCGTGAGCCAGGGGAGGCGGGAGCAGAGGGTGGCTGCCTCGCGCTGCGCCTGCTCCCGCTCGGCCTGCAGGAGCAGGAAGCCCTCGACCTCGTTGGCGAGCGCACCGCCCCCCTGCCGGTCCAGGGGGGCACCCGGTCCGGTGCCCGCTCCGGCACCGGGACGGTTCGGCGTCGTCACGGCCGGTCGCCTTCGCGTCCCGTCGGCCCGATGACGTCGCGCCGGCTCTGGTAGGCCTCGTACTCGGCTTCGGCGACCTCGGGGTGGTGCAGGTCGAACGCCGGGGACTCGGAACGGATGCGGGGCAGGGTCACGAAGTTGTGGCGGGGCGGCGGGCAGGAGGTCGCCCACTCCAGGGAACGGCCGAAGCCCCAGGGGTCGTCGACGCCGACCGGCTTGCCGTACTTGGCCGTCTTCCAGACGTTGTAGAAGAACGGCAGCATCGACAGGCCGAGCAGGAACGAGGCGATCGTCGAGATGGTGTTCAGGGCGGTGAAGCCGTCGGCCGCCAGATAGTCGGCGTAGCGGCGCGGCATGCCCTCGGCGCCCAGCCAGTGCTGGACCAGGAAGGTGCCGTGGAAGCCGACGAACAGCGTCCAGAAGGTGATCTTGCCCAGGCGCTCGTCCAGCATCTTGCCGGTCATCTTCGGCCACCAGAAGTGGAAGCCCGCGAACATCGCGAACACGACGGTGCCGAAGACGACGTAGTGGAAGTGGGCCACCACGAAGTACGAGTCGGAGACGTGGAAGTCCATCGGGGGCGACGCCAGGATGATGCCGGTCAGCCCTCCGAAGAGGAACGTGACGAGAAAGCCCAGCGCCCAGAGCATCGGAGTCTCGAACGACAGCGAGCCCTTCCACATGGTGCCGATCCAGTTGAAGAACTTCACGCCGGTGGGTACGGCGATGAGGAACGTCATGAAGGAGAAGAACGGCAGCAGCACACCGCCGGTGACGAACATGTGGTGCGCCCACACGGTGGCGGACAGGCCGGCGATCGCGATGGTGGCCGCGACCAGGCCCATGTAGCCGAAGATCGGCTTGCGGGAGAACACCGGGATGACCTCGGTGATGATGCCGAAGAACGGCAGGGCGATGATGTACACCTCGGGATGGCCGAAGAACCAGAAGAGGTGCTGCCACAGCAGGGCTCCGCCGTTGGACGGGTTGTAGATCTGGGCGCCGAACTTGCGGTCCGCCTCCAGGGCGAACAGCGCGGCCGCCAGGACCGGGAAGGCCAGCAGGACCAGGACGGCGGTCAGCAGCACGTTCCACACGAAGATCGGCATACGGAACATGGTCATGCCCGGGGCGCGCATGCAGATGATCGTGGTGATGAAGTTGACGGCGCCGAGGATGGTGCCGAAGCCGGAGAACGCCAGACCCATGATCCACAGGTGGGGGCCCAGTCCGATGCTGAACTCCGGGCCGGACAGCGGGGTGTAGGCGAACCAGCCGAAGTCGGCCGCGCCGTCCGGGGTGAGGAACCCGCTCACCGCGATGAGCGAGCCGAACAGGTAGAGCCAGTAGGCGAACATGTTCAGCCGCGGGAACGCCACGTCCGGCGCGCCGATCTGCAGCGGCATGATCCAGTTGGTGAAACCGGCGAACAGCGGGGTGGCGAACATCAGCAGCATGATCGTGCCATGCATCGTGAACGCCTGGTTGTACTGCTCCTTCGACATGATCTGCAGGCCCGGACGGGCCAGCTCGGCGCGCATCAGCAGCGCCATCACGCCGCCGATCAGGAAGAAGGCGAAGGACGTCGTCAGATACAGCGTGCCGATCGTCTTGTGGTCGGTGGTGGTCATCCACCGCACCACGACATTGCCAGGCTGCTTGCGCCTGAGGGGCAGCTCGTTCTCGTACGAGTCCTCAGCCGTCTCGGCACCCGGGGGTTCGTTGAGGATACTCACCAGTCGCTTCTCTCCGATGGTCGCCGTACGCCGACGTCAGTCACCGGCCATCGTTGCGGCACGTCGGGCGGGGCCCGCCTCCGGAACGAGCGACACACGGCCGATCGGATGACACAGCCACCCCAACGGAGCAATCCGCTCCCGCGCGCTGCGTTCAGGTGGCCATCGTGGCCAGTCCCGCGATGCCGACGACGTAGAGGGCCACGGCGGTGACGCTGTCGATGCCCATGCGCGCGTACTGGCGGCGGGGGCGGAAGACGAGTCCCGTCATGTAGACGACGGTGAGGATGATGCCGAGGGCGGTGAGGTAGATGTCGGAGGCGTGCGCGGCGGGCAGGACCGGCTTGCCGGAGATGACCGTCGCCAGGAAGAACAGCACCGGCAGGAAGGCGTTGCCGCCGAAGATGTCGCTGACGGCGAGCTGGTAGTCGCCGAGCCGGGTGGAGGTCAGGCCGGTGCTGATCTCCGGCAGGGAGGTCGCCGCCGCCAGGACGGTGGCGCCGAACAGCACACCGCTCAGGCCCTGCCGGCCGAAGAACTCCTCACCGCTGCGTTCGATGACGACACCCGCGATCAGCGTCGCGAGGGCGGCCGCGGCGAAGATCAGCGCGGCCCGGCCGGTGCCGACGCCCTGGTCGGTGGCGGCCTTCTCCTTCTTCCCCCGGGAGTGGCCGCGGGGCTCGGGCTGGCTGTCCGGGGCGTCGCCGCCCTCGCGCCAGGGCAGACCACGGCCCGCCCGGTTCAGCAGCAGCAGTCCGATCACCCAGAGCACCACGATCGCCAGGGAGGCGGGGGCCAGGCGAGCCACGTGCAGCCCGGGCGAGAGCTGGCTGCCCATCACCACCACGGCCAGGACGGCCACCACCAGCGCGCCCTCCAGCACCAGTTGCAGGCTCGCGGCCAGGCGGGTCAGCGGCGCGCGCGGGCGCACCCCGGCGGCGTCCAGGACGGCCAGGACGACCGTCTGGACGGCGATGCCGCCGAGGATGTTGCCGACGGCGACGTCCAGTTGCCCGGCCAGGGCGGCCGAGACGGTGATCGCGATCTCCGGCAGGTTGGTCGCGATCGCGAGGAGGATCAGGCCGCCCAGGGCGCTGCCCAGGTGGAGGCGTTGGGCGAGGACGTCCGTGGTGTCGGACAGCTTGATGCCCGCGTACCAGATCACGGCCGCGCTGACCAGGAACAACAGCAGAAGCACCGGTGAGCTCAAAGATCGCATGGCGCGGCGGGTACCCCGTTTGCGGCCCGGCCTGGCATGTGTCCTGCCCGACGTTCCGGCGGGCCGCTCCTGCGACGGCCGGCCGAGGTGCCGTACGGCCTCGAGCCGTCGTCCGTGCGGGTGTGTGAGAGCCTGGTGACAGGGTCTGCCGGTAGAGGGGACCAGGTGATGGGCGTATCGGGCCTGCCGCACAGCGACAGCGTGAGTGATCCGTTCGACCTAGCGACGGCCGCGCTGGTGATGGTGGACGCCTCGGGGTCGATCGAGTGCTGGAGCCCGCAGGCCGAGAAGCTGCTCGGCCATGCGGCGGCGGACGTGCTCGGGCAGCCGGTGTCGGCCGTGCTGCCCAGCCCGGACGGCCTGTCGGCCCTGATCGAGGGACGGCTGGTGGCCGACAGCTGGGAGGGCCGGCTCTCGGTGCGCGACCACGGCGGCCACGACGTCGAACTGGGCATGCGGGTGCGTGCCGTACCGGCACGGGAGGGGGGCTGCCGCTGGCTGGTCGCGCTGTGCGGTGCGGAGGCCCTGAAGCGGTGGGAGCTGGGCCAGGCGGCGCTGCGCGGTCTGCTGACCCAGTCGCCGATCGGCGTCGCCGTGCTCGACACCGGGCTGCACTACGAGTGGCTCAATGACGTGCTGGCCGACATGGAGGGCGCGAGCCCGGAGGGCGGGGCCCGCGCGGTCCGGGACCCGGAGCCGCTCCGGGCCGTCGAGCGGCAGGCCGGGCGGGCGCTGACGACGGGGAAGGCGCTGTCGGCGGTGGAGCACGTGGCGCCCCGGCCGGAGACGGCCGGGCAGCCGGGGGCGGAGCATCTGCGGCTGCGCTCGTCGTTCCTGCTGCGCGCCCGCAGCGGCGCCACCCTCGGTGTGTGCCAGACCGCCGTGGACTTCACCGACCACGATCCGGCCCGCCGGCGGCTGCTGCTGGTGAACGAGGCCAGTGAGCGGATCGGCACCACGCTGGACCTGGGGCGTACCGTCCAGGAACTGGTGGAGGTCCTGGTGCCCCGGATCGCCGACTTCGCGGCGGTGGACCTGCTGGACGTCACGGGCCTGCCGGCCGATCACGCCGAGCGCCCCCGGAGCGGCCGCGGCGGCCTGTACCGGGCGGCCCACCTGTCGATCCGCCGCGACCATCCCGAGGTGGTCGTGACGACCGGTTCGCCGACCCGGTACCCGGACCGGTCCCCGCAGACCCGCTGCCTGAGGACGGGCCTGACCATCCGGGACCCGGTCCTGACGGTCGCGACGCCCTGGCTCGCCGACGATCCGCTCCGGCTGGAGAAGATCCTCCACCTGGGGGTCCACTCCCACATGGTGGTGCCCCTGCGCGCGCGGGGCGTGACGGCCGGCGTGGTCACCCTGCTGCGCTGGGACAACCCCGAGCCGTTCGACGACGACGATCAGCTCCTGGTCGAGGAGCTGGCCGCCCGGGCGGCCGTGTGCGTCGACAACGCCCGGCGTTTCGCCCGCGAGCACAGCGCGGCCCTCGCACTGCAGACCAGCCTGCTGCCCCCGGTGCTGCCGGAGCTCAGCGCGGTCGAGGTCGCCTACCGGTATCTGCCGGCCGACGCGGAGGCCGGGGTCGGCGGGGACTGGTTCGATGTGATCCCGCTGTCCGGTGGGCGCGTGGCGCTGGTGGTGGGCGACGTGGTGGGCCACGGCATCCACGCCGCGGCGAGCATGGGGCGGCTGCGCGCGGCCGTGCAGACGCTCGCGGACATCGACCTGCCGCCCGAGGAACTGCTGACGCACGTCGACGACCTGGTCCTGCGGCTGTCGGAGGAGGCCGAGGCGGCCGAGGACGGCCCGCTCGTCGTCGGCGCCACCTGCATCTACGCCGTGTACGACCCGATCGTGCGCAAGCTGCGGGTGGCGCGGGCCGGGCACCCCGGTCCGGCGATCGCGCACATGAGCGAGCCCGTCGAGATCCTGGACGTCCCGGCCGGGCCGCCGCTCGGGCTCGGTGGGCTGCCGTTCGAGTCGGCCGAGTTCGAGGTGGAGGAGGGCAGTGTCATCGCCCTGTTCACCGACGGTCTGATCGAGGCGTCCGACCACGACGTGGACGCCGGGCTGGAGCGGTTGTGCTTCGCGCTGGCACATCCGGACCGGCCGCTGGAGGAGATCTGCAACACGATGGTCCGGACGCTGCTGCCCGACCGGCCGCCCGACGACGTGGCCATTCTCGTGGTGCGCGCACGCAGTCTGGGCGGCGACCGGGTGGCCTCCTGGGACATCCCGACGACGCCCTCGGCGGTGTCCGAGGCCCGCCGCGAGGCGGTGGCGCAACTCGCCCGGTGGGGCCTGGACGACATGGCGTTCACGACCGAGCTGATCGTCAGCGAGCTGGTCACCAACGCGATGAAGCACGCCCACGGGCCCATCGGACTGCGGCTGATCTACGACCGGATCCTGGTGTGCGAGGTGTCCGACGCCAGCAACACCTCGCCGCGCCTGCGCCGCGCCCGCTTCTCGGACGAGGGCGGCCGCGGGCTGTTCCTGGTGGCGCAGCTCGCCCAGCGCTGGGGGACGCGCTACACGGCGCACGGCAAGACGATCTGGGCGGAACAGCCGCTGCCGCTGCGGCTGCCGGACGCCGCGAAGTCGGCGGGCGCCTAGGAACTGCCGTCCGGCCGGGGTACTGGAGGCCGTTTCGGGGAGAGCGGGCGCGGTGGGGGCCTCGTACATTGGACTCGTGGGTGTCACCGCCGCCGGGGGGCAGCCGGCCGGGGAGCAGGTCGACTACGCGGCGCTGTTCGCCGCCACCCCCAGCCCGTATCTGGTGCTCAGCCCCACTCTGACGATCGTCGGCGTCAACGAGGCGTACTGCCGGGCCACCGACCGCACCCGCGGGGAGCTGCTCGGACAGTTCCTCTTCGACGCCTTCCCCGACAACCCGGCCGACCCGGGGGCCGACGGGGTGCGCAATCTGTCCGCCTCGCTGCAGCGGGTGCTGAGCAGGCGGCAACCGGACACCATGGCCGTGCAGCGGTACGACATTCCCGTCGCCGGCCGGCCGGGCACGTTCGAGAAGCGCTGGTGGTCCCCGGTGAACACGCCGGTGCTCACCTGCGACGGACAGGTCGCGTGGATCATCCACCGGGTGGAGGACGTGACCTCGTTCCTCGGCGAGCGGGAGAGCCGGCAACCGGACACCACCGAGCCGCGTACCCGGCGGCTGAAGGGCATGGAGGCCGAGCTGTACGCCCGGGCGAAGGAACTGGAGCGCCTGAACGAGGAGCTGCGGCGAGCCCACGCCCGCGAGCGGCAGGTGGCGATCACGCTCCAGGAGGCCATGCTGCACGCCCCCGACCTGGAGCGGCACAGCGATGTGGCGGTGCGCTACCTGCCGGCCATCGGCTCGCTGAACGTGTGCGGTGACTGGTACGACATGGTCGACCTGCCCGAGGGGCGGTTCACCGTGGCCGTCGGCGACGTGGTCGGTCACGGGCTGAAGGCGGCCACCGTCATGGGCATGCTGCGCAGCGGGCTCTCGGCGGCCAGCAGGGCCGTCGCGGGTCCCGCCCAGGCGCTGGAGGTGCTGGGCCTGTACGCCCGCTCGGTCGAGGGCGCCCTGGCGGCCACCGCCGTGTCGGCCATGGTCGACACGCGGGCGCAGGTGATCGTGTACTCCAGCGCGGGCCATCCGCCGCCGGTCCTGATGCGTCCCGACGGCACCTGCCGGCTGCTGGACCAGGCCACCGACCCCCCGCTGGGCGCCCGGCCCGCCCATCTGCCGCGCCCTCAGTCGGGCCTGTCGTACCACTGCGGCGACGTGCTGGTGCTCTACACCGACGGCCTGATCGAACGCCGGGACGAGGACATCGACGCCGGACTGCACCGGCTGACCAGCACGCTGACCGAGTGTCTCGGGCCCGACCCGGAGCAGCTGGCCGACACGCTCCTCGCGCGCATGGGCGTCGGCCAGGGCGCGCGGGACGACATCGCTCTGGTCGTCGTCCGGTTGTGAACCCCGGTCCACCTCCGAACGGGTGATACGTGGCGGGTGCCGATCCCGCGGAAAACCGGAAAATCACAGGCCCGCAGGGCGTTTACGGCTTGGGCGGTGATCGATTCGAAGTGGCAGGCCGGCGGGCGCGGGCCGAAACTGAAGCCGGCGGTTCGTGATCAGAAATGTGCGTGCGCCCCGAGCTTTTCCACGGCTCGGCAGCCGCCTGCCCGATGAACCGCCGACGGCCATCGGCGATTTCAGGAGCCCTCCGGGAGGTCTCAGTGGTGGAGCAGTCCTCCGAGGTCCATGGCGAGGTCGACATAAGCGGGCCGGACGAAGGCGCCGCCGCCGGGCGGAACGGCACCGGCCCGGCGCGTGCGGAGACCGAGCGGGAACTCGCGGAGGTACTGGCGGAGGTCGTGGGCACCGAGAGCGTGCCGGCCGACAGCCACTTCTTCTCCGACCTCGGCGCCAACTCCCTGGTGATGGCCCGGTTCTGCGCGCGCCTCAGGAAGCGGGACGACCTGCCGTCACCGTCCATGAAGGACATCTACCGGTACCCCACGGTCCGCAGCCTGGCGGCGGCTCTCGTCGAGACGGCTCCGCGACCCACCGCCACGCCGTCGGCCGAGGCCGCGGAACCACCCGCGGTGCCACGGACGAACGGGCGCCACCATGTGCTGTGCGGAACGGCGCAGTTGCTGGCCTTCCTGGCCTATTCGCTGGTCGCGGGGTTCGTCACGTCCCGCGGATACGAGTGGATCGCGACCAGTCGGGGGCTGGCGGACATCTATCTGCGCTCGCTGCTGTTCGGCGGTGTCGGGTTCCTGGTCCTGTGCGCGTTCCCGGTCGTCGCCAAATGGCTGCTCATCGGCCGCTGGAAACCGCGGGAATTCCCCGTCTGGGGCCTGACGTATCTGCGGTTCTGGATCGTCAAGGCGCTGCTGCACGCGAATCCGATGATCTTTTTTGTGGGCAATCCCCTCTACGTCCTGTATCTGCGGGCGCTCGGCGCCCGGATCGGCCGGAACGTCACGATCCTCTCCCGCTCCGTGCCGGTCTGCACCGACCTGCTGACGATCGGTTCGGGAACCGTCGTCCGCAAGGACTCCTTCTTCCTGTGCTACCGGGCGCACGCCGGGCACATCCAGACGGGCCGGGTCACGCTCGGCCGGGACGTCTACATCGGTGAGAAGACGGTCCTGGACATCGACACCTCGATGGGTGACGGGGCGCAGCTCGGTCACGCCTCGGCCCTGCACCGCGGGCAGAGCGTCCCGGACGGTGAGCGACGGCACGGGTCCCCGGCGCAGCCCACCGGCATCGACCACGTGCGGGTCCCGCAGGCCCGGTGCGGCACCGTGCGCCGCGCCTGGTTCGCCCTGATGACGCTGATCCAGCTGTTCCTCGTCTACCTGCCGCTGGCCGTGGGCGGGATCTACATGCTGTTCACCGCGGTACCGGCGATCGGCAAGCGGCTCGACCCGGAGACCACCGCGCTGACCGTGCCGGAACTCTTCTCCGACGGCCTCGCCCTGTCCCTCGTCCTGTTCCTCGGGTTCGTGCTCGGGGGCCTGCTTGTGCTGTGCACCGTTCCGCGGCTGCTGGGCCTGCTGGTCAGACCGGACCGGGTCTATCCGCTCTACGGGTTCCACTACGCGGTCCACCGGGCGAGTGCACGGCTGACGAACGTCAGGTTCTTCGCGTGGCTCTTCGGCGACAGCTCCTACATCGTGCACTACCTGCGCGGCATCGGGTACGACCTGTCCCGCGTCGAGCAGACCGGGTCCAACTTCGGCACCGAGGTGCAGCACGAGAGCCCTCTGCTGGTGTCCGTCGGCAGCGGCACGATGGTGGCCGACGGCCTCTCCATCATCAACGCGGACTTCTCCAGTACGTCGTTCCGGCTGTCCCGGGCCTCGATCGGGCCGCGCAACTTCCTGGGCAACAACATCGCCTATCCGGCGGGCGGCCGCACGGGCGAGAACTGCCTGCTCGCGACGAAGGTGATGGTGCCGCTGGACGGGGAGGTGCGCGAGGGCGTGGGGCTGCTCGGCTCGCCGTGCTTCGAGATCCCGCGGTCGGTGGAGCGCGACGCCCGGTTCGACGACCTGCGGACCGGGGAGGCGCTGCGCCGCTCCCTCGCCGCGAAGAACCGTTACAACCTGCGCTCGATGGCCCTCATGCTGCTCGTGCGCTGGCTGCACACGTTCGCCCTGACGGTGTTCGGGCTGGCGTCCGTGGACCTGTACGGCCTGCTCGGACAGGCGGTGATCGCCGGATACGTGGCCCTCACCCTCGCGTTCAGCACCGCCTACTTCGTCCTGCTGGAGCGGTGCATCACCTCGTTCCGTGCGCTGCGGCCCCGGCTGTGCTCCATCTACGACCCCTACTTCTGGTGGCACGAGCGCCTGTGGAAGGTGCCGGACCACTACCTCAACGTCTTCAACGGGACTCCCTACAAGGCGCTCGTGTGGCGGCTGCTGGGCGTGCGCATCGGCAGCCGGGTCTTCGACGACGGCTGCTATCTGACGGAGCGGTCGCTGGCCTCCATCGGCGACGACTGCACCCTCAACGTGGGCAGCAAGATCCAGTGCCATTCGCAGGAGGACGGCACCTTCAAGTCCGACGGCACCACGGTCGGTGCCGGCTGCACGCTGGGCGTCGGCGCCCATGTGCACTACGGCGTGACGATGGGCGACGGCGCGGTCCTGGCACCGGACTCGTTCCTGATGAAGGGCGAGGAGGTCCCGCCGCACGCACGCTGGGGCGGCAATCCGGCGGTGGACATGCCGGACGCCGCCGACCGGCCCGGCATCAGCGGCCGGGCGGCGAACACCCCTGCCATCAGCGTCGGTTGAGGAAGGCCATTCGATGGGAGCGCGTGTGGAAGCGGACCGGGAGTTCTGGAGCCGGGTACTGACCTCCGGCGGGCCCACCGCGGTGCCGCGGTGGGCCCGGGAGCCGGCCGAGGGCGTGGCCGGGCACGAGGTGCCGGTGCCGGACGACGTGAGCGCCGGGGCGCGGGAGCTGGCGCTGCGGTGGGACGTACCGGTCGGTGCGCTGCTGCTGGCGGCGCATGCCAAGGTGCTGGCCGCGCTGTCCGCCGAGCAGGAGGTCGTGACCGGGTACGTGGCCGGGCCGCGGGGCGAGTCCCTGCCGTGCCGGCTGGCGGTGCCCGCCGGATCCTGGCGCGAACTGGTGGCGGCCGCGGGGCGCGCCGAGGCGGAGGTGCTGGCCCACCGGGAGTTCCCCGTGGCGGACCTGCGCCGGGAACTGGGCGTGGCGGAGCCGTCGTACGAGGTGGTGTTCGCTCCCGTGGGAGCCGGGGACGCCGGGGGCGAGGACGACGGTGTGCTGCAGGTGCGCTGGTCCGAGCGGGACGGGCGGCTGGGGCTGCGGCTGCGGTACCGCACGGAGGTGCTGGACGCCGCCTGCGCGGACCGGATCGCCGGCTATCACCTGACGGCGCTCCGGCTGATGACCGCCGACGCGGACGCCGAGCACACCCGGCAGAGTCTGCTGTCGGACGAGGAGGTGCGCGAGCAGCTGGAGGGCCTGGCGGGACCCCACCGGGCGCTGCCGGACGCCCGGGCGCACGAGCTGTTCGAGCAGCGGGTACGCCGGCATCCCGACCGGGTGGCGGCCGTGCACGGCACCCGCGCGTGGACGTACGGCGAGCTCAACGCGCGGGCGAACCGGCTGGCGCGGGCGCTGCTGGCCCGGGGGCTGGGCCGCGAGGACGTGGTCGCGGTGGTCACGGAGCGCACCCTGGACTGGCTGGCGGCGACGCTGGCGGTGTTCAAGGCGGGAGGCGCGTACCTGCCCGTCGAGCCGGGCTTCCCGGCGGGCCGGATCTCCGCGGTGCTGTCCCGGGCCGGGTGCCGGCTGGTGCTGACCGAGTCCGGCAGCACCGGGACCCTCGACGAGGCCCTGTCCGCACTGCCGGGCACCGAGAAGGTGCTGATCGAGGCGGCGTACGAGGAGCCGCACTCCGACACCGACCCCGGGGTGACGGTGGACCCCGGTCAGCTCGCGTACATCTACTTCACGTCCGGCTCCACCGGCGAACCCAAGGGCGCGATGTGCGAGCACGCGGGGATGCTGAACCACCTCCACGCCAAGATCGACGACCTGGGGATCGGCGAGGGGTGCGTGGTGGCGCAGACCGCCCCGCAGTGCTTCGACATCTCGCTGTGGCAACTGGTGTCGGCGCTGCTGGTGGGCGGGCGGACGCTGCTGGTCGGGCAGGACGAGATCACGGACGTGCAGCGGTTCGTGGACACGCTGGTCCGCGGCCGGGCGTCGGTGGCGCAGCTCGTGCCGTCCTATCTGGAGGTCGTGGTCTCCTACCTGGAGCAGCACCCGCGGGACCTTCCGGACCTGCGGTGCGTGTCGGTCACCGGTGAGGCGCTGAAACGGGAGCTGGTCCAGCGCTGGTTCGCGATCCGGCCCGGTGTCTCGCTGGTCAACGCCTACGGGCTGACGGAGACCTCCGACGACACCAATCACGAGGTCATGGACGCGGTGCCGGAGCGCGTGCTGCTCGGGCGCGCGGTCAACAACGTGCGGGTCTACGTGGTGGACGAGGATCTGGCGCTGGTGCCGCTGGGGGCGCCGGGACTGATCGCCTTCTCCGGTGTCTGCGTGGGCCGGGGGTACGTCAACGATCCCGAGCGGACCCGCGAGGCGTACCTCGAGGACCCGTACCGGCCGGGTGAGCGGCTCTATCTCGGCGGTGACTGGGGCCGCTGGCACCCCGGCGGGAAGCTGGAGTTCCTGGGCCGCCGGGACAACCAGGTCAAGATCCGCGGGTTCCGCATCGAGATCGGCGAGATCGAGAACGCCCTGCTGCGGGTGGCGGGAGTGCGCGACGGTGCGGTGGTCGTGGCGGAGCGGGCCGGTGGGAGCAAGCACCTGGTCGCGTTCTACTCGGGCCGGCAGCAAGAAGAGCAGCTCCTGCGCGAGGAGTTGGGCGCGGTGCTGCCCGGCTACATGGTCCCCACGGCCTTCCACTGGCAGTCCGCGCTGCCGCTGACCGCCAACGGCAAGATCGACCGGAAGGCGCTCACCGCACTGGCCGGGCGGGCGGAGGCACCGGTGTCCGGCGAACGGGGCACGCTCACGCCGACCGAGCGGAGGCTGGCGGCTGCCTGGGCGGGACTGCTGGGTGTTCCGGAGCAGCGGATCGGCCGCGGCGACAGCTTCTTCGCTCTGGGCGGTACGTCGCTGTCGGCGGTCAAGCTCACCCTGGCCCTGGACCGCGCGGTGTCCCTCAAGGACATCACCCGGCACCCGGTCCTCGCCGACCTGGCCGCGCTGCTCGACGGCGCGGCGGGCCGGCGTCAGGAGCTGCTCCAGCCGCTGTCGGAGGCGGGCGGTGCGGCGCAGTGCGCGCTGGTGTGCTTCCCGTACGCGGGCGGCAACGCGGTCAACTACCAGCCGATGGCGAGCGCGTTGGCGGACAGCGGCACGGCGGTCCTCGCGGTCGACCTGCCCGGTCACGACCTGGCCGCCCAGCAGGAGCCGTTCGCGTCGATCGAGGAGGTGGCGGAGCGGGTCGCGGCCGAGATCACCGCGCGCGGCCTGACCCGCGTCCTGCTGTGGGGCCACTCCTCGGGCACCGCGCCGGCCCTGGAGACGGCGCGGAGACTGCAGGAGCAGGGCGTGGAGGTGGCGCGGGTGTTCCTCGGCGCCCAGCTGCTCGGCACCGCCGACGAGCGGCACGCCGCCGTCGAGGAGCTGACCGCCCGCAGCGACGCCGAGATCGCCGCGCGACTGACGGCGGACAGCGGCTACACCGAACTCGCCGAGCTGAACGCGCGGCACGCCGAGCACATCGGTGCCGCCTACCGGCACGACTGCGTCTGCGCCCACCGCTACTTCCACCGGGCCCTCCAGGACCCGCCGAAGACGAAGCTGTCGGCGCCGGTCACGGTGGTCGTCGCCGCCGACGACCCGCACACGGCCGGCCACACCGCCCGCCACCGGGACTGGCTGCTGCTGGCCGAGCAGGTCGATCTGCACGAACTCGCCGACGGCGGCCACTACTTCACCCGCACCCGCCCCGCCGAGGCCGCGCGGGCCGTGCTGGATGCCGTGGCGCCGGTGGCGTCCTCCTGAGTCCCGAGCCTCACCGAAGCACCGAATCCCACGAACGAAGAACCCGAAGGGAGACCGAGATGTCGTCCTCACCCGTGGCAGCAGCGCTCGATGTGGAGCTGCGGCCGGACCGGCCCGCGGTCCTGCGCGTCGAGTCCCCCGGGGACGCGGCGAGCTGGGCGGCCGCACACCGCGAGTCGCTGCGGGCGCAGGTCGCCGAGCACGGGGCGCTGCTGGTCCGCGGCCTGGACCTGCGGGAGGCGGACCGAACCGGTGCCGTCTTCGCGCAGCTCGCCGGCGACCTCATGCCGGAGCGGGAGGCGTTCGCCCCCCGCGAGGCGCTCGGCCCGCATCTGTACGCCTCCACGCCCTGGCCGGCGAACCAGCCGATGTGCATGCACCACGAGCTGAGCTACACCCTCGAGGTGCCGGGTCTGATGCTGTTCGCGTGTTTGACCGCGCCCCAGGAGGGCGGGGCCACCGCCGTGGCCGACGCCGAACAGGTGCTCCAGGCGCTGCCCGCCGCGCTGGCGGAGCGGTTCGAGCGGGAGGGCTGGCTGCTGACCCGGACGTACAACGACGAGATCGGGGCGTCGCTCTCGGAGTCCTTCGGGACCGACGACCGCGCGGCGATCGAGCGCTACTGCAGGGACCACGCCATCGACTTCACCTGGCTGGCGGACGGCTCCCTGCGCACCGAGCAGCGCCGCAGCGCCGTGGTACGGCATCCGCTCACCGGCCGGCGCTGCTGGTTCAACCAGATCGCCTTCCTCAACGAGTGGACGCTCGACCCGGAGGTGCGCTCGTACCTGGTGGACGTCTACGGCGAGGACGGGCTGCCGTTCAACACCCGTTACGGGGACGGCAGTCCGATCGGCGAGGAGGTGGTCCAGCTGCTCAACAACACCTACGAGGAGCACACCCGGCGCGAGCCCTGGCAGGCCGGCGACCTGATGCTCGTGGACAACATCCGCACCGCGCACAGCAGGGAGCCCTTCACCGGAGAGCGGCACATTGTGGTCGGCATGGCCGAGCCCCGGCGCCTCGCCGACTCCGTCCCGACCCCGGAGGCGAGCGCGCGATGACCCCTTCGGTGTCCCCTCCCGCCCGGCCCGCCGGCGTGCCGACGTTCGCGGTGATCCCCGGGGCGCAGGTGCAGCAGGTGCTCAGCGGGCGCGAGAAGCAGATCACGGAGCTGATCGAGGCCACGTACCGGCTGCACGGCGCCGGAGAGTCGGTCAATCCGCCCTCGTACTTCCTGCGCTTCCCCGACCGTCCCAACTCGCGGATCATCGCGCTGCCGGCCTCCGTCGGCGGATCGGTGCACGTGGACGGGGTGAAGTGGATCTCCAGCTTCCCGGACAACGTGCGCTCCGGGCTGCCGAGGGCCTCGGCGGTCCTCATCCTCAACGACCCCGCCACCGGCTACCCGTTCGCCTGCCTGGAGAGTTCGGTCATCAGCGCGACCAGGACCGCGGCGTCGGCCGCGCTGGCCGCCGACTGGCTCAGCCGCAGCCGGACCCGCCCGAGCCGCGTCGGGTTCTTCGGCACGGGGCTGATCGCCCGCTACATCCACACCTTCCTGGCCGGCACCGGCTGGTCGTTCGACACGATCGGCGTGCACGACCTGTCGGCCGACAGCACCGGCGGCTTCTGCGGCTATCTGCGGCAGTCGGGAACCACCGCGCGGGTCGTCGTGCACGACCGCGCCGAGGACCTCGTCCGCTCCAGCGACCTGGTCGTCTTCGCCACCGTGGCCGGCGAGCCGCATGTCACGGAGCCGGACTGGTTCGGCCACAACCCGCTGGTCCTGCACGTCTCCCTGCGCGACCTCGCCCCCGAGGTGCTGCTGGCGTCGGCGAACTTCGTCGACGACGTCGAGCACTGCCTGAAGGCCGACACCTCCCCGCACCTGGTCGAACAGCGCACCGGGAACCGGGACTTCCTCAACGGCACCCTCAACGACGTGATGCTCGGCAGGGCCGCGCCGCCGGCCGACCGTCCGGTGATCTTCTCCCCGTTCGGACTCGGCGTCCTCGATCTCGCCGTCGGCAAGTACGTCTACGACGAAGCAGCAGCGGCGGGCGATCTCCGCCTCATCGACGACTTCTTCCACGAACTGCGCCGCTACGGCTGAGGCCGCCGCCTCGGCCCTGGCACCAGGAGGCCCACGTGCCCGTCATCTCCGCTCCCCATGAGTTCAACGAAGGCCGGCTCTTCGTCGACCTGGAGTCGATCGTCGGACAGCCCCTCTACCTGAAGTGCGAGGGCTTCAACTTCGCCGGCTCCATCAAGCTGAAGGCCGCGAACGAAATGGTGGAGAGCGCCGAACGGGACGGAGTCCTGACGCCGGACTCCATCCTCGTCGAGTCCTCCTCCGGCAACCTGGGCGTGGCGCTCAGCATGATCGCCGCGAGCAAGGGCTACCGGTTCCTGTGCGTCACCGACTCCCGGTGCAACCTGTCGACCAGGCTGCTGATGGAGGCGCTCGGCAGCCAGGTGCACGTCGTGGCCGACCTCGACGCCAACGACGGGTTCCTCGGCACGCGGATCGCGTACGTCCGCGAGCTGTGCGCCTCCGACGACCGGTACGTCTGGCTCAGCCAGTACACCAACGCGGGCAACTGGCGGGCCCACCACCGCACGACGGCACCGGAGATCGCGGCCCACTTCCCGCGGCTGGACGTGCTGTTCGTCGGGGCGGGCACCGCCGGGACCCTGATGGGCTGCGCACGCTACTTCCGGCAGTGGCACCGGCCGGTGCGCATCGTCGCCGTGGACAGCGTGGGCTCGGTGGCCTTCGGCGGGGAACCGGGCCGCCGCATGATTCCCGGGCTGGGCATGAGCATGCGGCCGCCGCTGCTCGACGAGTCCTTCGTGGACGAGGTGATCCGGGTGGAGGAGGCGGACACCATCCGCACCTGTCACCGGATGGCCCGGCGCGGCTTCCTGTTCGGCGGCTCCACGGGGACGGTCGTCAGCGGCGCGACGGAGTGGCTGGCCCGGCACGACACCCGTCACCTCACGGCGGTGGCCATCGCCCCCGACCTCGGCGAGCGGTACCTGGACACCATCTACCAGACCAACTGGCTGCAGGACCTGTACGGCGACCACATCCTCGACGACGAGCAGATGACCGCCCTCTCCCGCAGGGACAAGCCCGCCTCCGGGACACCCGGGCGCCGGCGGCGGGCGTAGTGGCGGTGCGACGGCGGGCGTGGCCGCGGCACGGTCAGGATCCGCCCGTGGTGAGTCCGGCCTTGGCGCAGGCCTGCTGGAGATCGGGGGTGCAGATCTGGGCGGCGGTGTACACGCCGTCCTTGACGAGGGTCTCGCGGATGGTGCCGGCCGTCACCGCCCGCGGGGTGAGCAGGCGGGCCGGGACGTGCCGGGTGGTGGGGCTGTCGACCGAGGTGGTGGCGATCTCGGCCGGGTTCCGGCCGCGCCCGAGGACCACGGCCATGGCGGCGGCCGCGTTGGCCTCCTCCTTGAAGGGCTTGTAGACGGTCATCGACTGCTGGCCCGCGAGGATGCGCCGTACGGCCTCCAGGTCGGCGTCCTGCCCGGTGACGGGCGGGAGTGTGCGTACGCCGGCGCTCTTGAGGGCGGAGACGACGCCCGCGGCGATGGCGTCGTTGACCGCGAGGACTCCGTCGATGCGCTGCGGGCCCAGGGCCGCGATGGCGGCGGCCATGTTGGCGTGGGCGTTGTCGGTGCTCCAGCCCGGGGTGTTGTAGGACCGGGCGATCCTCACCTTGCCCTTCAGGACGGACAGGGCGCCCTGCCGGAACCAGGCCGCGTTGGGGCTGGACGGGTCGCCGTTCATCATGACGACCTCGCCGCCGTGCGCGTGGTCGCCCATGAACGCCAAGAGCGCCTGGCCCTGGAGCCTGCCGACCTTTCCGCCGTCGAAGGAGACGAAGCCCGAGATCGGTCCCTCGGCGAGCCGGTCGTAGGCGACGACCGGTACGCCGGCCCGGTGCGCGTCCTGGATGGTGGAGCGCAGCGCCCTGGTGTCGGCGGCGTCCAGGATGATGACCTTGACCCCCTTGGTCATCATGGAGACCATCTGCTGCCGCTGGCGCGACGGGTCGTTGTCGGCGTTGGCGTACTCCACGGCGCAGCGGGGGCACAGCTCCTTCACCCGCTTCTCGATCCACGGCTTGTCGGAGTGCTCCCAGCGGGGCAGGGCGCGGCTGGGCAGCAGCAGGCCGACGGTGAAGCTGTCGGCGCCGGCCCGGTCGTTGCCCCCGCAGGCGACCGCGGACAGCGTCAGGAGGCCGGCGAGGAGCGCGGCGACGAGGTGGCGGGTGCGGACCGCGCGTCGTGCGGGGGGTCTCATGGCAGGTCCCCCTGGTCCGTCCCGGACCCCGCGCCCGCGGGGGCCGGCACGCGACGGGGTACGGCGATCTCGCTCCACACCTGCTTGCCGCTCGCGACCGGCACCGAGCCGAAGGCCTCCGACATGGCCTCGACCAGCAGCAGTCCCCGGCCGCCGGTCGCCTCCCAGTCGTCGATCACCGGTTTGGCGGGGGCGCGCGGCGAGGCGTCGCTGACGCTGATGCGGACGCGGTCCCCGCGCAGCGTGAGGTCGACGTGGACCGGGCCCTGGGTGTACACCAGCGCGTTGGTGACCAGTTCGGACACCACCAACAGGACGGCGTCGGCCGCGTCCTCCACGTGCCACCGGCGCAGCGTGCGGGCGGTGAAGCGGCGGGCGTGCATGACGGCGTCGGGCAGCCGCCACACCGTCCAGCCGGCCCGGATCGGCCGGGTCTTCATGCCGTCGTAGCGCAGCAGCAGCAGCGCCACGTCGTCCTCGCGCCGGCCGGCGGCGCCCAGCAGGTGGTCGGCCACCCGGCCCGGGTCGCAGGGATCGGCGGCGCCGAGCGCGGTGCACACGCGCCGCATGCCCTCGTCGACGGGCAGGTCGGCGGCCTCCACCAGGCCGTCGGTGACCAGGGCGAGCAGGCTGCCGGGGGCCAGGGCGACGGCGGTCATCGGGAAATCGGCCTCGGCGGAGATGCCGAGCGGGAGGGCGCCCTCGACCTGCACCTCCTCGCTGGTGCCGTCGGGGTGGCGGACCAGCGGTGCGAGGTGCCCGGCCCGGACGAACAGGGCGGTGCCCTCCTCGAGGTCGAGTTCCGCGTAGCAGCAGGTGGCGAAGAGGTCGGTCTCCATGCCGACGAGGAGGCGGTTGGCGTGGGAGACGACCACGTCGGGCGGGTGGCCCTCGACCGCGTAGGCGCGGACCGCGGTGCGCATCTGGCCCATGATCGTGGCGGCCCCGGCGCTGTGTCCCTGCACGTCGCCGATGACCAGGGCGATCCGCTCCTCGGAGAGGGCGATGACGTCGTACCAGTCACCGCCGACCTGCAGGCCGCGCCGGGCGGGCAGGTAGCGGGCGGCTGCGGTCGCGCCGGACAGGTCGGGCAGGCGCCGGGGCAGCAGGCTGCGCTGCAGCATGGTGGCGAGTTCCTGCTCGGCGTCGTGGGCGTGGGCGCGGGTGAGGGCCTGCCCGACGAGCGCGGCGGTGGCGGTCAGCAGGGACCGCTCCTCGGCGACGAACTCGTGCGGCTGGTCCCAGCCGATCAGGCAGAGACCGGCGGTCCGGCCCTTCGCGGGCAGCGGCAGGACGGCCAGACCGCCGGGGCCGACGCCCGCGAGGCCGGGGCCCAGGGGGGTGCCGGCGGGCCACAGCTCCATGCGCCCGTCCCTGAGGGCCGTGCGCAGCGCGGGCAGGGCGCCGACCGGTGCGTCGGGTCCCTCCGGACGCCGGTCGATGTGCCACGCCGGGGGCCAGGCGGCGGCGTCCGGCGGGTCGAGCACGGCGACCTGGAGCCGGTCGTCGCGCAGTTCGGCGAGCGCGACCCGGTCGGCGCCCAGCGGCTCCCGCAGCGCGGTGACCACGACCTGCCCGACGTCGGCGACCGTGGTGGCGTCGTCGAGGGCGACGGTCAGCCACTGGATCCGGGAGACGTCGTCGGTGCTGCGGGGCAGCACCGGGGTCGCCATGACCACCCCGAGCACCTGGTCCGGCCGGTCGCCGCTGCCGGCCACGGCCCGGCAGCTCAGGCTCAGCCAGCGGGTGCCGCCGCTGGGCCGGCGAACGCGGAACTCCAGCTTCCGGCCGCCGAGCACCTGGGGGTGCGGTTCCAGGACCGACATCAGGGCGTGCATGTCCTCGGGCAGGGCGTGCGCCAGCAGGGTGTC
This sequence comes from Streptomyces sp. NPDC030798, assembly GCF_055572275.1. Taxonomy (NCBI): domain Bacteria; kingdom Bacillati; phylum Actinomycetota; class Actinomycetes; order Kitasatosporales; family Streptomycetaceae; genus Streptomyces; species Streptomyces sp. NPDC030798. The sequence goes on along the minus strand of NZ_JBVIDR010000008.1, from coordinate 198,974 downwards.
CGCCTTGCCGTCGAAGTCGTCCGGGGCGATGCCGACCAGTTCCAGCACGGTGCGGTCCGCCTCGACCGCACCGGTGTCCGGCACCAGGACGAAGGAGCCCGCGCGCAGGCTGCGCAGGGCGGGGCACAGCAGCTGCGAGGAGGCATGTCCGCCGTCCGCGGTGGTGGGGAGCCGGCCGGTGACCGCGTCGGCGTAGCGCTCCAGGAAGCGCTGCTGCTCGGGGTCGAAGCCGTCCGCCCCCTCCCCCACGACGACGAGGCAGCCCAGCGGCCCGCCGCCGCGGCGCAGGGGCAGTGCGCCGAGCGACGTGTCGGCCCGCGGGGGCGCGGGCGCGCCCTCGGAGAAGGCGGCGAGTGCCGCGTGGTTCAGCCACAGGGGCCGGCCGGTGCGCACGACGTGGGCGGCGGGTGAGTCGCCGGACAGCAGCAGACGCTCGGGCAGGGAGTAGTCGGCGACGGCGGAGCCGGCCGTGTCCACCAGGCGCAGCTCGCCGCTCGCGGCACCGGGCGCGTAGACCGCCGCCAGGGCCGCGCCGGTGAACGCCAGCACGCGGGCGCTCGCGGCGGGCTCCGGAACCGGAGGAGGGGTACCGGTACCGGCGCCGTCGGCCTCGGACGCGCGCAGCTGCGCGACTCCGGCCCGGGCACTGCCGTCCTGAGGCATCGTCCGCACCCACCTCCCGTCCAGGCCGAGGTGCCGACAGATCGAGATGAGGGCCTTACACCAGAATCGCATACCGGGACGTACAGGACAGATCTGCCCCGTGGTCGGGGGGCCGTCGCGTTCGCGGATCACCCGGGCCGGTGTCACACTGACGACGTGGTCGTCTTGCCACAGCCACGCGGTCCGGGCGGGGTCGGTGCACCGGGGTCGCGGTCGTCCGCCGGCTCCTGCTTCCCTCCCGAGGACGTGCGTGGCTCGGTCCGCAGGCCGGGTGCCGTCGAGGTGGACGGGCACGTCACCGGTGCCGGGTTCACCTTGCCGAAGCGGCTGCGCTCCCCCGGCGGCGCATGCCGCCCGCGGGCCGTCCCGCGCTCTCCCCTCCCGGCTGTCCGCCCGGCTCACGAGGCGGCGGACACGCACCGGGCGCGCCGTGCCCGCATGAGCCGGCGGAGCGGAGGCCCGCGGGGCGGGCGGCGCGAGAACGAGGGAGGTCCGTCGGATGAAGGCCCTCGCACGGAACGTGGTCCTGGCCGTCGCGGCGGTCTCGACGACCGTGTCCGTCGTGGCCTGCGGGACGGACGCCAAGCACACCGCCGACAGCCCGGGGGCGCCGAGGATCGGTGTGCTGCTGCCGGACGCCACGACGCCGCGGTGGGAGACGCGGGACCGGCCCCTGCTGGAGAAGCGGATCAAGGCCCTGTGCGGCGCCTGTGTGGTCGAGCACGCCAACGCCCGCAACGACGTGGCCCTCCAGCAGGAGCAGATGGACTCGCTGATCACGAAGGGGGTCGACGCGATCGTCCTCGTGGCCGTGGACGCCCGCTCGCTCGGCCCTTCGGTGGAGAAGGCGCATGACGCGGGCATCCCGGTCATCGCCTACGACCGGCTCGCCCAGGGCCCGATCTCGGGGTACGTCTCCTTCGACGGCGAGGAGGTCGGCCGGCTCCAGGGCAGGGCCCTGCTGACGGCCATGCGCGACCAGGGGCGCAGCCGGCAGATCGTCATGATGAACGGCGACTCCAGCGACCCCAACTCGGGGGCGTTCAAGCGTGGTGCGCTGTCCGTGCTCACGGGGAAGGTGCGCATCGCCAAGGCGTACGACACCGCGCAGTGGCGGCCGGAGACCGCGAACATGAACATGTCCGCCGCGATCTCGGCCCTCGGCGCCGGCACCATCGACGGGGTCTACGCCGCCAACGACGGGCTCGCCGGCGGCAGCATCGCCGCGCTGAAGGCGAACAAGGTCGACCCGCTGCCCCCGGTGACCGGGCAGGACGCCGAACTCGCGGCCGTGCGGCGCATCGTCGCCGGCGACCAGTACATGACGGTGTACAAGCCCTTCGGGCCCGAGGCCGCCGCCTGCGGTGCCATGGCCGTGGCCGCGGCCCGCGGGGACAGGCTCACCCGGGTGGCCACGGACGCGGTGAAGACGCACAGCGGGCAGACGGTGCCGGCCGTCATGCTCACCCCGGTGTCCGTGACCGCCTCCACCATCAAGGACACCCTGGTGAAGCGGGGTGCCTACACGATCGCGCAGATCTGCACCGCCCAGCTCCGGAACGCCTGCCACCGGGCCGGGCTGACCTGACCGGCCGGTGCCCGGCACGCACCGGCCCCGGGAAGGAGATGATCGTCGTGCCGACCCCCTTGCTGGCACTGCACGGCGTGTGCAAGCGATTCGGCGTCGTGGAGGTCCTCAAGGACATCGAGCTGGAGATCCACGCCGGCCAGGTCCTGGCGCTGCTGGGCGACAACGGGGCCGGCAAGTCCACCCTGATCAAAGTGATCTCCGGGGTCGCTCCCGCGGACAAGGGCACCATCGAGTGGGAGGGGCGCACCGTACAGATCAGGCGCCCCCATGACGCCCGTGACCTCGGCATCGCCACCGTCTTCCAGGACCTGGCGCTGTGCGGGAACCTCGACGTCGTCGGCAATCTCTTCCTGGGCCGGGAGATCCGCCGGTTCGGCTTCCTCGACGAGGTGGAGATGGAACGGCGCAGCCATCAGCTGCTGGGGCGGCTGACCCGGGGCATCCCCGACCTGCGCGGGCCCGTGGTCTCCCTGTCCAGCGGGCAGCGGCAGACCGTCGCCATCGCGCGCTCCCTGCTCGGCGATCCGCGGATCCTGCTGCTGGACGAGCCGACCGCGGCGCTGGGCTTCGAGCAGAGCGCCGAGGTGCTGGACCTGGTGGACCGGCTGCGCGACCGGGGCCTGGGCGTGCTGCTCATCAGCCACAACCTGGGCGATGTGAAGGCCCTCGCGGACCGGGCCGCCGTGCTGCGGCTCGGACGCAACAACGGCTTCTTCGACGTGAACACCGCGTCCCAGGAGCAGATCATCTCCTCCATCACCGGCGCCACGGACAACTCGCCCCGCCGGTTGGCGTCCCACCACGAGGCGAGGTGAGCCACGGCATGCACGACATGGCGGATCACACGCGCACCGCACCCGCCGCGCCCGCCGCGCCGGCCCGCCGGCCGCGGATCACGGCCGCCGTCCGCGCCGTGCGGGCCTGGTCGGCGGTCTTCCGGCACCGGCTGCGCGCCGGCGAACCGGGCTCGTTGCCCGTCCTCCTCGTCCTCGCGGTGATCTGGATCGTCTTCCAGAGCCTGAACGACAACTTCCTCTCCCCCCGGAACCTGTCCAACCTCAGCGTGGACATCGTCGGTACGGGGCTGATCGCGGTCGGCATCGTCTTCGTGCTGCTGCTCGGTGAGCTGGATCTGTCGGTGGGCTCGATCAGCGGTCTCGCGGCGGCGGTGTTCGCCGTGCTGAACGTGAACAACGGGGTGCCGGAGTGGCTCGCGCTGATCCTCGCGGTGCTCGCGGGCACGGCGGCGGGCACCGTCCAGGGGTACTCCTTCGCCCGGACCCGGGTGCCGGCGTTCGTCGTCACGCTGGCGGGGCTGCTCACCTGGAACGGGATCATGCTGTCGATCCTCGGGACCAGCGGCACCGTCAACCTCGACGAGAACGGGCTGGTCGCCCGGCTGACGAGCTACTACTTCACCAACGACGGCGTCGCCTACGCGGTGGCGGCGCTCGGCACGGGCGCGGTGTTCCTCGCCTCCTACCTGGACCGGCGGCGCCGCAAGGCCGTCGGCATGCCGCACCGCTCGCTGAGGGACATAGGAGTGCGCACGGCGGGGCTGGCGGTGATCGCGTTCGCCGCGGCGTACGTGCTCAACCAGTTCCAGGGGCTGCCGCTCGCCCTGCTGATCTTCCTGGTGGTGGTGGCCGGACTCGACATCCTGCTGCGGCGCACGCGCTACGGGCGGCAGGTGTACGCGCTCGGCGGCGGGGTCGAGGCGGCCCGGCGCGCCAGCCTCAGCGTGACCCGCGTCCAGACCGCCGTGCTCGCCGTCTCGGGCACCATGGCCGCGTGCGGCGGTCTGTTCCTGGCCTCGCGGATCACCTCGGTGAGCCAGAACTCGGGTTCGGGCGTCCTGCTGCTCAACGCCGTCGCAGCGGCCGTCATCGGCGGCACCAGCCTGTTCGGCGGACGGGGTACGACCTGGTCGGCGGTGCTGGGCATGCTGGTCATCCAGTCGATCGCGTCCGGCATGGCGCTCACCGACACACCCACCGCGGTGCAACTGGTGATCACCGGCAGTGTGCTCTTCGCGGCTGTGGTCATCGACTCGCTGTCACGCCGCTCGCAGGAGGCACACGGCCGGGCCTGAGCCCGGGCGTCCACGGCAGCTCGGCGAGTGGGGCGCCGGGCTGCCGTGACGTTCAGCCGGCCGCCGGCCCTGCGGGGCGGCCCCCGCTCTCAGAGCTTGGCGCCGAAGTCCTGGGTCCACCACGGGCCGCCCGTGCCCGGGTGGACGCCCACGCCGATGTCCTTGAAGGAGCAGTTGAGGATGTTGGCGCGGTGGCCGGGGCTGTGCATCCAGGAGTCCATCACGGCCTGCGGGGTCTGCTGGCCCTGGGCGATGTTCTCCCCGTAGGTCGACCAGCGGTAGCCCGCGGCGGTGATGCGCTGTCCGGGATCGGCGCCGTCCGGGTTGGTGTGGTCGAAGAAGTTGCGGGCGGCCATGTCGTCGGAGTGGTCCTGCGCGGCCTTCTCCAGTTGCGGATCCTCCGTGAGCGGTCCGCAGCCGGCGGCGGCGCGCTCCTTGTTCACCAGGGCGACCACCTGGGAGACCGTGTCCGAGGGGGCGGTCGCGCTCAGCGGCGCCGTGCCGGTGGGCGGTGGAGCCGGCCGGGCGGAGTGCTTCTCGGGCGCCGGTGCGGTCTTTTTCGGGGGGTGGGAGGTCTTGACGGTGGCCGTCTTCTTCGGTGCCGGCGTGGACGGGGCGGGCGAGGCCGGGGCCGACGGCGAGGTCTGCGCTGTGCCGGGCGCGGCGAGGTCCACGACGGGGTCGCCCGCGGTGCGCGCGGTGGCCGACCCGTCGGTGCCCGTCCCGGAGTCCGTGCCGGCGTACCAGAGGCCGCCGCCCGCGACGCAGGCCACCACGACGGCGCCGCCGACCGCCCGGCGCCGTGCCCGCCGGCGCCGCCGGGCCTGGCCGCGGGTGGCCGAACGGCCGCGGGGAGCGCGATGACCGGTCGCGGGACTCCCTTCGGCGTGGTGTGGCCCAGGGCCGCCCTCGGCGTGGTGCGCGGCGAGGTCCGACGCCGAGCCCACCGGGGCGGTGCGGCCGGCGGCCCAGCCCGCCTTGGCGAGCAGCGCGGGTGACACGGCGACCAGGGCGAGACCGGCCAGCAGGCCCTCCGCCGGCATGAGGCCGCTCCACAGGCCGGAGCAGCGCCCGCAGCCGCGGGCGTGGCGGGCTATCCGCTTGCGCCACAGCGCCGAGGGCCGGCCGTCCCAGGACAGCAGCGCACCGCGCAGTTCCTCGCACGGCGGTTGCGCGTCGAGCGCGCGCACCACCACGCGGGCCGCCTCCAGTTGCGCCTTCATCCGCTGCACCCGGACCGCCGTGTGCTGCGGCGACAGCTCCAGGGCGGCGGCGACCTCACCCCGGGTCAGCTCGCCGGCGCACTCCAGCCACCACAGCGACAGCAGCCCCCGGTCGTCCGGCTCCAGCCAGCGGGTCGCGCGGGCCGTCTCCTGGCGCTGGCCGGAGAGCTGGAGCTGCACCATGGTCAGGTCCACGAAGTCGGCGCCGGGGTCGGCGAGTTCCTCGGCCTCCTCCACGCCGCCCGGGGCGAACTGGCGGTCCTGCCAGTGCGCGCGGACCTGGTTCATGGCGATGGCCACGAGCCAGGACCGGAAGCTCTCGGGACTGCGCAGGCCGCTCAGGCCGTCCAGGGCCCGGAGCATGGTCTCCTGGACGACGTCGTCGACGTCGACCGAGCCGTTCAGAGCACGTCCCACGATGTTGTAGACCAGCGGGAGGTAGGCGCTGACCAGTGCGTCCTGGGCCTGCGGGTCGCCTCCTCGGGCAGCGGTCACCAGTGCCGCCGGGTCCATCGTGTGCTGGGTCCTCATCTCAAGCTTCCCTGTCGTCGATGCCGAACGGTGCTGTCCGACACCTGGGAGACCGCCCGGTGAGCGCCGGATAACAGTTCTTCGGGAACTCGTTCGACGAGAGGCTGGCCGCATCGACCGGGCGTCGCAAGGATGAACATCACAGCCGGGGGGGCGAGACAGGCCCCTAGCGGCAGAGTTCGTCGCCCAAAGCGGTTCGGCCGTAGCGAACCGTGCGGCCGGTGCGGGTGCGGCTGAGCAGGCCCGCGTCGTAGAGGACGGCCAGGTGCTGACTGACCGCGCCGGGGGTGACGTCCAGGCGGTGGGCGAGTTCGGTGGTGGAGGCCGGTTCGGCGAGGAGGCTCAGCAACCGGGCGCGGGGGCGGCCGAGGAGTCGTACCAGGGCGAGGTCGGTGACCGGGGGCGGGGCCTCGGAGAGGGTGCCGCGGCCTCGGGCCGGGTAGATGAGCGTCGGCGGGCGGGACGGATCGATCACCGTCTGGGCGCCGCGGGCGAACAGGGTGGGCATGAGGACCAGGCCGCGCCCCGCGACGCGGATGTCGGCGACCGGCCAGGGGGCCGTGTCGCCGTGCCGCTCCAGCCGCAACTGGTCGCCGGTCCACACCAGCCGCGGGTCCAGCCCGGCGAACAGCGCCGCGGCCCCCTGTTCCGCCAGCACCCGTGCCTGGTGGGCGAGATCGGCCTCCAGGATGCTCTGCACGCGTGGCCACCATCCGTCGCTGAGGCAGGTGTGCCAGTAGGCCTCCAGCGCGTCGGCGAGCCGGACGAGGAAGGCCTCGGGGTCGGCGATGCCGCGCGCGACGACCGGCGGGAGCGCGTCGCGGGTGCGGTAGGTGGCGCGGAAGTCGGCGACGACGAGACCCGGCGGGGTGCGGCGCACCTCCGCGAGTTCGTCGGCGAAGGCCGGCCGGGCCCGGGACGGGCGCGGGGTGAGGAAGTCGGGCACCCACAGCCAGGGGGCGACGAGCGCGGCGAGCAGCTCGCGGTCCAGGGCCTCCAGGCGCGGCCGGATCCGGCGCAGCCAGGGCCGGTGGTGCGGATAACGGGCCGGGTCGTGCAGGCAGCGCAGCGAGAACACCGCCTCCTGCAGCGGCGAGTACGCGAAGGACGTGGTGGCGAGGTCGCCGACGGCGAGCCTGAACTCGATCATTGAGCGACACGCTAAATCATTGTCGTCCGCGGGAGAAGAGCGAGTTGGCTGTCGGGCATGACCACGACACCCGTCTCGCCGCCCGCCCCCGACCAGCACGGCAGTGCAGGACCGGACCGCGCCACCCGCGCGGGCGGGCTGTTGCCCGCCGATCCGGTGCTGCGCCTCGCCACGGTGCTGACCGCCGTCAACTCCCTCGGCAACGGCCTGTACTTTCCGCTCGGCGTCCTGTACTTCACCCGCATCGTCGGCCTGGACACGACCGCGGTGGGCCTCGGCCTGACCGTCGCGGGACTGGTCGGCGTGGCCGCCGGGGTGCCCGCCGGGCGGGCCGCGGACCGGTGGGGCGCCCGCCGGGTCGGAGCGCTGCTGTGGGGCGGCACGGGGGTCGCGACGGCCGCGTACACCCTGGTGCACTCCTACGCCGGCTTCCTCGTCGCGGTGATCTGCGCGACGGGGCTGCAGATGGCGAGCCGCGGGGTGCAGGGCGCGCTGTACGCCGATGTGCTGCCGGCGGCGACACGGGTGGAGGCGCGGGCCTATCTGCGGATGGTGACGAACATCGGGATGGGCCTGGGCGGCGCGCTGGGCGCGGTGGCGCTGCAACTGGACACGCGGGGCGCGTATCTGACGGTGATCCTGCTCAACGCGCTGTCGTTCGCGGGTCCCGCCCTCCTGGTGCCGCGGCTGCCGCTGGCGGCCCACGCGCGGGAGCGCGCGCTCGCGGACGCCGGCGCCCCGGCCGCCGACCGCTGGCGGGCGGTGCGTGATCTGCCGTTCCTGGCGGTGACGGTGCTGAACGCGGTGCTGGTCGTGCAGTACACGCTGTCGGAGGTCGGGCTGCCGCTGTGGATCGTGGAGCGGACCGGGGCGCCGCGCTGGACGGCGGCCCTGCTGATGATCGTCAACTGCGTGCTGGTGGCGCTGCTGCAGGTCCGGGTCGCCCGCCGCGCCTCCCAGGTGCCGAGCGCCGTGCGGGCGATGGGGTGGGCGGGGCTGCTGCTCGCGGTGTCCTGCGCGGTGTACGCGCTGTCCGCGGGCCTGTCACCCGTGTGGGCGGTGCTGGCGCTGACCGCCGGCGCGGTGGTGCAGGTCTTCGCCGAGGTGCTGTCGGCGGCCGGTGGCTGGACCCTCGGGTACGAGCTCGCCGACGCCCGCGCGCACGGGGTCTACCAGGGGGTGTTCGGCGCGGGCATGTCGGCGGGGATGATGGCGGGACCGGCGCTGGTCACGGTCACCGCCATCGCGCACGGCGCGCTCGGCTGGGCGGTGCTCGGCATGGTGTTCGCCCTGGCCGGTCTCGCGGTGGCGCCCGCCGTGCGCTGGGCCCAGCGGGACGGCGGCTGGCGGGGCGAGCCCGCCTGAGGTTCCGCCCGCTGCGCCGAGGAGGGCGTCAGCCGGTGGCCAGCAAACCTTCCCGCAGGCGCTTGAGGACCCGGGAGAGCAGGCGGGAGACATGCATCTGGGAGACGCCGAGCCGCTCGCCTATCTGCGCCTGGGTCAGTTCCTCGACGAAGCGCAGGTGCAGGATCAGCCGGTCCCGGTCGTCGAGTTCGGTGATCATCGGGGCCAGGGCGTGGAAGTCGTCGACCAGTTCCAGGGCCGCGTCGTCCGTGCCGATGAAGTCGGCGAGCGCGGCCTCGCCCTCCTCGCTGCCGTTGATGGTGGCGTCCAGGGAGGCGGAGTTGTAGCCGTTGGCCGCGAGGCGGGCCTCGATGACCTCCTCCTCGGACAGGCACATCAGCTCCGACAGCTCCTTGACCGTGGGGGTGCGGCCGAGGCGGCTGCGGAGTTCCTCGGTCGCCCGCGCCAGCTGGACTCGGGCCTCCTGCAGGCGGCGTGGCACGTGGACGGCCCAGGAGGTGTCGCGGAAGAAGCGCTTGATCTCGCCGACGATGTACGGCACGGCGAAGGAGGTGAACTCCACCTCCCGGGACAGCTCGAACCGGTCGATCGCCTTGATCAGCCCGATCATGCCGACCTGGACGATGTCCTCCATCTCCTCGGGGCCCCGGCTGCGGAACCGGGCCGCCGCAAAGCGGACCAGGGACATGTTCATCTCGATCAGCGTGTTGCGGGCGTACTGGTGCTCGGGCGTGCCCTCCTCCAGCGTCGCCAGCCGGTCGAAGAACACCTTCGACAACTGCCGGGCGTCCTGGGGCGCGACGCTCGCGGGGTCGGCAAGCTCCGGCAGTCCGGCTGCGTGGGTCCGAGTCGTGGCCGTGGTGACCGCCGTCATGCTGTTCCCCTCCTGGATGTGGCACGCGTTCTCCGCCCGCCTACCCGGAGCCACGCGGGGCATGCCGGCACAGTGGACGGAAAAGCCCTGCCGGACCGCTGACGGTCCGGCAGGGCTGTCCCTGTCCCGGTGGCCCCTAGGGCCTCTCGTTTGGATCTTGCCGGGCTCGCGGACCCTGGCACCGCGCCTCGCGGCGTTGTCGTCGGTTGCCATGGCTCCGCCATGTCGCCCTCCTCCGCCTTGCGATGCACGGCACCAGACCCCGCTCCCTGATCCGGCCTGATCCAAACGAAAGACCCTAGCTGCGGCGGCCCGCCGGGTCGTGGCTGACCGCGTCCTCGTCCTCGCCGCCGGCCGCCGGGCCGGAAGCGGTGGTGCCGGCGCCCGGTCCGGTACCGGTCGCCCGGTCTCCGTGTCCCGGCCACCAGGCCGCGTGGCCGATCAGCGCGGTGAGGCTCGGCGTGAAGAACATCGCCATGACGAAGGCGGCGACCGCGATGCCGAAGGAGACGGCGAAGCCCATCTCCGACAGCAGCGAGTTGCCCGCCAGCATCATCGTCGCGAAGGTCGCCGCCAGGATGAACCCGGCCGCGGCCACGGTCGGTCCGGCGTGCCGGAGGGCCATGCCGGCCGCCTCGCGGGGTTCGCGGCCCTCGCGGGCCTCCTCGCGCAGGCGGGCGATCATGAGGATGTTGTAGTCCGTGCCGATCGCGACCACGAACAGATACATGATCACCGGGAGCATGAACATCAGGCCGGAGTGGCCCTGGGCCTCCTGGAAGATCCAGACCGTGGCACCGAGGGTGGCGCCGAAGCCGAGGCCGACCGAGGCGATCAGGTACCAGGGGGCGACCACGCTGCGCAGCAGCAGACCGAGGATGACCATGATCAGGAGGGCGGCCACCGGGAACACCGTGCGGTAGTCGTGGTTCACCGCGGCGTCGATGTCCTTGAAGATCGAGGACATGCCGCCGACGAGGGCCTCGGTGCCCTCGGGTGCGTCGGAGTGGGCCACGTCGCGGACCTGGCCCACGATGTCGAGGGCCTTGTCGGTCGAGGCCTCGTACTTCAGCGTGACGGTGAAGTCGGCGGTGGTGCCCGCCTTGTTGACCTGGGCCAGGCGGGCGCTCGCCACACCGTCGACGGCGCCGAGCTTCTTCGCGTACGCGTCGAAGGCGGCCTTGTCCAGTGGCTTGCCGTCGGTGCTGGAGAGGTAGACGTCGGTGGGCGCGGCGGCGCCCGCCGAGTACGCCTTCTGCATCTCGTCCTGGACGACCATGGACTCCTTGGTCTTCGGCATGGAGCCGGAGGCCAGGTCGAAGGTGGCGTTGAAGCCGAGCGTGCCGAGCGACAGCACGACCAGGACGAGGCCGGACAGGATCGCCGTGAGCGCCGGGCGGCGCTGCACACCACGCCCGAGGGCGGCGAACCGGGCGTTGGCCGGTTCCCGCTGCCAGGACTTGGAGGGCCAGAACACCTTGGGGCCGATGAGCGAGACCACGGCGGGGATCAGGGTCAGGCCCGCGACCAGGGTGGCGCCGACCGCGATGGCGAGCGCCGGTCCCATCTGCTTGAGGAAGCCCAGCGTGGACAGCACCAGCGCGAGGAAGGCGATGATGACCGCTCCGGCGGCCGAGGCGATGGCCTCGCCGACCCGGTCGACCGCGTTGACCATGGCCTGCTTGGGTTCGTCCCCGGCGCGCAGGCGTTCGCGGTAACGGAACATCAGGAACAGGAAGTAGTCCGTGCCCACGCCGAAGAGCACGACGATCAGGATCGACGAGATGGAGCTGTTGGCCTGCAGGTCGAACAGCTTGGTGGCGTAGGCGATCAGCCCGTTGGCGACGGCCGACACCAGGCCGATCAGGACCAGGGGCAGGAAGGCGAGGATCGGCGCCCGGAAGATGATCAGCAGGGTCACCAGGATGATCACGAAGGTGCCGATGCCGATCAGCGCCTGACCGCGCTTGGAGGAGTCCTGCTGGTCGAGGGCCTGCGCGGCGGAACCACCGAGCTTGACGTCCAGATGCGTGCCCTTGGCCAGTTGCTTGACGTCGTCGCGCAACACCTTGGCCGCGTCGGCCTGTACGGGCTGGCCGGCGTTCTTGCTGTCCATCTGGACCAGGGTCATGGTGTACCTGCCGTCCTTGGACGGCCGGCCGGGGACGACCTTCTGCACCTGGTCGATGTGCTTCTTGCCCAGCTCGGCGGTGATCCGGGCGACGTCCTTCTGGTCGGCGGCGGTCAGTTTGCCGCCGTCGGTGCGCTGGTAGAGCGCGATCGCGGACGGGGTGAAGGCGCTGGGGAACGCCTTCTGCTGCAGGTCCGCCGCTTGGATGGATTCGTAACTCTTGGGCAGGAAGCTGCTCTCGTCACTGTTGGAGGGCAGACTCGGAGCGGTGGCGACGATCGCCACCGCGGCGATCAGCCAGGCCACGATCGTCCAGACCGGATGTCGGACGACAGCGTTGCCAATACTTCGGAACATGCGGGAGGGTCCTCCTGGGAAGGAAGATCACCGCAGCCCGGGGAGCGGTCCCTGGCACTCGGCGACCCCGGCCGGCCCGCACCGAACGGGCCGGTCGAATGGTTGTCTTGGCGTCACATCGTAGTGACTCTCCAGAAGATCATTTCATCGGCCGCCCGTTGGCACGAGCGAATTTCCGGCGAATGCGGGCTACACCAGGAAAGCGTTGACGCGGCCGGCGGCGATCTGCTTCTTCCCGGCGACCGGCTGGGCGACCGCCGGCTGCGGCGTGGCGGAGTTGACGCTCCACCGGTACCCGGCGAAGAGGCTCGTGTCGGGGTCGGCGTAAAAGATCATGTGGCCGTATCCGACGCCGCTGTGCTCGGTGTACGTGCTGTTGTCGTCGGCGATCTCGGCCCGGCTGTCGGGATAGGCGCGGTAGCGGTCGATGCTGGTCTGGCTGGTCAGGTCCGGGCCGCCGTGCGGGCTGTTGGTGCAGTCGACGATCTGGAAGAGGTGCGGGACCACGCCGGTGATGCCGAGCTTGCTGTCGACGGAGGAGGAGAAGGTGCCGAGGTAGGAGCGGATCATCACCGTGTGCCCGGTGTACGGGGTGCTCTTGACCGCCGGGTCGTAGTCCCAGGCGACGATGTCGCCCGGGCGCAGGTTGACCGGCTTGGTCACCGGGTCGATGTGCGGCACGTTCGAGGCGTTCAGGAACCCGGCCTGCAGATCCTCGGCGTTGGGGTAGGAGGAGGTGCGGGTCGAGCCGTCCTTGGGCGGGAAGTACTGGTTGAAGTAGGCGGACGTGGCCCAGCCGTACGCGGTGTCGGTGCCGTAGGAGTGCTCCAGCAGGGCCGTCAGGAACGAGGCGCACTGGGAGAGGTTCTCGAACTCCTCCGGATGTCCGGCCCGGCCCCAGGTCACCTGGGTTCTGCCCAGGTTCTCCCCGTCCGCCTGCTCGACGTTGTACCGGTTGTGGTCCCACTGGGCGGTGCGCAGCCGCAGGTACTCCACCAGCGTCTCGGCCTCCAGCAGGTGCGGCGGCTTGAGCTTGTACAGCTCGGCGGTCGCGGCTTCGGCCGCGGCGGCGCGGGCCGGGGACACGAGCGAGCCGGCGGACGCGGCGAGCGCCAGGCCGGCGCTCCCCGCCAGGAGATGACGGCGCGACGGACGGGACGGGCGGGACGAGGGCGTGGTCAACACGGCTCCTTGAGATCGGACGGCGAGTGCGGCTGGGGGAGCCTGATCCGACGCGGCGCCCGAACGGCCAGGCGGGTACGGTCCCGAGGCGCGCCGAGGCGCACACCGGTGCCGGGCACGGCCTGCCATGGACCCCCGTCCGTCGCGTCGAACCGCCGCGGTCTCCCCCGTCCCGCGGCGAGCGCTGCCGTCCGCCGGAGCGGACCGCTACGGGATCAAGATACGCCCGGTCCCCGGGAGTCGACCCGCGGGGGCAGGTTCCGCCCGAGGTGGACGCCCACCGCCGCGACGAGCAGGACCGCGCACCCGGTGAACACCAGCCCGGCGGCACGCAGCCCCAGCGCCACCGTCATGGCTCCCACCCCGACCACGGGCAGCGAGATGCCCACGTAGGCGACGACGAAGAACGCCGAGATGGTGGCGCCCCGGTGCTCCGGGGGCGCCGCGCCGCTCACCTCGGTCAGCCCACCGCGGAACGCCATCCCCTGCCCGACGCCGCCGGTGGCCGCCCCGGCCAGCAGCACCGGGAAGGACTTCAGGTACAGCGACGCGCCGATGAGCAGCAGCCCGGCGACGAGCACCGCGCAGCCCAGCGGCAGCGCCCGGCGGGCACCGACCCGTGCCATCAGCAGCTGTCCGCAGGTCGAGGCGCAGAACACGGTGAAGACGACGGCCCCGGCGACCGCCAGGTTGCGCTCCCCCAGCGTGCGGGCGAGGAAGGCGGGGGCCACGGCCGTGAACAGGCCGAGCATGGAGAAGCCGGCGAAGGCGGCCAGCGCGCACGGCGCGAACACCCCGCGCACCTCCGGCGGAACCGCCAGGCCCTGCGGGCGCAGCGACGGCCGGGGGCCGCTGTGCCGGACCGTCTCGGGAAGCAGGCGGACGACCGCCACCGCGAGCGCGAGGAGCACCAGGTCGACGGCGAACGGAAGCTTGAGCGGCCAGGGCGCGTACTCCGCCAGGAGGCCGGAGATCAGCGGGCCGAGCCCGAGGCCGCCCATGTTGGCCGCGGTCGCCGCGAGTCCCGCCCGGCCGCGCCGACCGGGCGGGGCCAGGTCGAGGACGGCCGCGGTGCCGGTGCCGCTCAGCAGGCCCGCCGACAGGCCCGACAGGACCCGGCCGGCGTACAGCAGCGGCAGGCCGCCCTCGCACAGGAAGCACACGGCGGAGAGCGCGGACAGGACGAGCGCGGCCAGCAGCACCGGCCGCCGCCCGAGCACGTCGGAGAAACCGCCGGCGATCAGCAGGGCGGCGATGACGCCGACCGCGTAGACGGCGAAGACCACCGTGACGATCAGTTCGGAGAACCCGAGCTGCTGCCGGTACAGGCCGTACAGCGGGGTGGGCAGCGTGGTGCCCAGCATCCCGACGGCGAACACGCCCGCCGCCGCCTTGTATCCCAACCGCCCCTCGCGCCGCCGGGGCGGCTCCGTGTCGCTGCTGATCACACCTCACCATAGGCATCCGGGTCCGGTACGGTGCGCGATCGGTGCGCAGCGCTGCGCGATCGCCCTGCGCGGGCCGGCCGGGAACCACACGGGGGCGGGTCCCGGTCGCAGAGGTTGGCTGTGATCCCTGCCAGGCATATCGTCCTGGTAGGAGCGCGTATGCGTCATGAGCCCGGACGAAGACCCGCTAGGGAGCGGAGGGCGCCATGGAGCCCGGGGATCTGCCGGATGCCGGTGATTCGGTGGTCCACGCGCTCGGAGCGGGTCTGACCGATGTCATGCGCCGCACCGGCGCCTCGATGGGCGGGCTCTTCCTGCTCGAGGAACCGGTGCCGACGCTGCGTCTGGTGGCGATGAGCGGGCTGCCGGCCGAGTTCTTCGAGGCGTGGCTGCGCCTGCCGCTCAGCGCGCCGCTGCCGCTCTCCGACGCGGTCCGGGACGACCGGCTCGTGTGGATCGGCGGCCAGGACGAGATGAGCCGCCGCTATCCGCGGGCCGCGGCCGTGCTGCCGTACGAGCTGGCGCTCGCGGCCGTCCCGCTGGCCGGGGCGGGCCGGCGCTGGGGGGCCGTGGTGCTGATCTGGCCCGGCGATCACGCGCGTGAGATGTCTCCGCGGGAACGCAGCCACATCATGGCCGGCGCCCACCGGCTGGCCCGGCTGCTGGACGAGTCGTCCGGGCCGCCATGCCTGCCGGAGCGGCCGCGGATCTTCCCGCTCGGCACCGTGCGCCACCCCGCGCAGACGGGCATGGCCGCCGTGGACTACGTCGAACGTCTGCCCGAGGGTGCCGTCGCCCTCGACCTGGAGGGCCGCATCACCTTCGTCAGCAGCACCGCCGCCCGGCTCCTCGGGCGGCCGGCGGAGCAGCTGCTGGGGGCGCGGCCCTGGCAGGCCCTGAGCTGGCTGGACGACCCCGGCTACGAGGACCAGTACCGCACCGCCGTCGTCAGCCGTACCGCGCTGTCCTTCGACGCGCTGCGGCCGCCCGACCAGTGGCTGACCTTCCGGCTCCACCCGGACAGCAGCGGCATCAGCGTCCGGATCACCCCGGTGGGGCAGCGGCCGGTGGACGCGGTGGCTCAGACGGGGCAGCATCCGGCCGCGGCGCCGACCGGGCGGCTGTACCAGTTGGTGCACCTGGCGGCGGCGCTCACCGAGACGGTCACCGTGCGCGACCTGGTGGCGCTGATCGCGGACCAGATCCTCCCCGCCTTCCAGGCCCAGGGCATGGTGCTGTCCGCGGCGGAGGCGGGCCGGCTGAAGATCACCGGACACCTCGGCTACCGGGACGAGATCATCGAGCGGCTCGACGGGCTCCCCCTGGACACCGACGTCACCCCGGCCGGGCCGGTCCTGGCCAGTGGCACGCCGGCGTTCTTCGCCGACCCCGAGGACTTGGCGCGCAGCCATCCGCGGGCGCCCCGGATCAGCGACAAGCAGGCCTGGGCGTTCCTGCCGCTGGTCATCACGGGCCGGCCGGTGGGCTGCTGGATCCTGTCGTACGACCATCCGCACACGTTCACGGCGGACGAACGCGCCGTCCTGACGTCGCTGGCCGGCCTGATCGCCCAGGCGTTGGACCGGGCCCGCCTCTACGACACCCAGCACCGCCTGGTCGAGGAACTCCAGCAGGCCCTGCTGCCGCGCACCCTGCCGCTGCTGCCCGGGCTGGAGGTCGCCGCCCGGTATCTGCCGGCCGCTCACGGGCTGGCCGTCAGCGGGGACTTCTACGACCTGCTGCGGCTGGACGCCACCACGGTCGCGGCGGTCATCGGCGACGTGGAGGGGCACAGCATCACCGCGGCGACGCTCACCGGGCAGGTTCGCACCGCCATCCACGCCCACGCGAGTGCCGGGGCGACGCCGGACCAGGTGCTGTCCCGCACCAACCGGCTGCTGGCGGACCTGGACTGCGAGCTGCTCGTCACCTGCCTGTACGCGCAACTGGACCTGGCCCGCGGCCGGCTGACGCTGGCCAGCGCCGGTCACGTGCCCCCGCTGCTGCGCGAGGCGCACCGCGACGGACGGATCCTGGAGGTCGAGCCGGGTCCGCTGCTGGGCGTCGGTCCGGTCCCCGACTACCCCGTGACCAGCACCACGCTGCCCGACGGCGCCGTCCTCGCCCTCTACACCGACGGACTGGTGGAACGGCCCGGTCTCGACTCCGCACTGGCCACCTCCGGCCTGCTCAAGCATCTCGCGGACAGCGACGAGCAGGATCTCGAGCACCTCGCCGACAGCCTGCTGCAGCACGCCTGGCCGACCGGCCGGTGCACGGACGACGTCACCGTGCTGCTCCTGCGCACGGCACTCAACCGCCCGCGCTGACACACGCGTTGGTGTGCGAGGCCGTCGTCCACCGGGCACGGGTGCCGTGCCGGTGGCCGAGACGAGCGCAGGGTGGGTCAGGACGGCGGGTTCGGCGCCGGGGAGATCGGCACCAGCAGGCCGCATCCCCCGCGGAGGCCCAGGTCCCGTTCTGGCGGCCGGACGGCCCGCCTCCGCCGGGGTCGGAGACGATCGGCCTCTACGGCGGGGTGGCCCGCAGGGCCGGCTGAGCGCACGGGGTCGCCGTACGGCTCTGCCGTACGGGTGCAGCCGGGCGCGGCGGCGACGCCGGCGCGGGCCGCCGGTCGTTGACAGGGAGGCCAGGAAGGAGACCCGCCATGCCGGCACAGGGACCCGCACAGCACCCCACGACCGAACTCGACACCCGTTACAGCTCCGCGCTCCGGCCCCGACCGGGTGCCGCCGATGTCACCCCCACCGAGTGGACCGAGGCCCAGCGGCTGCTGGAGGCCGCGGAGATCTTCTGGGTGTCGACGGTGCGGCCCGACGGGCGGCTGCACGTCACGCCCGTGATCGCCGCCTGGCACGGCGGAGTGCTGTACTTCTCCACCGGGCCGGGCGAGCAGAAGGCGAGAAACCTCGCCGAGAACGCGCACTGCGCGCTGACCACCGGCGGGAACGCGCTCGCCGAAGGGCTCGACCTCGTGATCGAGGGCAGGGCCGAACCCGTCGCCGATCCGGCCCTGCTGGAGGAGGTGATCGCGGCGTACGAGACGAAGTACGGGCCGCACATCACCTCGCCCGAGGGCACCTTCCACGGCATCGGGGACGCGTTCCGCACGGGCGCCGCGGTGGTGTTCGCGGTGGCCCCGGCCACGGCCTACGGCTTCGGGCGGGACAACGGGGTCTACAGCCATACGCGGTGGGTGTTCTGACCGCGTCGCCTCTCACCCGGCGGGAGGCGTGCGCCAGACGAACACCTCGGTGCTCGGCCCGCGTTCGCAGAACCGTCCCGCCGGGGAGCAGGAGCGCAGCAGCCGGCGCAGGTCGGACTCGAAGGCGCCGCGGTGCGGGCCGAACAGACCGGGAGCCGAGAAGGACATCGAGAAGACACCGGCGACGATGTCGTCCTCGTCGCGCTCCAGCACCTGTCCACCGGGGACGACATGCCGCTCGGGCCCCCGGAGCCCGGCCCGGGCGAACACCGCGGCCTCACCGCCGGGTGTGCCGTCCGGCAGACAGCCGCGCCCGGCACGGCGCACCGGGCCCAGGTACTTCCCGACCAGGTCGTCGACGGCCGCGTACGGCGGCACCGGGTGCGGCAGCCCCTCGGTGCCGCGACGCTCCCCCTTCAGGTCCGAGAGGTGCACCAGCGCCCCGCCGGGCGCGAGCATGCCGTGCACCGTGGACGCCACAGGGTCGCGGTCCGTCCAGTGGAAGGACTGGGCGAACACCGCCACGGTGAAGGTGCCGAGCCCGGCCGGAAGGTGCTCGGCACGCATCCGCACCCACCGCGTCCGCCCGGTCACTCCCGCGTCGGCGGCCCGGCGCCCGGCCTCCTCGAGCATCCCGGGATCGGGGTCCACGCCGACCGCTTCGCGGAACAGGTGCGCGAGGGGCACGGTGACCGTGCCGGGACCGCACCCCACGTCCAGCAGCCGCCCGGTCCCGTCGAGCCCCAGCACCTCGGTGAGGACCTCCACCAGAGCGGGGGCGTACGGCAGTCTGCCCCGCCGGTAGAAGGCGGCCGTCCCCGCGAACAGCGTCTCGTCCCACGCCCAGCCACCGGTCACCCCGTGCTCCTCCCCCGGTCCTCCGCACGACACCTGCCCCGCAGGGGGACCCTTCCGCGCGCCGTGGCACCCCTCGACGGTAGGTTGATCGCCATGAGTGACAACGTGTACTTCGACATCACCATCAACGACGAGCCGGCCGGCCGGATCGTCTTCAAGCTGTTCGACGACGTGGTGCCCAAGACCACCAAGAACTTCCGTGAGCTGGCCACCGGCGAGCACGGCTTCGGTTACGCAGGTTCCTCCTTCCACCGCATCATCCCCGAGTTCATGCTGCAGGGCGGCGACTTCACCGCGGGCAACGGCACCGGTGGCAAGAGCATCTACGGCGAGAAGTTCGCCGACGAGAACTTCACCCTCAAGCACGACCGTCCGTACCTGCTGAGCATGGCGAACGCGGGCCCCAACACCAATGGCTCGCAGTTCTTCGTGACGACCGTCGTCACGGACTGGCTCGACGGCAAGCACGTCGTCTTCGGCGAGGTCGTCGAGGGCAAGGAGATCGTGGACCGCATCGAGTCCCTCGGCAGCCGCAGCGGGCGGCCCGGCGCGAAGGTCACCATCGCCTCCAGCGGCACGGTCTGACCGGCCCCCTCGCGCCGCGGCGGGCGGCCCGACGCGGCCCGGTGACGACGCCGGCCGGTCTGCCCGACCGGCCCGGTCACCGGGCGCCGGGGCCGCCTGGTTTGGTGGCGGGCCGCCGGGGCAGTCGGTGCGCGTGGTCTCGTACGGGCCCGAGCAGCGCGTGTACGTCCCGGCACTGCGGGCCGGCTGGCTGACGCAGACCTTCGTCCACTGGGCCTATCCCCCGGACGAGGTCCAGCGCCTGCTGCCGGACGGCCTGGCCGTGGACACGTACGAGGGCGCCGCGTGGGTGAGTCTCACGCCGTTCCTCATGGCCGGCGTGCGCCCTTCGGTGGTCCCGGGTTCCGTGCCGGGCCTGCCCACCTTCCCGGAGACCAATCTGCGCACCTATGTGCGCGGCCCGGACGGGCGGGACGGGCTGTGGTTCCTCTCGCTCGAGGTCGGCTTCCCCGCGATGCTGGCCGCCCGCATGATCGGCGCCCCGTACCGCGTCGGCCGGCTCGAGTTGTCCGAGGCCCGGGGTGCCGTGACGTACACCGGCTCCCGGCGGGGCACGGCCTTCTACCGGCTGGCCGTCCGGCCCGGCGAGCCGGTCACGCCCACGCCGCGGGACGTGTGGCTGACCTCGCGCTGGCGGGCCTTCACCCGGCGCCTCGGTGTCCTGTGGGAGACGCCGGTCGAGCACGAACCGTGGGCGCTGCGCGCGGCGGCCGTCGACGTGCTGGAGCAGAGCCTCACCCGGGAGGTGGGGCTCCCCCCGCCGGGCACCGAGCCCGTGGTGCACTTCTCGGACGGCGTCCGGAACGTGCGCATGGGCGTCTCGCTGCCCGTGCGCGGTGCGTACGGCGCCGAGGGCCGGCCCCGGTGCCGGGCCGCCGTCGCGGGCCGATGAGTCGGCGCGCCGGGTCCGCCCCGCTGCGCTTCGACGGCTGGATCGCCGGGCTCGGCACGACGTCCGGCACCCGTCTGGTGCTGGGGCACTGGCCGCGCTCGCCGTTCGGGCCCTTCAGCGACGTGATGCTCGAACGGCCCGACGGGCACCGGGTGCTTCTCGCGCCCACGGCGCAGACGGCGCGCTTCATCGCCGGCACCTACGCCTTCGACGAGGTGCGGGTCGTCCCCGTCCGGGTGCGCGTGGGCCGCGACGGCTGGACCGTCACGGCCGGACCCGCGCTGCGGGTGCGCTTCGGCGTCGGGCGGCGGGGCGTGACGGGTCTGGTGCTGCGGGCGCTGCCCGGCCGGCTGGCCGCGCTTCCCGCCTGGACGGCCGTGACGGACCTGCCGGCGCGGCTGCTGCTGGGCGTGCGCACCCGCGGGAGTGCCGGCGGTGGCCGCCGGGAGTGGTACGGCGCCCGGGACCTGCACCGCGTCACCGCGGTCACCGCCGCGTACGAGGGCCGGGATCTCGGCTCGCTCGCGCCCGTCGTCCCTCCGGTGCGCTTCGGTTTCGGCTCGACCCCGCGTCGCCCCGCACTGGTGCGCGTCACCACGACGGTGGGGGCACGGTGGCCCGTCTCCGGCATGTCCGGGCGGGCACGGCGGGGTGTTTCGTCCGATCATGGCAGCAGAGACTCAACCGGGGCCGGGCGCGCGACGGGGCCGCGGTCCGCCGTCGACGACGGGCCCCGGTGCGGCGAGCACGGGAGGGACCGGTGAGGCAGTGGCAGCGCGGCCTCCACCGCGCGCGGGAGTGGCTCCATCTGCACGTGCTGTTCCGGCGTGCCCGTGAGCTGGAGTTGATGCACCGGGCCATGGGTTTCGCCACGCTGTCCCTGGTGACGCTGGCCCCGCTGCTCATCGTGGTCGCGGCCGGCGATCCGCTGGGGCGGGGCGGCTTCGCGTCCTGGCTCACCGACGGCATGGGCCTGTCCGGCCGGTCCGCCCGCATCCTCACCGACATCATCAGTCCGCCGCGCAAGGTCATCGACACCACCAGTGTGCTGAGCCTGGTGCTGCTCGCCGTGTTCGGCGTGTCCTTCGCGGGCAGTGTGCAGAACGCCTACGAACGCGTGTGGGGCCTGCCCTCCGGCCCCTGGCACCGGGTGTGGCGGCAGGCGACCTGGCTGGTGGTGCTGACCGCCTATCTCTACCAGGAGGTGCAGACCCGCGGCGCGCTGCACGGGATGCAGCGGATCGCGTTGTCGACGGTGAGCGGGGTGCTGTTCTTCTGGTGGGGGCAGCGGTTCCTGCTGGGCGGCCAGGTCCACTGGCGCTCCCTGCTGCCCGGAGCGCTCGCCACCATGATCGGCTTGGGCGGCCTGCGGGCCTTCTCCTACCTGGTCTTCACCCCGCTGATCGTCACCAACGCGCTGAGCTACGGCACGGTCGGGACGGTGCTGGTGGTGGAGTCGTGGCTGATCGGCGTCGGGTTCGTGGTGTACGGGGGTGCCCTGTTCGGCCGCTGGTTCTGCGAGCACCACTGGATGCCGTCGCACGAGGAGTGAGCGGCCGGCGCGTGCGCGGGCGTCAGTGTGCGAGCAGCGCGGCCCAGTCCTGGCCGGCGGCCCACTCGGCGAAGGAGTGCCAGCGCACCTCGGGGTGGGCGCGGCGCAGGCCGGTGACGTCGACGTCGAGACCGGTGGTCGCGAAGTAGGCGAACATCGCGGCGAGGTCGTCCGAGTGGGTGCGGACGTACGACAGCGGCACCTCGCGGTGTGTCACGGGGCGCCCGGCGGCGGCCGAGAGGGCGGCGGCGATCTGCGCGGCGGTCAGTTCCTCGGAGGCGATGTCGACACGGCGGCCGGCGAAGTCGGAGCGGCGCCGCAGGGCGAGGGCCGCGAAGGCTCCGATGTCCTCGGCCGGGATGAGCGTGAGGGGCCCATCGGCCGGCATGGGCCAGGCGAAGGTGTTCTCGCGCAGGCCCTCCAGGGTCCAGCCGGAGACGAAGTTGTCCATGAAGGCCGCCGGTGCGACGACCGTCCAGGGCACGCCCGTGGTCCGGAGGTGGCGTTCGATCTCGGCCTTGCTGTCGTAGTGCGGGATGCCGGTGCTGCGGTCGGCGTGGGCGGCCGACGCGAACACGATGTGCCCGGCACCGGCGGCCACCGCCGCGTCCACCAGGGCCCTGCCCTGGCGCACTTCGGTTCCGGTGTCCGTGCCGAACGGGGTCGACACCGCGAACACCGAGTCGGCCCCCGCCAGGGCGGCGTCCAGGGAGGGGCGGTCGTCGAAGTCGGCGTACCGCACCTCGGCGCCGAGCCGCCGCAGCGCCTCGGCCGCGGGTGCGGCGGGATTCCGGCTGAGCGCACGGACGCGGTGCCCTGCGGTCAGCAAGGCGCGGGCGGTGGCACCGCCCTGGGCACCGGTCGCTCCGGTGACGGCGATGGTGAGCATGGGGACTCCTCGGGAGGGGTGGGGGCACGCGCGGTGCCGGCGCCACAAATTATCTGCGCCACGCAGAAGACTATCCGAACTTCTCTGTGTCGTGCAGATAATTGCTCGTGTTGCCGCCCGTGCCCCTACCGCATGCAGTCCCCCGACCCTGTGAACTCCGGAACCCCGCTGTTGCCCTCGAACACGGCCACGGACCAGCGGGTGTACTGCCACTTCTTGTTGCTGCCGTACTCGGCGAGCAGCTTGCGGCAGGCCGTCCTCGTGACGACGTCCTGGAAGTTGGCCCGCTGCGCCCGGCCGACGAGCTGGGCGTCGGAGTCGTAGATCCAGACGTAGGCAGCCTTCTCGACGGGGTCGAAGCCGAGACTGATCTCGTCGTCCCCGGCCGACGGGTCCACACCGTTGCCCTCCGTGGCCCTGACCTTCCAGGCCGCGGTGATGGCCTTGTCGGTGGCGTCGGCGACGCGGATCTCCGCCCTGTCGCTGCTCGGTATCTCGGCGGTCGCGATGCCGGACTCGTCCCCCTGCCACTGGCCGGCGACCTGGTGGTAGCACCCGTCGGTGGCCTCGCCGAAGCCGAGGACGGCCGCCTCGGGGTCGGTGTCGGAGTCCTTCCAGAAGACGGCGTAGCGGCCGTACACCCAGCCGGTGGGATCGTCCTGGAGCCGGTGGGCGAGCGCCGTGCAGGCCGCCATCTCCCCGCTCCTGCGGAACACGTCCTGCTGCTCGTCGGGCAGCTGGGAGATCGGGCCGCCGGTCACCATCACGGTCTGCGCGCGCTCGTTGAAGGTGACGGTGGGCTCCATGAAGGCCAGGTTCTTGGTGGCGAGCATGGACTTCACGCCGCTGCGGACGGCCCGGGCGACGTCCTTCTCCGCGGCGGTGCTCGCGTTGTCGCTCGCGGCCCACTCGCCGTCGCTGGGCTGGGCCTCGTCACCGGCGCGGGTGTAGGCGGGGTGGGCCACGCCGGCCAGCGGGTCGGTCGGGACGGGCACCCGGCGCGGATCGCCCGCCGGCCGGGCCGTCGTGCTGGACGGGGCGGACGCGGTGCGCCCGGCGGCGGTGTCCTCGTGCACGGCCGAGGACGCGGTGGCCGTCGCCGTGGAGCCCTTGCCGTCACCGGCTCCGCTCCGGTCACCACCGCCGGGGAAGGCGATGACGGCACCCGCGAGGCCCCCGGCCACGGCGGCGGCGACGAGGACGGTCGCGACGGCCCGCCTGCGGGAGGACGGTGCCGGCGCCTGCCAGCGGGGATCGTCCACGGTGGGCATGTCCCACTGGGCGAGGACCATGTCGCCCACCTGGGTGGGCTGCGGGCTCGCCGGGCCGGTCACCACCTGGGTGGCCTGCGTGGCGAGCAGCCGCGCGCACGCCTCGGCCGCGGCGGCGGCGCGGAGGCGGTCGGCGGGCTGCTTGGCCAGTGCCGACCCCACGACGTCCCGCAGCTCCGGCGGGAGTCCCTCCAGGTCGGGTTCCGACGACATGACACGGAAGGCGACCACGTCCGGGGCACCGGCGCCGAACGGAAGCCGGCCGGTGGCCGCGTGGGCCACCAGCGCGCCCCAGGCGAACATGTCGCCCTCGGGCCCTGCGGTGCCGTGGCGGTAGTACTCGGGGCTGATCCAGCCCGGGGTGCCGGTGAGGACGCCGGTCCGGGTCACGCTGGTGCCGTCGGCGGCGTGGGCGATGCCGAAGTCCAGGACGCGGGGGCCGGCCGGCGTGAGGATGACGTTCTGCGGCTTGACGTCCCGGTGCACCACGCCGGCCGCGTGGATGGCAGCCAGCGCCTGGGCGGTGCCGGTCGCGAAGGCGTACAGGGTGCCGCCGCCGAGCGGGCCGTACCGGGTCAGGTACTGGCTGAGGGTCGGGCCGGGAGCGTACTCGGTGGCCAGCCAGGGTGCGGCGGCCTCGGGGTCGGCGGCGAGCAGCGGGAGGAGGCAGGGGCCGTGCACCCGGGCGGAGAGCTGCACCTCGCGGCGGAAGCGGGCCCGGAACTCCGGATCCTGGGCCTGCGCCGGGTGGATCACCTTGACCGCGACCCGCAGCCCCTCGGCGGTGAGGCCGGCGTGGACGGTGCCCATGCCCCCGGAGCCGAGACGGCCGATGATCCGGTACGGGCCGACGCGGGAGGGATCGCCGGGCTGGGCGGGCTGCACCCGTGGCACGGCATGCTCGATCGGTCCCTGGTTGGACATGGAACTCCCCCCCGGAGCACCGGAACAGACGGTGAAGAAGATGTGGAAGACGTATATATCACGCAGGTGATCGACACGTTCCGTTCGTCGGGGGCCGCACCCGCTCAGGGCTCGCGGTGTTCGTGGGCCGCCTGCTCCAGGGCTGCCGCTTCCGCCTCGGCCAGGCGGGTCTCGGCCGCCACGTCGATCGAGCGGGTCAGCCACCAGTAGAGGAGTGCGGAGACCGGGAGGCCGATGAAGAGGGAGATGTCGGCTCCGCCGAGGGCCTTGGCGGCGGGGCCGACGAACATCGTGCCGACGGAGAAGAAGGGCACCATGGCGGCGAAGCCGACGAGGTACGAGATGATGCCCTGCCATCCCCAACGGCCGTAGATGCCGTTCGGGTTGAAGATCTCGGCGATGGCGTAGTGGCCGCGGCGCACGACGTAGTAGTCCATGAGGTTCACCGCGGTCCACGGGATGAACAGGTACAGCACCAGCAGCAGGAAGTTGTTGAAGCTCGCGAGGAAGTTGGAGGTCGCGGCCAGCGCGCCCACCACGGAGAGCGCGGCCGTCACGCCGATGGTCAGCAGCCGTACGCCCAGTGTCGGCCGCACCCGCTTGAAGGAGTCGATGGCGCTGATGAGGGTCAGTGAACCCCCGTACATGTTCAGCGCGGTGACCGAGACGAGGCCGAGGGCGGCGAAGAGCAGCACGACGGCGCCGAAGCCGGTGAACACCATGTCACCGGCGGCGTTGATCGACGGGATGGTGTCGAAGTTCTTGCCGGCCCAGGCGGCCAGCAGCGTCCCGAGCACCATCAGCCAGATGCCGCCGAGTGCGGAGCCGAAGTAGGTCCAGTAGAAGGTCTTGCGGACGGTCACGTCCGGCGGGAGGTAGCGGGAGTAGTCGGAGACGTAGATGGCCCAGCTGATCTGGTAGCCGGCGACCACGCCGAACTGGGCGAGGAACGGCGTCCACTTGAAGGCGCCGAGGTCGAAGGAGCCGGCCGGGTAGTGCAGGGTGACGAGGACGCCGACGGTGAAGACGCCGAAGACGACCAGGAAGGTGTAGGTCAGGATCCGCTCGGCCTTGTGGATG
Source organism: Streptomyces sp. NPDC030798 (assembly GCF_055572275.1). Lineage (NCBI taxonomy): Bacteria > Bacillati > Actinomycetota > Actinomycetes > Kitasatosporales > Streptomycetaceae > Streptomyces > Streptomyces sp. NPDC030798. The sequence goes on along the minus strand of NZ_JBVIDR010000008.1, from coordinate 173,090 downwards.
ACGTCGTAGCCGACCAGCGCGACGACGAGCGCGACGACGGTGACCACGATCACCCAGAGCTTGACGCTGCCGTGCAGCGTGGTGTGCAGGGACTCGGCGGCCAGGATGCTGTTGAAGACGTTGAAGCCCGCGTACTGGAGGTAGGCGAAGAGCCACACCAGGAGCGCACCGACGTAGCCGAACTGGGGCCGCGACTGGATCATCTGCGGCAGGCCGAGCTGGGGGCCCTGGGCCGAGTGGAAGGCCATGAAGAAGGTGCCGATGACGGTGCCGGCCACGATCGCCAGCAGGGACCAGATGAGGTTGCCGCCCTCGGTGATGCTGATCAGCCCGACCGCCAGGGTGGCGATCTGTGCGTTCGACATGAACCACAGGGGACCCAGGTGCCAGAGCTTGCCGTGCCGCTCGTCGAGGGGGACGTAGTCGATGGACCGGACCTCCAGGCCGGACACTCTCGGCTCTGCTGATGTGCTCATGACGCCTCCTGAGCCCGGTCTGCCTCTCCGGTCACAATCTTCCCCCCGGCCGGGCGCGGTGAACAGCGCAGACGCCGAGCGGCCGGGGAGGCTGTCGTTTCGCTCACAAACAGGCCTCACAGACGCCCCGACGTGGCCGCGGTCACGTCGCCGGGCGGGGGATTTGTCTACCTTCGCAAGTCCGTGTCCCTGCCGTTTCGACCTCGCGAGGCCCCGCACCATGCCGTACCGAACCCCATCCGTGCCCCGGCCCCGCGACCCGCGCCGGGGTGCCGCCGTCTGCGGCGTGGCCGCGGGGTCGGTGGCGGCGCTGCTCGGGTCCGGCGCGCTGGCCCCGGCGCCGGCGGCCGCCGCCGCGCAGAGCACGCCGCGGGTGACGGCCGCGGTGCTGGACCTGGACGGGACGGGCCGGACGCCGGCCGTGTACGGCGACGACTCGTCCTACGACACGGCGAGCATCATCAAGGTCGACATCCTCGCCGCGCTGCTGCTGCGGGCGCAGGACTCCGGGAACGCCGTGAGCGCACAGGACCGCGCCCGGGCGGAGAAGATGATCGAGCGCAGCGACAACGCGGCGGCCAACGCCCTGTGGCGGCGGATCGGCCTCGCCCCGGGCCTGGCGGCGGCGAACAAGCGGCTGGGGCTGACCTCCACCCAGGGCGGCCCCGGCGGCCGGTGGGGCCTCACCCGAACCACGGCGAGCGACCAGATACGGCTGCTGCGCGCGGTGTTCGCCCCGGCGACGCCGGCGGGCTCGAAGCCCGCGCTCGGTGACGCCTCCCGCGCGTACATCCGTACGCTGATGAGCCGGGTCGCCGCCGAGCAGTCCTGGGGCGTCTCGGCGGCCTCGGGCTCCGGGTGGGCCCTGAAGAACGGCTGGCTGCAGCGCGACACGACCGGCCTGTGGGACGTCAACAGCGTCGGGTGGATCACGTCGGGCGGACACCGCTGTCTCGTCGCGGTCCTCTCCGACGGCAACGCCTCGATGAAGGACGGTGTCGCGCTCGTGGAACGCGCGGCCCGAGCCGCCGTCGCCTCGACGGCGGCTCGCTGACGGCGTCCGTCACCAGGCGGTGCGGCGCGGTCAGGCCGGCTTCGCCGCCGAGACCGCGGTCGCGGTGACCTTGTTGTCGCACTCGGCGAAGACCCCGTCGTTCAGGGCGACCTGGTGTGCGCCCGCGCCGGGCAGGCCGACCACCAGAGTCGGGTAGGCGGCGGGCGTGGCGCCGGACACGCAGTACCCGTCGCCCTCGCCCTGCACCTGGACGAAGGTCAGCTTCACCCACGCCTTGCCGCCCGGGGCGAGGCGGACGGGGGACGCGGAACCGGTGGGGGTCACCGCCAGCGGCTTGTTGTGCTCGGGAGAACCGTTGCCCGCCCCGGCCACCGACGGGTGGCCCGTGAGCGAGCAGGGCTTGGCGGAGACGTTGGTGAACTCGACGACCGCCGCTCCGGTGCCAGTGCCCTCGGGGCGGACGGCGGCCTGGTACGCCGCCACCTTCAGGGCGGTGGCCGCGCACGTGGGTGCCGTGGCGGCCGAGGAGGCAGCCGCCGGGGAGGCGGGGGCGGCGGAGCCGGTCGGCGCACCGCCGGTGGCGGGCCGCGAGGTCGCCGGGGCCGGGGTCGTGGGAGAGGAGGCCGGGGTGGCGGGGGCCTTGGTGGCCGGCGCCTTGCCGGTCGGCGTGCCGCCGTCCGGACCGCACGCCGAGAGCGAGACGGCGGCCGCCACGGCGGCGAGCGCGGACACGGTGACGCGGACGGTGGTGCGGTGCTGCATGGGATCCCCCGAGGTCGAATGTGCGAAGGACGCCCGGCTCGGTGCCGGGGTCACCGACGGAGACAGAACGGCCCGACCAGGGGTTCCGCTGTGGATCACCTGTGACGCGGTGGTGACAGGACCCGGGCGGGATCGGCACACGGAAGTCCGGGCGGCGCTCCCCCGGGCGGCGTGGCGTCCGGGGCGGCGGCCCGGTTCGCGGTGACGATGGCTCTCCGGGCGAGCCGGCTGGGAGGCGGGTATGACGGTGAACCGTGTCGGCCTGGTCGTGCACGGAGGGCGGGCGGAGGCCGTGGCCGCCGCGAGCGCCGTGCGCGCGTGGTGCGCCGAGCACGCGGTGGGGTGTGCCGACATCGACGTGTGGCAGGAGGGCGCGCGGCACAGCGCCCGGGAGGAGATCGATGCGGCGGGGGATCCCGACCTCGTCGTCACCCTGGGCGGTGACGGGACCTTCCTGCGCGGGGCCCGGCTGGCCGCCGAGAACGACGCCCTGGTGCTCGGGGTCGACCTCGGCCGGGTGGGCTTCCTGACGGAGGTGCCCGCCCCGGCGGTGCGCGCGGCCCTGGACGCCGTACGCGAGGAGCGGATCACCGTCGAGAGCCGGATGCTGCTCACCCTGCGGGCGTCCTGCCGGCTGGAGGTGCCCCCGCACATGGAGTCGCTGGTGCGCTACGGCCGCGGGCCGCTGCTGCCCCCGCCCCGGGTGCGCTCGGAGTGCGAGGTCGGCGACGACTGGGGAGTCGCCCTCGACGTCGTCGCGCTGAACGACGTCGTCGTGGAGAAACTGGCCCGGGACCGGCAGGTGTCGGTCGGCGTCTATCTGGCCGGCCGGCTCCTCGCCTCCTACTCCGCCGACGCGCTGCTGGTGGCCACGCCCACGGGCTCGACCGCGTACAGCTTCGCCGCCGGCGGTCCGGTCGTCTCGCCGCGCGCGGAGGGCCTGGTGTTCACGCCGGTGGCCCCGCACATGACGTTCAACCGCTCGGTCGTGGCCGCCCCCGACGAGCCGATCGCCCTGCGGGTGCTCGAACGGTCCGGGCAGGCGGCCGTCAGCATCGACGGGCAGGTGCGCGGCGTGCTGAACCCCGGGGACTGGATCGGGGTGTACGCGGCTCCGCGCCGGCTCAAGGCGGTGCGGCTGGGTCCGATGGACTTCTACGGCCGGCTGCGGGAGCGCATGAACCTCACCGACGCGCCGGCCGCGCTCGCCGACGGCACCGCCGCTCCCCTGTGGCCGGTGTCCACGCCTCCGCCCGGTGACCTGGCCCATCTCGCCCTGCCGGGAGCACCGGACGAAATCCCTCCGCATACCTGAGCCCGGGATGCAACCATTCGCCATAGGCGCATGTCTCACCCCATAACAGCATGGCGCGACCAAGGGGGACATCATGCGAAGAATCTGGGCGATCGCGGCGGCGCTTCTTCTCACGGGCGCCGGAGCCGGCGCGGCGGCGGCCACGGCGGACGCCGCACCGGCAGCCGCTGCCACCGCCTGCCCGACCGGGTGGGGCAGCGGTGCCAAGGGCACTCCGGCCACCGGGGCGGCAGCGCTGGAGGACGTCAGGACCGGCCGGCACGACTGCTACGACCGGATGGTGTTCGACGTGCCCGGCGGCGGCCGGTCCGTCGGCTTCTACGTCCGGTACGTCGACCGGCTCCGGGCCAGTGCCACCGGCCGGTACATCCCGGTCGGCGGCGGCGCCGTCCTGGACATCCGGGTCGGCGCCCCGAGCTACGACCCGGAGACCGGCGCGCCCACGTACCCCGGGCGGGTGGGCCGCACCCTCCCGGGCGTGGACGTCCGCGGATACCGCACCTTCCGGGACACGCGGTTCGCCGGCAGCTTCGAGGGCGAGACGGAGGTGGGGCTGGGTGTCCGGGCCCGGCTGCCGTTCCGGGTGATCCAGTTGCCCGACCGGGTGGTCGTCGACGTGGCCCACAACTGGACGGGCAGCCGCTGACGGGCCGGGGGCGCGCTAGTCGGTGGAGCGGGTGGCGCCGAAGTGGGTCTCGTGCGACCAGACGTGCCGGCACGAGGGGCACTGCAGGTGCAGCAGGCTGCCGGTGTTGGAGAGCAGATAGCGCCAGTGGGCGTGGCAGGCTCTCCCCTCCTGGCAGGTGGTGCACCTGCGGTGGTCCGCGCAGTTCGGGCAGGACACCCAGGCGCGGCGGCCGATGTCGGCCTGCGGGTCAAGGGGCAGCATGGCCGCTCCCGCCCCCGGGAAGGACCCCGGCCGCGACCAGCTCGTCGTAGAGGCGCTGCTGCTCGGGGTCGAGACCGGAGTACAGCAGCGCGTAGGCCTCCTCCTCGCCGCGCAGCGCCGCGACGGGGTCCCAGTCGGGGCCCAGCGCGGCCATGGTGTGGGTGCGCCGGAGCATTTCGTGGGAGGTCAGGTCGACGCTGAAGTCGAACGGCTCGGGGGCGGGGTCGGAGGAGGACATGCCATCGAACGTAGGGACGTGGCGGGCGCCCCGGCAAGAGCGGGTGGGGGAAGTCACAGCAGGTCAGCACACCGGGGGTGGTGGCCGGGCCGTCACTTCAGGATGTTGACGGCGCGCGCGACGACGAGGACCACGGTCACCAGGGACACCGAGGACTGCGCCATCATCAGCATCTTGGCCCACCGCGTCAGCGGCATCACGTCGGTCGGGCTGAAGGCGGTGGAGTTGGTGAACGACAGGTACAGGTAGTCCAGGAACGCCGGTTCCCAGTCCGCGGGGGCGACCTGCGGGCTCTGCATCTGCACGAAGAGGAAGTCGGCGAACCGGTGCCGGCCGAGCGCCCGTGCCATCGGGCCGCCGCGGTCCAGTTCCCAGTACCACAGGGCGAACACGATGACGTTGGTCAGCCAGATGCCGCCGCCCGCGACCAGCAGCGGCACCGCGTCCGTCCCCGCGCGGCCGCGCGCCAGTTCCGTCACGAGCCGGACCGCCGCCCAGCCGTTGGCCAGGCTGAGGGCGGCGATCAGGATCAGGCCCAGCCAGCGCAGCGGGCGGGTGCGGGGCTCGACGCGCCGGGGGTTGGCGGCGATCAGGCCGGCCAGCAGCACCAGCTCCAGGGCGGGCAGCGCCCAGTACGGCGGGAGCGCGAGCCGGTGCGGCAGCATCAGCTGGAGGGCCACGGCGACCAGGATCACCGCGGTCACCGCCCAGCGCGGCTCGCCGCGCGTGGCCCGCTGCCAGGCGGGGGCCAGGTCGCGCCCGCCGTCCTCCAGCAGCCGCTCGATCCTGGCCAGGCGGCTGCGGGCGTCGTCCTCGTCGGTCATGCCGAGGATTGTCCCGGGTCGGGTCGCCGGAAGCGGACGGCAGGGTCAGCGGGCGAGGAGTGCGGCGAACCGCTCGCTGTCGACGTTGCCTCCGGAGGCGATGACGCCGATGCGGCGCGGGAGGTTGTCGATCCGTCCGGCCATGAGCGCGGCCAGGGCGCTCGCGCCGCTCGGCTCCAGGACGATCTTCAGGCGCTCGAAGGCGAACCGCATGGCGTGCACGATCTCGTCGTCGCTGACCAGCGCCACGGCGTCGACCAGGCGCTGGTTGATGGGGAAGGTGAGCGCGCCCGGGGTGTCCAGGGCCTGGCCGTCGGCGATGGTCCGGGGCACCGGGACGGTGACGCGTTCGCCGCGCTCCAGGGAGCGCTTGGTGTCGTCGCCCGCCTCGGGTTCGACGCCGATCACCCTGATGCCGGGGCACAGGGCCGTGGCGGCGGTGGCGCTGCCGGCGATGAGTCCGCCTCCGCCGACGGGGACGAGGAGGGCGTCGAGGTCACCGGTGTCCTCGAGGAGTTCGAGGGCGGCGGTGCCCTGTCCGGCGATGACGTGGGGATGGTCGTAGGGCGGGACGAGGGCCAGACCGCGGTCCTCGGCCAGGGCCTCGCCGAGGGCGGTGCGGTCCTCGGTGTAGCGGTCGTACGTCACGATCGAAGCGCCGTATGCGGCGGTCGCCTCTCTCTTGGAGCGGGGGGCGTCCTCGGGCATGAGGATGACGGCGCTGGTCCCGAGCTCACGGGCGGCGAGTGCGGTGGCCTGGGCGTGGTTGCCCGAGGAGTACGCGGCGACGCCCCTGGCCAGCTGCTCGGGGGTGAGGTGGGACACCGCGTTGTAGGCACCGCGGAACTTGAAGGCGCCGACCCGCTGGAAGTTCTCGCACTTGACGTACACCTCGGCACCGACGAGTGCGTCGAGTGTGCGGGAGGTGAGAACGGGGGTCCGGTGGGCGACGCCCTTGAGCCGCGCGGCGGCCTCTCGGACGTCGTCGAACGATACGGGGGAAGCGGCGGCCATGGCGGGTCCTCGGGGTGGATGGGCGGGGGTGCGGGCGGCTGGGGGCTGGTGGTTGGTCGTCGGCCGGGAACCGGGGCGGGTCGCCTCTCGACGGGCGGGCAGCCGAAACGGGGACACCTCCGCCGGAGCGGCGGGCTCGCTCACCAGCCGGTGATGCGGTTCCAGTACGTCCGGATCGTCGGTGGGCGGTCCGTGGGCCGGGTGCTGTCGACGACGTGGTAGCCGGGGTGCTGGGCGGCGGTGGCACAGGCGTGGTTGGGCAGGACGCGCAGGCGGGTGCCGACGGGCAGGTCGGGCAGAGGCGCGCCGTCGCGTGCGGTGAGGGTGCCGTGCTCCTGGCTCGCGCCGGTCATGACCAGGCCCGGGATCAGCCGTCCGGTCAGATCGGTGACGAGGCCGTAGCCCTGGTCCTGGGGCTGGGCGGCCGTACCGCGGTCCCGGGACAGGGCCATCCAGCCGCCGTCGGTCATGATCCACCCGTACTCGGGGCGGTGTCCGATGACGGTGACGACGACCGACAGGGCGAGGTCGTCCAGGTCGCAGACGCCGAGTCCGGCCATGACGAGGTCGAAGAACACGTAGTTGCCGGCGCGCAGTTCGGTGACGCCGGTGAGATCCTCGGCCGCGTGTGCGGTGGGCGTGGAGCCGACGCTGACGACGTTCACGGGCAGGCCGGCCTCGCGCAGCCGGCCGGCGGCGGCGACGGCGCTGTCGCGTTCGTTGCGCGCCGCCAGGCGCCGTTCCTCGATGGTGTGGGCGAAGTAGGACTCGCCGGCGTGGGTCAGGACGCCGTCGAAGCAGCCCGCCTCGTGCAGGACGCGGCCGATGCCGGCCAGCCCGGGCGCGTCCGGCTTCAGTCCCCCGCGGTGTCCGTCGCAGTCGATCTCGACGAGGGCCGGTACGGCGAGCCCCGCGTCCCGCGCGGCCTCGGCGACGAACGCCGCCTGCTCGCTGCTGTCGAGCAGCACGCGCAGGGTGACGCCGCGGCGCAGCAGGGCGATGACGCGCGGCAGCTTGTGGGGGGCGATTCCGACGGCGTACGTGATGTCGGTGTACCCGCCGTCGGCGAACGCCTCGGCCTCGGCGAGGGTGGAGACGGTCACGGGGCAGGGGGTGCCCTCGTGCAGGAGGGCGGCGATCTGGAGGCTCTTGGCCGTCTTGACGTGCGGGCGCAGGGTGACGCCGAGCCGCCCGGCCCGCCGGGCGAGGCGCTCGGCGTTGCGCAGCACCTTGTGCACGTCGACGACGGCGAACGGGGTGTCGGGATCGGCCAGGGTGGCGGGACCCCGCTGGACTGCGGCGAGGGCGGGACCGGCGCTCGATCCGGCGGTGCTCATGAAGGGTCCTTCACTTGGTGTAGTTGTACACGGTCGCCCGGGAGACACCGAGGAGATCCGCGATGGTCTGCGCGGCGTCGCGCGAGTCGAAGTAGCCGTCGCGGTGCAGTTGCCGTACGAGCGCCTTCTTGGCCTCGCGGCCCAGCGACCTCGGGGTGCCCCCGCGTTCGGCGGCGCCCGCCTCGACGGCCTCGCGCAGTGCGCGGGCATTGCGGTGGCGCAGGGTCTCCAGGGGGTGTTCGGGGTGGCCGGCGTCGGTGGCGACGAGGTGGGAGAGGGCGAGGGTGACCGGGGAGAGCACGGAGACGTCGAGGTTCAGGCACAGGGCGGCGATGTAGTCCCCGGCGCTGTTCCTGATGCCGATGGAGGTGCTCTTGGCCGGGCGGCCGTCGGGGAATCGGTTGGGGTAGTTCTGGATGACGCTCGGGTACTGCGGGTCGGCGATGCGGGCGAGGCCCAGCTCGGTGGCGGAGTCCCCCACCTGACGGCCGGACAGGTTGTTCTCGATCGCCCGGACCGCCTGGCGGGGGTCGCGCAGATCGTGCAGCACGACCTCGCACAGCCCGGGGAACATCCGGCCCAGCGCGACGGCGACCTTCTCCAGCTCACCGATGAGGTGCTCGTCGGCGTCGGCCTTCCGCCGGTCCGCTTCCCCACTGCGCATGAGATCTCCCGATGCCCTGCCGCCGCCGTTACCTCGACAGAAATTCCATTTCTGGACGCTCAGTCTAGACACGGACCACTCCCCCGTCCAGGGTGGTGGGAGTCGAGGGCGCTGGGAGGGGGCAGTGGCCGGCGGCACGAAGCGGTCCGTGCGGCCCTCCGTGCCGCTTTCTTAGCGGGATGTTAGATCTGCGTGGCGGACCTTGTCCGGGTCCGGCGGGCGCCGCATGCTCGGGCGCACTCAGGTTCCGGGGGCGCTCCCCCGCTCCCCGTTCCCACCGGACTTCTCCCCACCTGGAGCCGCCATGTCCTCCCCTGCCGCCGTGCCCGGACAACCGCCCGCGGGCTCCCGCGCACACCGTCGGCTCGCCCTGGTCGGCGGATCGCTGGGCAATCTCGTCGAGTGGTACGACTGGTTCGTCTACGCGAGCTTCGCGATCTACTTCGCCGACTCCTTCTTCCCCGGTGACAACTCCACCACCAAACTGCTGAACACGGCCGGCATCTTCGCCGTCGGCTTCCTGATGCGCCCGGTCGGCGGGTGGATCCTCGGGCGGGCGGCGGACCGGCACGGGCGCAAGAGTGCGCTCACCCTCACCGTCACCCTGATGTCGGTGGCCGCCCTGCTCATCGCGGTCGCGCCCACGTACGGCCAGGCCGGGTACTTCGGCGCCCTGGTGCTGCTGCTGGCGCGGCTGCTGCAGGGCCTGAGCATCGGCGGTGAGTACGCGGCCAGCGCCACGTATCTGACCGAGGCGTCCGCCCGCGACCGGCGCGGCCTCGGCTCCTCCTTCCAGTACGTGTCGATGACCTGCGGCCAGTTGCTCGGCCTCGCCATCCTGATCACGATGCAGCACAACCTGACCACCGGCCAGTTGGAGAGCTGGGGCTGGCGGATCCCGTTCGTGGTCGGCGCGCTGTTCGCCGTCGTCGTCTACTGGCTGCGGCGGCGGCTGACGGAGACGGAGGCGTTCGCCGAGGAGTCCGGCACCGGGGACCACGCGGACAGCGCGCGCGGCAGCCTCCGCGCGCTGTGGGAGCACCGGCGCGAGGCGGGCCTGGTCATGGCGCTCACCCTCGGCGGCACGGTGGCTTACTACACGTACACCACGTACCTCACCAAGTACCTGGTCGGCAGCGCCGGCATGGCCAAGAACACGGCCACGCTGGTCAGTTTCACCGCGCTCACCGTCTTCGCGCTGCTCCAGCCGCTCGCGGGGCTGCTGTCCGACCGGATCGGCCGCCGGCCGCTGCTGATCACCTTCGCGGTCGGCTGCACGGTGGGCACCTACCCGATCATGACCGCGCTCGGCTCGGCCTCCTCCTACTGGTCGGCGCTCGGGCTGTCCCTGCTGGCGCTGGTGATCGTCACGGGCTACACCTCGATCAACGCGGCGGTGAAGGCGGAGCTGTTCCCGACCCGGGTGCGCGCTCTCGGGGTGGCGCTGCCGTACGCGGTCGCCAACGCGCTGTTCGGCGGCACGGCGGAGTACGTGGCGCTGTGGTTCAAGGACAGCGGACACGAGAAGATGTTCTTCTGGTACGTCTCGGGCTGCGCGCTGGTCTCCCTGGTCACCTACGTCCTGATGCCGGACACCCGTCACGCGGCGCTGAGCCGCGCCGAGGCGGAGGCGGACGCAGGACCCGGCCGCAGTCCCGCACAGGCCGTCCACTGACCGGGGTGGTGACCTGGGCCGGGTGGCGTACGTAAGCTGCCGCCCAGGTCACCACGGCACGAGGACGTTTCATGCATGCGCTGCTCGTCGAGGACGACGACCGTATGGCCCAGGCCCTGAGCACGGCCCTCGCCCAGCGCGGGCACACGGTCCGCCGGGCCGGCCGGGCTCTGGACGCGCTGCGCCACGTCCACCAGGCCGAGTTCGTGCTGCTCGACCTCGGGCTGCCCGACCTGGACGGGCTGGAGCTGCTGCGGCGGCTGCGCACGGTGTGCGACGCGCCGCTGATCGTGGTGACGGCCCGCTGCGAGGAGCGCGACATCGTGCAGGGGCTGCGGGCGGGCGCCGACGACTACGTGGTCAAGCCGTTCCGGATGAACGAGCTGATGGCCCGGATCGACACCGTGCGCCGCCGCACCGGAGCCGCCCCGGCCCGCGCCGACACGGCGGGCCGTCCCGTGCTGACCGGCGACGTGGAGATCGACATCGCGGGCCGGACCGTCACGGTCGCGGGCGCCGCCGTACGCCTGACCCGGCGCGAGTTCGACGTGCTCGCCTTCCTCGCGGGCCGGCCGGACCAGGTGCACTCGCGTGAGGAGATCCTGGACCGGATCTGGGGCGACGCGTTCCTCGCCGCGTCCCGCTCCCTGGACGTGCATGTGGCCGGCATCCGGGCCAAGACGGGACGCGCGGACCTGGTGCGCACGGTGCGGGGATTCGGCTACCAGCTGGGTTCGCCGGCCAGAGCGGGCGACGGGCCGGGGCACCGGTGAGGCGCCGGCTGCTGGCCGTGCTGATGGTGCTCATCGGCGCCGCCACGCTGCTGCTGTCCGTGCCGCTGGCCGGGTCGTACGCGAGCGGGCGGACGGAGCACCTGCTGCTGCAGCGGCGGGCCGACGCCGTGCGGTTCGCCGATCTCGCCGACCGGGTGCGCACCGCCGCCGACCGGACCGAACTGTCCACCGAGATACGGCGGTACGCCGAGCTGTACGGCGCCTCGGTGACCGTGGTCGACTCGGCGGGCCGCACCCTCGCCCGGGCCGGGAGCGAGGTGCCGGCGGCCTCGGCGGACGACGTACTGGGCCGGGCGCTGACCGGGCGGTCCACCGAGCGGCTGCCCACCGTACGGCCGTGGGGGCCCGGCCGGGAGCTGCTCGCCGAACCGGTCGGGCGGGACGAGCGGGTCAGCGGCGCGGTGCTGCTGGCCGTGCCGACCGCTGCCGCCCGGCGGGACGTGACCGTGCGCTGGTCGCTCATCGCGTGCGGGGCGCTCGCCGCGTTCGCGGCTGCGGCGCTGGTCGCGGCCGGCATCACCCGCTGGCTGATGCGCCCGGTCCGCGACCTCGACCGCGCGGTCGCCGGGCTGGCCTCCGGCAGCCTGGAGACACGGGCGGTCTCCGACACCGGACCGCCCGAACTGCGCAGTCTGCGCGCGCACTTCAACGGCATGGCGGAGGCCGTGGCCGACTCCCTCGGCCGACAGCGGGCGTTCGTCGCCGACGCCTCGCACCAGTTGCGCAACCCACTGGCCACGCTGGTGCTCCAGTTGGAGAACGTCGAGCCTCATCTGCCCGCGGGCCCCGGCCGGAAGGAGCACGCGCGCGCCCTCGACGAGGCGGAGCGGCTGGAGGAACTGCTCGACGGCCTGCTGGCACTGGCGCGCGTGGAGTCGGCCTCGGCCGAGCGGACGGGGCAGGACGTCTCGCGCGCGGTGCGGGAGCGGGTGGCCGCGTGGGGGCCGGTGTTCGAGGCCTCCGGGGTGGCCCTCACCGCCGCCGTGGCGGAGGGGCTGGGGGTGCGGGCGGTGCCGGACGCGGTGGGCCGGATCCTCGACGCCGTGCTGGACAACGCGGCGAAGTTCGTGCCGCCGGGGGCGGGCGTCGCGGTGACGGCCGCGCTCGCGGACGGTGAGGTGACGGTACGCGTCGCCGACGACGGTCCCGGGGTGCCGGACGACCGGCTTCCGCTGCTGACGCGGCGCTTCGCCCGAGCGCCCGAGCACCAGAACATCCCCGGCAGCGGCCTGGGACTGGCCATCGCCGACGAGATCGCCCGGCTCAGCGGGGGCCGGCTGACCACGGCCGGCAACGCCCCGCACGGCCTGGTGGTGGAGCTGCGCCTGCCGTCCGGCGCGGCGGGTCAGCCGTAGACCGACCGGTAGTAGGCGACCGCGCCGGGGTGCAGGGGCACGTCGCCCGTGGCGACGGCGAACCGGGGTTCCAGCCGGGCGCCCGCCGTGACCCCGTCCAGCAGCACGCGCCACCGGTCGAACACCACCCGGAGCACGTCCCGTGCCGCCTGCGCCGGCACCCGGGCACCGGCCAGCAGGTAGTTGCCGACGCCGATGGTGGTGACCGGCCCGGTGAGCCCGTACACGCCGGCCGGCAGGGTGACCGCCGTGTAGACGGGGCCGTAGGTGTCGCGCAGGGCGGCGGCCTCGGACTCCAACGGCAGAAAGCGGAGCGGCACTTCGCGGGCCAGGTCCGAGACGGCGGGCGTCGGGACGCCGCCGGCCCAGATCAGGGCGTCCACCGCGCCCGTGCGCAGCGCCCGGAGGGAGGCGGCGAGGTCGAGCGGGCGCTGCCGCACCGCCCGTCTCCCGGTCAGCCCGGCCACCCGCAGCAGCCGACCGGACAGCACCTGGGCGCCGGAACCGGCCGCGCCCGTGGCGACCGACCGTCCGGCGAGATCCCGCACGGAGCGGACGGGACCGTGCGCCGGTACGACGAGGTGGGTGTAGTTGACGTAGACGCGGGCCAGGGCCGTCACGGGGGCGGGGCTGGTGAACGGTGTCCGGCCGCGTACGGCGTCCTCGGCGGCGTCCGCCATGGCCAGGCCCAGGTCGGCCGATCCGCCGGTGAGCCGGCGCAGGTTGTCCACGCTGGCCGCGGTGGTGAGCGCGGTGATGCGCAGGTGGGGGGCGGTGCGGGCCGCCTGGACGGCGAGCGCCCTGCCGAAGGCGTTGTACGGGCCGCCCGGCGCCCCCGTGGCGAGTCTGAGCCGCCGGCCGGGTCCGCCGGCCCCGGAGCATCCGGCCAGGGCGGCCGCCGGGCAGGCGAGGAACGCCGCCGTCAGCAGGCCGCGGCGGCTCGGCGGGCGTCCGGTCACGTCCGCAGCGTAGCCGGTGCCCGGCATGGCTGGAACCCGCTGTTCCGCGCGTCCCGCCCGTCCGGGCCTGTGCGGCGGCCCCGGACGGCGTGGGACTATCGTTGCGCCCTCGAACACCGGGTAGGAGAAGGGACATCGGCGTGGCAATGAAGGCCTTGCGCGCGGCGCTGGAAGCGGTCTACGTACGGCGTCTGAACCGCAAGCTGGAGGGCCTGCCGCGGCCGCGGCACGTGGCGATCATGCTGGACGGCAACCGCCGCTGGGCGCGGGGTGCGGGTCATCAGGACGTGCGCGAGGGCTACCGGGTGGGCGGCGCCAAGGTCACGGACTTCCTGCACTGGTGCACCGACGCCGGCATCAAGCACGTCACGCTGTGGATGCTGTCCGACGACAACCTCCACCGTCCCGCCCAGGAACTCGGCCCGCTGCTCGACATAATCGAGGAGACGGTGCGGCGCGTCTGCGCGCCCGGGGAACCGTGGGAGATCGAGATCATCGGCGCGCTCGACCTGCTGCCCGGCAACACCGCACGCGTACTGAAGGAGGCCGCCGCGTGCACCGCCGGCCGCGGCGGGCTCAAGGTCGACGTGGCCGTCGGCTACGGCGGGCGCCGCGAGATCGTGGACGCGGTCCGGGCGGCCTTCGACAAGCACATGAGCGCGGGGGGCGATCCCCGGGAGCTGGCGGCGGAGTTCGACCTGGAGCACATCACCGACAACCTGTACTCCCCGGCCGGGCACGACACCGACTTCATCATCCGCACCTCCGGCGAACAGCGGCTGTCCGGTTTCCTGTTGTGGCAGTCCGCGTATGCGGAGGTGCACTTCGTGGACGTGCTGTGGCCGGCGTTCCGTGAGATCGACCTGCTGCGCGCCCTGCGCTCGTACGCCGCCCGCGACCGCCGCTACGGCCGCTGACGGCCCCGGCCGCATCTCGCCCGCGCCGACCGGCGGTGGACGGGTCGGCGCAGGTCACCTAGCGTTCGGCGCATGACAGAGCGACGTGCGGTGCTGAGCGGTTCGGTGTTCGAGGAGCAGATCGGCTATGCCCGTGCCGTGGTGGACGGCGACCGGGTGCATGTGTCCGGGACGACCGGGTTCGACTACGCCGCCATGACCATCTCCGACGACGTGGTGGAACAGGCCGAGCAGTGCCTGCGCAACATCGGGGCCGCGCTGGCCGAGGCGGGCTGTGGCTTCGCCGACGTGGTGCGGGTCCGCTATCTCCTGCCCCGGCGCGAGGACTTCGAGCCCTGCTGGCCGGTGCTGCGCCGCTGTTTCGGCGACGTCCGCCCGGCCGCGACGATGCAGGTGTGCGGCCTCGCCGATCCCCGGATGCGGATAGAGATCGAGGTGGACGCCCGCCGCCGCTGAACCGCGGCCGCCCCGGAGAGCGGGTCCAGGTTCTTCGTTCGGATGAGGCCGCGAGCCCGGCATGATCCAAACGAGAGGCCCTAGCTCTCGCGGGCCGCCGAGGTGAAGGTCATGTCGGCGTAGCGGTCGCCCGCGACCTGGCCGGCTATCGGCTCCAGCAGGGCCAGTTCCCCGTCGGTCAGGGTGATGCGGGTGGCCGCGGCGTTCTCCAGCAGGCGGCTGCGCTTGCGGGTGCCGGGGATCGGCACGACGGTCAGGCCGTGCACCTGGGCCCGCTGCTGCACCCAGGCCAGGGCGATCTGCGCCGGGGTGGCGCCCCGGTCGGCCGCGATCTTGTGCAGGGGCGCCAGGAGAGCGGCGTTCGCGCGGGCGTTGTCGCCGCTGAAGCGCGGCTGCCACTGGCGGAAGTCGCTGCCGGACAGCTCCTTGCTCGCGTCGGTGAAGGACCCGCTCAGGAAGCCCCGGCCGAGCGGCGAGTACGGCACGAAGGCGACCCCGAGGTCGGCGGCGGCGCCGACCGCGCTCCGCTCGACGTCCCGGCTGAACAGCGACCACTCCGACTGCAGCGCGGCGATCGGGTGCACGGCGTGCGCCTCCCGCAGTTCGGCGCCGGTGACCTCGCTCAGGCCGAGGTGGCGGACCTTGCCCTCGCGGACCAGTTCGGCCATGGTGCCGACGGACTCGGCGAGCGGGACGGCGGGGTCGCGGCGGTGCATGTAGTAGAGGTCGATGACGTCGACGCCCAGGCGGCGCAGGCTGGCCTCGACGGCCTGCCGGATGTAGGCGGGGTCGTTGCGGATGGCCCGGTGGCGCGGGTCGTCCACACGCCGCTCGATGCCGAACTTGGTGGCCAGGGTGATCTCGTCGCGGTGCGCGGCGACGAACGGGGCGAGGAACTCCTCGTTGGCGCCGTAGCCGTACATGTCGGCGGTGTCGATGAGGGTGACGCCCGCCTCGAGGGTGGCCTCCAGGGTGTCGCGGGCGGCGGTGTCGTCGGTCTCGCCGTAGGCGTCGCTGATGCCCATGGCGCCGAAGCCCTGGACACCGACGAGGGGTCCGCCCGTGCCCAGTTCGGCCTTGCTGATGGGTTCGACGGCGTTGCTCATGACGGCGGTCCTGCCTTTCCCCTCGGCGCCCGGCGGGCGCCCGCTCCCGGAATGCGATCTCGGCTTGCCACGATAGGATGTTGGAGTGCGCTCCAAGCAACTGGCTTTGTGCGGAGCGGCAGTTGGGGCGGTACGGTCGGCGGCCCCGCACCGGGGGCTTCGCCGCTGTCGCAGGATCACCGCGGAATTGTCCGTGATCGGTAACAGAGGGATCCCCCGGCCGTCCCCGCCCGTCCTGACAGATGCACGGGGACCGATCGACACGGCGAGGAACGGGGCGGACATGGCACGGCACGGCGGGCGGGGATGGTACGGCCGGGTGGTCGCGGCGGCGCTCGGGGTGACGGCCGTGGCGGCCGCCACCTCGGTGTGGACCGCGCAGGCCGGTCCCGTCGGCGGGCACCACCAGGCGGCGGCCCGCCCCGCCGCCCCCAAGGCGGCGCCCGTGTCCGCCACGATCGTCCACGCCTCCGACCACGGCGCCCACGCGGTCAACATCACCATCGACGACGGCCCCGACCCGACCTGGACCCCGCAGGTGCTGCAGGTGCTGCGTGAGAACGGCGTGAAGGCCACGTTCTGCATGGTCGGCCCCCAGGCGCAGGCGCACCCCGACCTGGTCAAGCAGGTGGTGGCCGCGGGGCACCGGCTGTGCGACCACACGGTGTCGCACGACACCACCATGGACACCAAGTCCCAGGCCTACCAGTCGCAGCAGATCCTCGACGCCGAGCGGCAGATCACCAAGGCGTCCGGGGGCGTACGGCCCCTGTACTACCGGGCTCCGGGCGGCGCGTTCACGCCGTACAGCCGGCACCTCGCGGCCCGCCACGGCATGCGGCCGCTCGGCTGGAACGTCGACTCCAAGGACTTCGAGCGGCCTGGCACGGCGGCCATCGTCGCCACCGTCAAGAGCGAGCTGTCCAACGGCCCGACGCTGCTCTTCCACGACGCCGGCGGCGACCGCTCCCAGACCGTGGCCGCGCTGCGCACCCTGCTGCCGTGGCTGAAGCAGCAGGGCTACTCCTTCGGTTTCCCGGTCCGCTGAACGAAGGGCCGTACGGAAACGGGCGGTCGGACCGGAGTGCGGCGCAATGCCAGGTGAACATGGGGGGAATTCCGGTCAACGCGGGGCCCGGACGGGTGTGCGGGTGCACATGACTGTCTAGCATGAGGCCGTCCGTTCGGCGGGTGCGCGGCCGCGCGGACAGCCGCGTCACCTCGCTGCCGGAAAGGCTCGCCATGCCGTTGCCCCGCCTGGGCGTGCGGTCCGTCCCGGGCCGCCTGGCCGGCATGCTGCTCTTCGCCCTCGCCCTGGTGCTGGGCGGAAGCCTGCTGGCGCTCTCGCTCGGCGGCGGCCGCGACGACGGTGGACGGGAGCGCTCGGTCGTCGTCGAGGTCTCCCCCAGCCACTGCGGCCGGGGCTGGACCCGGCCGGTGCCCGGGGTGCAGACCTTCGACCTGCACAACACCTCCGACCGGGCCGCCGAGGTCTATCTCGAGGATCCGCTGAGCCAGGTGGTGTACGGCGAGGTGGAGGGCGTCGGACCGGGCACGACACGGCAGTTGACGGTCCGGCTGGGCACGGGGACGTACGCCTTCACCTGCGTGCCCGAGGACGCCGACGCCGTCACCGGACCCCGGGTGCGCGTCACGTCGGGGCGGCGCGGACCGGGGGCGGCCCCGGTCACCGAGCACGATCTGATCCCGCCGGTCCTCGCCTACCAGAAGTGGGTCGGCGGCGGGCTGGACGAGGTGGTCCGGCTGACGGGCAGGCTGCGGCGGGCGATCGACCGCGGCGACCTCGCCGGTGCCCGGGCCGCCTGGCTGCCGGCCCACCTGCAGTACGAGCGGCTGGGGGCGGCCTACGACGCCTTCGGGGACGCGGCCGCACGGATCGACGGCACGGACGCGGGACTGCCCGGCGGCGTGCACGACCCGGATTTCGCCGGGTTCCACCGCGTCGAGTACGGCCTGTGGCACGGGGAGCCGGCCGGCCGGCTGCGCGCCCCGGCGGCGGCGCTGGCCAAGGCCGTCACCGGACTGCGCGACAGCTGGGCGGAGACCCGTATGGACCCGGCCCAACTCGGCCTGCGCGCACACGAGATTCTGGAGGACACCGTCCGGCTGGAGCTGACCGGCCGCACCGACTACGGCAGCGGCAGCACCCTCGCCACCGCCCGCGCCAACCTCGACGGCACCCGCGCGGTGCTCGCCCGGCTGCGCCCCCTGCTCCGCACCCGGTATCCGCAACTGGCGGATCTGGACGAACAGTTGGACCGCGCGCAGCACATTCTGGACGGCTTCCGCGACGGCGAGCGGTGGACCCCCCTCGACCGGCTGACCCTCGCCCAGCGGGAGCGGACCGACTCGGTCGTCGGTGACCTGGTGGAGCGGCTGGCGTCGGTGGCGGCCCTGTGCGATCCGCGGAGGACGGCGTGAGCGCGGCGGAGCAGCCCGGCGGGGTGGGGCGGCGCGGGTTCCTGCGCGGAGCGGCGCTGGCGAGCGCCGGTCTGGCCGCGGGCGGTGCGGCGGCCCCGGCCGACGAACCGTCCTCCGGCGCACCGGCCATGGCTCCCTTCCACGGTGCGCATCAGGCGTCCGTGCTCGCCCTGCCGCGCCGCACCTGTGTGTTCGCGGCGCTGGACGTGACGGCGGACAGGCGTGCGGATCTGGCCGGGCTGCTGCGCACGCTCACCGACCGCGCGCGCTTCCTGACCTCGGGCGGCACGCCGTCCCCGGTGGGCATCACCGGTCCGCCCGCCGACTCCGGGGTCCTGGGCGACCGGGTGCCCTCCGGACAGCTCGCCGTGACGGTCGGCGTCGGCGCCTCGCTCTTCGACGACCGGTACGGCCTCGGCGCGCTGCGGCCCCGCCGGCTGACTCCGATGCCTTCCTTCCCGGACGACGACCTGCGGCCCGAGTGGTGCCACGGCGACCTCAGCCTCCAACTCCACGCCGACGACCCGGACACCGCCCTGCACGCGCTGCGGGACATCGCCCGGCACACCCGGGGCGGCCTGCAGATCCGCTGGCGGCTGGACGGCTTCAGCAGCCCGCCGCGGCCGTCCGGCACGCCGCGCAACCTGCTGGGCTTCAAGGACGGCATCGCCAATCCGGACGCCACCAGTGCCCACGAGATGGACCGACTGGTGTGGGTGGGCCGGGGAGCCGGCGAGCCGGACTGGGCGGTCGGCGGAAGCTACCAGGTCGTCCGGCTGATCCGGATGCTGGTCGAGTTCTGGGACCGGGTGTCGCTGAGCGAGCAGGAGCGCATGATCGGCCGCGCCAGGTTCTCCGGGGCGCCGCTGGACGGCGACCACGAGCACGACACGCCCCGGTACGCCGACGATCCCAAGGGCGACGTGATTCCGCTGGACGCGCACATCCGGCTCGCCAACCCCCGTACGGCGGCCTCGGCCGGCCGGCGGATCCTGCGCCGCGCCTACAACTACGACCGGGGCATGGACGCGGCCGGCAACCTCGACATGGGCCTGCTGTTCACCTGCTACCAGCGCGATGTGGCCCTGCAGTTCGAGGGCATCCAGCACCGCCTCGCGGGCGAGCCGCTCACCGACTACATCACGCCGTTCGGCGGAGGCTACTTCTTCGCGCTGCCCGGCGTGCGGGACGCCTCGGACTGGTACGGGCGCGCCCTGCTGACCTGAGCATCCGTACCGGCCGCCCGGTCCGCCACACGGGTCAACACACCGTCAAGTTTTGCCCCGGGATCCATGACGGGGAGTTCACTCCTGCGTCACCATGTCTCCGCCGACGCGCCCCGCGCCGGGAGCAGCATCCGTGCTCGTACGACGCACCGACGTTCCAGTCCGGAGGGTGACCGCCATGGCCAGCAGAGGAAGAAGAGCGGCGACCAGGAGCCTCGGGGTGCTCACCGCAGCCGCAGCGCTCACGGTCCTCGGCGGCGGGGCGCCCGGCTGGGCGGCGGCGCCCACCGGCCACCCCGGCGGGCACACCCCGACCGCGACGCCGATCCGGCACGTGGTCGTGCTGTTCGACGAGAACATCTCCTTCGACCACTACTTCGCCACCTACCCCAAGGCCGCCAACACCGACGGCACGAGGTTCACGGCGTCGAAGAAGACCCCGAAGAACATCGACACCCTGGCCCACGCCGGGCTGCTGGAGAAGAACCCCAACCAGTACGCGCCGAAGCGGCTCTCCCCCGCCCAGGCGATGACCTGCGACCAGAACCATTCGTACGGGCCCGAGCAGTACGCCTACAACGGCGGCAGGGCCGACCGGTTCGTGCAGAACACCGAGGTCGACAAGTGCAGCGGCGGCCTGTTCGGCGAGCCCGGCCTGGTCATGGACTACTACGACGGCAACACCGTCACCGGGCTGTGGAACTACGCCCAGCACTACGCCCTGTCCGACCGGTCCTACAGCTCGAACTACGGCCCCTCCACGCCCGGCGCGATCAACCTGGTCTCCGGCAACACGCACGGCGTGATCTCGGTGGACCCGAAGACCGGCGAACAGACGGCCACCCCCGACCCGTACGCGGTCAAGTCGCCCGACGCGAAGGGCGTCGGCACGATGATCAACGACCCCGATCCGGCCTTCGACGACTGCTCGAACAAGGACCACACCAGCAGCAACGCGCTCGCGGCCATGCAGGGCAGGAACATCGGTGACCTGTTGAACGCGAAGGACGTGACCTGGGGCTGGTTCCAGGGCGGCTTCCGGCCGTCGACCGCCTGGAACGGGACGTACGCCCGGTGCGACACCACGCACACCAACGTGGGCGGCGCCGCCGTCGTCGACTACAGCCCGCACCACAACCCGTTCGCGTACTACAAGTCCACCGCCAACCCGCACCACCTGCCGCCGAAGGACGTCGCCGAGATCGGCCACGGCGGGCAGGCCAACCACAACTACGACCTGACCGACTTCGACGCCGCCCTGAAGGCGGGGAAGCTGCCGGCGGTCAGCTTCCTGAAGGCCGGTTCCTATCAGGACGGCCACGCCGGGTACTCCGACCCGATCGACGAGCAGCACTTCCTCGTCCGGCAGATCAACGCCATCCAGAGCTCCCCGCAGTGGCGCTCCACGGCCGTCGTCATCGCCTACGACGACTCCGACGGCTGGTACGACCACGCCTACGTCGCTCCCCGCAACGGCTCCACGGACACCGCCCCCGGCTCCAACGGCCAGGCCACCGACAGCCCCGCCTGCCAGAAGGGCCCGAAGGCGGCCGGCGGCTACGCCGACCGGTGCGGCCCGGGCACCCGCCAGCCGCTGCTGGTCATCTCGCCGTACAGCAAGGTCAACAAGGTCGACCACACGCTGACCGACCAGGCGTCGATCACCCGGTTCATCGAGGACAACTGGCACACCGGCCGCATCGGTGACCACTCCTTCGACGCCACGGCCGGCTCCCTCGGCGGCATGTTCGACTTCCGGCACCCGAACAACCGGCAGGTGCTGCTGAACCGGGACGGTTCGGTGAGGTCCGTGGGCCCGATCCGGCACGTCGCCGCGGTGACCACGCACCTCACGCCCGGTCCGGCGATGCAGAACACCGCCGCCGAGACCTCGGGCGTCCCGGCCCTGCCGGCCGGGCTCGGCGCGGGCGCCCTGCTCGCGGCCGGCGCCACCGGCACCTACCTGACGCTGCGCCGCAGGCGGCGGGCCTGACCGGCACCGCCGCCCGCGAGGACGCCCCCGGCCGACATCCGGGGGCGTCCTCGTACCTGAGCGGGCCTCAGCGCGAGGTCAGCCTCCACAGGTGGTCGGCGGTGCCGTTGTCGGACCACTGCAGGACCTGGGCGCCGGAGGCGGTGCTCATGGAGTCGACGCCCAACAGCAGACCGCTGTTGTAGTTGGCGATCTTGTAGTAGCCGTCGCCGGAGGGGATGAGCTGCCAGAGATGGTCGTCGGTGCCGTTGTCACCCCAGATCAGGGCGGTGCCGCCGTTGCTGGTGCCCATGTTCTGGATGCCGAGCAGCATGCCGCCGGCCTGCTGAACGATCTTGTACAGGCCTCGCCCGGCGGACACGAGGGTCCAGTTCTGGTCGGTGCCGGTGGTGGAGGACGCCTGGACGACGGACGTGCCCTGTGCGGAGCCGGCGTTCTTGGTGTCCAGGGCCAGGCCGCTGTTCTTGTTGGTGATCTGGTAGCGCCCGGCCAGCGAGCCGGACGTGCCGCTCGGGGTGACCACGATGTGGTAGCCGTCGGTGGCGTTCATCGTCACCGGGACGGTGATCGAGCCGCCTGAGACGGTGTAGTCGGTGTCGGAGATGGTGATCGGCCCGGACACCGCCGTCGTGCGGCCCTTCGAGGGCGTGTACTCCAGCTTGACGTGAACCGTACTGCCGAACGACGACAGGGAGTTCAAACCGTTGACGGTCACCGCGCAGGAGCCGGTGCAGCCGCCCGCGATGACGCTGATCTGGTTGCGGGAGCCGTTGAGGGAGGCCAGGCCGTCGATGCCGGTCTGCGCCGGGGGCGTGGTGACGAGCATGGTGCCGGACATGTCGCCGTACCACTTGTACGCCCAGTAGGAGCCGTTGGGCGAGCCGCCGGTGTCGGTGAGGGTGTCGCCGAGGGTGCCGTAGTGGTTCCAGAAGGCCAGTTCGGCGTCGCGGACGCCGGCCCGTTCGAACTTGGCGGCGTAGCCGATCAGCGGCCCGGGCACGCCGACCTCGCTCGGGGTGCCGTACTCCTCGATGTCGATCGGGCGCGGGCTGAGCCCGAGGCTGGACTCCAGGGCGCGGTAGTCGGCGACGTGGGAGGCGATGTTCGCGCTGGTCTGCAGCTCGTGCCAGGCGATGACGTCGGGGACGGCGTTGTTCGCGAGGGCGTCCTGGAGGAACGTCTGCATCTTGGCGCGGGTGTACGTCGCGAAGCTCGGACCCTGGATCGGGGTGGTGGCGTCCTTGGAGCGGATCTCCTTGTACGTGGTGCTCCAAGCGGTGTCGAAGGGACCGGCCTTGGCGGTGTCCCAGTTTGCGTCGGGCTCGTTCCAGATGGCCCACGCGGAGATGTTGGTGACGCCCGAGGACTGCACGGCGGCGATCTGCTTGTCCACGGCGGACAGCCAGTCACTCATGCTGACCCACTTGTAGGGGAAGTCCGGGTACCAGTCCGGCATCCGTGCGACCACCTTGGCGCCCGCGCGGGCCGCCTTCGGTGCCACGACGAGGGCGTCACCGGCGGGCCTGGGCTCGCCGTTGGGCAGCTGGGAGCCGCCCGGCGCCATCTGTACAAAGGTGTTCGGCTTCAGCGCGGTGACCAGGCTGTCCGCGGGGGTGCTGTCGTCGGCGAGGCCGTAGAGGCTGCCGGTGCCGACGTGGGTGACCGGGCGGAGCGTCTGGTTCGCGTTCACCACCAGGGTGGTCGTGGAGGTGGGGGACGCCTGGGCCGGGGTGGCGGTGGCGAGGCCGGCGGCGGCGAGAGCGGCGGCGCCGAGGGCTGCCGTCAGGCGTGCGTGTCCGAGGTTGCGGCTCATGAAGGGGTCTCCTCGAAGGAGGGAAGGGGGAAGGTCAGTCCTTCACCGCGCCCGCGGTCACACCCGCGGCCACGTAGCGCTGGGCGAGGACCAGCAGGACGGCTGCCGGGACGGAGGCGACGACGGCGGTGGCCATGATCGCGTTCCACTCCTGGTTGTTGTTGCCGATGTACTTGTAGATGCCGAGGGTGATCGGCCTCAGGTCGCCGCCGCCGTCGAGGGTGTTGGCGAAGACGAAGTCGGACCAGGCCCACAGGAAGCTGAAGAGCGAGACCGTGACGATCGCGTTGCGGCTCACCGGAAGGACCACGGACCAGAAGGTGCGGAAGGCGCCGGCACCGTCGATGCGGGCGGCGGCGGTGAGTTCGCCCGGGATGCCGGACATGAACGCGGTGAAGATCATGACGCCGAACGGCACGGCGATGGTGGAGTCGGCCACGATCAGGCCCCACCAGGAGTTGAGCAGACCGAGGTCGAGGAAGATGCCGTAGAAGCCCATCGCCATGACGATGCCGGGGACCATCTGCGCGATCAGCAGGGCGAGGCTCAGCGCACCGCCGCCGCGCGGCCGCAGCTTGGCCAGGCTGTAGCCGGCCGGGGCGGCGATGACCAGGGTGAGCACGACCGTGCCGAGGCCGATCAGCAGGCTGGTGCCGAGGTAGGGCAACTGATCGTCGAGCACCGCCTTGTAGCCCTCGAAGGTGGGGTGCAGCGGGAACAGGTCGGGCGGGCTTTTGCGCATGTCCTGCTGCGGAGTGAGGGACACGTTCAGCATCCAGTACACCGGGAACAGCATCAGCGCCGTGAGCAGCAGGCCGGCGACGGTGCAGTGGGCGCGCCGCGCAGGGGACTTCATGCTTCCTGCCTCCTCTGGACGCGGACGTACAGCAGGCCGAAGACCAGGGCGATGAGGATGAGGATGTTGCCGACGGCCGCGCCGGGGCCGAACTTGGGCAGCAGGGTGCCGAAGCCCAGCTGGTACGACCAGGTCGCCAGGGTGGAGGAGGCGTCGCCGGGACCGCCCTTGGTCATGATCCAGATCAGGTCGAACACCTTGAGGGTGTAGACGAGGCCCAGCAGCAGCGTGATCGCGGACACCGGGCGCAGCAGCGGGAAGGTGATGCGCCGGAACTGCTGCCAGCCGCTCGCCCCGTCCAGCGAGGCCGCCTCGTACAGCTCCGCCGGGATGTTCTGCAGGCCGCTGTAGAGGATGACCAGGTTGAAGGGAATGCCGATCCAGATGTTGGCGACGACCACCGAGGTGAGCGCCCAGTCGGGCGAGGTGAGCCAGCCGACCGGGTCGACGCCGAAGAAGTGCAGGAAGTAGTTCACCACCCCGGACTCGCTGTTGAACATCCACGACCAGGTGGACGCCGACACGATCAGCGGCAGCAGCCACGGGATGAGGAACAGCGCCCGCAGCACGGTGGACAGGCGGAAGTGCCGGTTGAAGAAGACCGCGAGGGCGAGGCCGATGGTGTACTGGAAGACGATCGACACGAGGGTGAAGACCATGGTGTGGCGCATCGCCGGCCCGAACGTCGGATCGTCCAGCACGGTACGGAAGTTGTCCCAGCCGCTGAAGGGTGCGTCGCCCGACACGAACGAGCGGACGGTGTAGTCGCGCAGGCTCAGGTCGAGGTTGCGGTAGAGCGGATAGACGTAGAAGGCGGCGAGGTAGGCGACGAGCGGCGCGACGAAGGCGAACGCGGTCAGCCGGGTCCTGCGCCGCGTGCGGCGGCGCAGGGACCGGGTGCCGGTGCCGCTCGCCGACGCGGTGGCCTCGGCCCGCCGCGGGCGGTCGACCCGGGCGATGGTCATGGTGGTTCCTAGCCCTTCTGCGCGCCGGACTGGGCGGTGTCCAGGGCGGCCTGCGGGCTCTTGCTGCCGGACAGGGCGGCCTGGACGGCGGTCCACATCGGCTGCGAGATGGTCGGGTACTTGGTGCCCAGGCCGCCGCTGGTGCGCCCGCGCGCGGCGGCGACCGCCTTGACCCACGGCTTGAGCTTCGGATTCTGCTTCACCTGCTGGGCCTGCACGGCGGCCGTCGGGGCGACGTACGCCAGCGTGGTGTCCGTGGGCAGCAGGTTGGAGTCGCTGGTCAGGCAGGTGACGATCTTCTTGCTGACGTCGTAGCGTGAGGTGTCCTTCTGCACGGGCACGGTGACGAACTCCCCGCCCGTCGGCACCGGTGCCGCACCGCCGTTCTGCGTCGGGATGCTGATGACGCCGTAGCCGAAGCCGGCCTTCTCCGCGTTGCCGAGCTGCCAGGTGCCGTTCTCGCCGAAGGCGTAGTCGCCGGTGGCGAACTCCTGCCAGCTGGTGGTCTGCGTGTTCTGCAGCACGTCCTTGGGCGCGTACCCGGCGTCCACCCACTGCTTCCACAGGTTCAGCGCGGCGACGCCGTTGGCCGAGTTCAGCTTGGTCAGGTCGGCGCCGGCGCCCCAGAACCAGGGCAGGAACTGGAAGCTGCCCTCCTCGGTGTTGATCGCGGAGAAGGTGATGCCCTTCTTCCCGGCCGCCTTGACCTTCTTCAGCGCGGCGGTCAGCGAGGCCCAGTCCTTGATGGAGGCGGGGTCGACGTGAGCGGCGGACAGGACCTTCTTGTTGTAGTACAGGGCGAGCGTGTTGGCGCCGATCGGGACGCCGTAGGCGGACCCGTCGATGGTGCCGGCGCCGATGATGTTCTTCTGGATCGACTTGGTGTCGATGCCGAGGTCGCCGGTCTTGTTCAGGATGCCGGCCTCGACCAGCGTGGAGACGACCGGGTTGTCCACGAGCATGACGTCGGGCGCGTTGCCCTGCTGCGCGGCGAGCAGCGCCTTGTTGCCCAGATCCGTGGTGTCGTAGGCGGTGCGCTTCACCTTCACCCCGGCCTTGGTGCCGCAGGCGCCGACGAGCTTGCCCCAGGGCGAGGAGGCGTCGAACTGGGGGTAGGGGTCCCAGAAGGTGTACGTCCCCGAGGCGGCCCCGGACGCGGAGCCCGAGGAACCGGAGCCGCCTCCGCAGGCGGTGAGGGAGGCGAGGGTGCCGACGGCGGCGACCGCGGCCAGGAGGGAACGGCGGGTGGATATCACGGGGTGACCTCGTTGTCGTAGGCGGGGACGGGCTCAGGAGGTGGGCAGCCAGACGCGCATGCTGCCGTCGTCGCGGTTCGCCCAGGCGTAGTACGGGATGGCGGTCAGCTCGACGGGGTCGCCGTCCGCGCCGGAGGGGTCGTCGCCGGTGGGGTCGTCGCCGGTGGGGCGGTAGGGCCACCAACCCGGGTCGGGGATGCGGCGGCGGTGGCCGGCGGCGACGACGGTGGTGATGCCGCCCAGCAGGTCGGGGCGGTGCTTGACGGCGAGCGGCCGGGTGGTGTCGAGGACGATGTCGTCCAGGCCGCCGCCGGGGTGGTCGGTCTGCTCCAGGCAGTGCACCAGGGGGCCGCGCTCGATGGCGACGCAGCCCCGTACGGCGTCCACGCGCGGGTCGGCGGCGGTGAGCCGGGGCTCGAGGTCGAGTTCCAGGACGACCTGGTCGCCGGGGGCCCAGGTGCGGTGCAACCGCAGCCAGCCGTCAGCGACCGGGGCGTCGGTGTGGTCGTGGCTGTCGCCGGCGCAGCGCACCCGGAAGGTGCGGCACCACTGCGGGATGCGCAGCGAGAGCGTCCAGGGGCGGTCGCCGGGAGTCTCCTCGACGGTGAGGGCGATGGCGCCGTGCCAGGGGTAGTCCGTCTCGGCGCTGACGCGGATGCCGTCGGTGCCGTAGCCGCCGGTGACGTACTGGTGGATCTGCAGGCCCTGGTCGTCGCTGCTGGACAGGTAGTGTTCGAGGCCGGCCAGCAGGCGCATGACGTTGGGCGGGCAGCAGGCGCAGCGGAACCAGCGGGTGCGGCGGGCCGACTGGTCGCCGCCGGGGTCGGTGTGGCCGTCGCGGACCTGGAGCGGGTTGACGTAGAGCCAGCGTTCGCCGTCGAGGGAGACGCCGGCCAGGAAGCCGTTGTAGAGGGTGCGCTCGATCAGGTCGCTGTAGCGGGCCGCGCCGGTGAGCAGGGCCAGGCGCCAGCTCCACTGGATGGAGGCGATGGCGGCGCAGGTCTCGCAGTAGGCGCGCTCGTTCGGCAGCTCGTACGGGTCGCCGAAGTCCTCCCGGTCGTGGTGGGCGCCGAGGCCGCCGGTGACGTGGGTCTTGGTCGTGGTCATGGCCTGCCACAACCGCTCGCCCGCGGCCCGCAGTTCGCCGTCGCCGGTCTCGGTCGCCAGGTCCGCCGCCGCGGCCAGCAGATACAGCTGCCGTACGGCGTGTCCCTCGACGTCGGTGGCCTCACGCACGGGGACGCGGTCCTGGCAGTAGGCCTCGTGGCCGAGCAGGCCGTGACCGTGGCGGTCGACGAAATAGGCGGCGAGGTCGAGGTAGCGCTGCTCGCCGGTCTCCCGGTACAGCTCGACCAGGGCGGTCTCCACCTCGGGGTGGCCGTCGATGCCGTCGAGGGGCTTGCCGCTGCCGGGCGGTCCGAAGACGGAGTCGATGTGGTCGGCGAACTTCACGGCCACGTCCAGGAGTTCACCCCGGCCGGTGGCCCGGTGGTGGGCGACGGCGGCCTGGATCAGATGCCCGGCGCAGTACAGCTCGTGGCCCCAGCGCAGGTCCTCGTAGCGCTTGCCGTCCTCCTTGAGCTGGAACCACGTGTTGAGGTAGCCGTCGGGCCGCTGGGCGGCGGCGACGAGGGCGATGATGCGGTCCGTCTCGGCGGCGAGGGAGGCGTCGTTGTCCTGGGCGAGTTGCCAGGCGGCCGCCTCGAGCCACTTGTAGACGTCGGTGTCGACGAACGGGTAGGCGCCCTGGAACTCGCCCTCGGTCGTTCCGGCCGCCAGCCGCAGGTTGTGCAGGTTGCCCGCGGACTCCAGCAGATCCGGGCCCTGCGGGAGCGAGACGCGGGCGTTGGTCTCGCGGCGTGCGTGCCAGAAGCCGGCCTCGATGGCCGCGGCCTCCGGGCGCAGCGCGGCACGGGCGTCCGTGCCGAGGCGGACCGGGCCGGCGGCGGAGGGCAGGGATGAGCGGGTGCGGTGCATGGCTCTCCGGGGTGGGTGACAGGACGGGACCGTGCTGCGGAACCGAGGGTGTTCGATACCTCGAACGTCGGTCGGAGACTCAAGGGCAAAGCAGCGACGCTTTTTGAGCAACCGTTTTCTCGCCGAGAAGTACAGGGCAGCCATGAGCCCCGGTCAAGAGTCGTGGCAGTACTTTTTCAACCTGACCCTCGGGGCTGGAACTTCCGCGCCTTCGCTGCCACGATGTGTGGCGTCGCCCTCCCAGGGGGTGGACGGCATCGTCGAGGACATCGAGGAAAAGGTTTGCGCGTGGCCTCTGTTTCCGACTCATCCACCGCCGGCCGGGCCCGGCTCGCCGACGTGGCCGCGCTCGCGGGCGTCAGCGTGGGCACGGCGTCGAAGGCGCTGAGCGGCTCCGGGCGGATGCGCCCCGAGACCCGGCAGCGGGTGCTGGACGCGGTGGAGGCACTCGGATTCCGCCCCAACCAGCACGCCCAGAGCCTGCACAGCGGCCGCAGCTGGACGGTCGGCCTGATGACGACCGACGGCATCGGCCGGTTCAGCACCCCGGTGCTGCTCGGCGCGGAGGACGCGCTCGGCGCCGGGAAGATCTCGGTGCTGCTGTGCGACACGCGCGGCGACGCCATCCGGGAGCAGCACCATCTGCGCACCCTGACCGACCGTCGGGTCGACGGCATCATCGTCGCCGGCCGCCGCACCGATCCGCGCCCGCCGCTGACCGGGATCGACCCGTCGATCCCCGTGGTCTACGCGCTCGCCCCGTCCACCGACCCCGGCGCCGCCGCCGTCGTCACCGACGACCGCGGCGGCGCCCGTCTCGCGATCGAGCACCTGCTCGCCACCGGCCGCGCCCGGATCGCACACGTCACCGGCCCGGAGCACCACCAGGCGGCCCGCGACCGCGCCCGCCACGCGGTCGAGCACCTGGCGGCCGCGGGGCGGGAACCGGCCACCGGGCGGGTCCACTTCGGCGAGTGGAGCGAGGCCTGGGGGCGGCGCGCCGCCGACGCGGTGCTGCGCACGGCACCGGACACGGACGCCTTCTTCTGCGGCAACGACCAGATCGCCCGGGGAGTGGCGGACGCCCTGCGGGAGAGGGGCCGCAGTGTGCCCGGGGACATCGCCGTCGTCGGCTACGACAACTGGGACACGATGGCGCTGGCCTGCCGGCCGCCGCTGACCACCATCGACATGAACCTCACCGAGATCGGCCGGATCGCGGCGCTGCGCCTGCTGGAGGCGATCGAGGCGGAGGCACCGGCGCCGGGCACGCACACGGTTCCGTGCCGGCTGGTGGTGCGGGAGTCGAGCTGAGCCCCCTGGGCATCCGGCCGCGGCCTCGGGCCACCCGCCGCACGCTCGGTGGGGAGAAGAGCCTGACGACCCCGGACAGCACCCGTAAAACCGCTGGCCGGATGCAGTAGGGGCTGCTGGGATGGCGCGATGCGCAATGATCTGACGGTGACCGTGGACCGGGGGCGGTACGAGGACACGGTCACACCCTGGGAGCAGGAGAGCTGGCGCAGCGCGGTGCTCGGCTGGGTGGAGGACGGGCTCACCGCGCGGGGGCTGCGGATGGCCGGGCCGGTGTGGGTGCGGCTGCGGCCCTGGTCGGTGCTGGTGCGGGTGGACGTGGCCGGAGGGGAGGCCGCCTGGTTCAAGGCGAACCCGCCGGCCAGCGGCTTCGAGGGCGCGCTGACCGCCGCGCTGGCCCGCTGGGTGCCGGACCAGGTCCTGGCGCCGCTCGCGGTCGACACCGAGCGCCGCTGGCTGCTGCTGCCGGACGGGGGCGCGCTGTTCCGTGACGTCCTCGAGCGGACGAGCGTCGAGCCCTGCGCCTGGGAGAGCCTGCTGCGCCAGTACGCGCACCTGCAGCACGCGGTCACCGCGCACACCCCGGAGATCGAGCGGCTGGGCGTACCGAGCGCTCGGACCGGCGAACTCCCGGCGCTGTTCGACGAGTTGCTCGCCGGCAACCAGGCTCTGCGGGGCGCGGGACGGGCACGGCTCGCCCAGCTCCGGCCCCGCCTCGTGGACTGGTGCGCCGAGCTCGCCGCCCTGGGCGTCGCCGACTCGCTCGACCACGCCGATCTGCACGAGGGCCAGTTGTTCATCCCGGAGCCCGGCCGGTACACCTTCTTCGACTGGGGCGACGCCGTCGTCTCCCACCCGTTCTGCAGCCTGCGGGTCCCGGCGCGCAGGGCGGCCGACCGGTACGGGCCCGGCGTCCTGCCCCGGCTGCGCGACGCGTACCTCGAACCCTGGACGGGCAGCGGCCGTACCGCCGCCGAACTCCGGCGCGCGGTACGCCTCGCCTGGCGCCTGAGCGCCCTGGGGCGCGCCCGCGCCTGGGGGCGCCTGTTCCCGGCCGCGGCCGCGGCCACACCGCTGGCGGAACAGAGCGCGGCCTCGTTGCTGGAACTCCTGGAGGAACCTCCGCTGTAGGCCGTCGTACCCGGCGCGGCGGCAGGATGCTCCGGGGGTACGGCGGCCGGCGCGCGGCCTGCCGCACCCCGTCGGATGACGCACCGGGGGGCGTGGGCCGGCCGTCAGGTGCGGCGGGGGTTCGGCTTGAGCACGGCGA
Source organism: Streptomyces sp. NPDC030798 (assembly GCF_055572275.1). Classification (NCBI taxonomy): domain Bacteria; kingdom Bacillati; phylum Actinomycetota; class Actinomycetes; order Kitasatosporales; family Streptomycetaceae; genus Streptomyces; species Streptomyces sp. NPDC030798. The sequence goes on along the minus strand of NZ_JBVIDR010000008.1, from coordinate 142,182 downwards.
ACGCGGCCTGGCCCGGGTCCGCCAGCCAGGCGATGCGTCCGACGTCCGGCACGTCCGTGGCGGGCATGATCACCGTGCCGCCGTTGTCCCGCGCCCGGGCGACGAGGGCGTCCGCGTCCGCCACGGCGAAGTACGGCACCCACCGCGCGCCCTCCTGCTCGCCCTGGAGCGCGGCGATGCCGCCGAAGGACGCCTGCTGCTGGTCGCCCTCCTTGACGCTGAGGACGCGGTACGTCATGCCGGGGGCCGTCATCGCGGCGGAGCGCCAGCCGAACAGCCCGTGGTAGAAGCCGACGGCCGCCTCAGGGTCGCCGGTGTGCAGCTCCACCCACACCAGCGTGTTGTCCTCGGACGTCCTCTCCAGGCCCTGCGCCGACTGCAGCACGGCGAACTGGGCACCCTGGGGGTCGGTGAACTGGGCCATCCAGATGTCGTCCATGTTCAGGGGCCCACTGCGCACGCTGCCGCCCCCGGCGACGACGTCCCGGGCGGTGGCCTGCACGTCGTCGCTGCGGAAGTACGTCATCCAGGCCGACCTGGCGCCCTGCTCGGTCAGCCGGCCGAGGGCGGCGACAGTGCTGCCGTCCTTCTGGAAGAAGCCGTAGCCGCCCGCTTCGGGGCCGGCGGGGACGAGCTGCCAGCCGAAGACGGCACCGTAGAAGGCGGCGGCCGCCTCCGTGTCGGGGGCGGCGAGGTCGATCCAGAACGGCGACCCGGTGCGGAAATCGGTGCCGAGCATGCGGGTCCTCCTGCTGGTGCGGTGCGCGGACGCCCGCCACTATGCCGATCCCGGGCGCCGGGACGGCTCGCCCGGGCCCGCAGGGGCGAGGGATTCACCCCCGGTCGGCCGACGCGTCACCCGTCCGGCACAGTCCCGGGTCCGGCCCTGGGGCCTGTCTGACCATGCGCGTCGTTGCCCGAAGGGCGGTCGCGCGGCGTCAGGTGCGTGCTCTCGGCGTGCCGGCCCCAGGCCCTCGGTGCGGCGAGAGTGCGTGCATGGCGTCGGGCGACGGACGGGAATGGTCAGACAGGCCCTGGGCCCCGTCTCGGGCCGGACCGGCCGGGGAGCGGCGTCGTCGCCCGGGCGCGCACGGGGTTGCGGCGTGTCGGGAGGGTCGGGAGCCTGGCGAGGGACGAGGAGGCGCGATGACCCCAGCACCGCTGAGCCCGGACGACCCGACCCGCCGGCGGTTCCTGGCCCTGTGCGCGGGCGCGGGACTCGGCACCGCGGCCGCCTGCACGCCCGCGCCGCCGCAGGCGCACCCGCACCGCGACCGGCAGCTCCTGCCCGAGGCCGAGCGGGACGCGCCGGGCACCGCCGACTGGCGGGTCCGCTCGGCGGGGCCGCCGGACGCGGTGTGCGGCTACACCGACCGGGTCAGCGTGACCCCGGGCGAGCCGTGTGCCCTGCACGTGTCGACCACCGCCGACTCGTTCCGTGTCTCGGCGTTCCGCGTCGGCTGGTACGGCGGCGCGCAGGCCCGCCGCGTCTGGGCCTCGCCCCGCATACCCGGCCGGGCCCGGCCCGGCCCGCGGCTGCTGCCGGACACCCGCACCGTGCGCGCCGACTGGCCCGCCACACTGAGCCTGGACACCGCCGGCTGGCCGGAGGGCGCCTACCTGCTGCGGCTGGAGTCGGACACCGGGCACCAGCGGTACGTCCCGCTGATCGTGCGCTCGGCCCGGGGCGCGGGCCGCACGGTCCTGCTGCACGCGCCGGCCACCTGGCAGGCGTACAACCGCTGGGGCGGCTACAGCCTCTATGCCGGTTCCTCGGGCGCGTACGCCACCCGGTCGCTGGCGGTCAGCTTCGACCGCCCCTACGACGGCAGCGGTGCGGAGAAGTTCCTGGTCTACGAGCGGGCGCTGGTCGTCCTGGCCGAGCGTCTGGGCGTCCCGCTCGCCTACACCACCGGCGTGGACGTGCACCGGGACCCCTCGGTGCTGCGGGGCGCGAACGCCGTCGTCTGCCTGGGCCACGACGAGTACTGGACGCCCGAGCAGCGTGCGTACGTCACCCGGGCGCGGGACGCGGGCACGAACATCGCCTTCCTCGGCGCCAACACCTGCTTCCGCCGGGTCCGGCTGGAGGACGGGGAGCGCGCGGGGGGCCGTACGGTGGTCTGCTACAAGACCTCCTACCGCGCCGACCCCGCCTACGCGACCGATCCGGCGCTGGTGACCACCGACTACCGTGAGCCGCCCGCCCCCGACCCGGAGTCCTCGCTCACCGGCGTCCTGTACGAGGGGTATCCCGTCGACGCCCCCTATGTCGTTCGGGCGGCCGACCACTGGCTGTACGAGGGCACCGGCGTGCGCTCCGGCGACTCCTTCGCCCATCTGGTCGGGGTCGAGTACGACCGCGTCACCCCCGCCTTCCCCACCCCCGGTCCCCTGGAGATCACCGCCCACTCCCCCGTCGTGTGCGCGGGCCGCCCCAGTCACAGCGACTCGGCGTACTACACGGCCGCGGGCGGCGCCGGGGTGTTCGCGACCGGCACCATGCGCTGGGTGGAGGGCCTGCTGGCCGGCACGGGTGAGCTGGGCCGCGACCACCGCATGGACGGCCGGACCCGGGCGTTCGTCACCCGCACCACGGAGAACCTGCTGCGCGCGTTCGCCCGGGGTCCGGCGGCACACCACGCGCCGGCGCCCCGCGCGAACGTGGCGCGGGTGTACGGCGGCAGCGGCGCGGCCTGAGCCTCAGGGCAGCGGGGTGCCGCCGGTCGCGTTGAGGATCTCCCCGGTGATGAAGCTCGCCTGGTCGGAGGCGAGATAGACGTAGGCCGGGGCGAGTTCGGCGGGCTGGGCGGGGCGGCCGAGCGGACTCTGCTTGCCGAACTCGGCGGTGTCGGGCAGGGTCGCCGGGATCAGCGGCGTCCACACCGGGCCCGGCGCGACCGCGTTCACGCGGATGCCGCGCTCGGCGACCATCTGGGCCAGCCCGTGGGTGAAGGTGACGATCGCGCCCTTGGTCGTCGCGTAGTCCAGCAGGTGCGGGCTGGGCTTGTACGCCTGCACCGACGTGGTGTTGATGACGCTGCCGCCGGCCGGGATGTGCGGCAGGGCGAACTTGGTCAGCCAGAACATGCCGTACAGGTTCGTCCGCAGCACCCGGTCGAACTGCTCGGTGCTGATCGCCTCGATGCCGTCGGGCTGGGACATCTGGTAGGCCGCGTTGTTGACGAGGACGTCGATGCGGCCGAACTCGTCGAGCGCCCGCTCGATCAGGGCGCGGCAGTTGCTCTCCTCCCGGATGTCGCAGGACACGGCGACCGCCTTGCGGCCCGCCTCCTCGACGAGGCGGGAGGTCTCGCGTGCCTCGTCCTCCTCCTCGGCGAGGTGGGTGAACAGCACGTCGGCGCCCTCGCGGGCGAAGGCGAGGGCCACGGCCCGGCCGATGCCGGAGTCCCCTCCGGTGATCACGGTCTTCAGCCCGTCGAGGCGGGCGGCGCCGCGGTAGGAGTCCTCGCCGTGGTCGGGCGGCGGGTCCATCGGACCGGTCCAGCCCGGGTGCGGCTGGTCCTGGGAGGGGAAGTCGGGGCGGGCGTGTCGCGTGGTGGGGTCGGGCTGGGAGCCGTGCCGGTCGGTCACGTCGGCCTCCGTCGTCTCGGGTGCGGGACAGCCGACCGGGTTCCCGCGACGGGCGGCCCGAAAAGCGCACCCGGCCGTCCGCGCAATCGTCGGCCGTCCACCGGCCCCGTCAGGCCGTCGAGGCCTGCTGTCCCGGGGACCGCAGGCGGTCGCGGCGGGCGTTGTTGTAGGCCCGCAGCAGGTGCTTGGCCACGGCGCAGGGCGTGGCGTCTGCGTGGCACTGGCGGCAGGTCCGCAGGTGCTGCTCGTAGGTGAGGCGCGCGTTCTCGAAGGCGTCGTCGGCGAAGGACATGGTCATCTCCGGGCAGGTGTGCGCCGCTCGGGAGTGCGGCGCCGAGTTGACTGACTGGTACACCCGGAACAAGATGATCATGTTACTTGCGGTACTGGGAAACCGACGGGGAGACCACCGGTCGGTGGCCTCCCCGCACGGTGCGGTCAGGAACGGCGTGCGCGGCTGGTGACGTACACCGTTCCCGCGCCCAGGAGCAGCACCAGTGCCGCTCCCCCGGCGAGCAGGCCGACGGGAGCGCTCGCGCCCGTCTCCGCGAGCGGCGGCTTGCTCCCGCTCGGCGTCGGGCTCGGCGGGGCCGAGTGCAGCGGCGGGACGTCCGGGGTGGTCGGCGGAGTCGTCGACGGCTTGGGGGGCTTCGGAGAGGTCGGCGGGGTGTGCCCGGCAGGCGGCTTGCTGTGCTCCGGCGTCGTGGGCGTGGCCGGGGTGGACGGCGTCGGCGACGTCGGCTGCGACGGGCTCGGGCTGTCCGGGGTACTGGGGGCGCACGGCTTCTCGCCGCCGTTCCAGGCGGCGATCAGGTGGTACGGCGTGATGACGTTGTCCGGCTCGTAGGGCAGCGGTCCGTGCCCCTCGCCGGTCTTGCCGTCGTAGCTGACGTCGTCGCCGTAGAGGTCGATCTGGCCGTAGCAGTCGGGGGACTTCACGGTCAGCTTCTGCCAGGTCCGGCCGGAGTCGTCCTGGCCGGCGACGTCCTTGGCGGTGAGGTAGACCGTGGCCTTGTCCACCAGGGTCTGGTGGCCGGAGGTGTACCAGTTCGGACCCTCGGTGGTGTACTCGGCCAGGGAGACGGGGTACTTGCAGCCGTCCCCGACGGTCTGCCCCGGGGCGAGCCGGACCTGGACGGTGCCGGGGACGGTGTCCCACTGGTGGAATCCGCCCTGGGAGGTCCAGTCTGCGCCGACGGGCTTTCCGTCGGCGTCGACGATGCGGTACTGGACCGTGGCGGACTGGCACCCTCCGTCCGGGGTGGCGCTCGCCGTACCGGCCGCGAGCAGCGGTGCGGCGGCTCCCGCGAGGGCGGTCGCGGCGAGGACGGCGAGGGTTCTGGCTGGTTGCGAGCGCGACAAAATGAGCCTCTGTTCAAGGATGTGGGAGGTGACTCCTTCGCCTGCGCGAGGCACTGCGAAGGTAGTTGAAGTCTTGTCACGTTTACAACTCCCGTCAATTCTCCATGAGTTCGCCACATGCGGGGCGGGACGCCGGATGCCGGCGTCCCGCCCCGTTCGTCCCGTGGGGCTACGGGTTGACGACCTTTCCGCCGAAGGTCACCACGAGCGTGCCGTCCGAGGCGAACGACCAGCCCAGGGCGCCCGAGTAGGAGGAGCACCGCGAGCCGTTCGTGCCGGACCAGAACTGGTCGGAGCCGTCGGTGTCGCCGACGGTCTTGTCGTTCGAGCCGCCGGCGGCGAAGCGGCACGAGGTGTCGTTGCGGAACACCGACGTGCCCGCGTCGAAGGAGAAGTTGCGCTGGGTGTTGTCGATGCCGACGTTGTCGGAGATCGTCATCGAGCCCGGGTTGCTGTTGTAGGTGAAGCCGTGGTGCCCGTTCTTGTAGGCGATGCTGTGCCGGACGACGTGGTTCACGGCGATGTCGTCGCCGCCGAGCTTGTAGCCGTTGCGGTCGCCGTTGCCGCTCTGGCTGCCGTCGCTCAGGGTGCCGTTGCCGAAGGACAGGGAGTTCTCGATGGTCACCGGGCCGATGGCCCCCGTGTCGGTCTTGGTGAAGAGGTCCCAGCCGTCGTCGATGTTGTGGTGCGAGACGTCGTAACGGAAGACGTTGCCCGTGCCGGTGGTGAGCTTGGAGGCGAACCCGTCGGCGTCCTCGCCGTCGGAGTCGGCGTTGTCGTGCGACTCGGAGCTGACGATCAGGTTGTCGGACGGCCACTGGGACTTGGGGGTGCTGGAGGCGATCCGGCCGAGCTGCAGACCCGTGTCGCGGTTGTACGCCGTCACCGCGCGCTCGACGACGTTGTTGCTGCCGCCGACGTAGATGCCGTTGTCACCGGCGTGCTGGACGGTGAGGCCGTACAGGTGCCAGTAGTTGGCCATCAGCTGGAGCCCACGGTTCGAGGAGTTCTCGCTCTGCGCCGAGAAGTCGAGCACCGGCTTCTCGCCCGGATAGGCGGAGAGGGTGGTGCGGGCGCCGGAGGTTCCGTCGCTGCCCACCGGGATGGTGATCGTCGAGGTGTAGTTGTACGTGCCGCCGCGCAGGTAGATCGTGCCGCCGGGGGTGATGCGGCTGATGGCGGAGGTGAGCGTCGTCGGGTTCGACCGGGTCCCGGCGGCGCTGTCGGTGCCGCTCGGGGACACGTACAGCACGGCGCCGGAGGACGGCGGCGTGGTGTCGCCCGCCACGTCGACGTCGAGGTGGTCGAGGTTCGCCAGGCCGTCGGAGCCGGTCGGGGTGAACCGGATGGTGTTGCTGCCCGCCCGCACGGGGACGGTGAGCGTCTTGGTCGCCCAGGTGCTCCAGGCGCCGGTGGCCTCGAAGGAGGTGGCCGTGGCGGAGGAGCCGTTCACCGTCACGGTCGCGGGGCGGGCCGTGGTGGTGCCGTTGGCGAAGCGGACGTTCAGGGTCGCGGTGCCGGCGGTGGCGGCGTTCACGGTGAACTGGACGTAACCGCTGGTCGAGTTGGTCCCGTTGCAAAAGCCGCTGCCGGAGTATCCGCTCCAGTCGGAGTCGATGGTGCCCGTGCAGACCGCGGAGGAGCTCTCGGCCTCGTAGCGGGTGGTGGCGGCCCTGGCCGTGGTGCCGGACAGCGCGACGAGCGTGCCGGTGATGAGGCTGGCGCACGTGATGGCTGCTCTCAGGTGCATCGGCTTGTCTCCCGAGCGATCGGTTGGCTGAGCGGGTGCGGGTGCCCTGCCGTGGTCCCGCGCGGCGGCGCCGGTGGTTCGGGTGCGTGAACGCGGCTGCCGGAAGGAAGGGGAAACACGGCAGTGGAAAGCGCTTTCTCAGACCGTAGGGAGACGCCATGAGCGCGTCAATAGTTCTGTACTTGATCGTAATTCAGTGATGTGAACGCCGGTGTGCTGCGCCGAGGGATTGCGGCTCAGCGGCCGCCGCCGCTGAAGTTGCGCCACTCGGGCCCGACCCGCTTCCACTCCTCGTCCCATTCGGCCAGCCGGCGCCGGACGAGCGTGCTGCGCACCAGCCAGCCGCCGGCCCACACCGCAGTGCCGGTCACCTGGGCGACGAGGGTGCCGGTCAGCAGCGTCTGCAGCATGCCCTCCGCCGTGGAGGCCGGCGGGGAGACCGACCGGCCGCTGCGGTCCGTCCAGACCGTGACGTGGGTGCCGGCCGGGGCGCCCGGGAAGACCTTCGCGCGGTCCGTGTGCACGGAGCCGTCCGGGGCCGTCCAGCGCGCGGTGGCCCACACCCGGCCGTCGTCGTATCCGCTGCCGGCGGGCGCGGTCCGCGCGGCGCCGTCGGTGAGCACCGCGGACACGGCGTGCACCTGGGCCCGGCGGGCGGCGAGCGAGGTGTCCACGGAGTGCGCCGCGGCCCAGCCGGCGAAGGCGCCGCCGAGCACGGCGAGGACCCACGTGACGAGCACGACCCAGGCCTCGACGACATCGCTGTGCCGCCGCAGCGGGTTGCGCCGCCAGCGCCACAGCCGCACCCGTGCGACCGCGGTGGGAGGTGTCCGAGTCATCGGCCGTTCCCTCCTCTCGCCTGCCGGGGCGACCGCATCACAGAGGGTGCGGGCCGCTCGGCGCCTCGGAAGATCCGGGCCAGGTCGGGACCGGGCTCCGGATGACGGGCGGGCCGGGCGGCGCGCGCGGGCGCGTGGCCACCGCTCGCCGCGGGCCCGGAGGCGCGGGTGGCGGGCGGCTTCGGAGCGGGTGCGTGTACCCGGTCCGTGAGCGTCACGACTCCATCCTGCACCCGCGGCCGCCCGGTTGCAGTACCGGCCGTCGCGGGTGCGGGGGGGAGGTGCCCCCGGCGGTGCGGGACGGCGGGCCCGGGGCCGCCGCGTGGCAGGGGTTGCCGGCGCCGTCCGGAGACTGACCGGTGTCCGGGGCCGAGGCGGCCGGCACCCGGGCGGGTGAACAGGTCCCGGAAGGGTGAACAGGTCCCGGAAGGTCGGGCACGGCGAAGGCGCCCGGTCGGCCCTCGCGGGCCGGACCGGACGCCTTCGGCGGGTGGCTCAGACGAGGTCGAACCGGTCGAGGTTCATGACCTTGTCCCAGGCGGCGACGAAGTCCGTCACGAACTTCTCCTTCGCGTCGTCGCTCGCGTAGACCTCGGCGAGCGCCCGCAGCTCGGAGTTCGAGCCGAAGACCAGGTCGGCACGGCTGCCGGCCCACTTCACCTCGCCCGTGGCGGCGTCGCGGGCCTCGAAGGTGGTCTGGTCCTCGGAGGTCGCCGACCAGGTCGTACCCAGGTCGAGCAGGTTGACGAAGAAGTCGTTCGTCAGCGAGCCGGGCGTCTTGGTGAAGACGCCGAGCTGCGAACCCTGGTGGCCCGCGCCCAGCACGCGCAGACCGCCGACGAGGACGGTCAGCTCCGGGGCGCTCAGGGTGAGCAGGTTCGCCTTGTCGAGCAGCAGGTGCTCGGCCGGCAGGCGGTTGCCCTTGCCCAGGTAGTTGCGGAAGCCGTCCGCGGTCGGCTCCAGCGCCTCGAAGGACTCGGCGTCGGTGTGCTCCTCGGTCGCGTCGACACGGCCGGGCGTGAAGGGCACCTGGACCTCGTAGCCGGCCTCCTTGGCGGCCTTCTCCACCGCCGCGGCGCCGCCGAGGACGATGAGGTCGGCGAGAGAGACCTTCTTGGCGCCGGAGGAGGCGTTGAAGTCCGCCTGGATGCCCTCGAGGGTACGCAGCACCTGCGCGAGCTGGTCGGGGTCGTTGACCTCCCAGCCGCGCTGGGGCTGGAGGCGGATGCGGGCGCCGTTGGCACCGCCGCGCTTGTCGCTGCCGCGGAAGGTGGAGGCGGACGCCCACGCGGTGGTGACCAGCTGGGACACGGTCAGGCCCGAGTCGAGCAGCTTGGTCTTCAGGGCCGCGACGTCCGCGTCGTCGATCAGCTCGCCCTCGCGCTCCGGCAGCGGGTCCTGCCAGATCAGGGTCTCGTCCGGCACCTCCGGGCCGAGGTACAGGGACTTCGGGCCCATGTCACGGTGCGTCAGCTTGAACCAGGCGCGGGCGAAGGCGTCCGCGAACTCCTGCGGGTTCTCGTGGAAGCGGCGGGAGATGGGCTCGTAGACCGGGTCGAAGCGCAGCGCCAGGTCGGTGGTGAGCATGTTCGGCGCGATCTTCTTCGCCGGGTCGTGGGCGGCGGGCACGGTGCCCTCGCCCGCGCCGTCCTTGGGCTTCCACTGCTTGGCGCCGGCCGGGCTCTCGGTCAGCTCCCACTCGTAGCCGAAGAGGACGTCGAAGAAGCTGTTGTCCCACTGGGTCGGCGTCGGGGTCCAGGTGACCTCCAGGCCGGAGGTGATGGTGTCGGCGCCCTTGCCGGTGCCGTAGCTGCTCTTCCAGCCCAGGCCCTGCTCCTCGAAGCCGGCGGCCTCGGGGTCGGGGCCCACGTGGTCGGCGGGTCCGGCGCCGTGGGTCTTGCCGAAGGTGTGGCCACCGGCGATCAGGGCGACGGTCTCCTCGTCGTTCATCGCCATGCGGCGGAACGTCTCACGGATGTCGCGGGCCGCGGCGAGCGGGTCCGGAGTGCCGTTGGGGCCCTCGGGGTTGACGTAGATGAGGCCCATCTGGACGGCGCCGAGCGGGTTCTCCAGCTCGCGGTCGCCGGTGTAGCGCTTGTCGTCCAACCAGGTGGTCTCGGGGCCCCAGTAGACGTCCTCCTCCGGCTCCCAGACGTCGGCGCGGCCGCCGCCGAAGCCGAAGGTCTGCAGGCCCATGGACTCCAGGGCCACGTTGCCGGCGAGGATCATCAGGTCGGCCCAGGACAGCCGCTGGCCGTACTTCTTCTTGACCGGCCACAGCAGGCGGCGGGCCTTGTCCAGGTTGGCGTTGTCCGGCCAGCTGTTCAGCGGCGCGAAGCGCTGCTGGCCGGCGCCGGCGCCGCCGCGGCCGTCGCTGATGCGGTAGGTGCCCGCGCTGTGCCAGGCCATGCGGACGATGAACGGGCCGTAGTGGCCGAAGTCGGCCGGCCACCAGTCCTGGGAGGTGGTCAGGACCTCGGCGATGTCCTGTTTCACGGCCGGGAGGTCCAGCGACTGGAACGCCTCGGCGTAGTCGAAGTCCTCGCCCAGCGGGTTGGCGACGGCCGGGTTCTTGGCAAGGATCTTGAGGTTGAGCCGCTCCGGCCACCACTGGCGGTTGCCGCCGCCCTGGGTGGGGTGCAGGGCGCGCCCGTGCGCGACGGGGCAGCCGCCGCTCACCTCCTCCGACTTCGCGTCTGTGACGATCGCGTCGTGGTTCTCGGTCATGGGAATCCTTCCGGACTGGACGGAACTCTGTGCTCGGACCTGGGGTTCGGAACTCGATGCTCAGGAACTGCGGCCGGCGGAACAGTCGGGGCAGGTGCCCCAGTAGACGACCTCGGCCTCGTCGATCGAGAAGCCTCGGTCGTCGGACGCGGCCAGGCAGGGCGCGTCCCCGACCGCGCAGTCGACGTCGGCGACCGCGCCGCACGAGCGGCACACGACGTGGTGGTGGTTGTCGCCGACGCGTCCCTCGAACCGGGCGGGGCTGCCGGCCGGCTCGATACGGCGTATGAGGCCCGCGGCGGTGAGCGCGTGCAGCGCCTCGTACACGGCCTGCAGGGAGATGTGGCCCACGCGGTCGCGGACACCGGAGGCGATGGCCTCGACGCCGAGGTGGTCACCGCTCCGGACGGTCTCCAGCAGCGCCACGCGGGCCGCCGTCACGCGCAGGCCGGCACCGCGCAGCTCTTCGGCGGTCGTCGGGGTCCGTGGTGCGGTCATGAGGTGAACCTACAGGCATAAACACGAAGGATTCAAGAAAACGAACGATGCAATTTTAGCTTCGTGTCGTCGGCTGCTGTTCGCCTGCGGGTGGCTTCGCCCGAGCGGATCACGGGGCACCGCGATGCGGTAGGCGGCGCGCCGGGCCGACGGTAGGGCAATGACGGACATACGACACATCCCTCCCCCATGGTGAGAAACTCGGAGTTCGTCGCGTGGACGCTCGAGAGGGACGCTGGTGGAGCTGGACGCCGTCGCCGAGGAGCTGTACGGGTTGCGGCCGGAGGAGTTCGTCGCCGCACGGGACCGGTACGCGATGCAGGCCCGCACGTCCGGCGAGCAGGGCCTCGCGAAGGAGATCACCGCGCTGCGGCGGCCGAGCCTGGCGGCCTGGGTGAGCAATCTCCTGGTCCGCCGGCGGTCCGCGGAGGTGCAGCCGCTGCTCGCGCTCGGCGAGGAGCTGCGCCGGGCGCACCGTGAGCTCGACGGCTCCCAGCTGCGGCTGCTGGCCCGGCGGCAGAGCGAGGTGATCGGGGCGCTCGGCCGGCAGGCGCGGCGGCTGGCGGCCGAGGCCGGTCATCCGGTCGGCGAGGGGGTGCAGCGGGAGGTCGAGGAGACCTTGCACGCCGTGCTCGCGGATCCGGAGGCCGCCCGGGAGTGGGCGGCGGGGCGCCTGGTGAAGCCGCTCAGCGCCGCGATCGGCTTCCCGGCCGCCGACGAGACCGCCGTCGCCCGCAGGCCCACTCCCCCGGCGGGACCCACCAGGCCTCGCCGACGCGCGGGGGACGAGGAGGACGAAGAGCGCCGCCGGCAGCTCGCCGAGGCCCGCGAGCGGGCCCGGGAGGCCGAGCAGGAGCTGCAGACCCGGCAGGAGGAGGCGAGGGCCGCCCACACGGAGGCCGAGGACGCCGCCCGGCGTGCGGCGGAGGCGGAGCAGCGCCTGGCGGACCTGCGTGCGCAACTCCAGCACGCCCAGGAGGAGCAACGACGGGCCCGCGCGGAACAACACGACACCGAAGAGAGGGCACGTACGACCGACCGGACCCTACGAGAGGCCGAGCGCCGCGCCCGCGCCGCCGCTGCCCGGATCGAACGCCTGACCCCGGGCAACGACTGACGCCCCACCAACTCCTCCGACGCAGGCACGATCCGCTTCCGCGCCGCAGTCGGTGGCCGAGTCGGTGGCCGGACGGAAGAGAGCGGGCATCGCACGCCGTGCCCCCCGGAAGCGATCGACCTCGCGGGGCGTCGTGATCCGCCCGCGTGGAGTCCACGCCGACCGGGGACCTGGCGATCGGTAGGACCCGCCGAGGAGGTCGGCGTCGGGGATTTCGGCACGGCACCGTCCCCAATCGACTCGCGGCACCCCTGTCTCGTTTTGCATAATGCAAAACTAAGGAAGGGGAATCGATGAGTGCCGTATCGGCAGCAACACGCGGAAAGCAGGGGCCCAGCAGTGCGAGAAGGAGCTTCACACGGAGTCCGTGGCCCACTGGCCTGCGTACCGCGCCTTGGGCCCTGATGGCGCTGGCTCTGGTGGTCGGCGCCGGGGCCGGTGCGGGTTCGGTCGTCTTCCGGTGGTGCATCAAGACGTTCACCCACCTGCTGTCCGGTCATTCCGACTACGCCGCCACCCCGGGCGCCCGGAACCCGCACGTGCCGTGGCTCGGCCCGTACTTCGTGCTCCTCGCCCCGGTGATCGGCGGCCTGCTGTACGGCCCCCTCGTGCACCGGTTCGCCAAGGAGGCCCGGGGGCACGGAGTGCCCGAAGTCATGCTGGCGGTGGCCCAGCGCGGCGGGCGGATCAGCCCCAAGGTCGCCGTCGTCAAGACGCTCGCCTCGGCCCTGACCATCGGCTCCGGCGGATCGGTGGGCCGCGAGGGCCCCATCGTGCAGATCGGCTCGGCGCTCGGCTCCACCCTCGGCCGTCTGACGAAGGCGACCGAGGGCCGCATGAAGCTCCTGGTCGCCTGCGGTGCGGCGGGCGGCATCGCGGCCACCTTCAACGCGCCCCTGGCCGGCGTGTTCTTCGCCATGGAATTGATCCTGGGCACCATCAGCGCAGAGGCGTTCGGCGCGACGGTGCTGGCCAGCGTCACGGCGAGCATCATCGGACGGGCCGCCTTCGGCGATGTCGCCTTTCTGAGCCTGCCGGACTTCCACGTCGACCGCATTTCCCAGTACGGGCTGTTCGCCGTGCTCGGCATCGTGGCCGCAGGGGCCGGGGCGGGCTTCGCGCGCTTTCTGTACCTGGTCGAGGACGCCTGCGACTGGCTGTGGCGAGGCCCGGAATGGCTGCGCCCCGCCGTCGGCGGACTGGCGCTGGGGCTGGTGCTGCTGGCACTGCCGGAGATGTACGGCGTGGGCTACCCGGTGCTGGAGAAGGCGACCGAGGGCGGTTACGCCGTCGGCTTCCTGCTCCTGCTGATGGCCGGCAAGATGCTGGCGACCAGCCTGACCATCGGCATCGGCGGCTCGGGCGGCGTCTTCGCGCCCAGCCTGTTCGTCGGCGCGATGCTCGGCTCGGCGTACGGCATCGGCGTCGACCACCTGCTGCCCGACACGGGCGGTGCGGTGGGTGCCTACGCCCTGGTCGGCATGGGCGCCACCTTCGCCGGCGCGGCGCGGGCACCGATCACCGCCGTGGTCATCCTCTTCGAGCTGACCGGCGAGTACTCGATCATCCTGCCCTTGATGCTGGCCGTCGTGCTGGCCACCGCGGTCGGCCGCCTGCTCTCCCGCGACACCATCTACACCCTCAAGCTGCGCCGCCGCGGCATCGACCTCGAAGGCCCCGCACCAGGAGCACGGATCGGTGCACAGCCCGTCGGCGCCGTCATGGAACCGCTGCCCTCGGCCTTGCCCGAAGCCACGCCTCTCGCCGATGCCGCCGACCTGTTGGGCCTCTCCGGCCACGGAGCTCTCCCGGTCGTCGACGACACCGGGGAGTATGTCGGCGTGGTCACCGCCCAGGCGGTGGCCGAGGCCCTCGCGGAACAGCCGGACGCGGCGCCCGCGACGGTGGGACAGCTCGCCGGTCCCCCCGCGGCAGTCACCGCCGACCAGCCGCTCGCCCATGTCCTGCATACGCTGCTCGCGGCCGCCGGAACCGGGCTGCCCGTCCTCGACGCACCGCGGGGCAAACCGGTCGGCTGGCTCAGCCACCAGAGCGCACTGCGCGCGGTGCACGCCACCACCTGAGCATCGGCAGATGCTGTGTCCGCGCCGGCCGGCCCCACCCGCTGCGATGCACGTGGGCTGATCAGCCGTGGCCGCCGCGCGGAGCATCGCCGCAGCGCTGGAGGGCTCGGCGATGCGGGGCCTGCCTCGTCCGCGACGCGGGCCGGTGTGAGCCTCGGCCTCGCCGGGCGCCGGTCGGCGAACCGGGCGTTGGACACTGCCCGGCAGGCAGCCGGTCGATTCAGCACGTTCGTGCAGCGCGTCGTCGATGAACTCCCCGGTGCTGCCGCCTGCCGCGGCGGCCGCTCACGCCCCTCCGCTGAAGCGCCGACGCACCAGACGCAGAGCGTTACACGTCGCGCGCCGCGGTTCCGTCCACGATCCAGCCGAGCGGGTGCAGTTCCAGATCCTCCGCCCAGGGGGCCGGGGGCTCTCCTCCCACTTCGTTGAAGGCATTGAGGGCCTCTATGAGCGCGAGCCGCTGGATCGGGCGGAGACGTTCGACTATGGCGGCGATCTCGGCGCGGCGCCGGGCGGTGACCTCCTCCACGGTGCGCCGGCCCTCCTCGGTGAGTTGCAGGAGGGTTTCGCGACGGTTGGTGGGGTTGGCCTTGCGGTCGGCGAGCCCCGCGGCGATGAGCCGGTCCACCATGCGCATGGCCGTCGAGGGCGCCACCTGAAGCAGTTCGGCCAGCGCGACGAGCTTGGTCGTCCCCCGGGTGGACAGCACGACCAGCATCCGGAACTGGGCAATGGTCACCCGCTCCTCCACAGCCGCGAGCGAGCGAGCGGAGACCGCCACCAAGAGGCGGGAAGCGGTCAGCACCGCCGCAGTGACCGCATCAACGTCGTCCAAGGCATCCGTGGGGGTCTCTCGCTTCGGCATACAACCTTTCTACACTGTCAAGGTCGCCGCGCTCTCACTCGCTGGAGGCAGCTTTTCCGTCCGTGCGGCCGTGATCCCGGAACAAGAGCATCACGGCGTCCTCCTGAACCGGCCCGGCGGCATGCCGCGCCAGATCCTCGCGCAGAGCCTGTGGGCGCGGTCCGCGTCGGGCTTCTCGAGCAGGCCCGCCCGGTCCTCCAGAGGGCGGAAGGACAGTCCGGGTCCCGGGTCTCGATGACGCCGTCCGTGTACAGCAGCAGCCCCCGTACGCCCCCATGCCGAGCGGCAGGGCGAAGGCGGGCGACCGGGGAAGCCGACGCCGCCGCACTCACGCACGACCGGCGGGGCCGGACGACCACGGCGGCGGTCCGCACCGCGGCCGGCCCCTTGCCCTGGTGTCCCCCGCCATCACGCGGATCCCGTGCGCCGAGGCCACCCCGTGCGGATCAGCACCGATCCGCGCCTCCGCGACCGCCGAGGCGTACGACACCGCCGCCTGGTGCGGGCCCGCGGTCCGCGACAGCGGCCGCAGCAGTACCCGCTGGGTCACCTCCGCGATCACCGGTGACGCCGGCGACCGACGCCCTCGCCGTGAATCCCCGACGATCCGGACCGGCGATGACTGGCCCGATCCCGTGTGCCAGAGAGACACTCCCACCTTTAGACTGTGCAAAGGTTCTCGCGTTCAAGCCGCTCTTGCCTCGGCCCGTAACCCAACAGAGGCGAGCCGGCACGTCCGACTCTCCGGAAAGGCGAAGATGCCCCGCAGACAGACGCCGTCCGACCGGCCCCCGCTCCCCAGCGGCTGGCGGCGCTTCATCGCACGGCTGCCGATCGTCGGGTTCCGCGCGGGGCTGGGGTGGCTCTTCGGCGAGCGGCTGCTGCTGCTCCACCACACGGGCCGCGTCACCGGACTGGACCGCAGAGTGGTCCTCGAAGTGGTGGAGCACGACGCGGCCGCCGGCAGTTGGACCGTCGCGTCCGGATTCGGCCGGAAGGCAGCCTGGTACCGCAATCTGCGCGCGCAGCCGAAGACCGTCGTTCAGGTGGGCAACCGCCACCACGCCGTCACCGCGCACTTCCTGGCACCGGACGACGGCGCCGAGATCATGGCGCGCTACGCCCGCCGGCATCCACGGACCGCACGCCGGTTGTGCGCGTTCATGGGCTTCCCCGCGGACGGCAGCGAAGCAGGGTTCCGGGAAGCCGGCAGGACCATTCCCTTCGTACGCCTGGACACCGGCCCCGGTTCCCATTCGGTGTGATCGGCACAACGGCGGTTCCCGTCACAAAGCTGTGACAACGACCGGGCGGCAATGCGATGCCACCGGACACTGCCGAGATCCGGCATGGTCCGACGGCGCCAGGGCCTGCGACCATCATCCGGTGTCCGATCGAGCCGGGGAGTGGCCATGACGTGGTTCGTGGGAGTAGTCACGGCGCTGGGCCTGTCCACCCTCGTCTACGGAGCCGTATGCCTGCGTACGGGGTGGACCCTTCCGTGGGCACGCGGTCGCGTGGCGCGCCCCCGGGCCCACGGACTCGGCGCCATCTTCATCGGTGTGCCCTGCCTGGTGCAAGGACTGTTCTACTTCGGGATGGTTCCCAGCCCGTCCTGGGAGGTCCGCTTCTTCGCCTCGAACGCCTTGATGCTGACCGGGCTCGCTCTCGTCGCAATCGGCCGGATGCGGCCGTCCCAGATGTCCGCACAGGCAAGTGTGCGTCGCCGTCGGCGTCTTGATGCCTGGTGAGCGCTCACGCAGACGTGGGCAGGGCAGCGTCGGCACCACCGTCGCGAGATTCCATACGGTGGCCACTCGCATGACTCCGGTTGCGGGTACGGACAGTCGGGTACTCGCTGCCCGTCATGACCCGCGGAACCACGTCTGCGCCGCTTGCTTCAAGCCGACCCGGCTCATCCGCGGCACGGTCGAGAACGTCGAGAGGGGACGTCATGACGGAGGCCCTCCCGGAGCTGGTGCTGTTCGACGTGAACGAGACGCTCTCCGATCTGTCCGCGCTGCACACCCGCTTCGCCGACTTCCACGTGCCCGCGCACCTGCAGGCCACCTGGTTCGCGGGCGTACTGCGGGACGGGTTCGCGCTGACCGCCGCGGGCGGCTACGCCCCCTTCGCGGACCTGGCACGCGAGGGCCTGCTCGCCCTGCTCGACGGCTTGGACGACTGGCGCGGCGACCCCGCGCGGACCGCCGAACACATCCTGGACGGCTTGTCCCAGCTGCCGCTCCACCCCGATGCCCCGGCCGCCGTCCGCACCCTGCGCCAGGCTGGATTCCGCCTGGCGACCATGACCAACGGCAGCGCCGCGCTCACCGAGCGGCTGCTCGACCAGGCCGGGATCGCAGGCTGCTTCGAGGCCTTGCTGGACGTCGCCGGACCGCGCTGCTGGAAGCCGGCCCCCGAGGCCTACCACTTCGCCACCGAGCGGTGCGGCGTGGCGAGGGAACGCACGCTGCTGGTCGCCGTGCACCCGTGGGACGTCGACGGCGCGCAGCGCGCAGGGCTGGCCGGAGCGTGGCTGCGGCGCGGGGCGGGCCGTTACCCCGCGTCGATGCTGCCGCCCACCCGCACCGCCGAGAACCTCGCGGACCTCGCCGACGCTCTGACCGCGACCGCTTGACCGAAGCTGCGGCGGGTTCCGCGGAGGTCAATGGTGCCTGGTCTTCAGCAGCATGACCAGGCAAGGATCATGGGGATCGCCTTCTTCTGGAACGCCCGTTTCATGGCTCCGGTCGGCGGAGACGGCGGATTCCGCTCGCCGACGCGTCCGTCGCGCCGGCGAGGTCATGCGAGGGAGTCGAGGGCGACGAGGATGTCCGCGGGTTCGGCGCGCTTGGTGTAGTCGGTGTCGACGAACGCCCACTGGATGATCCCGTCGCGGTCGACGACGTACGTCGCGGGCAGCGGCAGGGTACGGGCGTGACCGCCGTTGACACGCTGGAGGTCGAAGCCGAACCCCTCGTAGACGACGGCCAGGTCCTCGGGCAGGTCGAAGGCGAGGCCGTACTGCTTGGCGGTGTCCGAGCCGACGTCGCTGAGCACGTCGAAGGCCAGCTCGTGCCTCTCGGCCAGAGTCAGGGACTCGTCCGGGATCTGCGGGGAGACGGCCACCAGCCGGGCGCCGCGGGCGATGATGGCGTCGTGGTGCTGCTGGAGGGCGTGCAGAGCGATGTTGCAGTACGGGCACCAGGCACCACGGTAGAAGGTCAGCACGACCGGTCCCTGGACCAGCAGCTCGTCCAGTGCGACGGTCCGTCCGGTGGCGGAAGGCAGGCTGAAGCGAGGTGCACGGGCGCCCGCGGACAGTGCTCTCTCGGCCTGACCGGAGGCGGCGAGCTCCCGGGCCGCGCGGTCCATGACGTCCCGCTGCGCGGCGGGGATCTGCGGGTAGCGGGATGCGAAGAAGGCGCGCAGTTGCTCATCGAGACTCATGGTGGCTCTTCCTTCCGCTGACGACGAATCAACTGGGAACGTCCGTTCCAAGATTTTTCCAGCATAGCGGCGGTCGCGTTATCTTGGAACCATCGTTTCAGGATGGTGAGTGGCGCATGCCGGACATCAAGCACTTCGACCCCGACGCGGCCCTGGACACGGTGGTCCGGCTGTTCTGGCGCCAGGGCGTCGCCTCGACGGGCGTCCAGGACGTCGTGACGGCGACCGGGCTCAACCGTTCCAGCCTGTATGCCACCTTCGGCGGCAAGCAGGACCTCTACCTCGCCGCGCTCCAGCGCTACATCGAGACCCACTCCGAGCCGGCGTTCCGCTGCCTCGCCGAGGACGACCGCGGGCTGCCGGCCCTCGCCGAGTTCTTCGCCGGGCTGATCGAGGTGCGCTGCTCGGGACCGTACGCGCAGTGGGGCTGCATGGCCGTCAACGCACACGTCGGCGCCGAGAACGGCACCCCGGAGGTCCGCCGTCTCCTCGAACGGCACCATCGCCGGTTGTGCGAGGCCATGCTCACCGCCCTGCGCACCGCCCGGGCGCGGGGTCAACTGGGCCCTGACGTCGACCTCGCCACCGCTGCCGAGCTGCTGACGCTGCTCGCCTACGGGGTCAACCTGCGCTCCCGCGCCGGGGCCGACGCCAAAACCCTGCACAGGACGGTGCACACGGCCCTGGCCTCCCTCGGTGATGCCCCCACGTGAGGCACCAGGTTGGGGGGTCCCCTTCCGGGATCCACGGTTGACCGACGCAAGGGCGGTCCTCACTCGAAAGGGTGCACCGGGCCGGGGCGTCCGTGGCATACGGCGGAGCCGCTCGTTCGCCGGCCGTGTGAAGTTGGCAACGTCACGTGAATGGAAAGGGGCAAACGGGCAACGTTCCCCTTCATGCCCCACGCGAACCTTCTGCGGCAGGTGATCGGATGACCACGGCGACGACCCGGACGACCCGGACGCCGCCCGCTCCAACCGGCGCGGCCACGGCGGCGGACAGATCCTCGCCGCCCGTCGCCATGCCCTCCCTGCCGTCCCTCACCGGGCTGCGCTGGATGGCGGCGCTGCTGGTGTTCGGGCTGCACGTGAACAACTTCGGCTACTTCGGCGGCGGCGCCGGTCACATCGTGACCTGGGCGTTCGGGGCGGGTGCCACGGGGGTCTCGTTCTTCTTCGTGCTGTCCGGTTTCGTGCTCACGTGGTCGGCGCGGCCCGGTGACCGTGCGCCGGCCTTCTGGCGGCGGCGAATCGCGCGGATCTACCCGGTGCACCTGGTCACCCTGGGCGTCGCGTTCGTGATGGCGTACACGCTGGCCCATCAGAGCCGGCCGACGGCCGGGCAGGCGCTGGCCAATGTGCTGTTGCTGCACTCGTGGTGGCAGCCCTGGTGGCAGACGCTGAACCCGGTGAGCTGGTCGCTGGCCTGCGAGGCGTTCTTCTACGCGGCCTTCCCGCTGCTGATCCTGCTGCTGCGGCGGCTCGGCGCGCGTGGCGCGACGGTGCTGGGCGCGCTGTCGGTGCTCGCGGTGCTGGTGCTGGCCTGGGCGGACGCCCACCACTGGACGAGCGCGCCGCTGTACTCCTACCCCGCCGCCCGGCTGCCCGAGTTCGTGCTCGGCACGGTGACGGCCCGGCTGGTGCTGCTCGGCCGCTGGCGCGGGCCGGGCCTGGAGGCCTCGCTGGCGCTGGCGATCATCGGGTACTTCCTGGTCCCACAGGTCGCGCCCGGCTATCCGGCCACCGTGTGCACGCTCGCCGGGTTCACGCTGCTGATCCCGGCGGCGGCCGTCGCGGACCTGCAGGGTCTGCCCTCGCTGTGGCGGCACCGACGGCTGGTGCGGCTGGGGGAACTGTCGTTCGCCTTCTACATGATCCACCTGCTGGTGCTGCGCGCCGGCACCCATCTCCTCGGCACCAAACCGCACTTCGGGGTACTGGCGGGCCTGACGGTCACCGCTGCCGCCTTCACCGTGTCGCTGGGCCTGTCGTGGCTTCTGTACGAGGCGGTGGAATGCCCCGCACGACGCCTGCTGCTCCGCCGCCGCCGTCGCCCCACTCCCCAGCTCGAGTCGGTCCCGCCCAGCCGCGAGGCCCCGGCCCCGGCGCCGGCACACGACTGATCCGCTCCTGCCCGCCAGGCCGTCCAAGTCGTCCCGCGCCCGGCGGAGTTGCCGGCCACGCAGCTGTGCTCTGCCCGCCGGGCACGCGGCCGGTGGCGGATTTGGGATGCATGACCTGGGCGCAAGCAGGAACCCGAAGGTCTCGTGCAGTCGTAGGAAGCGGGAGGTGTGCTTCATGTCGCAGGTTGAGGAGTCCGTTCGGGTCGGGGTTCCGGTGCGGGCCGCGTACAACCAGTGGACGCAGTTCGAGACGTTTCCGGAGTTCATGGAGGGGGTGGAGCGGATCGAGCAGCGGACCGACACCCTGACCCACTGGGTGACGAATGTCGGCGGGGTGCGCCGGGAGTTCGACGCGGCGATCACCGAGCAGAGGCCCGACGAGCGGGTCGCCTGGACCACGGTGGACGGTGAGGCGCGGCAGGCCGGTGTGGTCACCTTCCACCGGATCGACGACTCGACCACGCAGGTCATGCTGCAACTGGAGTTCGACCCCGAGGGCGTGACGGAGACCGTCGGCGACAAGCTCGGCCTGGTCAAGCGGCGGGTATCCGGCGATCTGCGGCGGTTCAAGGAGTTCATCGAGCAGCGCGGCGGTCTAGAGACCGGGGCGTGGCGGGGCGAGGTCGGCGGGCCGCAGAGCGGCGGCGGGTTCTGAGAGATCTCTCCCCCGCCCCTCCCGGACGTCCATCGGTCTCCCTGGTCCGATACGTCCCACGCGCGAGTGACATCGGTAACAGCGAGGAGAGCCTGCCGTGATCCGGGGTAGTCGGCTCTCCGTCACCGGCCCGGCGGCTCAGGCCGCCGGGCCCCGCGCGATGCAGTGAAGCAGTCGTCATGGCCCTGCCGGGCCCGGCGGCAGCAGGTGGGAAAGGGAGAGAATGGACGTGCCGGAGCAGGCAGTGGCCGGGTCGGCGCCGCAGTGGGTGAGCGACTTCCTGGAGCGGCGCCGGGAGCAGATCGCCCAGCGCTGGGCGGACGCCCCCTTGTTCCGCTCGGTGTTCACCGTCTCGCGCGACGAGGCGGTCGAGGCGTGCAAGGCCGTCCTGGACGCGCTGTCCGATGTGACGGTCAGCGGGCGCCTTGAGGACATCAGTGCCCCCGGATTCACCACCGTGCGCGAGCAGTTGGGCTGGATGGCGGCCACCCGCGCCCGTACCGGGTCCACCGCGGCCCAGATCGCCGACGAGGTGTCCGCCCTGCGCGGCCCGGCGGTGGATCTGCTGCGCGAGGAGTTCCCCGACCCGAACGCCGCCGGTGCCCAGGAGGGCGTGCTCGTACTGACCCTGGTGATGAGCACCCTGCGGCTGGTGGTGATGGAGACGGCGCTGAACGCGAACCAGGACCTGATCGAGCGCCAGCGCCAGCAACTGCTCGAAGTGGCCACGCCGGTCATCAAGCTGTGGGAGGGGACCGTCGCCGTCCCGCTGATCGGCACGCTGGACAGCGCGCGCAGCCAGGTGGTGATGGAGTCGCTGCTGGAGGCGATCGTCGACCAGCGCGCCCGGTACGCGATCCTGGACATCACCGGTGTGCCCACGGTCGACTCGCTCGTGGCCCAGCACCTGATGAAGACGGTGGCCGCGGCGCGGCTGATGGGGGCCGAATGCATCGTCTCCGGTATCCGTCCGGCCATCGCACAGACGATCGTGCAGCTCGGCATCGACCTGGGGTCGGTGCTCACCCGTGCCTCCCTCGCCGACGCGCTCGCCTACGCGCTGGGGCGACAGGGCATCGAGGTCTCCCGCGCGGACACCGGTGCGAGCGCCCGGTGAGCCATCCCTTCCCCGCTGGATCCCAGGTGCCCGTACTGGCCCTGGGCGACGTCCTGCTCGTCACGCTGCACGGCGAGTTGCACGACGGCATGGCCGAGCAGCTCCAGCAGGACCTCACCAGCCGTATCGCCGCCAGCGGGGTCACCGGCGTGGTGATCGACATCTCGGGTGTGGAGATCGTCGACTCGTTCCTCGGGCGGGTGCTGGCGGAGATCGCCTCGACGGCCGGTCTGCTGGCGGCCCGCACGGTGCTCGCCGGCATGCGGCCGGCCGTGGCGATCACGCTGGTCGAGCTGGGGCTCACGCTCCCCGGCCTGGTGACCGCCCTGGACGTCGACCGTGCCCTGGAACTGCTGTCGCAAAGGGGGGCCTGATGGCCGCTTCCGGGCGCGCCGCCGCGGCCGGCCTGCCGATCGGCTCGGACGCGGATCTGGCCTGGGTCAGGCAGCAGGTGCGGCAGTGCGCGGCGCAGCTCGGCTTCGGGCTGGTGCAGCAGACGAAGCTGGTCACGGCGGCCAGTGAACTGGCCCGCAACACGCTGGTGCACGGCGGCGGCGGGCGCGCGGAGATCACTCCGCTGGACAACGGCCGTACCCGTGGCCTGCGCATGCGCTTCACCGACCAGGGACCGGGCATCCGGGACCTGGACCTGGCGATGACCGACGGCTACACCTCGGGTGGCGGCCTCGGACTGGGGCTGAGCGGCGCCAAGCGCCTCGTGCACGAGTTCGACGTGGACACCGAGCCCGGCCGGGGCACCACCGTCACGGCCATCGCCTGGGTCACGCAGGTGCCCGCGGCACGTCCGGGGGGCGAATGAGTCGGGTGTGGGAGGTCCCGGTGCACGACTCGACCCGGGTACGGGACGTACGGGTCGCGGCCGGGGCGGCGAGCGCGCGGGCCGGGCTCGACCAGGACCGCAGGGCGGCCGCCGAACTCGTCGCCACGGAGCTGGCGACCAACCTGCTCAAGCACGCGGGCGGGGGGCTGATGGTGGTGAATCTGGTGGACGGTCCGGCCGGGACGGGCACGTCGGTGCAGCTGTGCTCACTGGACCACGGGCCGGGCATCGCCGACGTGCGCGCCGCGCTGCGGGACGGTTTCAGCACCGCCGAGGCCTCCCTCGGCGCGGGGCTGGGCAGTTGCGGGCGGATCGCGAACGCCTTCCATCTGTACAGCGTCCCGGGCCGCGGCACGGTGGCGGTGGCCCGGATAGACGTCGGTCCGGTCCGGCCCGGGCCGCCGGCGCCGGAGGTGCCGGTGGGCGGGGTGACCGTGGCGCTCGGGCGGGCGGAGGAGTCGGGGGACGCCTGGAGCTGGGCGCGCTCCGGCGAGCTGCTCACCCTGGTGCTGGCCGACGGTCTCGGCCACGGCGGCCGGGCCGCCCACGCCTCCACGGCGGCGGCCCAGGAGCTGCGGCGCGCCGCGCACCTGCCGCCGGTGGAGATCCTGCGCCGGCTGCACACGGCCCTGCGGCCCACCCGGGGCGCGGCCGTGGTCGTGGCGCAGGTGGACAGCGGCCGGCAGGAGCTCCGCTTCGCCGGGGTCGGCAACGTCGGCGCCCGGCTGCGCACGGGAGACACCTGGTCGTCGCTGGTGTCCCATCCGGGCATCGTCGGGGCGTACTTCCCGGCGCAGGTTCCGCTGCGGCGGGCGCCGTGGCGGGCGGACAGCCTGCTGGTGGTGCACAGCGACGGGCTGCCGAGCCGCTGGCAGTCGCCCGAGGACCCGCGTCTGCTCGCCCATGATCCGACGGTGGTGGCCGCGACGGTCCTGCGCGACGCCGCCAGTCCCGCCCGCCCCGTACGGGACGACGTCAGCGTGGCCGTACTTGCCCCCGACCGCCGGACCAGCACCCATGACAGCCGCCTCTGACATCTGGACCATCGCCTCGGCAGCCGACGCCGCCCGCGCCCGTGCTCTGCTGGCGCGGCTGACGGCGGACGCCGGTGTGCCCGCGCTCGACCGGGCCCGCTTGCTGACCTCGTTCACCGCGCACCTGCGGCGCTGTCTCGGCAAGGGCGGCGCCGAGGTCGCCGTCCGCGCCGGGACGGACCGTCTGCACCTCGCGGTACGGCGGCCGGGCCGCTCGGCGGACTGGGAGCGCACGGTGCCCTGCTCCGGCCAGGTGGCCGTGCCCGCGCCCCGTTCCGCGGATCTGGCCGGGGCGCTGCTGGACGCCGACGCGGACACGGCCGCCGTACTGGAGCACCTGGCCGAGACGGAGGAGCTGGTCCGCTTCCACCGGGAGGAACTGCACCAGACCAACCAGGGGGTGCTGGCGCTGCACGCCGAACTGGAGGCGGCCGCGCTGGCCCAGCGTGAACTGCTCGACGCCGAGCGGGCGGCGCGCGCGGCGGCCGAGAACGCCCGCCGGCTGCTCACCTTCCTGGCGAACGCCAGCGCCGCGCTGAACGCCTCCCTCGACCAGGACGACATCCTGCGCCGGCTGCCCGAGCTGCTCGTGCCGGAGTACGCGCACCACGTCGGCATCTGGCTGGTCGACGACGAAAGCACCCCGCCGGGCGGCCGGGCGGCCGCCACGGTCACCGCAGCCCGCACCGGACGCCCGCAGCACGCGGCCGCGCACCCCGGGGAGCTGCCCGGCGTGGACGACCTGCCGGCGTCCGCGCTGTCCCCGGACCGGCCGCTGCTGTGCCTGCCGCTCGGCTCCCGCACCGTGCAGGGCGTCCTCACGCTGGCCGCGCCCGGGGAGCGCTTCGACCCGGACACCACCGTGATGCTGCTGGAACTGGCCCGGCGGGCGGGCATCGCCCTGGACAACGCCCGCCAGTACGAGCAGCACCGGCACGTCGCCGAGGCGCTGCAGCGCGCGCAGCTGACCGAACTGCCCGGCACGCCCGGCCTGTCGCTGGCGGCGCGGTATCTGCCGGCGACCCACGGCCTGAACATCGGCGGTGACTGGTACGACGCCTTCCCGCAGCCGGACGGCAGTGTGCTCGCGGTGATAGGGGACGTGACGGGGCACGGGCTGCGGGCGGCGGTCATCATGGGCCAGTTGCGCACCGCGCTGCGGGCGTACGCCGTCGAGGGCAACGGGCCGGCACGGATCCTGACCCTGCTGCACCGGATGCTGCGCCACCAGCAGCCGGAGTTGTACGCGACCTGCGCGATCGCCCGTCTCACTCCCGGTGACCCCACGGTGGTGTGGGCCGCGGCCGGGCATCCGCCGGCCATCGCGCGCGATCCCGAGGGCGCGGTGCGGGTGCTGGAGGCCAAGCCCGGGATCATGCTGGGCGTTCCGCTGCCCTACGAGTACGAGGAGCACACGGTGCGGCTGCCGGCCGGGTCCACGCTGGCGCTGTACACCGACGGTCTGGTGGAGCGGCGGGCCGCCGGGATCGACGCGGGCATCGACCGGCTGGTCCGGGCCGTGGAGGCGCTCGACGCGGCGGAACTGGAGGACCTGGACGCGGCGGCCGAGTCGCTGCTGAAGCCGATGCTGCACGACTCCGAGCACGACGACGACGTCTGCCTGCTGCTGTGCCGCACGACGCAGTCCTGAACGGCCGTGCGCCGGCCCCTCGGAAGGGGCCGGCGTACGGGGCGGGGCCGGTCAGGCCGCGGCGGGGAAGCGTTCCCAGACCCGGTGGGTGCCCAGGAGTTGGGTGATCTGCTGCAGTGCGGTCGTCGCGCTGTCGCCGAGGACGACGCCGGGCGCATCGGTGGGGATGCCGGCGGCTTCGAGGACTTCTTCTCCGGCCTTGGAGGCGCCGATGGCCTTGCCGTGCCGGAAGGCCTCCCCCAGCAGCAGTGCGACGCGCGGGTCGGCGGTGGACTGCTGTGCGGCGGGCAGGCCGGCCTTGGCGTCGCGGGAGCCGTAGGCGTCGGTCCCGACCCCGGGGGTGCCGGCGAGCAGGATGGCGTCGAACTCCACCGAGCGTGCGGTGGCGTAGGTGCGCTGGACGGTCAGCGCGTCCGTGCCGGAGCCGAGGGTGCCGCCGGCCGGGGCGACGATCAGCGGGACCATGCCGCCGTCGAGGACGGCCTGCCGTACGGCGCGTACGCCGTCCAGGTCGCCGTCGGGGCCGGTGATGATGCCGATGACGCGTCCGTCGGTGGGCCAGGTGTGGCCGACCTGGGAGAGGGCGGGGCTGGGTTCCACGTCGGCGAGCGGCACGGTGGGCTCGGGGGCGGGCAGTCCGAGGCCGGCGGCGACGCCCGCGCACAGCTCGGGGTCGATGTTGGCCAGGACCTGCAACGCCCGTTCGCGTACGGCCTGTTCGTAGCACTTGCCGAGCTCGAAGGTGTAGGCGCCGATGATGTGCTCGCGTTCCACGGGGCTCATGCTCAGCCAGAACCGGCGGGGCTGGCTGAAGTGGTCCTGGAACGACTCGGGCGCCTCGCGGACCTTCGTCGCCTCCGGGACCCGGACCGGTGTCTCGACGTAGGCGCCCAGGTCGGCGCCGGCGGTGAACGGGCAGCCGCCGTCGAGCGAGTTCGGCCGGTAGGGCGCGACTCCCCGGTGCACGGCCGTCTGGTGCATGCCGTCGCGGAGCATGTCGTTGACGGGGGCGTGCGGGCGGTTGATCGGGATCTGGGCGAAGTTGGGGCCGCCCAGGCGGGTGATCTGGGTGTCCAGGTAGGAGAACAGGCGCCCGGCGAGCAGCGGGTCGTCGGTGATGTCGATGCCGGGGACGAGGTGGCCGGGGTGGAAGGCGACCTGCTCGGTCTCGGCGAAGAAGTTCGAGGGGTTGCGGTTGAGGACGAGCCGTCCGACGGGCTGCACGGGGGCGAGTTCCTCGGGGACGATGTTCGTCGGGTCGAGCAGGTCGATGCCCTCGAAGGTCTGGTCGGGGGTGTCGGGGAACGTCTGGATGCCCAGTTCCCACTCGGGGTGGGCGCCCGCCTCGATGGCGTCGGCGAGGTCCCGTCGGTGGAAGTCGGGGTCGACGCCGTTGATGATCTGCGCCTCCTCCCAGACCAGGGAGTGCACGCCCAGCTTGGGCTTCCAGTGCCACTTGACCAGGGTGGTGCGGCCCTCGGCGTCGACGAGGCGGAAGGTGTGGATGCCGAAGCCCTCCATCGTCCGGTAGGAGCGCGGGATGCCGCGGTCGGACATGTTCCACAGGACGTGGTGGGTGGCCTCGGTGTGCAGGGTGACGAAGTCCCAGTGGGTGTCGTGGGCGCTCTGCGCCTGGGGGATCTCCCGGTCCGGGTGCGGCTTGGCGGCGTGCACGATGTCGGGGAACTTGATGGCGTCCTGGATGAAGAAGACGGGGATGTTGTTCCCGACCAGGTCGAAAACGCCCTCGCTGGTGTAGAACTTGGTCGCGAACCCGCGGGTGTCGCGCACGGTGTCGGCGGAACCGCGCGAGCCCAGCACCGTGGAGAAGCGGACGAAGACCGGGGTCTCGACGTCCTCGGCGAGGAAGGCGGCCTTGGTGACGTTGGCCGCCGTGCCGTAGCTGGTGAAGATGCCGTGGGCCGCGGCGCCGCGGGCGTGCACGACGCGCTCGGGGATGCGCTCGTGGTCGAAGTGGGTGATCTTCTCGCGCAGGTGATGGTCCTGCAGCAAAACCGGGCCGCGGGGGCCGGCCTTGAGCGAGTGGTCGGTGTCGTACAGCCGGTTGCCCTGCGCGGTGGTGAGGTAGCTGCCGCTCTGGGCCATCCGGGCCTGTTCGGCGCCGGTGGGCTGCCCGGTCGGCGAGACGGTGTCCGGGCCGGTCTGGTCGGGCTTCGGGGGCAGCGGCTCGCGGGGTTCGGTGGGTTCGGCGACCGACGGCGACTCGGGTCCGGGCTTGCCGGGGATGCCGTCCTGCGGTCCCGTGCCGTCTCCCTGCACCGCTCGGGCGACCTTGTCCGCGGCACGCTTGAGGGGGTTGGTCTCGCTCATCACTACCATTCCTTCGCTGGTCACGGGGTGCCCGGCACGGGCGAGGGGGATGGCGGGCACACGGGGGCCGGGTACGCCCGAACGGGCGCCGGCCGTGGTCGAGTGTCAGAAGGCCGAAGAGCCCGGGCGTGCGGCCTCACACCGAGGTCCCCGGGCCGGGGCGTCCGAAACCGGGGAACACGGGGGTGTTTCCCGTCGGGGTGAAGTCGGGCCGGCGCGGGCCGCGTCGGCGGCGCGGCCGGCCCTTCGGACGTTCGCCTCGGCCCGGAGACCATGGAGCGGGTCAACTGCCCTCCTGCCAGTGTGGGTTCGCAGGAGGGCCGTTGCTTGACCCGGGGGCGGGCGGCCACCGGTCCGCCCGCATACGTCACCCTAGGCGCTGCGCGCGCACCCCGCAGGTCGGATACCGCCGGTCAGGGGCGGGCCAGGACGCGCAGGGTCTGCAGCTCGGGGTCGGCGGAGTCCGAGATCAGGAAGCCGTGCTCGACGCCGCTGCGCAGGTAGTCCAGCACCTCGGCCGTGATGACCTCGCCCGGTGCCACGACGGGTACGCCGGGCGGATAGGGGCTGATCATCTCGGCGGCGATGCGCCCGACGGCCTGGTCGGCGGGGATCTGCTCGGCGGGTCCGAAGAAGGCGTCGCGCGGCAGGACCGCCTGCTCCAGCTCGAGCACGCGCGGTTCGGGCAGGTGGACCGCGGGCTGCCGTTCGATCGAGTCGGCCCCCTCCACCAGGGCGTGCACCGCCTCCAGGAAGATCTTCTCGGTCTCGTCGTCGTCCGAGTGGGTGATGGAGGCGCTGATCCGGCAGCTGTCGGAGCCTCCCACGTCGATGTGGCGGTGGGCGCGCAGCCATTCGGCGGCCTGCATGCCGCTGATGCCGAGGTCCCGGACGTCGACGACGATCTTCAGCGGGTCGTACTCGGCGGCCAGGCCCTCCTCGATGATCTCACCGCCCATCACCCGCAGCCCCGGCAGCTCCCGCAGCTCGGCCCGCAGCCGCTCGGCCCGGTGCAGGGCCCGGTCCAGCAGGTCGTGGCCCTGCTCCACCATCTGCCGCCGCCAGCCGTCCAGTGCGCCGTAGACCAGGCTGGAGGCGCTGGTGGTGCCGAGCAGGTCCTCGCGCTGCTTGAGCACGTCGGGGGAGACCCGGTCGTGCTGCAGGTGGAACACCGAGCTCTGCTCGATGGCGCCGCCCATCTTGTGGACGCTGGTGACGACCAGGTCCGCGCCCGCGTCCATGCCCCAGGTCGGCAGGCCGGGGTGGAAGGGCAGGTGGGCGCCCCAGGCCTCGTCCACGATGAGCGGTACGTCGAAGGAGTGGCAGACGTCCGCGACACCCCGGACGTCGCCGCAGGTGCCCCAGTCGGTCGGCGTGATCAGCAGCATGCCCTTGGCGTCCGGGTGTTCGCGCAGCCGGTCGCGCACGTCGTCGGGCTCCGGCGGGTGGGCCAGATGGCGTTCGCGGTCGAACTTGGGGTGGACCCAGATCGGCACCACACCGTTGATGATCACCGCGGCGATGACGGACTTGTGGGCGTTGCGGGACAGCAGCAGCTTCTCCCCGGGGCCCGCGACCGCGAGCATCGCGGTCTTGACCGACAGGGAGCTGCCGCACGTGGAGAAGAACGCGTGCTCGGCACCGACGGCGTCGGCCATGAGCTCCTGGGCCTGTTCCAGCACGCCCTGGGACTGGCGGCGGTCGTCCAGCCCGTTCAGGGTGAGCACGTCCGAGCGGAAGACGTCGATGCCGAGGACCTCGGCGACCCGGGGGTCCGTGCCGCGGCCCTGTTTGTGGCCGGGGGGTCCGTACACGACGTCCCCTCGTCGCCGGAACTCCTGCAGCGCCTCCAGCACGGGTGCGCGCGAGTGATCCATCGCCGTCCTCCTCCTGAGCCGGTTCCAGGCCTGCGGCGCCTCGTTCGCCGTGCCTGGCGTCGCCCGGAGCCGCATCGACCGTGTTGCACCCACCGGACACTCCAAACCCGGCGGCCGGTGTCACCGGCCCCGTTCGGTGGAACCCGGGCCCGGCGTGGAAGTCGCCCCGGCCTGCAGGAGGTCCGCCGTGCCCCGTCCCGACATGACGCACCGCCGGGTGCGCGAGGAGGTCGCGCGCCGTGCCGACGCGCTGTGGGCCGTCGCGTCGGCCCTGCACGCGGACCCGGAGTACGCCTTCGCCGAGCACCGGGCGGCGACGCTGCTCACGGGCGAGCTGGAGGGCGCTGGGTTCGAGGTGCGGCGGGCGGTGGCCGGGCTGCCGACCGCGTTCACCGCACGGTCGGGCCGGGACCGGCCCACGGTGGCGCTGCTGCTGGAGTACGACGCGCTGCCCGGCCTGGGGCACGCCTGCGGGCACAACCTGATCGCGGCCGCCGGCCTCGGCGCCGCGCTGGTCGCGCACGAGGTGAGGGGCACGTCGGACGGGTCGGTGCTGGCGGTGGGCACCCCGGCCGAGGAGGGCGGCGGCGGCAAGGCGCTGGAGGTGGCGGCCGGGGTCTTCGACGACGTCGACGCCGCCCTGATGGTGCATCCCGGGGTGTACGACTGGGTGCGGGCGCCGCTGACCGCGCAGGAGCAGTACCGGGTCGGTTTCCGGGGCCGGGCCGCCCATCCGACCGGAAATCCGACGGAGGGGATCGACGCGCTCGCGGCCCTGGTGGAGCTGTTCAACGTCCTGTCCGCGCTCGGCCGGCGGCTGCCGGAGGGCTCGCACGTCCAGGGCATCGTCACCCACGGCGGCACGGCCACCAACATCGTCCCCGAGTACGCCGAGGGCCGCTTCGGACTGCGGGCGCTCACGACCGCCGCCCTGGACGAGCTGGCGGCGCAACTGCACACGGCGGCGGAGGGCGTCGCCCGGGCGACCGGCACGTCGTACGAGGTCGAACGCGCCAGTGTGCGCTACGAGCACTTCCGGGACAGCGAGGTGCTCTCCGAGCGCTTCGCCGTCCATCTGGCCCGCGCCGGCATCACCCTGACGCCGCCCGTGCCGGGTGTCTACCTGGGCTCCTCCGACATCGGGAACGTCAGCTCCCGGGTGCCCTCCATCCACCCCTTCGTCGCGATCATGGAGGCCGACGGCTCCGACCACACCCCGGAGTTCGCCGAGGCAGCCGCCTCGGAGCGGGCCCGGCGGGTCCTGCTGTCCGTGGTGGAGGCCCTGGCCTGTACGGCCCTGGACGTGCTGGGCGACGAGGAGGTGCGCACCCGCGCCTGGGAGGCGCACGCCACCGGGGTGTGACCCTCAGGAACCTGACAGGCCCTGACGTCCGGCCAGCTCCAGCAGCGCCGCGTGCGTTCCGGTGTCGGCGGCCACGACGAGGCCGCCCGCGCCGGTGTGCGGGGGCCGGCCCCGGAGGTCGGTCACGACGCACCCGGCGGCCCGGCACAGGGCGATGCCGGCGGAGAAGTGCACGCTGTCACGCAGGTCGCCGTCGGTGACGTAGGCGGCCCGGCGGCCGGCGGCGACCCAGGCCACCGCGAGGGTCGTGGAGACCACCCGGGGTCTGAACCGCTCAGTGAAGCCCGGATCGGCCAGGAGTCGTACCGCCCGGAAGCCGGGGGCGTTCGGGAACGGCGGGTCGAGGTTGACGTCCACCAGGCCGGAGTCCGCGGACGGCGCCAGCTCCTCGTCCCGGCCCGCGTCCCGGACCAGGGCGCGGTGCCCGTCGGTCCAGAACACCTCGCCGCTGAACGGGTCGGCGGTCGCTGCCGCCGTGATCTCCTCGCCGGCCCGCAGGGCCACGTTGACCGCCACCAGCATGGACCGGGCGGCGTAGTTGAGGGTGCCGCACAGCGGGTCGACCAGCCAGCGGCGCCCGGCCGTGACCGCGCCGGTGCTGCCGCTCTCCTCCCCCGTCACGCCGTCGTCGGGCCGCGCGGCGCGCAGCACGTCGAGGATCGCCTGCTCCGCGGCGATGTCGGCCGCGGTCGCGAAGTCACCCGCGGACTTCGCGACGCGGGCGAGGGCTCCCCCGTACATCTTCCGTACCACGTCCGCACCGGACTGCGCGGCCCTCCGGGCCAGTTGGGCGTCGGACTCCCCGTCGATGATCAGCATGGGGGCAGGGTAACCGGCGGGCCGGCCGCGCTCAGTGCCGGTCGGGCACGACGGACAGCGGGGTGTTCCAGGCGAGTTGGGCGATCACCGCGTCGTCGTCGCCGGTGCGGCCGGACGCGGCCCGGGTGCCGCGGGAGAGGGCGCCGCTGACGGTGATGTTGTGCTCCACCCGCGGGCGGCGGTGGCGCTCGTACGCGGCGAACGCCGACCGGATGTCGGGGCTGTCGCGCAGGGCCTTGGCGAGGACGACGGCGTCCTCCAGCGCCATCGAGGCACCCTGGCCGGTGGCCGGGGAGGCCGCGTGGGCCGCGTCGCCGACGAGCAGCACGCGGCGGGTGTGCCAGGGAGTGCCGAGCGGCATCTCGGTGGCGTTGGTGGCCATGATCCGGCCGGCACAGGACTCGACGATGTCCGCGGCGGGTGTGGCGTCCTTGCGCAGCAGCGGGAGCAGTTCGGCGGCCGCGCGGTGCTCGGGCGGGCCGGCGGGCAGCGGGTCCCCGCCGACCCGGGCGAACCAGTACGTCCGGTCCGTCGGCGACACGGCGTACCCGAAGGCGGTCTCGCTGCCGCGCACCATGGTGATGGCGCCGGGCTCCGAGGGCGCTGGGGCGCCGTCGGTGCAGCCGTAGAACACGCGCTGGCCCGCGTACCGCGGCCCGGTGCGGGGTGCCACGACCGTCCGGCGCACGGTCGAGTTCAGGCCGTCTGCGCCGATGAGCAGGGCGGCGGTTGCGGTCGTGCCGTCGGAGAAGTGCGCGGTGACTTCGTCGGGGCCGTCCGTGACGGACACCAGGCGGGCGCCGTGGCGCAGGGCGATGCCGCGCCGGACCGCCTCGGCCTGCAGGGCGGCGTTCAACTCGCCGCGCAGCAGGCAGCGGTAGCGCAGCGCCGGGTCGTCGGCCGCGCCGAGCGGGGCGTGCGCCATCTCGCTCCCCCGGCTGTCGAGCAGGCGCAGTGACGTCAGTGGGAACCCCAGGGCGGTGACGGCGTCCGTGGCGTCGAGTTGGGCCAGGGCGCGCATGCCGTTGCTCGCCAGGGTCAGGAAGGCGCCGATGTCCTCGGCCGTGTCGGGGTGCGCCTCCGCCACGGCGACCTCGAACCCCGCCTTGTGCAGGCCGAGCGCGGTCGCCGTGCCCGCGACGCCGCCGCCGATCACCCATGCGTTCCGCGCAGCCATCCCGGTCCCCTGTCCGCTGCCGCCGTTGCCGGTGACCCTACAAGGGCGGTGGCTCGGGACCCCCGGATTCGGACATCCTCCGGCCGACGGGGCGCCTCGGGGCGTTGTCGCCCGTGAAGTGGGTACTCCCGGCGCATGCGGGTGAGCGTGGTGGATGCGGGGTCGAACACGGTCCGGTTGGTGATCGCGGATGTGGACGGCGGCGTTCCGCTGCCGGTGCACACGGTCAAGTGGAAGCTGCGCCTGTCCGAACAGGTCGGCGCCGACGGCTCCCTGGGCGAGGAGGCGGTGGAGCAGCTGGTCAAAGCGGTGGCCGCGGCGGGCAGTACGGCCCAGCACTGGAACGCCTCCGGCCCCCTGGCGTTCGCGACCACGGTGGTGCGCAACGCGCCCAACCGGCAGGAGGTACTGCACCGGGTGTGGTCGGGCACCGGCATCCGCATGTGCACCCTGCCCGGTGAGACCGAGGCCGAGCTGACCTTTCTCGCGGCCCGCCGCTGGCTGGGCTGGAACGCGGGCCCCCTCGCCCTGCTCGACATCGGGGGCGGCTCGCTGGAGGTGGCCTTCGGGCGCGGGCGGCTGCCCGACTTCGCCGCGTCCCTGCCGCTCGGCGCGAACCGGCTGACGCAGGAGTTGCTCACGACGGACCCGCCGGCCCCGGCGGAACTGAAGGCGCTGCGCCGCAGGATCCGGCACGAACTGCGGGACGTGGCCTCCCGCATCCGCTGGGAGAGCCCGCGCACCACCGCGGTGAGCTCGCGCACCTTCCAGCAGCTGGCCCGGCTGTGCGGGGCCGCGCCCGGACGCCACGGGCCGTTCGTGCGGCGCGAGATGCTGCGCCGGGACCTGCTGGGGGCGATCCAGACCCTCGCCGCCCTGCCCGCGGCCGAGCGCGCCGAGCTGCCCGGCGTCTCCGCGCCGCGCGCCGCGCAGAGCCTGGCCGGTGCCGTCGTCGGGCACACCGCGCTGAAGCTCATGGGGATACGGCGGGTCGTCGTCTGCCCGTGGGCGATCCGCGAGGGCGTGCTGCTGCGCTACATCGAGGAGGGCGCGGACTGGTGGACGGACACCGCCGCCGACCCGGACGCTCCCGCGCCGCCCCGCTCCGCCGCCCTGCGCATCGCCACGCCGTCCCGCTGAGCAGGTGGTCCGGCGCCGGGACGACCGGGTGCGGCATCCTGGGATGCGTACCAGGAGACCGGGAGGTGTGCGGGCATGCGGTGGTGGGCCGGTGGGTGCGCGGTCGCCGCGGTCGTGGTGCTGGCGGGGTGCGGCGCGTCGGCCGGCGGCGGTGCCGGGACGGGCGCGAGCAGGACTCCGTCCGGGAGCGGCGAGCCGCGGCCGTCGTCCCCGGCCGGCGGCTCCACGGCTCCGGGCGGGTCTGCGACCCCCCGCCCCTCCACGGCTCCCAGCGGGCCCCCGTCCACCCGTGGCTCCTCGGCGTCGGCCCCGGCCTCGCGCTGTGCCGCCGGGCCCGTGGACGTCACCGTCTCCCCCGGCGACCCGGTCCGGCGGCGGCTGTGTGTGCGGCCGGGGGCCGTCGTGACCCTCGTCCTGCGGGCCCGCGTGGACGACAAGCGGTGGACCGGCGTACGGAGTTCGGCCCCCGCCCTGGTCGCCGTGTCCGGCTGGCGGCCGGCCGCCGACGGCGGCGCGCACGCCACTCTGCGCTGCGCGGGCACCCGGGGCGGCCGTGCCGTGGTCACCGCCTCCGCGAAGGCACCGGACGTGGCGGGCGCGCCACGTGTCGCGTTCACGCTGGACGTGGACGTGGTGCCGTACACGCGGGAGGGGTGACCCGGAGGCCACCCCTCGTGTCGCGCGGGAGTGCTCAGTCGAGGTCGCACACCTTGAAGGTGCGCAGACCGCGGCCGTGGGTGGCCGCGTACAGGGTGCGCCCGTCGGGACTCGTCCTGATCTGCAGGACGGCGACGGCCGGCAGGTTGCCGACGCGCTGCCAGGTCGTACGTCCCGGCGCCCGGTAGACGACGCCCAGGTCGGTGGCGACGACGAGGCCGCCGGACGAGGTCACCAGCGCCGCGTCGGTGGGCACGTCGGGCAGGTTCGCCGAGATGTCCTTCCAGGTGGTGCCGCCGTCCCTGGACTCGAAGACGTGACCGATGCCCGCTCCGGGGCCCTCGGTCCAGTGCCGGGAGAAGCCGTTGACCGCGAGGAAGACGTGGTCGGCGTCCTTGGGGTCGACGGCGAAGCCGCTGAGGTAGCGGTTGGGTACGGTGCCGTCCACCGGCAGGGAGATGTCGTGCCAGCCGGTGCCGTCGGCGTTGCCCACCGCGATGCCCCGGGCGAAGCCCTGGTTGTTGCAGGGGCCGCACCAGGCGGCGTAGATCTTGCCGCCGGACGCGGCCACGGCGGTGGCGACGCGGCCCGCGCCGAAGTCGTGGACGCTGGTCCACTCCGAGCCGCTGCGGATGGCGTAGCCGTGGGTCTGCACCCAGACGTGCCGGCCGCCGGCGACCCAGGTGGAGCCGTTCTTCAGGTCGGTGGTGAGCGGGGCGATGAAGCGGGCCTCGCTGGTGGCGTTGTCGGGCGGGGCGACGCCGTAGGAGGTGGCCCTGCTCGGGTCGGTCGTCCAGCTTCCGTCGTTGACCGCGCAGTTCTGGGTGACCTGGACGGCGAGGTAGACGTACTCCTGGGCGATGTTGCAGCCATTGGCCGGGTCGGCGAGGGTGTCGCCGCCGTCGCCGCCGAAGTTGGAGCCCATCACCTTGTCGCCGCTGCGCAGGATGGACTGGCCGTTGTCCTGCAGGCCGCCGGTGACGGCGAGGCCGCCGCGGCCGGGGTCCTTGCCGACGCCGACCGAGTAGTACTGCAGGGTGTCGATGGTGCCGTCGTTGAGGGACGTCCAGTCGGTGGCGTGTCCGTCGGCGTCCTGGGAGCCGTTCAACGGGCGTTTGTAGACGCCGCCGTCGTTGCCGACGTAGACGTAGGACTTGCCGTGCGAGCGGCCGATCGCCACGCCGTGCTGGTCGGAGTGCGGGGTCGCGTTGCAGTCGCCGGTCTGCTTGGCCGGGTCGATGCTCCAGCAGGAGAAGCCGAAGTTCCAGTACGGGCCGACCGTGGACCAGGTGCCGCCGCCGTCCTTGGTCTCGTAGACCTCCTCCAGGCCCGCGTACACGTGCTGGGGGTCGGCGGGGTCGACGGCGAGGAACTGGTTGTACCAGGCCTGCACGCCGGGCATGTAACCGGGCGAGGTGAGCGCCGAGTTGTCGGCGGCCAGGCCCTTGTAGTCGGCGATCTTCGTCCAGGGGCCGGTGGGCGAACCCGACTTGGAGACGTAGATGCCTTCCAGGCCGCTGTCCGGGTTGGTGCTGAGCTGCTCGGGCGACTGGTCGACGGCGTAGTAGCGGGAGCCGTCGGCGGAGCGGGCGAAGGTGACGTTGCCGACGTTGTCCGCGTCGGCCGGGAGGTCGCCGAGGCCGCTGGTGATCCGCGTCCAGGTGCCGCCGGTCCTGGTGTAGAAGCCGTTGTAGTCGTCGCCGCTGCGCCAGCCGACGGCCAGGACCACCTTGGAGGGGTCCTTGGGGTCGATCGCGATGTCGTTGGCGATGTTCTTGTACGGCGCGTCCGGGTCGTCGGCCTGCGAACCGCCGGGCAGAAACGCCGGGTTGGGGGCGAACTCGAGTTTCCAGGCGCCGCTCAGCCGCTTCGTGGAGTGGCTCCAGACGCCCTCGCTGGTGGCCGCCCAGACCTTGCCGCCGCCGAAGCGGAGTTCGTGGATGGTCGTGCTGTCGAGCTCGTCGCCGCCGACCCGGCTGCGGGTGGAGAAGGTGCCGTGGTGCGGGTGGGTGAGGACGTAGACGCCGCTGCCGAGGTAGGCGTCCGCGTTGGTGGTGGCCTCGCCGGTGCCGAGCCAGAGCCGGCCGGCCCCGTCGAGGGCGAGGGCGCCGGTGGACTGGGCGGGCAGCCGGTCGCTGATGGGCTGCCAGTGGCCGCCGCCGGTGCGCGAGCGCCATACGCCGCCGCCGGCGCTGCCCGCGTAGACGTAGCCGTCGTCGTCGGCCGCGAGCGCGGCCATGCGGCCGGTGACGTTGCCCGAGCCGCCGCTGGAGTTGGAGTCGATGTCGCGGTAGCGCGGGTCGTCGGAGTTGTACGGCAACCGGGTGATGTCGCGCCACCTGCCGCCGGTGCCATGCAGTCTCTGCAGGCTGCTCCAGGCGGCGCCGTAGGCACCCGGGGCGATGACACCGGGCGAGGTGCGGGCCTCGGCGTACTGGTCGGCGCCCTCGGCGATCTCGTCCGCCTCGTTGCCGTCGTCGTCATCGGCCTCCAGGTGCGGCGACATGGCCCCGACGGACTGCTCGCGCTCCTTCGCGAGTTGGTGAAGCGTACGGGCGCCGAAAGGACTGCCGCCGCCGCGCCCGGAGGCTGCGGACGGGGGTATCGCGACGAGCGCGGCGGACGCGGTGAGCGCACAGACGGTGAGCCACCGTCTTCTGCGGGTGGGCACGGACACCAGGGACCTCCCGATACGGGCATCGACACTGCCGACGCAGGAGACCCGATCACTCATACGGGCGAACGTCCGCCGCTTGGCGAAATCTTGACGAGAACCTGCCACTAAGTGCGGGCGAGACGGCGGTTTTTACGGTGCCGGGGGCGGGGGCGCTGCGGGGAGGCGGGGCCGCGTTGCCTGTGGCGCGGCGGGCTCGAAGTGGTGTCGGTCGGAGCCTTGGTCCGGCGAGAAGGCCGGCGCCGGGACGGCCCGACGGTCGGCTGAATCCGAGCGGTCGCGGGGTCGGGGGCCGAGGCTGAGATCGGGTGGCGGGCCGGGTTCGGGGTCCGGGCGACCCGACAGTCGGGCGGGACAGCCCGGGCGTCCCGGTCCGGCGGCGTGGCCTCGGGGGCAACACGACCGTCCCGGCCCGCCCGGGCCGGGGGCCGGCCGGCGATCGGGGTCGGCGCAGCCGCGGGTGGGGGCTTCGCCGCCCCACCCCGCCGCCGAGCCACCACACCGCCGCCCCACCACACCGCCGCGTCGTCCCGCCACCGTGTCGAGACGGTCCCGGAGTGGCCGATTGGCCGTCCCGCCACCCCATGACGGTTCCCGAGGGGTCAGTCCGTTGCTGCCGTAGGTGTCGTCGTCTCGCGTCGAGTGCGGAGTCTGCCCGCCGTTTTCAGGAGTTGGTCGGCGGGTTCGCGGAGTCCGGGGTGGGCCAGGACCGTGTTGCGCAGGCCTCGGACCGGGCGGCGCCACATGCGTCGGGCCAGGGCCACCGGGTGGGGGCGGGCGGCGAAGCCCTCGCCGACCCGGAGTTCACGGGTCTTGAGCCAGTCCTTGTACTCCTTGTCGCCCCGCCCCAGGTCGACCAGGGTCACCCCGTGCCGGGCGGCCGCCTCGGCGGTGCGCAGGTGCATCATCAACCCCGGGGAGTAGGAAGGGAGTTCGGGGTCGTACGCGGTGAACCAGGCGGCCAGCACCGTGCTGGACCGGGGCCCGAAGTGGGCGGCGACCGGGCGGTCCCCGGCGTAGAGCACGGACAGCACGCCGGTGAAGTGCTCCTCGCGGACGTGGAAGAGATGGTCCACCAGGTCCACGATCCAGGGCCGGGCGAACCGGTCCATGCGCCCCGTCCGCCGGTACTGGGCGGACTTCCACCGCATGAGCGTGCGCAGCATCCGCGGGTCCCGTTCGTCGAACTCGAACCGCACCTCGCCGACGTCCCGCCCGAGCCGCCGCTCCTTCTTCAGCGTCGTCTTGGCCAGCCCCGGATAGGCGCCGCGCAGCCACTGCGCATAGCTTCCGTCACCGGGCTTGACGTCGATCACGGGTGAGGCGAAGGTTCCGGTGACATGCGGGGCGAACGGCCGCTGTTCCTGTACGAGATGGTCGAACTCGAAGATGCTGAGCCCGCAGGCGCGCAGCAGTTCCCCGGTGTCCCAGGTGATCCCGGGGCGGTGCACCAGGGCCTGGCAGTCGGACAGTCCGAGCCCGACGGCCCGGCCGGTGCCGAGCGGGCTGCGCTCGTACGGGAGGAAGCCGACCGGTTCCCCGCCCTCCCTGAGGACCGCCACCCGCACCCCGCCGCGCCGGCGGCCGACCCCGATGGCGAACTCGGGGGCGAGGAACGGGTTGGCGTACTCGGGCGACTCGTCCATCGCCCGGTGCCAGGCTCCGCGCAGTGCGGAGGTCAGCTCACCGGGTCTGTGGATGGTGATCTCCACCTCAGCTCGACCGTCCTTCCGCCGGCGCGGCCGGCGATCTGCCGGACGCGGCACGGGCGTCGGCCGGTGAGGTGTGTGGATCACGGCTGATGGATCGCATGGCGACCGCTCCCCCCATGACGCGCCGGGCGCGTCCTGCCATTGCTTCTGCTGTCCACGGATCCCGCGCGACGGATCCCCGGCGTGCGCCGATGCTCAAACGTGGCGAAACAGTACGCACCCTGTCAAGGGTGCCTCAGGCGACCGAGGCTCCGCCACGGGTTGGCGGACATCGGCGAGAAGCCGGGCACGTCGGGCGCCACTCCGGTAAAGAGTTCGTATGGTCTAGTCCAAAGAGGCATTTGGACTAGACCAACCTATTGACGTGCACTCAACAGCTCCCGGAGGCTGGGGCCCCTCCCCCACCCCACACCTCTGGAGGCACGCAGTGAGACGTCTTCACGCATGTCTGGGTGCGGCGGCCGCCGTCGCACTGGCCGCCGCGGGCACGACCGCGTTCAGCGCGGGCAACGCCGCCGGCGCCACCACCGCCCTGAGCAACCGCTGGTACGCCGCCGCCCCCTATCTGATGCCGCTGGACAACGACCCGCCGGACGCGTCCGCCATCATGGACGCCACGGGCCTGAAGGCCTTCCAACTGGCCTTCGTCCTGGCACCCAACGGCGGCGGCTGCTCGCCGACCTGGGGCGGGACCGCTCCCGTCTCCTCCGACACGGCCGTCAAGTCGGTCATCGACTCCGTCCGAGCCAAGGGCGGCGACGTCTCCGTCTCCATCGGTGGCTACGGCGGCACCAAGCTCGGCCAGACCTGCTCCGACGCGGCCGCCACGGCGGCGGCCTACCAGCAGGTCATCACCAAGTACGGACTGCACGCCATCGACTTCGACCTGGAGGAGCCCGAGTACGAGAACAGCGCGGCGATCAAGAACGAGATCGGCGCCGCGAAGATCCTCCAGCAGAACAACCCGGGGCTGTACGTCTCGGTGACCACCGCCGGCACGGCGGACGGGACCGGCTGGTTCGGCAAGCAGATGCTGCTGGAGGCCAAGTCGCAGGGGTTCACGCCGAACAACTTCTCCATCATGCCGTTCGACGGCGGCTTCAACGGCGCCGCGAGCCAGACCGCCGCGCTGACCAAGTTCAACGGGATCCTGCAGTCCACCTTCGGCTGGGACGAGGCCACCGCCTACGCCCACGAGGGCTTCTCCGGCATGAACGGCCGCAGCGACACCGGGGAGTACTTCACGCAGGCCGACTTCCAGACCGTGCTGGACTACACCACCGCACACCACATGGACCGGTTCACGTTCTGGTCGCTGAACCGCGACCGCCAGTGCTCGCCACCCGACAACGGCGGCCGCACGTCCGGCACCTGCTCCAGCGTGGCGCAGAACTCCTGGGACTTCGCCGCGTACTCGGTGAAGTTCGCGGGTGCGACCCCGCCGACCACCCCGCCCACGCCCACCCCGACGCCGACTCCGACTCCGCCGAACTCCGCCTGCAAGACGGCCTGGAGTTCGTCCGCGGTCTACACGAAGGGCGACGAGGTCTCGTACGGCAAGCACAACTGGAAGGCCAAGTGGTGGACCCAGAACGAGGTGCCCGGCGCCTCGCAGTGGGGGCCCTGGGAGGACGAGGGCGCCTGCTGACCCTCTTGACGTGTCTGGTTCAGACCTTTAGCTTCTCGGGTCACCGACGACCAAGGATGCGTTCAGTGTTCACATGACTGAACGCATCCTGGTCCGATCCGCTGAAGGGACCCCCCACATGACCCGTCACCGGCTCCTCGCGGCAGCCACCGCCGCCGTCCTCGCCGTCACCCTCACCGCCCTCACCGGCGGCCCCGCCGAAGCGGCCGATCCGCACGTCGCACCCGGCGGCAACTTCGACCTGTCCGTCTGGCAGCTCCAGGAGCCCGTGGGCTCGCCCGGCAGGCCGACCACGATCCCCTCCTCCCGTCTCCAGGGCGCGAACGGCTACCAGGACGCGTACTTCCACACCGACACCCGCGACGGCGCGATGACCTTCTGGGCGCCCGAGAAGGGCGTGACGACGCCGAACTCCCACTACGCCCGCTCGGAGCTGCGCGAGATGAACCGCGACGGCGGCCCTGCCGACTGGGCCCTCGCCGGCGCGCACCGGATGAGCGCGACCCTGCGGGTCGTCTCGGTGACCCAGAGCGTGTGCGTGGGCCAGATCCACCTCGGCTCCGGCGGCTCGTCCACCAAGCCGCTGCTGGAGCTGTACTACCACGCGAACGGCGACATCGTGCTCGGCACCGAGAACTCGCCGTCCGGCGGGCAGACCCCGCACACCGTGGGCCATGTGCCGGTGGGCAGGACGTGGAGCTACACCATCGCCGTCTCCGGCGGGAACACCATCGAGCTGACCGTCAACGGCACCACCACCCGCTACGGCATCCCGTCCTCGTTCCAGCCGTACAAGCAGTACTTCAAGGCCGGCGCCTACAACCAGTCCTCCTCCGACAGCACCACCAAGGGGGCCCGGGTCGCCTTCTACGGGCTGACCGTCTCGCACCGCTGACCGGCGCGCTCGTCGACCCGGCCGGCCAGCCGCTGACACAGCCACGACAAAGGCTGACAAACCGGCTGACACGCCGCGCGACCTGCGCGACTGGTGCATCCGGGCGGACGGTCGTAGCGTCGAGGTGCACGCGGTCGGACACGGCACAACGGTGGGAGCGGGCCATGCGCGGATCACTGATGGGATCGGCAGTCACCCTCGCGGCGGGAACCCTGCTCACGGCGGCCATGAGTACCGCCTCGGCCAGTCAGCCGGCCACCCCTGCCGTGAAGGCCCCGAGCCCGCCGACCGTACTCGTCGACTGCGGCTTCCAGAGCGACGTCCGCCCGGCCGACTTCATCCTGGCGTGCGGCGACGGCAACAGCCGGTTGAACGGACTCCACTGGACGCACTGGGGCCCGGACGCGGCGGTCGCCAAGGGCGTGAACGCCGTCAACGACTGCAAGCCGTACTGCGCGGTGGGCCGCTTCCACTCCTACCGGGTGACGGTGCGGCTGGACCGCCCGGAGCCGTGGAAGAAGGACCCGAGCATCCAGCACTTCACCCGGATGAACCTGACCTACACGGACGCCCGTCCCACGGGCTTCCAGCAGGTCATGACCATCCCGCTCTGGGGCTGACCACTCGCCGCGACCGGTTGCCCGGCCGCGGCGAGCGCGTGTGACGTCAGGCGATCACGACGAGCAGGTCGCCGCCCTCCACCTGCTGGATCCGGTTGATGGCCAGGCGGGAGACCCGGCCCGCCTTCTGGGCGGTGATCGTCGCCTCCATCTTCATCGCCTCGATGGTGGCCACGGTCGCGCCGGCCGCGACCTCGTCGCCCTCGGCGACGGCGAGCGTCACCACCCCGGCGAACGGCGCCGCCACATGGCCCGGGTCGCTCCGGTCGGCCTTCTCCGTCACCGGCACGTCCGAGGCGGCCGCGCGGTCCCGCACCTGGATGGGCCGCAGCTGGCCGTTGAGCGAGGACATCACCGTGCGCATGCCGCGCTCGTCGGCCTCGCCGATCGCCTGCAGCTCGATCAGCAGCCGGACACCGGGCTCCAGGTCGACGGCGTACTCCTTGCCCGGGCGCAGGCCGTAGAAGAAGTCCTTGCTGTCCAGGACGCTGGTGTCGCCGAACGACTGCCGGTGCGTGTCGAACTCACGGGTCGGGCCGGGGAACAGCAGGCGGTTCAGCGTCGCCCTGGGCTCCTTGGCCAGCCCCTCGCGGTCCTCCGCGGCCAGTTCCGGCGCCGGCTTGGCCTCGCCACGGCCCTGGAGGGCCTTGGTGCGGAACGGCTCCGGCCAGCCGCCGGGCGGGGTGCCCAGCTCGCCGCGCAGGAAGCCGATCACCGAATCGGGGATGTCGAACCGGTCGGGGGTCGACTCGAAGTCCTCGGGCGAGACACCCGCCCCCACCAGGTGCAGGGCCAGGTCGCCGACCACCTTGGACGACGGGGTGACCTTGACCAGGCGGCCGAGGATGCGGTCGGCTGCGGCGTACATCGCCTCGATGTCCTCGAAGCGGTCGCCGAGCCCGAGGGCGACGGCCTGGGTGCGCAGGTTCGACAGCTGGCCGCCGGGGATCTCGTGGTGGTAGACGCGGCCGGTCGGGGAGGCGAGGCCCGCCTCGAACGGGGCGTAGATCCTGCGCACGCCCTCCCAGTACGGCTCGAGGTCGCCGACGGCCTGGAGGTCGAGCCCGGTGGGCCGGTCGGAGTGGTCGGTGGCGGCGACCAGGGCCGACAGCGAGGGCTGCGAGGTCGTACCGGCCATGGAGGCCACCGCGCCGTCCACCGCGTCGGCGCCGGCCTGGATCGCGGCCAGGTAGGTGGCGAGCTGGCCGCCCGCCGTGTCGTGGGTGTGCAGGTGCACCGGCAGATCGAACTCGCGGCGCAGCGCGGAGACCAGCTTGGCGGCGGCCGGGGCGCGCAGCAGGCCGGCCATGTCCTTGATGGCGAGGACGTGGGCGCCGGCGTCGACGATCTGCTCGGCCAGGCGCAGGTAGTAGTCGAGCGTGTAGAGCCGCTCGGCCGGGTCGTTGAGGTCGGCGGTGTAGCACAGGGCGACCTCGGCGATCGCCGTGCCGGTCTCGCGGACGGCCTCGATGGCGGGCCGCATCTGGCCGACGTCGTTGAGGGCGTCGAAGATGCGGAAGATGTCGATGCCGGTGGCGGCGGCCTCCTGCACGAAGGCGTCGGTCACCTCCGTCGGGTACGGGGTGTAGCCGACGGTGTTGCGGCCGCGCAGCAGCATCTGCAGACAGATGTTGGGGACGGCCTCGCGCAGGGCGGCCAGCCGCTCCCAGGGGTCCTCGGCGAGGAAGCGCAGCGCGACGTCGTAGGTGGCGCCGCCCCAGCACTCCAGGGACAGCAGCTCGGGCAGGGTGCGGGCGACGACGGGGGCGACGGCGAGGAGGTCCTTGGTACGCACGCGGGTGGCGAGCAGGGACTGGTGGGCGTCGCGGAAGGTGGTGTCGGTGACGCCGATGGTCGGCGACTCGCGCAGGTGCCGCGCGAAGCCCTCGGGGCCGAGGTCGATCAACCGCTGCCGGGAGCCGGCCGG
Source organism: Streptomyces sp. NPDC030798 (assembly GCF_055572275.1). Lineage (NCBI taxonomy): Bacteria > Bacillati > Actinomycetota > Actinomycetes > Kitasatosporales > Streptomycetaceae > Streptomyces > Streptomyces sp. NPDC030798. The sequence goes on along the minus strand of NZ_JBVIDR010000008.1, from coordinate 97,633 downwards.
GGGCTCGCCGGCCGGCAGCGGCGGCAGCTTGGTGACCGGGTCGAGCAGGTCGGGGCGCTCACCGTGCGGCTTGTTGACGGTGACGTCGGCGAGGTAGGTGAGCAGCTTCGTGCCGCGGTCGGCGGAGTGGCGGGAGGTGAGCAGGTGCGGGCGCTGCTCGATGAAGGACGTGGTGACCCGGCCCGCCTGGAAGTCGGGGTCGTCCAGCACCGCCTGCAGGAAGGGGATGTTGGTGGCGACGCCGCGGATGCGGAACTCGGCGACGGCACGCCGCGCGCGCCCGACGGCCGCCCGGAAGTCCCGGCCCCGGCAGGTGAGCTTGACCAGCATGGAGTCGAAGTGAGCGCTGATCTCCGTACCGGCGTGGGTGGTGCCGCCGTCGAGACGGATGCCGGAACCGCCCGGTGAGCGGTAGGCGCTGATCCGGCCGGTGTCCGGGCGGAAGCCGTTGGCGGGGTCCTCGGTGGTGATGCGGCACTGCAGAGCGGCACCGCGCAGCGTGATCGTCTCCTGGGACAGGCCGAGGTCGGCGAGGGTCTCGCCGGAGGCGATCCTGAGCTGCGCCTGGACCAGGTCCACGTCCGTGACCTCCTCGGTCACGGTGTGCTCGACCTGGATGCGCGGGTTCATCTCGATGAACACGTGGTTGCCGTCGCGGTCGAGGAGGAACTCCACGGTGCCCGCGTTGCGGTAGCCGATCTCGCGGGCGAAGCGCACGGCGTCGCCGCAGATCCGCTCGCGCAGCTCCGGGTCGAGGTTCGGTGCCGGGGCGAGTTCGATGACCTTCTGGTGGCGGCGCTGGAGCGAGCAGTCGCGCTCGAAGAGGTGGATGACGTTGCCCTCGCCGTCGGCGAGGATCTGCACCTCGATGTGGCGGGGCTCCACGACGGCCTTCTCCAGGAAGACGGTCGGGTCGCCGAACGCGGAGGCGGCCTCCCGGGAGGCGGCTTCGATGGACTCGCGCAGCTGGGCCGGGTCCTCCACGCGGCGCATGCCGCGCCCGCCGCCGCCCGCTACCGCCTTCACGAAGACGGGGAAGCCGATCTCCTCGGCGGCGCGCACCAGTTCGTCGACGTCGTTGGACGGCGCGGAGGAGCCGAGTACGGGTACGCCGGCCGCCCGGGCGGCGGCCACCGCGCGGGCCTTGTTGCCGGTCAGTTCCAGCGTCCGGGCGTCCGGCCCGACGAAGGTGATGCCCGCCTCCTCGCAGGCGCGGGCCAGTTCGGGGTTCTCGGACAGGAACCCGTAACCGGGATAGACGGCGTCGGCGCCGGCCCGGCGGGCGGCGCGGACGATCTCCTCGACGGAGAGATAGGCCCGCACCGGATGCCCCGGTTCGCCGATCTCGTACGCCTCGTCGGCCTTCAGCCGGTGCAGCGAGTTGCGGTCCTCGTGCGGGAACACGGCGACCGTGCGCGCGCCGAGCTCGTAGCCCGCCCGGAACGCGCGGATCGCGATCTCTCCACGGTTGGCGACCAGCACCTTGCGGAACATCCTGGATTCCCTTCAGCCTGCCGGCGACGAACACCATGGTGTCAGCCACGCCCTGCCGTACGTCGCGGCAACCTTAGGGGGTGCCCGCACGTGTCGAAGTGCGAAAAGCGTCACATTGACGTGTCCCCCGTGCGAGCTGCGGCAATCCAGGTGCCTGGTCGTGCGCCGGGGCCGGGACACGGACGCCCCCCGCAGGTCCGCTGCCCCGCAGGGCCGGCCGCGGCGACCGTACGAGGGCCCGCAGGCGGTCCCGGCGGCCGTGCAGCAGCGCCAGGACGATCGCCGCGCCCACCGCGATCAGGTGCTCGCGGCCGGCCAGGTTGGGCACCGCGACCGACTCCCACACCATGGAGCCGCCGGTCAGCGCGAACACCACGGGCGCGCGCCGGACGACCGCGAGGAAGGTGAACAGGCCGACGACGGCAGCGGAGGGACCGGTGTCGAGGACCTGGCCGTACTCGGGCGGCAGGCCCAGCCCCCACCAGCCGGGGCCGAGCGCGACCATCAGGCGGGCGGTGAGGGTGCCGGCCAGGGTGGTCGCGTAGGCGACGGCCAGGGTCCGGGCGCGGCCGAGGGTCAGTTCGGCGAGCGCGAAGGCGGCGAAGAGCTGGGCGATGCCCGCCCACACCGGCAGGTCCAGCGCCGGGACGTACAGGGACACGGGGGTGCGCAGCAGGGACAGCCACAGCGGCAGCTCGGCCGTGACCCCGCCGAGCCGGAGCACCCAGACCGCTCCGGCGCGGTGCTGGGCGACGTCGTGGCACAGGACGACCCCGGACGCGGCGACGAGCGCCAGCACCAGGCCCGACACACCGCGCCGCGCGAGCCGCCGTACCGGATCGACGACGATGGCGTGCCACTCCCCCGCCAGCGTGCGGCCGGTGGACCGGGCCGCGCGGGACAGCGCCGCGCGCAGGACGTCCCTGCCCTGGTCGGTACTGCCCTGGTCGGTCCTCATGAGGCGTCTTTCGGCCATGCGGGGCGTGTGCTCGCCCGGTCCGGCGCTCACAGTTCAGCGAGCCGGGGGCGGTCGTCAACGTCCGCCGGGCGCGCGTCGGGGTGACGAGGGGCCGGGGCGGGAAAAGGCCACCCGTCCGGCCGAGCGGGTGCCGCCGGACGAGGCGGCCGACGGGAGTTGACTTCGAGCGCGCTCCAACTCGTAGCGTCACTGACGGCCCGGTGCACGAGGGCCGCGCCGGCCGGTCTCCCGCACGGGATGCCGGGCGGCGTGATCCGTCGCTTGATGGAGAAGGACCCTCGTGCGCGCACGGGACGACCACCGACTGTGCAAGAAAGGCTGGGACACCACATGCGACAGCGCAGCCTGCGGGACCTCCAGGTATCGGCCATCGGCCTCGGATGCATGGGCATGTCCGCCTTCTACGGCTCCGCCGACCAGGACGAGGGCGTCGCGACCATCCGGCGCGCCCTCGAGCTCGGCATCACCTTCCTCGACACCGCGCAGATCTACGGCCCGCTGACCAACGAGTCGCTGGTCGGCGAGGCGGTCCGGGGACACCGCGACGAGTACCAGATCGCAACCAAGTTCAACTACCGGATGGACGACGCCGTGCCGGGCGACATGAGCACGGTGGGCCGGCAGGACGGCTCGGCCGAGCATGTCCGCAGCTCCGTCCACGGCTCTCTGCAGCGCCTCGGCACCGACTACATCGACCTGTACTACCAGCACCGCGTCGACCCGAACGTGCCCATCGAGGAGACGGTCGGCGCGCTGGGCGAGCTGGTCGCCGAGGGCAAGGTGCGGCACATCGGGCTGAGCGAGGCGAGCGCGGAGACCATCCGGCGCGCCCACGCCGTGCACCCGATCACCGCGGTGCAGACCGAGTACTCGCTGTGGACGCGGGACGTGGAGGCCGATGTGCTGCCCACCTGCCGGGAGCTCGGCATCGGCTTCGTGCCGTACTCCCCGCTGGGCCGCGGCTTCCTCGCCGGCCGCTTTACCTCGCCCGACGAGCTGGACGAGGGCGACTTCCGGCGCAACAACCCGCGCTTCACGGACACCAACCTGGAGGCCAACCTGCGGCTCGCGGCGAAGGTGAAGGAGATCGCCGCCGAGAAGGAGGTCACCCCGGCCCAGCTCGCGATCGCCTGGGTGCTGGCGCAGGGCGAGGACCTGGTGCCGATCCCGGGCACCAAGCGCCGCAGCTACCTGGAGCAGAACGCGGGCGCGGTCGGCATCGAGCTGACCAAGGAGGACCTGGCCCGCATCGACGCCGAGCTGCCCGAGGCGGCGGGCCAGCGCTACGACGAGGCGGGGATGCGCGCGGTCAACCGCTGAGGCATCGCCGGGCGCCGGGATCAGCCGCGTGCGGTGCGCTCCCGGCGCCTGCGGGCGCTGACGACGGTCAGGTCCAGCGCAGCCGCCAGCGCGAGAAGGCCGCAGATCACGGCGAGCGCGGTCAGAGGGCCGCTGCCCGGGCTGTCACCGGGGCCGGACCGGGCGGCCCAGACGGCGAAGCCGCCGGTCGCCGCGGCGAAGAGCGGCAGGAAGACGGCGGAGAGCAGCAGCCGCAGGCCCAGGGCGCTGCGCGCGGTGGCCGGCTCGGTGCCCGTGCGCCGGGAGCGGCGGGGTACGCCGGAGCGTGACCGGGGTGCCGGTGGTGCTGTCCGTCCGTGCTGGTCGTCGTGCATGGGAACCTCCTTCGGCGCGGGGGCCCTCCTCCCGTCCGCCGCCCTTTCGCGCAGCCCGGTCCGGCGCCGGTCGAACCGGCCGGGACGGGGGCGTGCTCCGGGCTTGTGAGGAACCCCACGCACACCCCCAAGTGCGGGGTGCGTGAGGCGGGTTGGGGTTCCCGGCGCCCGGTGCGGCACGGTGCGTGGCGTCGGCTGGTGGGTCCCGTCTGCCACCATGGTCCGCGCCGTCACCGACCTGGTGGACAGGCCGCGCAGCGCAGCCGGCCTGGCCTTCTCGCGCGTCCGCCGGTCGCACTCCCTCTTCCTGGCTGTCGAGTACCCCGCCTTGTCCACTGCCCCTGCCCTGCCCACGCCCGCGCCCAGCGCCGCCCCCGCTCCGAGCGCCTCGCGTGCGCCATGGCGTTCCCTGCGGTACCGCAGCATGCGCTGGTGGTCGGCCGCGAACTTCGTCTCCAACGCCGGCACCTGGATGCAGCTCACGGTCCAGAACCTGCTCGTGCTGCAGATCACGGGATCCGCCGCGGCGACCGGCCTGTCGATCTCGGTACAGGCGGCGCCCGCGCTGTTCGTGAGCCTGCTGGGCGGCGCGGCCGTGGACCGCTGGCCCCGCAAGCTGACCGTCGCCGTCAGCCAGGCCCTGCTCGGCGCGGTCGCCTTCACCACGGCCCTGCTGGTGGCGCTGGACCGGATCGACATGACGGTCCTGCTGGTGCTGGCCGCCGTGACCGGTGTCATCGCCACCGTCGACGGCCCGGCGTGCGCGCTGCTCGGCAACGATCTCGTCCCCAGTCAGGACGTTCCCTCGGCGATCGGCGTGGGTGCCCTGGTGCACAGCGCGGGCCGCCTGGTGGGCACGGGTCTGGCAGGTCTGACCGTCGGTTTCCTCGGGACGGCCTCCGCCTACGCCGCCAACGGGCTGTCGTTCCTGTTCGTGGCCTCGGTGGTGCCGTTCCTGCGTCCCGCGCCCGGCGCGGTCCCGGATCCGGTGGGCGCCGGGCGCGCCGTACCGAAGCAGCCGGAGATGAGCGTGCGGCAGGGCCTGGCGTACTTCGTGCGCCGGCCGCGACTGGTGGCGCTCGCCGCCGTCACGGGGCTCAGCTCGGTCTTCGGCCGGAACTACGGCCTGACGCTCGCGGTCCTGGTCACCGGGCCGCTCGCGGGCGGTGCCGGGGCGTTCGGCACCGTCTCCACGGTGCTGGCCGTCGGTGGCATCCTCGGCGCGGTGCTCGGCGCCCGGCTGCGCCGGCCCTCCGTGCGGTCCGTGGGCCTGCTCGCGGCGGCGGGCGGGCTGCTGCAGGTCGCGGCGGGCCTGTCGCCGTCGCTGGCCGTGCTGCTGGTGCTGGTGCTGCCGATGGCGGTCGTGGAGTCCGTCTCCGACACCGCCGGCACGGCGGTGCTGCAGACCGATCCGCCCGCCCATCTGCGGGGCCGGGTGCTCGGCGTGTGGAGCAGCGTCGGCACGGTGTGGAGCCTGGGCGGCCCGCCGGCCCTGGGCCTGCTCATGGAGTGGGCCGGCGCCCGTGGCGCCCTGGTCGCGGGCGGCCTGCTGATCGCCGGCGCGATCGGCACGGGCTTCCTGCGCCGCCGCGCAGCGGCACCGACCCTGGTGAAGCTGCGCGCCAAGGACGACGAGGTACCGGGCAGGGAGGCCCTGGGCACGGCGGCCTGAGGCGCCGCCCTGCCACCCGGCCCGGTCGGGTGAGGGGGGCGATGGCCGACAGCCCGGCTCAGGCGGACGAGCCGCTCTCCCGCCCCGCCAGGTGATACACGTGGAACGCCTGCCCGATCACCGGCTGAGCCACGTTGCGCACCCGCACGCCCCCGCTGGTCATTCCGTGCTCGGTCCCCGCATGGGCGTGCCCGTGGACGGCGAGATCCGCCCCGGCGGTGTCGATCGCCTCCGCCAGCAGATAGCTGCCGAGGAACGGGTAGATCTCCGGCGGCTCCCCGGCCAGCGTGTCCGGCACGGGTGAGAAGTGGGTGAGCGCGATCCGGACGTCGCAGTTCCAGTCCTCCAGGTCCTTCAGCGCCCCGAGCAGCCCGTCCGCGCACCGCCTGCTGTAGCGGACGAACTCCTTCATCAGCGGTTCCCCGAACTCCCCGGCGCAGCGCCCGACGAATCCGCCGCCGAACCCCTTGGTCCCGGCGACCCCGATCCGTGCGCCGTCGGCGGTGACCACCGCGGCCTGTCCCTCGAGGACGTGCGCGCCGGCGTCCCGCAGGATCGCCGTGACCTCCTCGGGCCGCTCGTCGTGGTGGTCGTGGTTGCCGAGGACGGCGACGACCGGGACCGGCAGGTCCTTGATCTCCCGGGCGACGACCTGTGCCTCCTCCGGAGTGCCGTGCCGGGTCAGGTCACCGGCGAGCAGCAGGACATCGGCGCACTGGGGCAGGGCCTCGAAGGAGGGGCGGAGCGTGCCCTGGCTCTCCGGCCCCATGTGGATGTCTCCCACGGCCGCGACGCGGATCATGTGAGGTCCTCCCCATGGTCGGGCGAGGAGGTCCCGGCGACGAGGATGTCGCAGTGGACCGGGTGCCCCGCCAGTTCCGCGCGGGCCAGGCCGAGGATCTCGTCCCGGCACTGGGTGGACGGCACGGTACCGGTCAGCAGGACGGCGTCGCCGTGCGGGACGAGCCGTACGCCCAGTTCGCCGAGGGGTCCGGCGGCCAGCCGTTCGGCGAGGTGGGCGACGCGGTAGTCCAGGTTCTCGACGGCGGCCGGGCCCGGCGGCCGTGCAGCGTCGTGGTTGGTCATGGCTGCCCCTCCCGGGGTTCGATCACGTTCAGCCGTTCGAGCAGGAAGAGGAACGCGGCGGGCATGGGCTCGCCGCCGCAGCTCGCCCGTACCTCGTCCCAGTCGACCTTCTCGCGCACCGCGCGGGCCACCGGGAGCACCGAGCCGAAGTCGCAGTAGTGCTCCGAGAAGGCGCTGATCAGGCTGCGGATCAGGTCGGTCGGGGAGAGGACGGGCATGAGGACGGAGTCGACCGGGAGGCACTGCGCCCGGGCGAGCATGTCCTTGGTGACGGGCTGGTGCGCCAGCTGGAAGATGATGTCGATGTCCTGGCCCCGGCAGGTCGTCTTGATCAGCCAGTCCTCGGGCGGGGTGCGCACGGGGAGCCCGGCTTCGCGCAGCGTGGCGGCCACGGCGTCGGCGTCCTCGGGCAGCACGGCGAAGTCGGCGTCGTGCTGGAGGTGCCGGCTTCCGCCGTGGGCGTAGACGGCGACGCTGCCGGCGAGCGCGAAGGGGTGGTCCTTCTTCTTCAACAGGGCCCCGATCTGCTTGGCGGCCTCCAGGATCGCCTGGCTGCGGTCGCGCGGCAGCGGGTCGGTGTCCGGTGCGGACGGCGCGGGACGGCCAGGGCCGTCCGCGGCCAGGCGGAGCTCGGTGACCTCCGACCGCCGGGCGGGGGTGGCTTCCTCCCCGTTCTGCGTCATGGCCTCTCCATTCACGGCAGCCCCGGACGGCCGGGTCGGCCCCGGGGCCCTTCGGGTACCCGGGGCGTTCGCCGCTCAGTCCTCGCAGGTGGGCGATGGCCGCAGGCTCCCCGGCGCTCCCGTCCTGGAATTCCGCCCGCGTGGCCCTCGGCCGGGCCGGCCGGCCGAGGGCCATGCGGGTGACGAGACTGTGGTCCTCGCGGGGGATGGTGTCCGGGACGCGCTGTCGCGTGGCGGCCACGGCCTCACGCCGCCGGCCGGGGCACGGCCCGTCGCGTCGTACGGCGGGGCCGGGCCCGCGGGGGTGCGGGACCCGGCCCCAGGGGTGGTCACGGCTTGCGGGCGACCGCGCCGTACATCGCGATGTCCTCGTCGCGGATGCCCTTCTCGCCGGTGCCGTCGGGGTGCCATTTGTGCACCTGGACGATGCCGGGCTCGACCAGGTCGAGGCCCTCGAAGAAAGCGTGGGCCTCGTCGAGGGTGCGCAGCCGCATCGGCATGTTGCGGGCCGCGTACTCGCGGGCGACCCGGCCCACCTCCTCGGGCGCGAACTCGGCGGTGCCGATCGACATGGCGAGGTAGCTGCCGGACGGCAGCGGCTCCAGCAGCCGGCGGACGACCCCGACCGCGTCGTCCGCGTCGAGCATGAAGTGGACGATGGCGATGACGGTGAGCGCGACCGGCCGGTCCAGGTCGAGGGTCTCGCGCAGTTCCGGGGCATCGAGGATGGCCGCCGGGTCGCGGAAGTCGGCCTCGATGTACGACGTCCGGCCCTCGGGCGCGCTGGCCAGCAGGCCCTGGGAGAGGGTGAGGACGATCGGGTCGTTGTCGACGTAGACGACCCGGGACTCGGGGGCCACCGCCTGGGCGATCTCGTGCAGGTTGGGCGAGGTGGGGATGCCGGTGCCGATGTCCAGGAACTGGCGCATGCCCGCCTCCTCGGCGAGCCAGCGCACGGCACGGTTCATGAAGTCGCGGTTGGCGCGCATGTGGACCGGGAGCGCGGGCCACTCCCGGGACATGGCGTCGCCCGCCTCCTTGTCGGCGGGGTAGTAGTCCTTGCCGCCGAGGATGTAGTCGTAGATGCGGGCGGAGTGCGCGTTCTCGGTGTCGATGCGGTCGGCCGGCCATCCGTTGTCGGGCAACGCCGTGTCTCCCATTCGGGTCGGGGGGTGGGGTGGGTCCATGCTGAGCGATAACAAGGCGGTTCACAGCAGGAAGTCGGCGTCGCCCTCCTTCACGCCCGTCAGGAAGCTCGACATCTCCCGGGAGGTGAACACCAGCGCGGGCCCGTCGGGGTCGGTGGACTGGCGTACGGCGACGCGCCCGTCGGCTAGCTTCTTCACCTCCACGCAGGCGCCGCCGGCGTCGTCGCTCCACGGTTTGCTCCAGCCGCGGGCGCCCAGATCCCGGGACGGCATGCCGTTGTGTATGGGGTGGTGCACGTCTACAGCTCCTTGCGAATCGCGCCGAGGACGGCCTCGGTCTTCTTGGCGGACGCCGCCTGGGCGCCCAGGCGGTCCAGGGCCTCGCGGTAGACCACGACATCGTTTCCCTTGTCCAGGTAGACGGCGCCGACCAGCCCGTTGAGGTAGACGATGTCGGGCAGTTCGGGGGCCCGGAACCGGAAGAGGTGGAACGCGCCCGCCCGCATCGCGGGGTGCGGGCCGTTGGCGAACGGCATGAGCTGCACGGTCACATGGGGCAGCCGGTTGAGTTCGACGAGATGGTCGATCTGCGCGCGCATCACGGCCGGGCCGCCGACCGGCCAGCGCAGCACGGTCTCGTCCATGACGACCCACAGCCGCGGCGGCCCCGGCCGGGACAGCAGCTCCTGGCGGCGCAGGCGCAGGGCGACCCGCCGCTCGGTGGCCTCGGCCGGGGCGTGCGGATTGCCCGCGCCCAGCAGGGCGCGCGCATAGTCCTCGGTCTGCAGCAGGCCGTGCACGAACTGGTTCTCGTACGCCCGGATCTGCAGGGCCGCCTGCTCCAGGCTGAGGTAGGCGGCGAACCAGTCGGGCATCACGTCGCGGTAGGTGTGCCACCAGCCGCGCTTGTTGGCCTCGCGCACCGACTGCAGGAAGGTGTCGATCTCCTGCTGGTCCGTGACGCCGTAGACCTGCAGGAGTTTCTCGGCGTCCGCGAGGCGCAGCCGGGCGACCTTGGCGGCCTCCATGCGGCGGATGGTGGAGTGGCTGACGCCGATGGCGGCGGCCGCCTGCTCGTAGCCGAGGCCGGCCCGGGTGCGCAGCTCCTCCAGCTGTCTGCCGAGGATCATGCGCAGCACGGAGGGGGCGCCGCCCCAGTCGGTCTCCGCGGTCACACAGCCCACCCCCTCACAGGTGTCGGGGCCACCGTCTCACGCGATCGCTTCTGACACGCATGCGATCGGTTCGTGACGCCCAGCAGCATGCACTTGGCTTCTTGCAATTTTCAACTTGCTGGTTGCGGCGGCTTGTTGGCGGGTGCCACAGTGGACTCACTGCTCCGGTCGCCGAAGGAGCGGGCGGCGCAGCCCAGTTGGGGGAGACCGGGCTGCACCACGGCCTCGTGGGAGGCGGTGAGCCGTCTGATCCCCGAGCGGCCGGGCCGTCCGACCCCGACACCCCCCATGCGCGCGGCCGCACGAAAGGCGTACGGCGATGGCTCCGCCCTCCCTCCCCCGACCACTGCACCGTCTGCCCGAGGACGGGCCGCCCGCCGATCCCGCTCCGCTGCGGCTGCCTCCGGCCGGCCTGCCGCTGCGACTCCCGGAGCCCGTGCAGTCCGTACAGCCTGCGCAGCCCGCGCTCCGGTCCGCGGACACGGCACCGGCCACGAGACCACCCGGAGGCGAGCACCTGGGTCGACTCCCTGGGGCCGACGGCCCCGACCCGCTCGCCTCCGGGGCCGCACCCTCCGGCCCCGCCGCCGCCTTCGAACTGCCCGCCGTGCCCGCGGCGGTCGGCACGGCCCGGCGGGTCTCACGCGACCTGCTGGCCGCCTGGGGCGTCGCGGAGGACACCCTGGACGACGCCGTGCTCGTGACTTCGGAGCTGGTCACCAACGCGCTGGTGCACGCGGCCGGCGAACGGATCGTGTGCCGGGTGCACGGCGGTGCCGGCCGGGTGCGCATCGAGGTCGAGGACGAGAACCGGGGCTCCGTCCGCCCGGTGCCCCGGCAGCCAGGTCCCGACGACCAGAACGGACGCGGGCTCTTCCTGGTCGACGTGCTGAGCGCCGACTGGGGCGTGACGGCCGCGCCCGGCCGGCCCGCGCGCATCGTCTGGGCCGACCTCACGACGGCACCCGGCACCTCCGACCCGCCCCTCCCCCGGACCATCCCCCACTCGTCCGAAGGAGCCCCCCACCATGCTCCGGCCCACCCCCGCCCCGAACCTGTCCGCCGACCCCTCCTGGACCCGGACCCGCCCGAAGCCGGTTCCCCCTGACCCGACCACCGCCCCCGGCCGCCCCCGCGACGGCCTACCGGGCCGCCCGACCCCCGCTGACCCGACCGCCCCCACCCCGAGCTGACCCCACCTCTCCGCCCACCGCCTCCGGCCGCCCCCGTGACGGCCTACCGGGCCACCCGACCGCCCCCACCCCGAGCTGACGCCACTGGCCCGCCACGGCCGCCCCGCCCAACGCCTCCGGCCGTCCCCGTGACGGCCGGCCCGACCGCCCCACTGCGGTCGGCGCTACCACCCACCGCAGTGACCCGACCGTGGTCGCCGGCCTGCTCCGACCGCGGTTGACCCGGCCGCGGCCCCGGTCTGCCCCACCGTGGACGACCTGCCCCGAGACCCCCGCCCCCTTTCTCGGTACATTCGGCCCCGATGCGAGCCGTTCGCATCCGGGGGGTGTCGCCGGGTTCCGTGCCGCGGGGCCGGGTTCGCGCCCCCGCAGCGGTTCCATCGGGGGGTTCCATGGTGTGGTCGCTCGTCCGCCGCCGGACGGCGTCGGGGCTTCCCGTGCCCGGGCGGTGCGCTCCCGGACGGCACGTCCTGGCCACCGAGCGGCTGCTGCTGTTCACGCCCCGGACGCATCTCGACGTGGCGGTGGCACTCGCGGCCAGTGCGGACGCCGAGGCCCAGCGATGGCTCGGCACCCGGGCCGACCGGATCGTGCCCCACGCCGGCGCCCGGCGCGCCCTGCTGGCGTGGCGGCCCGCCGGGGAGGACGGCCGCCGGGTCCCCCGCGCCCTGGCGAAGCCCTTCGCTCCGGTGCCCGGGGACGCGGTGTTCCTCGTGTGTGTGCGCCGGTCCGATCTCAGCTACGCCGGAGCGCTGCAGCTGGAGCACCGCGTCGGCGAGATCGGCGGCTGGCTGGCGCCGCGCTGCCGTGGACAGGGGCTCGGCGGTGAGCTGTTCCGGGCGGGGGCACTGCTCGCGCACACGCACTTCGGCATGACCACCGTGCGGGCGGGCGCCGAGACCGGCAACACCGCGAGCCGGCGGGCGCTGGCCCGGGCGGGATTCCTCCCGGCCGAGGGGCCGCCCCGGCACACCCTGCCGGACGGCCGCGTGGTCGACTCGGTGTGGCTGCGCCACGACACCGCGTCGGCGTCGCGCTGCGGCTAGCCGCCCCTGCCGGGTGCGGCGTCGGGCAGGACGCGGAAGCGGGAGAGGCCTTCGGGTTCCTCGGCGACGCTGGTGCAGTGGGTGACCCGCGCCGCCGAGGGCCCCTCGGCGGCCCAGCGCACCATGTGGTCCACGGCGTCGGGCTCCCCTTCGAAGACGGCCTCGACGTCCCCGTCGGAGAGGTTGCGCACCCAGCCCGCCACGCCCCGCTCCTCGGCGAGGCGACGGCAGGTGTCGCGATAGAACACGCCCTGCACCCGGCCGGTGACCTGCACGTGCTGCCGGACGGTCATGGCCCGGGCCCTCCCTCCTGCCATGGTGCCGGGCCCCTCACGCGCCGGCCCGGGCGTGGGCGGTCAGCGCCTGGGCGGCGGTGCGCAGCCGGCCGGCCGCCGTGCGGCACGCGGCCGCCTGCTGTTCCAGGGCGGGGCGGCCGCGCGCCGGTGCGGCGGCACAGCCGGCCAGCGCGGTCGCGATGGCGAGCAGCCGTCGGGCGTATCCGTCCATCAGGTCGGCGTCGGCGCGCAACCCGGCCGCCCGGTCCAGGAGTTCGCGGGCCGGTGCGCTGGCGTGGGTGGACTCGATGACCATGTGGGCTCCGGGCGCAGAGGTACGGGCGGCGGGTTCAGCAGGGCAGCAGGGCGCCGGCGCTGCGGTGCAGCAGGAACCGGGGGCAGGCCAGCACGAAGAGCGGCCTGGCGGTGTCGAGGCCGAGCCTGCGCAGTTGCCCGGCCATGGGTTCGGCCGCGGCGGTGTCCAGGCGCAGCCGCATCCCGGTTCCCGTGTGCACGCGCAGCCGGCCGTGGGCCCGGACCAGCGTGCGCACGGCGCTCTCGCCGCGCCGGCCGTACAGGACCCAGTCCGCGTCGGGGCAGCGGATGCCCGGGCCGAGGCGGCCCTCGACGGTGAGCCCGAGGTCGGGCGCTGCGAGGTGCAGCACGCGGCCGGACAGGTCGGCCTCGGCACCGGTGAGCAGCGCCCGCTGCCCCCAGACCTCCTGGGCGACCACGCGGGCCTCCTCGCTGCTGACGGCGAGGGAGAGGACCTGACGTCCGGTGCGGCGCAGGTCCACGCGGCGCAACAGGTCGGCGCCGAGGTCGTACGGCCGCGGCCGCCACAGGTCGCCCACCAGCAGGGAGAGGGCGACCTCGGCGTACGGCCCGATGGTGGAGCAGCGGTGCTCGTACAGGGACAGCACCGCCAGCGCGCGTCCGCCGAGCCGGCTCGGCGCCATCCGGGTGGCGTCGGGCAGCAGGGCGCGGGCCGCGTCGGCGTCGACCGGGAAGCACAGGTGGGCGGCGGAGGAGTCGTAGTAGCGCACCGGTACGTCGACCGGGCCGGTGGTGGTGGGGACGGAGGCGGTCGGCAGGGTGAGGAAGGGGTGGCCCTCGGGCGGGTGGCCGCGGTCGGTGAGCCGGTAGGCCTGGGTGCGTACGACGGGGCCGCGGTAGGGGGTGAGCGCCTCGTCGATGTCCTCGCGGGCCGCGGGGACGACGGACCGCAGGTGGGCGATGTAGGCGCGGAGCTGGTGGCACGGCGGGAAGGTGCGAGTGGGACCCGGGTAGTGGAACTCGTACCGGTTCGGGTGCGGCTCGCCGCCCGTGGCGTCCGGACGCCTGCCGTCGGGCCGGGCCGCCAGGTCGTGCAGGTTGGTGACGCGGGCGGTCCAGGTGCGCGGGTCGGCGGGTTTCCCGCCGTCGGGCGGGGAGCCCACGGCGATGACGTGGGTGACCCGGTGGGCGCGGCAGAACTCCCGGTCCCGGGCGAGGTTCAGCAGCACGGTCCCGCCCTCGCCGTGCCCGATCAGGGCGAGGTCGGCGCCGCGCGGGATGCCGTGGTCCTCGAGGGCGAGCAGGAGCGAGCGGGTGTAGCGGGCGTAGGGCGAGTCCGCCGTGGCGGGGTCGCGCCAGGCGCCGGCGCCGGCGTACGGGGAGCCGGTGCGGGGCCGGCCGGGTGCGGTGCCGGGGGCCTGGACGACGTACCGGACGACGCCGTCGGGGCCCCGCACGTTCTGCACGAGAATGCGCCCGTCGGTGGAGAGCACCTCGATGTTGCGCAGGAACCCGAGGAAGGACCCCTCGGTGGCGATGACCTGCTTCTCCTGCTCGCTGAGGCCGACGGCCACGGCGGCGCCCTCCCACCGGTGCGGGCCGGCGGGGCGGGCGCCGTCCACCAGGGCGCGCGCGGCGGGGAGTTCGGCCATCAGGGGCGCGAGGCCGGACAGGGCCCGCTGGGCACCGCGGTCCCGGAACAGGCGGCGCAGTGCGCGGACGGCCGCCGGGTCCCGGTCGGCGTCGACGGCGTCGGTCAGCCGGCGCATGCCCGGGTCGCGTATCAGCTCCGGGTGGTTCACCAGCACGGCGGCGATACCGAGGCGCAGCGCGGTGACGCCCACGAGCGCGGCCAGGTTCTCCCGGCCCGGCACCCGCCGTACGAGGTACGGGGCCGGTCCGCCGAGCCCGCGCCTGTCGGTCAGCGCCCGCAGCAGGGCCCGGCGGGCGGCGAGCCCGGTACGGGGGCGGCGGCGCGCGGAGGCGGTCAGGGCCGGGGCGCGCATTGCGGCGCCGGTGCGCGCGGACACCTCGCGGATGCCCTCGGCGACGGCGGCCACGTCCCGTGCGCACCGGCGCAGCAGTTCCTCGTCGTCCTGGGCGTCCTGCGGGTGCTGCCGGCCCCGTACGGGCTGTCCGGGTGCGTGGCCGTCCGCTCGCATCCGACGCTCCCTCGACTCGACGACGTACGACGGTGTGCGACCGCGCCCGGGGGGGCGCGGTCTCGCTCCCCATCGTCGGCCAGGGTCCGGGTGCGCGCACCCTGGCGTACGAGGAGCACGCCGGTGTACGGCGCCGTCGTGCGGCTCAGACGTCGTCCATCAGCCCGGCCGCGACCGTGGCGCCCAGCTCCCAGCACGCCTGGAGGTCGGCCTTGGCGGGTTCCCCGGTGACGGTCACCGCGTCGGCCGCGCGGCGCCAGCCGAGGCCGGTGGTGACGGTTTCGACGGCGCGGACGGCGCCCGTGACGTCGTTGCCGCCGTGGACGTAGTAGCCGAAGGGGCGGCCGCGGGTGGCGTCCAGGCAGGGGTAGTAGATCTGGTCGAAGAAATGCTTGAGGGCGCCGGACATGTAGCCGAGGTTGGCCGGGGTGCCGAGGAGGTAGCCGTCGGCCTCCAGGACGTCGGAGGCGGTGGCGGCCAGGGCGGCCCGCCGGACGACGCGGACGCCCTCGATCTCGGGTGTGGTCGCGCCGGCGACGACGGCCTCGAACAGCGCCTGACAGTGGGGCGAGGGGGTGTGATGCACGATCAGCAAGGTGGACACGCCCCGAACCCTGCCGTGCGGGTGCCGTGCCCCGCAAACGGCGGGTGGCGTTGTGGGCGCGGGCGTACGGGTGCGACGATGCCCGGCAGCCGCAGGGGACGACGGGAGGAGCCGTCTTGGCCGAGGACGAGCGCCGGGCACCGGCAGCCGTACTGTTCGACGCGCTGGGTCTCGACTACGAGAAGGCGTTCGCCTCCTCCGAGGCGCACGCGGCCTCGCTGCGGTGGCTGCTGGAGCGGCTGCCGCCGGGCAGCAGGGTGCTGGACGCGGGCAGCGGGACCGGGCGGCCGACCGCGCAGACCCTCGCCGATGCGGGACACGCCGTGCTCGGTGTGGACGTCTCCCCGGTCATGGTGGGCCTGGCCTCCCGGCAGGTGCCGCGGGCCGAGTTCCGTCTCGCCGACCTGCGCGAACTGCACCTGGAGGTGGACTCCTTCGACGCCGTGTGCGGGTACTTCTCGCTGCTGCAGATGACCCGCGACGAACAGTCGGCCGTCGTCGCGAAGCTGGCCCGTGCGCTGCGGCCGGGCGGACTGGCGGCGCTGGCCACGGTGCCCCTCGACGTGGAGGCCGTCGAGGGGACGTTCATGGGCCGGCCGGTGCGGGTGACGAGCTTCACCGCGGGGGACTTCAGGGCCATGGTGGAGCAGGCGGGACTGACGGTCCTGACCGAGCAGCACGCCCTGTTCTCCCCCGCCCACCCCGGCGCCGGTCCGGAGCCGCACCTCTTCCTGCACTGCCGGCGCGAGGCGGCCTGAGACCGCGCCGTCCGGTCCTGCGGGGAGCGCCTTCGCGGCGGAGCGGGGCCCCTAGGGCTGGAAGGGCAGCGCGGCGCAGGTGGAGCCGGTGGGCCGGCCGGAGAGGCGATCGGTCAGCCAGTCGATGGCCTTGCCCTGGTCGGCGAGCAGCGGTGCGAAGTGGTTGAGCAGGGCGCGGCCCAACGGCAGGACGGTGACCGGCACATACGTGACGCCGGCACCCTTGCGGCACCAGTCGACGGCCAGTTGGCGTGCCTGTGCGTGCGGGACCAGGTCGTCGTTGACGCCGGTCGCGACCCGGACCGGGCTCGCCGGCCGTGCCGTGCCGATGCGCTGCCGGTCGAGGAAGTCCTGGAGCGCGGGTTCTTCCTTGATGAGGTCGTCGAGGGACGAGCCGTCGGTGGTCCAGGCAGTGCTGTGCGCGGAGTTGTAGGCGAGGAGGGCGTCGCCGACGCACCTCGTGGACAGGTCGGCGAGCGCCGCCCTGCCCGCCGCGTTGAGGTGCCGGTCGGCGATCGGCTTCAGGGCGGGGTCCGACTGCAGGAAGCCGTTGACGGCCCAGCCGAGGGCACCGGCCAGGTCGCTGCCGTCGATCGCCCTGGTCACCGCGGTGAGGTCGGCGGGCGGCGCGCCCGCGTAGGTGCCGGCCAGGGTGATGTCGGGGGCGTAGGAGGGCTGGAGTTCGGCGGCCGCGGCGGTCGCGCCGCCGCCCTGGCTGTAGCCGTACAGCCCGACGGGTGAGTCGGTGGTGACGGACGTGCCGTCCAGGTTCCTGGCGGCGCGTACGGCGTCCAGCACGGCGCGCGCGCCGTCGAGCCGGTTGACGTAGGTGTGCAGCCGGTCGGTGGTGCCCAGGCCGACGTAGTCGGTGACGACGACGGCGACGCCCTCGGCGAGCAACCGGTAGATCGCCAGGTCCTCGTAGCCGACGGACAGCGTCTGACCGTTGACCTGCAGTGGGTGTTCCAGGCCGAGGGAGGCGGCGCACTGATCGCCCTGTCCCAGGGTGCCCGGGGCGACGGCGACCAGCGGGCGCGCTCCGCCGTGCTTCCAGGCGGCGGCCGGCTCGATGTAGGCACCGGTCACCGCGACCGGACTGCCCGTGGAGTCGGTGGACTTGTACATCAGCCGGGTCGCCCGCCCCGGCAGCGGCCCGTCGAGTCCGGGCAGGCTCAGGGCGAGCGGCAGGTGCTCGCTGCGGACGACGGTGCCGTCGGCGGCGGGCAGGGTGGCGGGCGGGTCGTAGAAGGCGGGGATGGTGACGCCGCGGGACACGACGGTGTCCGAGGCGGTGGCGGGGAGTGCGGCGGCGCTCTGCGCGCCGAGGCAGGCGGCAACGGCGATCGCGAGGACCGGCAGACGGTTCCGGACAGGCATGGGGGACCTCCTGGGGGTGGTGGGGCAGGGGGCTCCGAAGCGGCTGAACGGACCTTACTTTCGAGTAAGTTACCGGCGGTAGCCTTGGTGGGGTCACGGTTGGGTAATGCGACTGACTGTCAACAAGCGGCGCCGCACGGTATTCCACCGGCGGTGTCGGTGCCCTCGGCTAGAGTGTCCGGCCGTACCAGCGGGGAGAGGACAGTGCAGGTCGAGGTGGGGATCGTGGGGAACAGAGCGAGGGGCGCGGCGGCGGGGACGGCACTGCTGGCGGCGGTGCTGAGCGGATGCGCCGGGCCGGACGGGACGGACGCGCCGGACGGCAAGGCACACCCGAGCGCCTCGGCCTCGGCGCGGGTGGCGGCGGGCGGGGGCACGGTCGGTGGCGCCGGTTCCGCCTGTGAACTGCCCGTCAGCTTCACGCTCGCCCAGCACTGGAAGGCCAAGGGCGTCGACGCGGAGGCGGAGCTGTCGAAGGCCTCGAGCGGGCCGGACGGCGACCTGTCGGGAGCGCTCGCCGACGCGTTCCTCCGCCAGGGCCCGGTCACCGCCGCCTGCGAGATCGACGCCAAGCCCGCCGGCCACATCGGCTTCCTGCGAGTGTGGACCGGCAAGCCGGGCGACGCGGACGCACGCGCCGTGCTGCGCGCGTTCGTCGCCGCGGAGGACGACGTGAGCAAGGAGAAGTACCGCTCCTTCACGACGGCCACCGGCCTGTCCGGCGTGGAGGTGGAGTACGTGACGACGAGCAAGCTCCTGGACGAGACCAAGAAGGAGCACGCGCTGGCGGTGTCCACGCCCGACGGCCCGGTCGTGCTGCACCTCGGCGGGCTGGACAGCGAGGAGCACGCGGCGATGCTGCCCGCGTACGAACTCGCCAAGCGGACGCTGCGGGTGGCCTGAGGGCCGCGGGAGCCTACGTCCGCGCCGTCGACCGGCCCAGGTAGGTGAGGGGGCCCGCGTCCGGGACCGGGATCTCGTGGAAACCGAGCCGGTCGTAGAAGGCGCGGGCGCCCGTGTTCACGGTGACCATCCCCAGGTGCACGGCCTGAACACCCTGTTCGTGCAGGGCGGTCAGCAGTGTGGTCATCAGCCGGCGGCCGTGGCCGCGCCCCTGCCACGGCGGCAGCAGGTCGATGTGCAGATGGGCGGGGTACGCGGCGAGTCCGGGCACGAGCATGCGCTCCGGGTGGTGCAGGAGCCCGATCATCTCCTCACTGGGGGTGCGCGGCGGCGTGGTGGGTGCCGGGTAGCGATGGGCCAGCCGAGGGATCCACTCCCGGCCGAAGTCCCGGACGAAGCGCTCGGTGTCCGCGGTACCGATGACGTACCCCACCGCCCGACCCTCGCCGTCGTCGAGCACGAAGGCGAGACCGGGGTCGAAGTGGCAGTACGGCTCGGCGAAGATCGACGGCATCAGGCGCGGGTCGGGGTAACGGTCGCGGGAGTCACCGCCGTTGTGCGCGGTACGGACGCATACGTCGGCGACCGCGTCGCGGTCGGCGGGGCGGTAGGGGCGGATGACGGGGTCCGGGGCCTGGGATCGCATGAGGGCATCCTCTGGCGCTTGGGAGCGCTCCCACAAGGGGGCGGCTCGCCGGACAGCGGGGCTACGGGGCTACGTCGGCCACGACTCACAGGGAAACGGAACGGCGGCCGCACCCGTGGGTGGGCCGCCGCCGTCCGTGTCCGTCGCCTTGTTGCGTCAGTAGCGCAGGCGCTTGGCGCGGATCAGCATCAGCAGGCCGGACAGGGCCAGCAGGGTGCCGAGGGCCGCCGGCCAGAGGTTCGCCCCGGTCTCGGCGAGGCCGCCGTGAACCGCCTGGGGTTCACTCTGGGCGGGCGGGGGCGTGGTCTGGCCACCACCGGGCGGGGGGCTCTGAGTGGCCTGGCCGACCTCGCCGGCCTCCGAGGCGGACGGCTCGTCCGAGGGGGAGGTGCCGGCCTTGGCGGGCGCGGACTGCTCGCTGCGCTTGCCGGGGCTGTCCTGCTTGCTCTGGCTGCCTTGCTTGTTCTCGCTGGTGTGCTTGCTCCCGCTGGTCTGGTTGCTCCCGCTGGTCTGCTTGCTGTCGCTGGTCTGCTTGCTGTCGCTGGTCTGCTTGGTCTGGTGGTCACCGTTCTGGGTGCCCTGCGTGCTCGGGCTCGTGCTGTGCTGCTGGCTGGGCTTGGTGTGCCGAGTGGTGTGCGCCGGTGACGTCGTCGCGTCGGTCCGGGGCAGCTCCGACGGATCGGAGACGGAGGGGGTCGGCGACGCGGAGGCGGACTGGCCGGGGTCGGCCGTGGCACCACCGTCGTCGCCCGGACCGGGGGACTCGGAGGCGCCGGAGTCGTCCCCGCGGGGGCCGCAGGTGCGGCCGGAGTTGATGCAGTCGACCATCTGGCGCATCAGGCTCTCGTCGAAGACGTTGATGAAATCGCCGTGGTCGGTGACCGGCTTGTGCAGCTGCTCCGGGAACGAGTCCACCGCGAACAGCGGAACCGTGCGCCCGCCGTCGTTCAGGCTCGGCGCCGCCACGTCGTAGACGATGCGCTGCACCAACTGCGGGATGGCCCGGAAGCCCTCGGGGCAGGAGCCGTCGGGGTTCTCGAAGGCGACGTGCGTGCGGTGGTTGGCGCTGTCGATGTTGCGGCCGTCCCAGCAGCTCTGGAAGTGGAAGCTGCGCACGACGTCGCTGCCCGAGGGGCACAGCGGGTACTTGTCCTTCAGCTGCCGGTCCTCGTAACCGGTGCAGCTCCAGGAGGCGTTGGCGTTGGCGGGGCCGTTGACGAAGGCCTTGGCGTCGCCGGTGATGATGCGCAGCAGGCGCGGCATCTCGGTGACCTTGCCGCGCGGGTTGCCCACGAACGTCAGGGTGACCTGCTTGGGCGTGACGATCTGGCCCGCGTTGCCCTCGGTGCCGCCGCCCGGGGCGCCGGCGTCCCGCTCGTGCTTGCCGTTCTGCAGGCGCAGCACCGGCCAGTAGTAGGTCGACTTGTCACCCTGGTCCACGCAGCTGGTGTCGGCCTTGGCCAGGTCGTCGTCGCTGGCGAAGGCGTTGTTGGACTGGTTGCCGACGTAGTCGTGGAAGTGGTGGGCGCCGTTGGAGGCGCCGGGGGCCACTATCACGTTGTCCGAGTTGAACAGGCCGTTCGCGTTGACGCCGCAGTCCGAGGTGAAGCTGCCGCGCGAGGCGTCGGCCTGCTGGGTCGGCTGCTGCACATTGGGCTGTACGGCGGTGATGTCCTGGTAGTCGGAGACCACGGGCCCGTTGCCGCCCTGGCCGGCACCGTTCTGGCCCTGGGCGCCGCCCTGCTGGGCTCCGCCGCCGGGCGTGGCACTGGCCTGACCGGTGCCGCCGGTCTCGCCGCCGGTGCCTTCCTGGCCCGGGCGCAAGGTGCAGGCGGCCAGGGACTCCAGGCCCTGCGGCCGGTCCCCGACCCGGTCGATGGCCACGGTGATGCGTTCGAGGGTCGCCGACCGCTTCTCCTTCAACGGGTTCATGATCGAGTCGTCGGCGGCCTGCGGGTCCTGCCGCAGGGCCTGGGCCGACGCCTGGAGTTGCTGGTAGGCGCCCGCGATCTGCTGGTCCAGCCCGGCCAGTTCGCGGTCGACCTCCGCGCGGGCGTCGCCCGGCACGTTCGTGAGCCGGCTGCCGACGTCGGGGCAGTCGATCGTGGCCATCCCCGCGGACTTGACCTGTCCGGTGGCGTCGGCGCCGCCCTGCCCGCCCCAGCCGCCCTCGGTGGCCGAGGCGTAGACATTCGCGGCGACGAGCCCGCCTCCGCCCAGCATCAGTGCGACCGCTGCGAAGGTCACGCGCCGTGCGCCGGTCGGGCGTCTGCGCCTGCTGCTTACCAAGGTGTCCCCCTGACGTGGAACCGGTCGGTGGGCATGGTTTACCCGAAGCCCCATACGCACGGCGAAGCCCTTGTGTTCAATCGCATCCAAAATTCACGGAGAACTCACAGGAACCGCTGGTCACAGCCCTGTTGAGGTGCGGTACGGCATCCAAGGGGGAATTCCGGACGCGCCGGAGAGGGTACCGACCCTTCCCGCTCGAACGGCGCGGCGAACATCACAAATATGTATCGGACATTCCGCACTTCAACCTTCACACGGGTGACACAAGTTGGTTAGGTTGACCGCCAGGCCGCCCGGCTGCCAGCGATTCCGCCGTGGCGTCCGGGGCCGGGGCTCGACCGACTCCGGGATCGGCCCAAGTGCCCCAGGGGGCAAGGAAGGAGCACGTCTTCCATGGCGCCGGAGAGCCGCGACGAGGTTCGGCAGCGGATCAACTCCCTCTACGACCAGGCCGAGGACGCGACGGGGAACTTCAACGCGACCCGGGCCCTGTCGGGGAAACGGGCACGGTCCCGGGGAGTCCCGCTGGCCAAGAGATCCGGCGGGCGGCAGGATCCTGCTCTCGACGCGATGGCCCGGCAGTGGTTCGAGGGGGCCCGCGCCAAGCTCGGCCCCACGACGCCCGCCGTGCTCCCCACCGACCGGCAGCCCGCCCGCCCGGCGGTCCCGGGCCGCTCCCGTGACCGGGCGGGCGGCGAAGCGCTCGATGCCCTGAGCGTCGGGCTGCCCGAACTGGCCCCCGGCTCCGCCGGCCGGTCCGGCGAGCGCGCGGTGGCCGAGCTGACCGGGGGTTCTTCGGCCGGGACGAACGGCCGGCCCCGGCCTGCCCTGGAGGCGGGGAGCGGGGGCAACCGCCCTGCGGCGCTGCCGAGCGGTCGCCCGGACGGCCCGCTCGGAGGTACGGGGGAACTGCCCGCGCTGGGCTCCGGATGGGGCACGGCGGGGCAGCGGTCCGACGGCACGCCCGGGCCGATCGGCTCCGGCGCTGCGGAGGCCCTCGCCTTCGGCTCGTCCGACACCACCGGCCAGGGCAGGGTCATGGCCCCCGGCCAGGACATGCCCCAGCCCGCGCGCGGCACGGCGGGTTACCTGAGCGGCACCATGGACACGAACGGCCAGGGCATGGCGGTACCGACGCCCGGAGACATGACCCAGCCGGCGGGCGCGTCCCTCGGGCCCGGTATGCCGGACGCAGGCCTCCAAGCGACCTCCACACTCCCCGTCCAGGACATGCCCCAGCCCGCGCGCGGCACGGCGGGTTACCTGAGCGGCACCATGGACACGAACGGCCAGGGCATGGTCGTACCGACGCCCGGAGACATGACCCAGTCGGCGGGCGCGTCCCTCGGGCCCGGTATGCCGGACGCAGGCCTCCAGGCGACCTCCACACTCCCCGTCCAGGACATGCCCCAGCCCGCGCGCGGCACGGCGGGTTACCTGAGCGGCACCATGGACACGAACGGCCGGGGGACGGCCGTACCGTTTGCCGGCATGACGGACTCCCTGGGCCTCGGCATCCCCGGGGCAGCCGGCCTCGGCCCGGCGGAGACGGCCGTCCTGCCCGCCGCCGTGCCGGCGCCCCCGGCCCAGCAGCCCAGGGATCTGCCCAACTCCGCGGGCTCGCCCCGGCGCCACTCCCCCACGGACTCCAAGGCGAAGAACCAGCGCAAGATCGCAGCGGCCGGTGATCTGCTGTTCCGCCGCGCCGCCCAGCTCACCACGGCCGCCACGACAGCCCAGGCGGCCCCGGCGGCACAGGGCACCTGGTCCACCGGAGTCCAGCAGACCCAGCAGCCGGCCGAGGGGCAGTCGGGTCAGGTGGGTCAGCCGGCTCAGGCCGATCAGGCGAGCGCGGTCGGGTGGACGCAGATGGGCAGCCGGCCGTCGGGTCGAGGGGCAACCCAGCAGCAGGGCCAACTGGGCGTGGAGCAGCCGAGCCAGGCAGGGCTGCAGATACCGGTGCAGGCGGGGCTTGCGCAGCCGGAACAGGGGAATTGGCAGCAGCCCGCTCAGCCGGGCGTACAGCAACCGACGCAGCCCGGACTGCAGCAGCCGGCAGCGACGGGCCTGCAGCCCCAGACTCCGCTCACCACTGAGCAGTGGCAGCAGCCGCAGTGGGCGACCACGACAGCAACGCCGGCCATGACAGCAGCGCCCGGCATCACGGCCGCACCGGCCATCACAGTGGCCCCTGGCATCCCGGCTGCGCCCGACATGACCGTGGCACCCGGCATCCCGGCTGCGCCAGGCATGGCGGCCGCACCGGCCATGGCGGCAGCACCCGGCGTCCTGGCGGCACCCGGCATGTTCGCGCCGCCGGCCCCAACCGCCACCCTCCCCGCGGCGAACCCCACCCCCGGCATGGTCGCCTCCGCGCAGCCCGCCGCCGCCTACACCGACACAGGCTCTCTCCCCTTGATCGCCACGCCGCCCACCGCGGACACCGGCTCGTTCCCCCAGGTGACCGACACCGGATCCCTCCCCACCGTCGCCCCGGCCCCCGAGTCCCCCCATGCCGCCCGAGCCGCCAAGGCCATCGCCTTCGCGCGGGCGCAGGTCGGGAAGCCGTGCGTGTGGGGGGCGACGGGGCCGGACTCCTACGACTGCTCGAGTCTGACCCAGGCCGCCTGGAGGACCGCCGGGGTCACGCTGCCGCGGTCCGCGCACGAGCAGGCGCTGGCCGGCGCTCCGGTGACCCTCGCCGGCCTGGAACCCGGTGACCTGATCCTCTTCTTCGACGACGACCGGCACGTGGGCCTGTACATCGGCAACGGCACGATGGTCCATGCCCCGGGCCCGGGGTCGTACATCAGCGAGGAGTCGATCTACGGCGCCGGCGAGGCGGCGATCCACCGGGCGATCCGGCCCGCCTGAGCCGGCCCCGGGGCCCGCGGCCCCCCGGGCCGACGCACCGGCGTCAGCCCGTGCGCCGGGTGCGGCGCCGGGCGCGCCAGCTCTCGTAGTGGTCCAGCAGGGTCTCCTCCACCGGCCGGTAGGTCAGGCCCAGTTCGTGAATGCTGCGGCTGTTGTCGACGCGGAAGCGGATGCCGAGGTGCTTGCGGATGTAGTCCTGGGTCAGCCCGAAGGCGGGGCCCAGGATCCGTACCGGCCAGTGCGGGAGCGCGGTGCGCGGCAGGCGGGGGTCGTAGGGGTGGCGGGTGCGGATGATGCGTGACATCTCGTGGAACGAGGTCATCGTCTCGGCCGCCACGATGTAGCGCCCCGTGGCCTGCGGGTTCTCGGCGGCCAGGATGTGCGCGTCGGCGACGTCCCGGACGTCTGCCGTGGTGAAGCTGAAGTCGGGGGCGCCGTAGCAGAAGTAGCCCTTGAACAGCTCGTCGAGGAGGAAGAGGCTGCCGGACTCGGACGCCGGCGTGAGGGACGGGCCGAGGATCAGGCCGGGGTTGACGGCCACCATGCGCCAGCGGTCCTGGGCCCCTTCGGCGTCGCGGGCGGCGCGTTCCGCGACGGTCTTGGCGTAGTGGTAGGGGTTGTTCTCGACCGTGCTGGTGGTGTTGAAGTACCGCTCGGACAGTGTCCGGCCGTCCATGCGCAGCACGTCCGCGTAGTCGCCGAAGACCGCGCCCACGGTGGAGGTGAGGACCAGCGTCCGGACCTGAGGGGTCCGTTCGATGCTCCCGAGCACGTTGCGGGTGCCGAGGAGCGCCGGGTCCACCACGTCCCGCAGGCCGTCCCGGATCCGCTCCGGCATCAGGAACGGCGATGCCACGTGATGGACGACCGAGCAGCCGCGGAACGCCTCGTCGAAGGAGTTCTCCTTTAGCAAGTCGGCCTCGAACAGGGTCAGTTGCCCGGGGAAGGCTTCGTCCATCTCCCACAGCGGCCGTACCTTCGCCGCGTTCGCGGCGCTGCGCACGGTGGCATGGACCCGGTACCCCCGCTCCAGCAGCCGCCGTACGAGATGGCTGCCGACGAAGCCACTGCCCCCGGTCACCGCGACGGTCGTCTCCCCGCGTCCACCCATCGCACCCTCACCCCTCCCGGCCCCGCCGGCTCCATAAGCACCCTCTGGATCTCTCATAAGATCCCCTTATGAGGTCATAGACCAGACCCCCGTACTAAGTTAGGGCTGCCTTAGTTTAGGCTTCCCGTCGAGCCCGTTGGCTCGAACATTCGCGCTGGAACATGCACGCTCGAAGGGAACTGATCATGCCGCGCCCCCTGCGGGTAGCCATCGTCGGAGCCGGCCCCGCCGGGATCTACGCCGCCGACGCCCTGCTCAAGTCCGAGGTGGCCGCCGAACCCGGCGTGTCCATCGACCTCTTCGAGCGGATGCCCGCCCCGTTCGGCCTGATCCGCTACGGCGTGGCGCCCGACCACCCGCGCATCAAGGGCATCATCACCGCCCTGCACCAGGTGCTCGACAAGCCGCAGGTCCGGCTCTTCGGCAACGTCGACTATCCCACCGACATCAGCCTCGACGACCTGCGCGCCTTCTACGACGCGGTGATCTTCTCCACCGGCGCGATGGCCGACCGCGAGCTGTCCATACCCGGCATCGGCCTGGACGGCTCCTACGGCGCCGCCGACTTCGTCTCCTGGTACGACGGGCACCCGGACGTGCCGCGCACCTGGCCGCTGGAGGCGGAGAAGGTCGCGGTGCTCGGCGTCGGCAACGTCGCGCTCGACGTGGCCCGGATCCTCGCCAAGACGGCCGACGAGCTGCTGCCGACCGAGATCCCGCCGAACGTGTACGACGGCCTGAAGGCCAACAAGGCCGTGGAGGTCCACGTCTTCGGCCGCCGGGGCCCGGCGCAGGCCAAGTTCAGCCCGATGGAGCTGCGCGAGCTGGACCACTCCCCGAACATCGAGGTCATCGTCGACCCCGAGGACATCGACTACGACGCGGGCTCGATCGAGACCCGGCGCGGCAACAAGCAGGCCGACATGGTCGCCAAGACCCTGGAGAACTGGGCGATCCGGGACGCCGGCGACCGCCCGCACAAGCTGTTCCTGCACTTCTTCGAGTCCCCCGCAGAGATCCTCGGCGAGGACGGCCACGTCGTCGGCCTGCGCACCGAGCGCACCGCCCTCGACGGCACCGGCAACGTCAAGGGCACCGGCGAGTTCAAGGACTGGGACGTCACCGCGGTCTACCGCGCGGTCGGCTACCTCTCCGAGAAGCTGCCCAAGCTGCCCTGGGACCTGGAGTCGGGCACGGTCCCGGACGAGGGCGGCCGGGTCATCGAGGAGGGCGGCGGCCATCTGCAGTCGGTGTACGTCACCGGCTGGATCCGGCGCGGCCCGATCGGCCTGATCGGCCACACCAAGGGCGACGCCAACGAGACGGTGGCCAACCTGCTGGACGACCACGCGAACGGCCGCCTGCACACCCCGGCCTCCCCGGCGCCGGAGGCGGTGGAGTCCTTCCTCGCCGAGCGGAACGTCCGCCACACCACCTGGCAGGGCTGGTACCAGCTGGACGCCGCCGAGCGCGCGCTGGGCGAGCCGCAGGGCCGCGAGCGCGTGAAGATCGTCGAGCGCGAGGACATGCTGCGGGAGAGCGGGGCGTAAGGCCTCCCGGTCTCGCCACGAACGGGGCCCGTCCCTGAGCGGATGGACGAACGGGCCCCGTTCGCCGGACCATTGTGGGCGTCGTGCGCCCGCGGCGGGACGTGTGAACCACGGCCGCACGGGGCGTGCGCCGCGCGCCCCGGGTGCGCCACACGCCCCCGTGCGCCACGGCGCGATCCCGGTGCGACGCGCCGCGCGGGGGGCCCTGCCGTCGTCCGACGTCACCGGGCGGTGATACTGGAAGACGCACCCACCCCCATCAGCAGATTGGCCCATGTCGAACTCCGCCACCGACCGCGCCGAAATTCCGCAGACTCTCTGGGCGGCCCGCGGCCGCCACACCGCTTCCGCCGCCGAGGACGTCGTCCGCCGCACCCTCAGCCGGCACAAGGAGAGCGGGGACATCGACGACTTCGCCGAGCCGCCGGTGACCGAGGGCTCCCCCGATCACGTCTTCGAGGCCCGATGGCGGGCCGGCGGCACGGTGACCGTGCGGGCCCGGCTCACCCTCGTACCGCGGCAGGACAGGCCGCACGGGCACGACTGGACACTCGTCGCGGAGGCCGAGCACCCGTGGGACGACGCGTGGCCCTCGCCCGCGACGCTGTTCTGGCCCGCGGACGGTTCGGGTGACGACGGCGCCTGGGACCACCACCCCACCGTCGCGGGCGTGCGGTTCCGGCAGGTCAACGCGCTGCCCGCGGACGACAAGGAGATGCGGCGGCGGCTGCGGGACGCGGCCCGTGGGTCCTGGTGCGTCAACCTCGTCGTGCACGAGGCGATGACCCCGGACGAGCGCGGCCGGCTGCCGCTGGTCCGGCTGCTGCCGCCCGGCCTCAGGCACCGCGTGGTCGAGCACCGGGCAGCGCCGCAGCAACTGCGCGCCGTCAACTGGGCGCTGAAGGACCTCGGCGTCGAGGTGCCGCGCGGCGGCGCCGTCCTGCTGCCCCCGGACCCGGCGCCCGACGGCTACGCCGGCATCGAGCACAAGGTGCGCACCGTCTTCCTGGACGGCTCCGAACCCTCCGAACTCGTCGCCGTGCTGCGCCACTTCGTCACCCTGCCGCGGCCGATGCCGCCGGGTGCCGGGGAGGCGCTGGCCGATCTGCGCGAGAACTGGACCCTGACGACGCTCCAGGAGGAGCTGGAGCGCCAGCGTCAGCTCGTCGCGATGTATGCCGAGGCGCTGGAGGCCATGACGAAGTCCCGGGACCTGTACCGGGAGGCCGCCGAACAGGCCCACCAGGCGCTGGCCGCCTACCGGGACGCGCCTGCCCCGGCCGCCCTGCCCCACCAGCAGCCTCAGCCCGACAGCAGGATGCCCGCCCCTCTGCAGCAGTTGACGCGGACGTTCGAACGACTGAAGCTCACCGCGAAGAAGGGCGACCAGACCGGGTAGAAGAACCGGTACAAGCGAGAGGATGCCGCATGGATTCCACCGCGACCCTGCTGCTGATCATCGCCGTCGTCGTCGCGGCCGCACTGCTGGCCGTCGCCGTCGCCCTGCTGGTACGGCTGGTGCGCGCCCGGAGCAGTCTGCGCCGGGCCGGGCTGCCCACGGGGCCCCGCTGGGTGTTCTGGGGCGCGGTGCTGTATCTGGTGCTGCCCACCGACCTGTTGCCGGACCCGGTCTACCTGGACGACATCGGTGTCCTGCTGCTCGCCCTGCGCAGTCTGCGCGCCGCCCGCACGCTCCCGCCGGGAACGATGGAGCCCTGAACCGCCCCTGCGGATCCCGGGGTTGGTCCACGATGGGATCATGCAACCCACCTACACCGGGATTCCCGCCCGGCCGCAGGCCCCCGACGTCGCCGTGGTCGTCGATGTGATGCGCGCGTTCACCGTGGCCGCCTGGGCGTTCCGGGGCGGCGCGGAACGGATCGTGTTCGCCGGTACGCAGGAGGAGGCACTGGAGCTGAAGGCGCGCCATCCGGGCTGGCTGGCCTTCCAGGACGGTCCGCCGGTGCCGGGGTTCGACCTGGCCAACTCCCCCGCCCGGCTGCGTGCGCTGGACGTGCGGGGCCGTACGGTCGTGCAGAAGACCACCGCGGGAACGGCAGGCGCGCTGGCGGTCGCGGAGGCGCGGCTGCTGCTCTGCGCGAGCTTCGTGGTGGCCGCGGCGACCGCCGAGGTGCTGCGGCGGGCCCGGCCGGAGTCGGTGACGTTCGTCGTCACCGGGGACGGCGGTCGAGCCGAGGAGGATCTGGCCTGCGCCGAGTACATCGCGGCCCGCGCGCACCCCGGCGCGGACGGCGTCGACCCCGGGCCGTACCTGGAGCGGGCCCGGCACTCCGACGGTGCCGCGCGGCTCGCGGAGGGGGTGCGGCTGGGCTGGGAGGGTGTCCATCCCGAGGACGCGGCGATGTGTTTGCAGGCGGACAGCTTCCCGTTCGCCATGGCTGCGGGGCGCGAGGACGGCCGTCTGGTGCTGCGCCCGGTCGGCACGGGCGCGGCACTCTGAGTCAACGCTCCTTGGCTGTGCGGGCTTTCATGGTTCCCAGGGTCGCGAGGAGCACCGCCAGCGCGGCGAGTGCGGCCGCCCCCGCCGTCGTGGTCGCGAGCCACGGCGGGGCCACGAGCGCGTCCGTGAGCCGGGCCTGGTCCGGCAGGCCGAACCGGTCGCCGAGCGCCTGCCCCGCGGCGAGCGCGGCCGTGGCGACCAGGGTCGCGGTGGCCGTCACCAGCCGGCCCGGCGTCGTCCGGGCGGGCAGGGCGAGGGCGAGCAGGACGCAGAGGCCCGCGAGGAGCAGGGTCGTCTGCAGGACGTCCTGGGGCAGGCCGGTCCAGTAGCGCGGCGCGTGGGCCACGCCGCACAGGAACACGGGCACGGCGGCGACCCGGGCGATCGGGAGCGGCGCTCCGGCGGCCCGGCGGTCCCGGCCGGGCTCATCGGACTGCCGAGGGCGGGGCGGGGCCTGCTTCGGTGGCGCGGGGGCCGGTTCGGGGGCCGGGCCGGCCGGTCCCGGGACCGTCACGGGCGGGGGCGGCGGAGCAGGGGGTGCGGCGCGCTCCTGGGGCTCTTCACCGCGGTGTTCCTGTGCGGCCAGGCGGGCGATCAGCTCGGCGAGTTCCTCCACGGGCCGGCTGACGGCCACCGCCTCGACCGCGGCACGCCCGCAGTGGGGCTCGACCGGGGTGCGGTGCAGCAGCTCCATGAGCCGGGTGATCTCCTCCAGGGGCCGGCCCTCGGCGGCGGCCCGGATCACCTCGTCGGCACAGCCGGTGTCCCGGGGCGGCCGGGTGAGCAGGCCGACCAACCGGGCGACGTCCTCCACGGACCGCCCGACACCGGCCGCCCGCAACGCCTGCGCAGTGGCTCGCGCATGCTCCGGCGAGCGCTCCAGCAGGGTGATCAGCCGTACGACGTCCTCCAGCGGCCGGTCCGCCACGGCCGTACGTACGAGCCCCTGCAGCGCGCCGTCGAACCCGTCACCCGTCGGCGGGACCTCGGGTTCCTCGGCCGGGGGTGGGGGCGGCTCCGGGTGGGACGCGGGGGCAGGAGGCGACGCCACGGGGACACCGGCGGCCGCCGGAACCGGCCCGCCGGCGAGGTCGGCAGGCGGCGCGGCGCCGACACCCGGGCCGACGAGCGACACGCCCAGCCCCTCCACCGCAGCCGCCCCGGAGGCGGGGGCGACACCGGGGCCGACAGGCGACACGACGGGGCCCTCCGCGACCGCCGGAGACGGGCCAGCGCCCGGGGCGACACCCGGGCCGACAGGCGACACGGCCGGCCCCTCCTCGACCACCGGATCCGGCCGGAAGGCGGGGGCGACACCCGGGCCGACGAACGCCTCCACCGCAGCCGACCCGGACGCAGGGGCGACACCCGGGCCGACGAGGGACACGCCCAGCGCCTCAGGGGCGACACCGGGGCCGAGGGGCGGCACCCCCGGCCCCTCCACCGCAGCCGACCCGAAGGCGGAGGCGATGCCGGGGCCGACAGGCGACACCCCCGGCCCCTCCCCGACCACCGGAGACGGGCCGGGAGCGGGGGCGGGGGCGGCGTCTGCGGTCCGAGCGGCCGTGTCGGGAGCCCTGCCGTCCAGCAAGCCGGTGGCGACCGGGACCGGGACCGCCCCGGTCCCCGGGACGAAGGTCGGGGCGGACTCGGATCCGGCAGCGAGCGGGGGGACGCCGCCGACGCTCCCCGCGCCCGTCGCACCGCACCCGCATGCCGCCTCGGAGGACACGGCCCCGGCGGCAGCGGCGGCCGTCGGGACCGCGAGGGGCGGTATGGCGGAGTGGTCGTCGGGCACGGGGGACGCAGAGGGGGTGGTCATCTCGGCTCCAGGGGGACGGTGGGGCCGCAGCGGCATGACGCGAACCATGACGCACGCCATTACGCACACCATTAGTAGGAGCGCCCGCACCCTCCCGCCACCGGGACGTGGCAGAGGTGTGAGCCGGGTGGGACGCCGACTTCGTCCGCCCAGGTGCGTTCGCCCACCGAGTTGGCGCATTCTTGCTGTGTCATCCACCCGGCGGTGCACGGGACGAGGTAGGGCGCATGGCGGGGAGCGCGAAGCAGGCGGTCGGCAGGCGGGCCCGGCTGACCGCGCTGCTCCTCGACGCCTCGACCGGCGCGCTCGACGCGGCCGCGGGTCGCGTGGCGGGCGTGTATCTGCGTTCCAGCACCCCGGGGCTGCTGCGCCTGGCGGTGCTGGTGGGGCTGCCCGGACCGCTGTTCCGGCCCTGGTGGCGGCTGCACCTGGGCCGGCCCTTTCCGGTGGCCGACGCCTACCGGCTCGGCGTGCAGGTGGTGCTGCCGAACGCCACCGAGACGATGCGCCGGTATCCCCAGTTCGCGGCGGGCCTGCCGTTCCCGTTCGGGTCGGTGCACGTGCCCGTGCCCGGCGGTGCGGAGCCGCTGGGGGTGCTGACGGTGCTGCGTCCGGCCGCGTCGGACTCCGTGGACGAGCTGCTGGACCGGGAACTGCTCGGGCGGCTCGCCGAGGGGCTCGGTGCCGAGCTGGTGGGCCTCGCCGACGGCGACGAGGCGGTGCTCGCCTGGGACGGCGAGCCGCTGTGCGTGCGGCCGCCGGCCGCCCGGCCCGTGGAGCCCCGGGTGGGGCGGTTCACCTGGGATCCGGTGACGTCGCAGGTGGACGCGGACGAGCGGCTGCACGCGCTGCTCGGGCTGCGGCCGGAGGAGTTCGCGGGGACGGGCCCGGCGCTCGCGGACACCCTGTGCCGGACCGACGCCCACCGGATCCTGGGGGCGCTGCGCGAGACGGCCGCCGGGAAGCCGCCGTCGGCGCCGCTGAGTCTGAGAGCCGGGGACGGCGGGATCCGGCTGCTGGAGCTGTGGCCGGCGGCGCATACCGGTCCCGCGCCGCTGGTCGGCGGGGTCGTCGTGGATCCGGGTCCGGCCGTCTCGGCGGACGGCGCGGCTGATCTGCTGCCGCAGGGGGTGTTCTGTCTGGACCGGCTGGGGCTGGTGGTGTACGTCAACGAGGCCGCGGCCCGGCTGGCGGGGCGGGATCGGGCGATGCTGCTCGGCCGGCCGCTGTGGGAGGCGATGCCGTGGCTGACGGGACCGCCGTACGACGATCATCTGCGCGGGGTGCTGCTGTCCCACGAGCCGGTGCACCTGCATGTGCGGCGGCCGTCCGGCGGTCGTGAGGCATCCGGCGACGGGGACTGGCTCGCGCTGTCGGTGCATCCGGGGCCCGACATCCTCACCTGCACGCTGGTTCCGGCCAGCCGCGTCGACGCCCCGGCCGAGCCCGCGCCCGACGCTCCGGTGCACACCGAGCCGCATGTGCTGGAGGAGACGGTGGCCGGCGATCACGCGTTGACGCCGCTGTACCGGCCGATCGCCCTCGCCATCGCGCTGACGGACGCGGTGACCGCCCGGCAGGTGTCGGCGGTCGTCATGCAGGAGCTGCTGCCCGCGTTCGGCGGCCGTCGCCTGGCCATCTACCTGCTCCAGGACCGGCATCTGTACCTGGCCTGGGAGACCGGCTTCCCGCAGGGCTTCCTCGCCCCCTTCGACGGTGTCGGGCTGGACGCGCGGATCCCGGGGGTGGAGACGCTCACCACCGGCCGCCCCCTGTTCTTCGAGTCGATGACGCAGCTGGCCGCCACCTACCCGGGGCTGCCGCTGGACGCGGAGGAGGGCGCCCGCGCCTTTCTGCCGCTGATCTCCTCGGGCCGGCCGGTCGGCTCCTGCATCCTCGGCTTCGACCGCGAGCGCAGCTTCAGCACCCAGGAACGCACGGTGCTCACCGCCCTCGCCGGGCTGATCGCGCACGCGCTGGAGCGGGCGCAGCGCTACGACAGCGAGGCGGCCCTCGCCCGCGGCCTGCAGCAGGCGCTGCTGCCCCGGCGGCTCTCGGCCCATCCGCGGGTGGAGACGGCGGGCCGCTATCTGCCGGGCACCCAGGGCCTGGACGTGGGCGGCGACTGGTACGACGTCGTGGAGGCCGGGCGGGGCCTGGCGCTGGTCATCGGCGATGTGCAGGGGCACGGGGTGCAGGCGGCGGCGACCATGGGTCAGCTGCGCAGCGCCGTGCGGGCGTTCGCGCTCGGCGACCACTCGCCCGACGAGGTGATGAGCGGGACCAACCGCCTGCTGATCGACCTGGATCCCGGCCAGTTCGCCAGCTGCTGCTATCTCCGCCTCGACCCGGCCACGGGGCGCGCCCAGGTCGCCCGGGCGGGGCATCCGCCGCCGCTGCTGCGCAGCCCCGACGGCACCACGCGGGTGCTGAACATCCCGGGGGGTGTCGTCCTCGGGGTCGATCCGCAGGCCCAGTACCCGGTGACCGAGCTGGAGCTGGAGCCGGAGGCGATCCTCGCCCTGTACACCGACGGTCTGGTGGAGCGGCCCGGGGCGGACATCGACGACGGCATCACCGCGCTGCGGGTGGCGCTGGCGAAGGCCGGGTCCGCGGCCGGGCGGCGGGGCGGGCGATCGCTGGCCGGGGTCGCCGACCGGCTCACCGCGACCGCCCGGCACGCCGCCGACCGGCCCGACGACGTGGCGCTGCTGCTCGCCACCCGGCGCCCCGCGCATCCGCGGTGACCGCGCGCGCCGGCGATCATCTCGTACCACGGTCTCGCCTGACGGGGCCGGGCAGTGTAGACATGGGCTCATGGTCCGACTGCCCGGCCGGCCCGAGACGCGGCCTCCCCGTTCGTTCGGGCACCCGCGCGCACCCCAGGGGCCGGGTCCGGACGGAGGCCGAGCGGGTGGCGGCCGCCCGGGGGTGCTGCGGGCGGCGGTGACCCGGCGCAGTGTCGCCGGGCAGGTGTTCGTCCTCCAAGTGGTGATCGTGCTGCTGCTGGTCGTGTCGGCGGTGGTGGCGCAGGTGCTGCAGGTGCAGCACGACAGCAAGCTGGAGGCCCGCAACCGCTCGCTCGCGGTGGCCGAGTCGTTCGCCAACGCGCCCGGCACGGCGGCCGCGTTGCGTTCCCCGGATCCGACGGCGCTGCTGCAGCCGCGTGCCGAGGCCGCCCGCATGGCGACCGGGGTGGACTTCATCGTCGTGATGAACACCGACGGCATCCGCTACACCCACCCCAAGCCGGACCGCATCGGCAAGAAGTTCGTCGGGACCATCGGGCCGGCGCTGGCCGGGGGCACGGTCACCGAGGAGGTCAACGGGACGATCGGCCCGCTCGTGCAGGTCGTCGTGCCGGTGAAGGACTCCGCCGGCAAGGTGGTGGGCCTGGTGTCGTCGGG
The DNA here is from genome assembly GCF_055572275.1 of Streptomyces sp. NPDC030798. NCBI lineage: Bacteria > Bacillati > Actinomycetota > Actinomycetes > Kitasatosporales > Streptomycetaceae > Streptomyces > Streptomyces sp. NPDC030798. The sequence continues at coordinate 62,966 of NZ_JBVIDR010000008.1, read as the reverse complement.
CATCACCACCGCGCACGTGGGCGGGGCCGCCGACCAGCAGCTTCCGCTGCTCCTCGCGGCGGCCGCCGCGGCGCTCGCGCTGGCCACGGCGGGCACGGCGCTGGTCAGCAGGCGACTGCTGCGCCAGACGCACGGCCTCGGCCCGTCCGAGATGACCCGGATGTACGAGCACCACGACGCGGTGCTGCACGCCGTGCGCGAGGGCGTGCTGATCGTCGGCGGCGGCGGCCGGCTGCTGCTCGCCAACGACGAGGCGCACCGCCTGCTGGACCTGCCGGCGGACGCGGAGCAGCGGCATGTGCTGGAGCTGGGCCTGGACGACGAGACGGCCGGGCTGCTGGCCTCGGGGCGGGTCGCGACCGACGAGGTGCATCTGGTCAAGGACCGGCTGCTGGCGATCAACCAGCGCCCCACCGACCTGCGCGGCGGGCCGCCCGGCAGTGTCACGACGCTGCGCGACTCCACGGAGCTGCGGGCGCTGTCGGGCCGTGCCGAAGTGGCGCGGGAGCGGCTGAACATGCTGTACGACGCGGGTGTGGGCATCGGCACCAGCCTGGACGTGGCCCGCACGGCGGAGGAGCTGGCCGAGCTGGCGGTGCCCCGGTTCGCGGACTTCGCCACCGTGGACCTGTTCGACGCGGTGCTGAACGGGGAGGAGCCCAAGCCGGGGACCGCGCTGCGCCGGGCGGCGCTCAGCGGCATCCGCAAGGACGCTCCGCTGTACCCGGTGGGCGAGCGGATCCGGTTCGTGGCGACCTCGCCGCAGGCGCGCAGCCTGACCACCGGGCAGTCCGTGGTGGAACCCCGGCTGCGCGAGGCGCCCGGCTGGCAGGCACAGGATCTGGAGCGCACCGAGCAGGTGATCGCGTACGGCATCCACTCGCTGATCACGGTGCCGCTGCGGGCGGGCAGCCTGGTGCTGGGGCTGGCGAACTTCTGGCGGGCGCAGAAGCCGCAGCCGTTCGACAGCGAGGAACTGGCCCTGGCCGAGGAGCTGGTGGCGCGGGCGGCGGTGTCCATCGACAACGCGCGGCGCTACACCCGCGAGCACAGCATGGCGGTGACCCTGCAGCGCAGCCTGCTGCCCCGGTCGCTGCCCGAGCAGGGCGCGCTGGAGATCGCCTACCGCTATCTGCCGGCCCAGTCGGGGGTGGGCGGCGACTGGTTCGACGTGCTGCCGCTGTCCGGCTCCCGGGTGGCGCTGGTGGTGGGGGACGTCGTCGGGCACGGGCTGCACGCGGCGGCGACGATGGGCCGGCTGCGCACGGCGGTGCACAACTTCTCCGCGCTGGACCTGCCGCCGGACGAACTGCTGGGCCTGCTGGACGAGCTGGTGGGCCGGATCGACCAGGACGAGACGCCGGCCGACGGCGCGGCCGCGGTGACCGGCGCGACCTGTCTGTACGCGGTGTACGACCCGGTCGCGCGCCGCTGCACGATGGCGCGGGCCGGTCATCCGCCGCCCGCGCTGGTGCACCCGGACGGCAGTGTGGAGTTCACGGAGGTTCCGGCGGGGCCGCCGCTGGGGTTGGGCGGCCTGCCGTTCGAGACGGCGGATCTGGAGCTGGCGGAGGGCAGCCGGCTGGTGCTGTACACGGACGGGCTCGTGGAGGACCGGGACCGGGACATCGACGTCGGTCTCGATCTGCTGCGCGACGCGTTGAGCCGTGCGCCCGGCGCCTCGCCGGAGGACACCTGCCGGACCGTGCTCGACCATCTGCCGAACCGGCCCAGCGACGACGTGGCGCTGATCGTCGCCCGCACCCGGGTGCTGGGGCCCGACCGGGTCGCCGAGTGGCAGGTGCCGTCCGATCCGGCGGCCGTCTCGCAGGTGCGCGCCTCGGTCACCCGGCAGCTGGCCGACTGGGGCCTGGAGGAGCTGTCGTTCACCACCGAGTTGGTGCTGAGCGAACTGGTCACCAACGCGATCCGCTACGGGCGCGGCCCGATCGGGGTACGGCTGCTGCGGGACCGGACGCTGATCTGCGAGGTCTCCGACCGCAGCACGACCTCCCCGCATCTGCGGTACGCGGCCGGCACCGACGAGGGCGGCCGGGGCCTGTTCCTGGTGGCCCAGCTCGCCGAGCGCTGGGGCACCCGTTACACATCCAACGGCAAAATCATCTGGGCGGAGCAGCCGCTTCCGTGACCGTCGCGCACAAATGTGTTGAGGACACGTCAGGCTTCGGTGATGATCTCCGGCATGTTCTCGCGCAGAAATCGCCGGCCGAAGTCCCCCGAGCTCCTTGGGGCCTGGGAGTGCCTGGACGCCCAGGACGTCCCCGGCGCGCTGCGGCAGCTGCGGGCGGCCGGGGAGGAGCAGCCGCTCGGCGAGGTGGCGCTGGTGGTCGGGCGGGCGGCCCGGGCGGCGGGCTTCGACGACCTGGCGAAGGCCGCGGCGGCGCTGTCCGCGACCCCCGAACAGGCGCAGGCGCTGTACGACTTCGGATACGCCTGCGTCGAACGCGGCGTTTCCTACCTGGCCGTCCCCGCCCTGCGTGAGGCCCTGCGCCGCAGCCCGGGTTCGCTCCCGGCACTGCGCGAGCTGGTGTCGGCGTACGAGGACGAGGGCCGGCACCGCGAGGCGGCCACCGAACTCGCCCGCCACGAAGGGACCTTCAGAAACTGGCCGGACCGCTATCTGCTGGTGTTCAACGCGGTGCTGGCGGGCGACCTGGAGTTGGCCCGGCGCCAGCACGCTCTGCTGCCGGACCCCGAGGACGCGCAGTGGCAGTCGGCGCGGGACCGGCAGAACCGGGTCCTGGAGCGCGCGGCCGACGCCGAGCGAGTCTCCTCCCTCGACCTGACCGATCTGCGCGGCTGGCAGTACGTGATCGCCGGCACGGTCCTCGGCACGCTGTCGCCGTACGGCTTCGACGCGGGCATGCACGGCCGCTACGCCTGGCTGCAGGACACCCCCGAGGGCTGTCTGCGCGGGCTGCTGCGCCTGCGGACCCTGCTGGAGGCCGCCGAGGTGCGGCCCCGCTCGGTGTCCCTGCTGCCCGACCAGGACTCGCGGATCCTCGGCCTCGCCGCGGCCGAGGTACTGGGCCTGCCGGCCGAGCCGTTCGCGCCCGGCCGCACCGACACGGTGGTCGTCGCCTACGACCTCGACGGTCTGGCGGCGCACGACGGCGGCCCGGAGCTCCCCGGACAGCTCTTCGAGCGCATGCCCGGGCAGGTGCTGCACGAGCACGCGAGCTGCTGGACGGACCCGCCCGCGATCACCGCGGACAGCGTGGGGCTCCTGCACCAGTCGGTGGTGCCGCCCTGGGGTGGGCTGCTGCGGCAGGGCGCGGACGGCGGCGTCCAGCGGGCCCCGGCGGACGACCGCCCGGAGGCGGAGATCGCCGCCGAGGTGGCGGCGGCGGACCCGGCCGCCGACCCGGGGGACGGCGAGGGTCCGGCGGACCACGACGTGCGGTTCGCCGCGTTCGCCGGCGCCGTCCAGGGCACCTGGCTGCGCGGCGACCGGGCGCGCGTGCGGTCCGCCGGACCCGTCCCGAGTTCCCGGTTCGCCTGAGCGGAGGAGCCGGTCAGGTGCTCAGGCGGTCGCGCAGCAACTGCTTCCCCATCTCGGCGCCCTTGCGGCTGTCGGCCTGGGCCTTGTGGAACAGGTCCACAAGCTCGCTGTCGTGCTCGCGCTCGGCGTCCTGGATGTATGTCTCCAGGCGCAGGGCGTTGTCCAGGCACGCCTCGACGTACCAGATCAGGTCGTAGTTCTTGTCGCGGGTACCGGTGACGCCACCTGTCTCGTTGGTGCTGGTCATACGGGGTCTCCTCCTTCTGTCGACCCTGCGTCGTGTTCTCCGTGCGGAGACCTGCCGAGTACCCGTACGTCCCGGGTGCACACCGCCCGATGGTCAGCCGAGGGCGCGGTCGAGGTTGAACGCGGCGCTGATGAGGGACAGGTGGGTGAAGGCCTGCGGGAAGTTGCCCTGCTGCTCACCGGTGCGGCCTATCTCCTCGGCGTACAGGCCCAGATGGTTGGCGTAGGTGAGCATCTTCTCGAAGGCCAGCCGGGCCTCCTCGAGCCGCCCGGCGCGCACGAGGGCCTCGACGTACCAGAAGGAGCAGATGGAGAAGGTGCCCTCGTCGCCGCGCAGCCCGTCGGGGCTGGCCTGCGGGTCGTAGCGGTAGACGAGCGAGTCGGAGACCAGTTCCGCGGTCAGGGCGTCCAGGGTGGACAGCCACTTGGGGTCGGTGGGCGCGATGAACTTGGCCAGCGGCATCATCAGCACCGAGGCGTCGAGCACGTCGCCGTCCTCGTGCTGGACGAAGGCGCCCCGCTGCGCCGACCAGCCGCGGTCCATGATGCGCCGGTAGATCGCGTCCCGGCACTGGAGCCAGCGGGGCAGGTCGGCGGGCAGGCCGCGGCGGTTGGCGAGGCGGACGGCGCGCTCGATCGCGACCCAGCACATCAGCCGCGAGTACAGGAAGTTCTTGCGGCCGCCGCGGGTCTCCCACACCCCCTCGTCGGGCTGGTCCCAGTGGTCGCAGACCCAGCCGACCAGATGGCACACGTCGTCCCAGTCGCCGCTGGAGATGGGCTCCGCCCACTTGTCGTAGAGGTAGATGGAGTCGATCAGCGCCCCGTAGATGTCGAGCTGGAGCTGGCCGGCGGCGGCGTTGCCGACCCGGACGGGGGCGGAGCCCTGGTGTCCTTCCAGGTGCCGCAGTTCGCGTTCGGGCAGGTCGGCGCGGCCGTCGATGCCGTACATGATCTGCAGCGGCCCGTTGCCGTCACCGCAGCCGGGGCTGACGTGCGTGGTCATGAACCTCATGAACGCCTCCGCCTCGCTGCTGAAGCCGAGCCGGAGCAGCGCGTACACGCAGAACGCGGCGTCGCGGACCCACACGTAGCGGTAGTCCCAGTTGCGCTCGCCGCCGGGCTGCTCGGGGAGGCTGGTGGTGGGCGCGGCCACGATGGCGCCGGTGGGGGCGTAGGTGAGCAGCTTCAGGGTGAGGGCGGAGCGGTGGACCATCTCGCGCCAGCGGCCGCGGTAGCGGGACTGGTGCAGCCAGCGCCGCCAGTAGGCGACGGTGGCGTTGAACTGGTACTCGGCCTCGGCGCGGGCACAGCCGCGCGGGGCCACCTCGTCACCGACCTGGTCGAGGGCGAACACGGCGGTGTCGCCCTCGCGGAGCTTGAAGTCGGCCCGGGCGTCGCGGCCGTCGCACTGCACGGAGACGGTGGCGGTGAGCGCGAGCGCCCGCTCCGGGGACTCGAAGAGGACCAGGTCGTCCACGGTGCGCACGGTGTGCGGATCCGCGCCGTAGTTGAAGCGCGGGGCGATCAGGGCCCGGAAGGGCACGGTGCCGCGCACGCACACCACGCGGCGGATCAGCCGGTGCCGGCCGGCCTCCCGGGTCGCCTCCGCGGTGACCGGCATGAAGTCCTGGACCTCGCCGACGCCGTCCTCGGTGAAGAAGCGGGTGATCAGCACATTGGTGTCGGGGAAGTAGAACTGCTTGGTGCGCGCCGGTACGGCGGCGGCCAGTTCGAAGCGACCGCCGCGCTCGGCGTCCAGGACGGCGGCGAAGACGCTGGGCGAGTCGAAGGTCGGGGAGCAGTACCAGTCGATCGTGCCGTTGGTGCCGACCAGTGCGACACTGCGCAGGTCGCCGATCAGGCCGTGGTCGGCGATCGGCAGGTAGCGCGGGCCCTCGGCAGGGTCCCGCGGGAAGGGCGTCTCGGCCATCGCTCGGGCCTCCCCGAAGCCGTGTGCTGCTGGTTTCCGGCGTGTGGGTGCTTTTCCAGCTTACGGGTGAGTGCGGCGCGACGGCGTGGGCAGGCGCTCCTCACCCCGTCCCGCGGCGGCCCTCCGGATGCAGGGTGGGCGCGGGCGGGCAATGGTGAGAGTGTGCCCCGTTCGGCGGCACCGGCACGGATGCGGTCATCCGGACCGAGGAGGAGGCATCATGTCGACATCCACACCTGAAGGATCCCGGTCGCCCGACGACCACTGCACCCCGGACGCCCTGCTCCACTCGGCTCCCTCGAGGGATCTCACCCCGGAGGACCTGGTGATGGCGACGGGCAGGGACGTCACCCCGGCGACCCTCGACTGGGCGCGCCGCAAGCTGGAGACGGAGGGTCCGGCAGCCATCGAGAAGCTGCTGCCCTAGGGCCGTCCGGGAAGCAGGCAGGACACCAACGGGGAGGCGCCGGGCAGACGCGACCGCCCTCACACGGCACCCGCCTCGCCCGGCGCCGGCTCCTGCCCGACGCCGCCTCCGCCCGAGGCCCCGTCCCGGCGGCCGGTCCCTCCCGGCACCCGGTCCTGCCCACACCCGATCCCACCCGGCGCCCGGTCCCGGCCGCCTCCGCCCGAGGCCCAGTCCCGGTCGCCCGGCCCCTCCCGGCACCCGGACCAGCCGGCACCCGATCCCACCCAGCGCCCGTTCCGCCCGACGCACGGCTCTGTCCGACGCACGACTCCCGCCCAGGCCTTGTTTCGCCCAGCGCCCCTCCGCCCGACGCCTGGTTCCCTCCGACGTCCGACGCCCGGTCCCGGATCTCTCCGAGGCCCGGTCCTGCGCGGCTCCCGGTCCCGCCCAGCGCCCGCCTCTTTCCGGCGCCCGGTCCTGCACGACCCCGATTCGGCCCGGCGCCTGCTTCGGTCCGGCGCCCGCCTCCCAGTCCCGGCCAACGCCCGGGTCGCTCCCGGCGCGAAGTCCCGGCCAGCGCCCGGTCCCCACCGGTGGTCCGACGCCCGGTTCCGCCCGGCGCCCGGCACTGGCCGACGCCCGATTCCGCACGGCGCCCAGCTCCGGCCGGCGTCCCTTTCCGGCCGGTGCGTGGTTCTGGTCGGTCGGCAGGTTCTGGTCGGTGGTGATCAGCGGGGGTGGTCGGGGTCTGTGGTGTCCGGGAGGGACGGCTCGTCCGGGATCACGTGGACCGCGGCCTCCTCCGCCCCCGCCGCTCCGCCGTCGATGCCCACGTCGACGGCGACCTCCTCCTTGGTGGTGTCGGTGTGCGCGCCCTCGTCCGGGGCCACCAGCCGGCCCGCCCGCCGATCGCCGGCCTCCGGGTCGACGGGTTCGCCCTCGCCGCCGGGCAGGTCGCCGATCTCGTCGCCGGGGGGCGCGCTCACGTCCGGCACCTCCTGGCCGAGCCGCTCGTCCAGGGTCTCGCCCTCGTGCTGTTCGGCGGCCGTGGTGCCGTGCTTGGTGACGCCGAGGGGCCGTTCGGGCGGGGAGTAGCCCTCGTCGAGGACGTCGTCGTAGTCGCGCTCGCCGACCGCGTCCTGCAGATCCAGGGGCGCGGCGTCCTCCTGTTCCTCATTGGTTCCGGTCGGCTGGTAGGCGTCGTCGGCCATGGGGGTCCGGTCGGTCATCGTCGCCCTCCTTCTCGGCACGCGGTAGGTCCCGATCCGCGTTTCCCGAGCACCGCTTCCCTAACCCCCGACCGCCTTCCGAACAGGTCAGCGCACATTACCGGTTGGTCATCTTGAAAGGTCAACCGGTGCCGCTATCATCACATCCACACACGGTGACCGTCCGCCAACACTCGGCGCACGCCCTCACCGCTCCCCTTGCTTTCACCACCCCTCTTCCGTTCCGCCCTGCCCTGGTTCCGAGGCCATCCCTCCCCCGGTTCCGGGCGGGTTCTCCACCCCCCACCCGTACGCCGTCGGGCCGCCTGCCCGTAGGCCGTGCACAACCGGAAAGCGGCGCGTCCATGAGCAACAACAGGGGCAGAGGGCTGCAGGCCAATGTCCTCGGCACGTTCGACACCGTGGTGATGGCGGTCGCCGGCAGCGCGCCGGCGTACTCGCTCGCCGCGACCACCGCCGTCCTCGTCGGCGCGGTGGGTCTGGCCGGCCCGGCCGCCCTGCTGTACTGCGCGATACCCATGTTGGGCATCGCGCTGGCCTTCAGCTATCTCAGCCGGATCGACGTCAACGCGGGCGCCACCTACTCCTGGGTGGGGCGCACCCTGCATCCGTTCCTCGGTTTCATCAGCGGCTGGTCGCTGGTGATCTCGGCGACCATCTTCATGGTGGCCGGCTCGCTGCCCGCCGGGTCGATGACGCTCGCCCTCTTCGACTCGGGGCTCGCCGACAACACGGCGCTGTCCACCGTGGTCGGCGCCGTGTGGTTCCTCGTCATGCTGGGCGTGGTGCTGGGCGGGGCCCGGCTCACCGTCCGGGCGCAGTTGCTCATGTCCGGTGTGGAGCTGGGCATTCTGGCGCTGTTCGCGGTGCTCGCCGTCTTCCACGGCCACAACGCGCGCGCCTTCGACTGGTCGTGGCTGGGCTTCTCCCACTTCGACGGGATGGCCGGGTTCGCCTCCGGCGCGCTCGTCGCCGCGTTCTACTACTGGGGCTGGGACGTCACCAGCAACCTCAGCGAGGAGACCCGCAACAGCCGCCGTACGACCGGGCTCGCGGGCCTCATCGGGGTGGGCATCGTCTTCCTGCTGTTCGAGGTGTTCACCATCGCGGTCAACGTCATCCTGTCCACGCGGCAGATCGAGGAGAACGACGCCAACGTGCTCGCGGTGCTGGGCGAGGAGATCTGGCCGGGCTGGGGCGGCAAGCTGCTCGTCGTGGCGGTGATGCTGTCCACGATCGCCACGCTGGAGACGACGCTGATCCAGGTGACGCGCTCACTGTTCGCGATGGGCCGGGACCGCACGATGCCGCCGGCGCTGGGCCGGGTGCACCGCACGTGGAACACGCCCTGGGTGGCGATCGTGGTGGTCGGCGGGGTGGCGCTGGCCATGTTCATCGCCGCCAACGCGCTGGGCTCGGTGGGCGAGATCCTCTCCGACGCGATCTCGGCGATCGGTCTGCAGATCGCCGTCTACTACGGCCTGGCCGGCCTGGCGGTCGTCGTCGCCTACCGCAAGATGCTGCTGAAGTCGGTGGGGAACTTCCTGCTCGGCGGGCTGTGGCCGCTGTTCGGCGCGGTGTTCATGTTCTGGATCTTCGTCGAGTCGCTGGGCGACCTGAGCGGCGCGGCGATCGGGATCGGCATCGGCGGCCTCGCGGTCGGGCTGATCCCGATGTTCTGGTACTGGCGGCAGGGCAGCGCGTACTACCGGCCGGCGAAGCTGGACGCGACCCGCACCGTCGAGGCGGACTACGTCCCCGACGGCGGCGCCGACGTGCCGTCCCGGCTGCACGAGGGTCTCCCCACCGACTTCTGAGGGAGAACCCTGCGATGGCGCGAGACCGTTTCACGCCCGACTTCGACCCCGACTGCGGTGACGCGCCGCTCACCTCCGCCCGGCAGGACGTCGTCATCGGCCGCTGGCAGGGCCTTCGGGAGCTGCTGTGGGTCACCGGCGACGACTGGACGCTGCGCGGCCACCGGGTCCGGCTGCTCGCGCAGGCCTGCGCGGGCAGCTCGACGGTGGAGACGTGGCTGGCCGCGGAGCCCACGAACGCGGACGCGCAGGTGCTGCGCGCGGCCACGGAGACGGCCCGGGCGTTCCACCTGGCCATCACGGCGGGGCGGGGCGTCCCGATCGAGCGGGACCGCATCGACACGGCGGTCCTGGCCTGCCTGCACGCCGCCGAGGCCTGCCCGGAGGACCCCACGCCGTGGGTGTCCCTGATCTCGGTCGCCCGGCTGTACCCGGCGGGGGTACGGCGGCAGGAACTGGCGCGCTGGTGGGACGAGTTGTACCAGCGGGACCCGTACAGCCCGGAGGGGCACCTGCAGGTCCTGCACTACTACTCGGCCCGCTGGCACGGCACGCACGGCCTGATGTACGACTTCGCCCGGGACGCGGCCGGGGTGGCACCGCCCGGCTGCCCGCTGCCGGTGCTGGTGCAGTACGCCCGGGTCGAGGAGTACCGGTACGCCCTGGACGGCGGCCAGGGCCGGCGCGGCTCGGTGGGCCTCGGCCAGCACTGGGACCACGACGGCGCGGTCAACGACGTACGGCGGACCTGGGAGCGCTGGGTGCGGCCCCGCCCGGACCGCGAGGTGGCCCCGGCCGAGCTGCGGGACCTCAGCTACCTGGCGCACGCGGCGTGCCTGGCCGGCACGGCGGACATCGCGGCGGCCCTGCTGCGCCTGCTGGGCCGCCGCGCCACCCGCACCCCGTGGTCGTACACCGGGGACCCGGCGCAGCAACTGGCCAAGTGACGCAAGGAGTTGGGGGTGCGCGGCTGAGGTGCTAGTCGGCGGGTCGCTCGGCCAGGCCCGCCGTCCACTTCTCCTCGATGCGGCCCGCCTTCCACACCAGCAGGGCGACGGCCCAGGTGACGAAGAAGAGCCCGACGATGACGAAGCCGACGGTGTTGAGGTCGAGGCCGGCGATCCAGTCCCAGAAGCTGCCGTGCAGGCCGAGCTTGTCGGCGAGCAGGCCGAGCAGTTCGACGGTGCCGATGATGACGGCGACGGCGACGGACAGGCCGGTGATCGTGAGGTTGTAGTAGACCTTGCGGACCGGCTTGGAGAACGCCCAGCCGTAGGCGAAGTTCATGAACGAGCCGTCGATGGTGTCCAGCAGCGACATGCCCGCCGCGAACAGCACGGGCAGGCACAGGATGGCGTACCAGGGCAGGCCGGAGGCGGCGCCGGAGCCGGCGAGGACCAGCAGGGCGATCTCGGTGGCGGTGTCGAAGCCGAGGCCGAACAGCAGGCCGAGCGGGTACATCTGCCACGGCTTGCTGATCGATCCGGTGACACGGCCGAGCAGACGGTTCATGAAGCCGCGGTTGTCGAGCTGCTCCTCCAGCGCGGCCTCGTCGAAGTGGCCGGTGCGCATCCGCCGGAACACCTTCCAGATGCCGGCGAGGACGACGAGGTTGATTCCGGCGATGAGGTAGAGGAAGGTCCCGGAGACCGTCGTCCCGATCAGGCCGGTGACCTGGTGCAGGTGGGAGCCGTCGTCGCGGACCGGCCCGGCGAGCGTCCTCATGCCCAGGGAGAGCAGCAGGGCGAGCCCGAAGACGATGCTGGAGTGGCCGAGGGAGAACCAGAAGCCGACCGACAGGGGCCGCTGCCCCTCGCCCATCAGCTTGCGGGTGGTGTTGTCGATCGCCGCGATGTGGTCGGCGTCGAAGGCGTGCCGCATGCCGAGGGTGTAGGCGGTGACCCCGATGCCGATGCCGAATTCCGCCGGCTTCCCGGCGGATGCGGCGCCGAGGCTGAAGTGCTCGGGGGCGACGACGCCGACGAGGGTGCCCCAGCCGATGACGTGCAGGGCGAGCACGAAGGCGGCCATCCCGCCGACCCTGGTCCACTCCTGCCGCGTCATGGAACCGCGGACACGGTGCCAGACCGAGGTCCGGGGATCGGCCTGGGCGGGGAGGGACGGAGCGGGACCAGGGGCGGCCGTCATCGGATGGTCTTTCCTTCGGTGGTACGGGTACGGCTGCACGGGACAGCCTTGTGCCATCCTCCCGTACTTGCAACTCATGTGCAGTAAAGCCCGCGGCAGGCCTTCCCCATGAGCAGGGAAAGCGCGCCGCGTCCGCTCAGGAGGCCAGCAGACCCCGGCCCAGCCAGTCCCCCGCGTCGCGGACGCCGGGCAGGGCGAAGAAGTAGCCGCCGCCGGTGGGCGAGATGTAGTCGACGAGGGGCTCGTCGATCAGCCGGGTCTGCACGGCCTCGAACTGGCGCCTGACGTCCTGCTGGTAGCAGCAGAACACCAGGCCCATGTCGAGGTTGCCGACCTTGTCCACGCCCCGGTCGTAGTTGTAGCCCCGGCGCAGGATGCGGGAGCTGTCGGTCTTCGCGGTGCGCGGGTTGGCGAGGCGGATGTGGGCGTCCAGCGGGATCGCCGTGCCCTGCGGGTCCTTGGCGTACTGCGGGATGTCGGTCTCCCTGGCGCCGTCGAGCGGGGCGCCGGTGTCCTTGCGGCGGCCGAACATCTTCTCCTGCTCGGTCAGCGAGACCCGGTCCCAGAACTCCACGAGCATCCGGATGATCCGGATCACCTGGTAGCTGCCCCCCTTGGTCCAGGCCGGCTCGCCCTGGCCGTCGTCCGTCCAGATGAGCCGGTTCGTCTCGCGGGACGAGGTGACGTCCGGGTTGGCGATGCCGTCCTTGAAGCCGAGCAGGTTGCGCCCGGCGCCGGTGGGGCGCGGGGCGTTCTGGAAGCCGTCGATGCGCCACCGGATCTGCATCGCGCCCCGGGTGTGCCGGGCGAGGTCGCGCAGGGCGTGCAGCACGGTGTCCTGGCTGTTCGCGCAGATCTGCAGCGACAGGTCGCCGTGGCACTCGGCCGGGTCGAGGTTGTCGTTGGGGAACGTGCGCATCGCGGTGAGCCGGGCGGGCCGGGCCTTGGCGAGGCCGTAGCGGTCGTCGAAGAGGGACGCGCCGACGCCGACGGTGACGGTCAGGGAGTCCGGCGGGACCTCGGGGCCGAGGATGCCGTTGTCGGAGGGCGGTGCGCCGACGCCGAGGTCGGTGGGGGTGCCGCCGGAGGTGAGGAGGCGGGCCCGCTCGGTGAGGGTGCGCAGCAGGTCCTGCAGGCCCTTGCGGTCGTCGGCGATGACGTCGAAGGAAACGAAGGTGGCGGCGGCCGGGGCCGGGGTGAGGATCCCGGCCTGGTGGGCGCCGTGGAAGGGGACCTCGGCGGAGCTGTCCGCGCCCGCGCCCTGCGCCCGGGCCGTGCCGCCGCTCTCGCCGAGCGCGAAGCCGCCGCCGGCCAGCGCCGCGCCGGCGGCCGACGCGCCGAGCGCGGTCCGCACGAAGGAGCGGCGGCCGGGGCCGACGGGGCAGACGGCCGGCGTTTCGGCAGTGGACATCGACGGGGTCCCTTCCAGGTGCGGATGCTCGGTGCTCATCAGGCGGACTTCCGGATCTCGAGGAGGTCCGGGACGGGGGCGAGGTCTTCCAGCAGCCGGCCGGTGGCCCCGTCGACGCGCTGCCGGTCGGCTGCTGCGAGCCGGTCGACGGGGGTCCAGTGGTCGCCGTCGTGGGCGGCGTCGAGCAGCTTCTGGAGGCGGGCGATGTCGGCGTCGACGGTCGGCAGCAGCCTGGGTGCGCGGCTGCTGAGCAGCGGCTTCAGGACGGTGAGCAGCTCGCGGGTGCCGGCGAGGTTGGCGTCGGCGGTGGCGAGGGTGGTGCCGCTGCCCTGGTCGGTGTCGCCGGTCAGCTCGAACTGGAGGGTGTTCTCGAGGATCTCGTGGGCGCGCAGCGGGAGGTCGCCGGGGTCGAACTGCTGGGTGGGGAAGGCCTTCTGCAGTCCGGCGGCCGCGTCGGCGAGCTGCCGGGCGGGCGTGCTCAGGCTCTTGGCCGCTTCGCCGTGCCACAGGCCGTACTCCAGGCGCAGGAATCCGGTGAAGTCCTGGTCGTGGACACCGCCCACCAGTCCGTCGGGCCTGCCGTCGATCTTCTTGTCGAAGTTCTGGAAGGTGCCGTAGGCGGCACCGAGGGAGGCGTAGGTGCGGTGGGCGGTGAGCCAGTCGGTGCGGGCCCTGTCCAGGTGGCCGCCCTCGATGTCGCCGTCGAGGGTCCGGGTCTGGACGACGAGGGTGGCCAGGCCCTGCTCGACGTAGCTCTTGTACGCCTTCAGGGGTGCGGCGAGGTCCTGCTCGGAGACGGGGACGACCGGCCTGGCCGCGCCGCCGCCGGTGACGCGGACCGCCTTGGAGGTGACGGCGCGGCCGCCGGTGGGGACGCAGCGCCAGGCGTAGCTGCCGCCGGCGACGGTGGCGACCAGGTCGCGGGTGGCGCCGGGGGCGAGGCCCTCGATCTCGCCGTAGACGGCGTTGGTCGCCGGGTCGACCAGATACACCTCGGAGGTCTTGCTGCCGGTGTTGTGCATCTGGAAGGTCTGCCGCCCCGGTCGGGGTGCCGTGAAGCCCTTGCCGCAGTCGGTCTCGGAGACGGCGACGGTCTGGCCGCCGGCAGGCTTGGGGCGGGCGAAGGCGACGACGAGTCCGGCGAGCACGGCGGGTACGGCGACCACGGCGGCCGGCACCACCCAGACCGGCCGGCGCCGCCCGGAGCGGGCCGCCGCGCGCTCCGCCGCGGGCCGCTCGGCGGCGGGCTTCGGCTCGCCGGCGCGGACCCCGCGGACGAACAGGGTCATGACCACGGCGAGGTAGGTGACGTAGGCGACGGCCTGGAGCCAGGTCATGGTCGGGGTCAGGTTGAACACGCCCTGGACGAGGGTGGCGTACCAGGAGCCGGCGTCCACGCCGCCCGACAGGTCGACCGCGTAGGCGGCCTTGCCGGGCAGCACCCCGCCCTCCTGGAGGTCGCGCAGGCCGTAGCCGAGGACGCCGGCGGCGATGACGATGAGGACGGCGCCGGTCGCGGTGAAGAACCGGGTGAGGTTGATCTTCAAAACCCGGCGGTACAGCCCCCAGCACAGGCCGGCCGCGAGGACCAGGCCGATGGCGGCACCGGTCAGCGGTCCCGCCGACTCGCCGGCCGCCCGGGCGGTGGTCCACAGGAACAGCGCGGTCTCCAGGCCCTCGCGCCCGACCGCCAGGAAGGAGGTGAGGATCAGCATCCCGGCACCCATGGCGAGCGCTCCGGTCACCTTCTCCTTCAGCTCACCGGAGAGGTTGCGCGCCGAGCGGCGCATCCAGAACACCATCGCGGTGACGAACGCGACGGCGATCACGCTCAGGGTGCCGCCGAACGCCTCCTGGGCGGTCTGCGGCAGGGAGGCGGCGGTGAAGGTGAGGACGGCGCCGAAGCTCATCGCCACGGCGATCGCGGCCAGGACGCCCGTCCACACCTGCGGCAGCCGGGAGCGGGCCTCGGCCCGGACCAGGGTCGCGACGAGGATGGAGACGATGAGTCCCGCTTCGAGTCCCTCCCTCAGTCCGATCAGGAAACTCGGAAACGCGTCGTCCCACATGCCCCGCGACCCTCCTACTTAGTGAAGGCATGCCTTACCTCCGGGACCATCATGACTACGGGGATGTGGTCAGCCGGTCATGAAGTGGCAATAGCGGGGCAAAGGCCGGGGGCGATGCGGGGGCGTCGGTCGTCCACAGCCCGCTGGACCGTCTACAAATATGTAGTCGGACGAGGACTCAGATGTGCTCGTGAAGCCACCGGAAAGGGCGTGCGGCGATGGCCACTCCCTCAGACCTGTCGTCGCAGCTCGCGGTCAACGTGCTCGACGCCCACTCCCTGCTGGCCGCCTTCGGCGTGCTGGGCGTCGGGGTGGTGCTGTTCGCGGAGACGGGCCTGCTGATCGGCTTCTTCCTGCCCGGAGACTCCCTGCTCTTCACGGCGGGCCTGCTGTGCACGGGCGCGTCGGGCCGGAGCGTGCACCTCTCCATCGGGCCGCTGCTGGTGGCGGCGGCCGTCGGTGCGCTGACGGGGGCGCAGTGCGGGTATCTGCTGGGCCGCAGGGCCGGCGGGGCGCTGCTGGCCCGCAGCCGCTCGGCCCGGCTGCACGAGGGCGCGCAGCGCGCCGAGGAGCTGCTGGACCGGTACGGGCATGCGAAGGCGATCGTCCTGGCCCGCTTCGTCCCGGTGGTGCGCACGGTGCTGAACCCGCTGGCGGGTGCGCTGGGCGTGCCGGCGCGGACGTTCACCGTCTGGCAGGCGGCGGGCGGCCTGGTGTGGAGCCTCGGCCTGACCCTCGCCGGATACGCGCTGGGCTCCTCGATCCCGAACGTCGACACCTATCTGCTGCCGGTCATCGCGCTGATCGTCGTCGTCTCCCTGGTCCCGCTCGCCGCCGAGGTGCTGCGCTCGCGCAAGGCGGCGAAGGAGGCGCGCGGATGATCCTCGCGCTCACGGGCTCGTCCGTGGACGGGCCGCTCTACCGGGACGTGGTGGACCTCGCCCGCCACTCCCCCGGCACGCTGGACCACGCGGTCGCGCTGTGGTCGGCGTACGGGCTGGGGGTTTTCGCGCTGCTCATGGTGGTGGGCTGGTGGCGGGCCCGGCGCTCCGGCGCGACGCGGGCCATGGTCGCGCTGACGGTTCCGGTGGCGGTGCTGGTCGCCTACGCGGCGGATGCCGGGCTGAAGCTTCTGGTGCGCGAGGACCGGCCCTGCCGGCGGCTGCCGTTCCGCACCCTGGAGGCGTGTCCCGCGCCTGGCGACTGGTCGTTCCCGAGCAACCACGCGGCGATCGCGACCGCGGCGGCCGTCGCCCTCTTCTTCGTCTCCCGGCGGCTCGGCGCCGTCGCGGCCGTGTGCGCGCTCGCCATGGCGGTCTCCCGGGTCTGGGTGGGCGTCCACTATCCGCACGACGTCCTCGCCGGGGCGGCCGTCGGGGGGCTGGTCGCCTTCGCCGTCATGACCGTGCTGCGGAGGTGGCCGCGGGACCTGGCCGGGCGCCTTGCGGCGGGCCCACTGCGTCCGCTGCTGGTGTCGTGAACCGCAAGGGCATCGCCGAGCCGGCCGGCAGTGCGGCGCTCGGGGCCCGGGCGGGGTTCGCGGTGCCGGCGCCCGTCGTGTCCGACCGGCCCGGCACCCCGGTGGTGCTGGACCGCACCCTGCTGAGCTGGCCGTGGCCCGTGGACTGACCGCCACCGACACCGGTGCCGTGTCGTACGTACTGGTCGTCGCAGCCGGGCTGCCGGCGGGCGGCGCCCTGCGGCAGCGGCTGCTCGTCACGGGCCCCGCCCCTCCCGACGCCCACGTTGCGCGGGGCGGCGGACTGTGACCCGTACGGCGGCGTGAAGCGGACCGCGCAGGCCGGTCGCGGGCGGGCGTCGGCGAGGACGGGCCGGAGCAGTGTGCCGCCACGGGCCCCCGCCCCTCCCGACGCCTCCGGGAGCGCAGCAGGCTGCGACCCCGTACGGCGGCCCGAGCCGCGCCCGCGTCGGCGGTGCCGAGCCGACCGGTTCGCCGACGTGGCCCGCTTTCGCCGGAGTCTGCGCGGCCTCACACGGCCCGGCGTCGTACCAGCACTGTCAGTACCGCCAGGCCGGGCAGCAGGGGGAACCACACGGTCAGCAGCCGGTAGCCGAGGACGGCGGAGGCGGCTGCCGCGGCGGGGGCGCCGGTCATGCTCAGCGCGAGAGCCAGCGCGGCGTCCAGGGAGCCGAAGCCGCCGGGTGTGGGCAGCAGGGCGGCCGCGCCGCTCGCGGCGAGGTAGAGCAGGGCCACCTCGAGCGGTGGCAGGGGCAGCCCGACGGCCTGGGCCATGGAGACGAGCACCAGCGCGTGCAGGACGGCGAAGGCCAGCGACCCGCCCCACAGGGCCGCCGCACGGGCCGGGCAGGCGTGCACGGCGCGGATGTCGGTCAGTACGGCCGCGAGCGCGCGGCGGCAGCGCGGGCGCAGGGGTCCGGCCACGAGCGCGACGAGGAGGGCGGCGGCGCCGAGCACGGCGGCGACCGCCACCGGCGAGATGTCCGGGAGGCGCAGCAGGCCGGGGCAGAGGGGGGCGAGCGCCGTGATGAGGGCCAGGCGGACCACGGCGCCGGCGGTGGCCTTGACGGCGAGCGCCCCGGCCGAGCGTCCGGCGGGCAGCCCGCAGCGCATCAGGAACCGCAGGTTCACCGCGCCCGCGCCGAGCCCGGCCGGGAGCAGGTGGTTGGCGGCGGAGGCGGCGAACTGGGCGGCGAGCAGCCGGGGTCCGGGCAGGCGCCGGATGACCGCGCCCTGCTGGGCGAGCGCCGAGGCGGGCCAGGTGCCCAGGGCGGCCACCGCGCCGACCAGCAGCCAGCCCTGGCGGGCGACGGCCAGCCGCAGCGCGCCGCTCTCCACCAGCGGCCAGTGCCGTCGGCCCAGGTAGACCGCGCCGAGCAGGACGGTGACGCAGACCAGGGCCTGCCAGCAGGCCTGCCGGCGGCCACCGGCCCGGATCTCCACGTCGGCGGTCACCGGCGGACCCGCGGCCGGGCAGGGGGCGTTCGGTACCGCGGTCCCTACCGCCTCCGGCACTGCTTCCGGTACGGCGTGCTGGGTCATGGACCGCCTCCCCTGCCTCGGCCACCGCGGCAGGTCACGAACCGGCCCCGGGCACGGCGTAGTAGAGGCGCAGTCCGTCGAGCGGCACGGACTTCCAGTGGCGGGCGTATCCGGGCGGCCGGTGGCCTTGCTCCACCAGGACGGCCACCGGCGTACGCCGTGCGGTGCCGGCGATGGCCTCTACCGTGCTGTTGGCGTTGTGCCCGGATGCGGCGGCCGAGGAACAGCCGGCGTAGAAGGCCACCGGGATGGCCTCGTGCCCGGTGAGCAGACAGGGCGGTGCGACGCCGACCCGGTGGAGGGTGGCCGCGGTGCGGGACCAGGCGCGATGGGAGGCGGTGGTGCGGTCGACGGTGTGGGTCAGGACGGCGAGCTGGACCGCGAGGTGGGCGGCGAGCCCGAGCACCACGAGCGTCACGGCGACCGGCCGCCAGGCCCGGCTGGTCGCGGTCAGCAGGTGGACGAGGGCGGCGGCGACCGGGATCGCCAGCAGGGCATAGCACGGCAGCAGGAAGCGGGGCGCCGCGTAGCCAATCATGAACAGGTAGGGGAAGCCGACCGTCGCCGCGCAGGCGAGGGCGACCAGGGTGGGTGTGGTGCGCCGGGCCCGGACGGCGACCGCGAGGCCCAGCGCGGCGAACAGCGGCAGGGCGAACCACCACAGGGTGACGCGCGGGTCGGGCAGCGCTCCGGTGCACGGCCGGCACAGGGCACGTCCACCCAGGCTGCGCAGTTGGTCGACGACGGCGACGTGGAAGCCGAGGCCGCCCTGGATCGCCGAGGCGTCGGACAGGCGCCGGCCGAGGCCGCCGTAGGCGGTGTAGGCCTCGATCACCCACTCGGCGGCGCCGGCGGCGAGCCCGCCGAGGAGGACGAACAGTGGCCGCCAGGTGCGGCGCCACAGGCCGAGGGCGAGGAGCGGCAGGGTGGCCCACACGGCGTCGGTGGGCCGCATCCAGGCCATCAGCGCACCGCTCGCGGCCAGGCCCCACAGCGCGGCTCGGCCGGCGCGGCCGGCGCCGGCCCGGAGGAGGCAGCCGGCAGCGGCGAGGGCACCGACGGCCACCCAGTAGTTCGGCATGGCCTGGGGACCGTAGAACAGGGTGACCCACAGGGAGGCGAACAGGGCGCCGGCGAGGGCGAGCACCCGGACCGGGAACAGGCCCCGCCAGGTGCGCAGCGCCAGGTACAGGGCGAGGCCCGACAGGACGGCGAGGTAGACGCGCAGCAGGGCGGTGGACGACGACCACGAGGCGACGGGGGCCACGAGCAGGGAGACGCCGCGGGCGCGGGGTGCGCTGAAGAAGGCGGCGGGGATGTGGCCGCTGACCTGGCTGACGTAGACCGTCTCGTCCCAGCCGAGTCCCATCCCGGGCCGGACGAGAAGGAGTTGGGCCAGCGTGAAGACCGCGGCGACGGCCGCGAGCGGCCAGGTGGCACGGGGGCGCGGGGAGCCGGTGGATACGCCGCGCGAGTGCTCACGCCTGATGGCGTGGGCGCTGACTCGTGTACTTCCGGCCATGACCACCTCTCTGACCCTACGGCGCGTAGGGTCGCTGTCACCCTACAGCCTGTAGGACGAAGGCCGGGGGCCGGAGGTTCCGGGACAGCACGGCCAAACTAACCCGGGGCAAGCGGGCCTGCCGGGCGAACAGGGCCATCCGGTCGACGACCCTACGCACTGTAAGGTTGACGCATGGCTGGCACAGGGTCCCGCGGCAGGGCGGAGCGGCGCAGCGCCGGGGCGCTGGAGAGCGAGGTGCTGGCCGCCCTCTGGGCCACTGAAGGACCGCTCACCCCGGCGGAGATCCAGACGGAGATCGGCGGCGACCTCGCCTACAACACGGTGCACACGATTCTCAAGCGCCTGTACGACAAAGGGCTGGTGCTGCGGGACGCCGACGGGCGGCGCGGTGCCTACCGGCCGGCGAAGAACGCGGCGGAGCTGACCGCCGAGGCGATGCACGAGGCCCTGGACCGGGGCCCCGATCCGATCGCGGCGCTCCAGCAGTTCGTGACCGGCCTCAGCCCCGAGGAGGAGCGTGCGCTGCGCGAGCTGCTCGCCGGGGGTGGCGCATGACGGTCGACGTGTACACCCCGCTGGTGCTGTCGCTGCTGCTGTCCGTCGTCGCGCCGGTGGTCGGCGGCCGGGTCGCGCCGGCGTTGGCCGCGCGGGCGCTGACGTCGGCGGCGGTGCTGAGCGCGCTGGCCAGCACCTGGTCGCTGGTGCTGCTGGCCGCCGCGCTGCTCGGGGACGCGCCGCCGGTGGTGCGGGAGGCCCGGGAGGACGGGCACCGGCTGGTGGACCCGGTGCCGGAGGTGGTCGGGCTCGCCGCCTGCGTGGCTCTGGCGGTGGTCGGGTGGCGGGTTGGCCGGGCGGTGCGCGCCGAGCGGTGCACACGGCGGGCGCTGCGCCGGCTGTGCGCGGGTCAGCCGGCGGACACCGAGCTGGTCGTGGCCGCCTCCGAGGTGCCCCAGGCGTTCGCGATTCCGGGGCGGCCGGGGCGGATCCTGGTCACGTCCGCGATGCTGAGCGCGCTGGATCCGGACGAACGGCGGGTGCTGCTGGCCCACGAGCGGGCGCATCTGGCACACCGGCACGGGCCGCTGGTGACGGCGGCGACCCTGGCCGCGGCGGCCGATCCGCTGCTGGGCCCGGTGCGTTCGGCGGTCGTCTTCCTGGTGGAGCGCTGGGCCGACGAGCAGGCGGCGGCCGTCGTCGGGGACCGCCGGACCACCGCCCGCGCGCTGGCCCGCGCCGCCCTCACCGCGGGCCGCTCCCGGCCGGGCTGCGCGCTGCACTTCACCGACCGCGCCGTGACCCGCCGCGTCGCCGCCCTCCAGGCCAGTCCCCTGCCCCGCCTCTGGCCGGCCGCCGCAGCCGTCCTCGCCCTCGGCAGCCTCCCACCCCTGCTCGCGGCCGACGCGACGACCGATCTCCTCGCCCTGCTGTCGGGGGCACTTCACTAGTGCCCCGTCCGGCGCTGACACGGAGCCGTTGCTCGAAACCGGCCTGATCCGCCGGACAGGGCCCTGGACCGCGCCCAGTGGGTTCGCCGGTGCGGCGCGTGTGACGGATGCCTCACCGTGCCGCTCACGGAAAGGGTCGCTCCGGCCCCTCACCGGGGCGGATCGTGGGGGACATGAACGATCACCGCAGGGCAGCCATGGACGCCGAGGAGGCCGGGGAGGTGCGCCGGTTCTGGGGCGGACTCGGTCTTCCCGGGCTGATCGACGTCCACACCCACTTCATGCCCGAGCGTGTCCTGCGCAAGGTCTGGGACTACTTCGACGCGGGCGGGCAGCTGATCGGCGGGGTCAAGTGGCCGATCGCCTACCGCGAGCAGGAGGCGCGCCGGGCGGCGCTGCTGCGGGAGTTCGGTGTCCGGGCGTTCACCGCGATGCTCTACCCGCACAAGCCCGGCATGGCCAGGTGGCTGAACGGATGGGCGGCCGACTTCGCCCGCCACACCCCCGACTGCC
Organism: Streptomyces sp. NPDC030798; assembly: GCF_055572275.1. Classification (NCBI taxonomy): domain Bacteria; kingdom Bacillati; phylum Actinomycetota; class Actinomycetes; order Kitasatosporales; family Streptomycetaceae; genus Streptomyces; species Streptomyces sp. NPDC030798. Next base: position 41,676 of record NZ_JBVIDR010000008.1, on the reverse strand, counting down.
TGCACACCGCCACCCTCTACCCCGAGCCGGACGTCGGGACGTACGTCGGCGAGGCCGTCGAGGCGGGGGCGCGTGTGTTCAAGGCCCATGTCCAGGTGGGCGCGTACGATCCGGCGGACGAACGTCTCCGGCCGGCGTGGGGACTGCTGGCCGAGGCCGGTGTCCCCGTGGTGATCCACTGCGGTTCCGGGCCCGCGCCCGGCAGGTACACCGGTCCCGGGCCGATCGCGCGGGTACTGGCGCACCACCCGGAGCTGCGGCTGATCGTCGCGCACCTGGGCATGCCCGAGTACGAGGAGTTCCTCGGCCTCGCCGAGCGGTACGACCAGGTGCGGCTGGACACGACGATGGCGTTCACCGACTTCGCCGAGGGACTCATGCCCTTCCCGCGCCGCGCCCTGCCCCGGCTCGCCGCACTCGGCGACCGCGTGCTGCTCGGCTCCGACTTCCCCAACATCCCCTACCCGTACCTGCACCAGCTGCAGTCTCTGGAGCGGCTGGGGCTCGGAGAGGACTGGCTGCGCGCCGTGTGCCACGACAATGCGGCGAAGCTGTTCGGTCTGTGACACCGCCCGCCCCGGCGGCGGGGCGGGCGGTGTGGCTCCAGTGCCCGGTGCTCAGCCCCCGTTGGGGGCCCGGTGGGGTGGCTGTGCCGGGGTCGGGCGGCGCGGGGCGCGGGGGATGGCGCGGACCGCGGGTTCGTCCGTGCTCACCGTCACCGGTTCGCCGTGGTGGTCGAAGGTGAGGGACGGTCCGGCGAGGAGGGTGTACGTCGCCTTGTCCGCGCCGATCTCCACCCTGAGCCGGCGGTCGCGGAACTGCAGGTTGAAGCCCAGGCGGCGCAGCCGCTCCGGGAGGCGCGGGGCGAAGCGCAGGCCCCCGCCGTCGCGGCGCATGCCGCCGAAGCCGGCGACCAGCGCCATCCAGGTGCCGGCCAGGGAGGCGATGTGCAGCCCGTCCCGGGTGTTGTGCTCCAGGTCCGCCAGGTCCATCAACGCCGCCTCGGCCGTGTAGGCGTAGGCGAGCTCCAGATGCCCGGCCTGGGCGGCGATCACCGCCTGGCAGCAGGCGGACAGGGAGGAGTCGCGCACGGTCAGCGGCTCGTAGTAGGCGAAGTTCCGGGCGACCTGCTCGTCGTCGAAGTCCGCCCCGCAGGTGTACATCGCCAGCACCAGGTCGGCCTGCTTGACGACCTGCTTGCGGTAGAGGTCGAAGTAGGGGAAGTTCAGCAGCAGCGGGTACTGGTCGGGCCGGGTCCCGGCGAAGTCCCAGCGCTGGTAGCGGGTGAACCCGGCGTGCTGCTCGTGCACGCCGAGTTCGTGGTTGTAGGGCAGGAACATGGCCTCGGCCGCGTCCCGCCAGGCCGCGCTCTCCTCCTCGTCCACGCCGAGCTGCTCCGCCCGGCGCGGATGCCGCTCGACGGCGTCGGCCGCGGCCAGCAGGTTCGCCCGCGCCATCAGGTTCGTGTACGTGTTGTCGTCGGCGACCGCGCTGTACTCGTCGGGGCCGGTGACGCCGTCGATGTGGAAGACGCCGTGGTGGTCGTGGTGGCCCAGCGAGCGCCACAGCCGGGCGGTCTCCACCAGCAGCTCCACGCCCACCTCGCGCTCGAAGTCGGTGTCGCCGGTGGCCTCGACGTAGCGCACCACCGCGTCGGCGATGTCCGCGTTGACGTGGAAGGCCGCGGTGCCGGCCGGCCAGTACGCCGAGCCCTCCGGACCGGCGATCGTCCGCCAGGGGAACGCGGCCCCGCCGAGCCCGAGTTGGGCCGCGCGCTCGCGGGCCTCGTCCAGCGTGTTGTGCCGCCAGCGCAGCGCCTCGGCGACGGCGTCGGGGGCGGTGTGGGTGAGGACGGGCAGCACGAACATCTCGGTGTCCCAGAAGGCGTGCCCGTCGTAGCCGGAGCCGGTGAGCCCCTTGGCCGGTATCGCCCGCTGCTCGGCGCGGGCGCCGGCCTGCAGGACGTGGAAGAGCGCGAACCGTACGGCCTGCTGGATCTCCTCGTCGCCCTCCACCTCGACGTCGGCGCGCTCCCAGAAGTCGTCCAGGTAGGCCTGCTGCTCGTCGAGCAGCCCCTGCCAGCCGTCGTGCCCGGCGGCGGCGAGGGCGGCGTCGACCTGGTCGGCCATCGCGGGCAGCGAGCGGGTGCCGGACCAGCCGTGGGCGACCAGCTTCTCCACGCGCAGCGTCTGGCCGGGCTCCAGGACGGAGGTGACGGTGAGCCGGGCCACGTCACGGTCGCTCTCGCTGCGGGTGGTGGTCCGCTCGGGCCCGGTGACCACGTGGTCGGCGGCCACGGCGACGCGCAGTCCGCTGCGCCGGGTGCGGTGCACCAGCCGCAGCCGGTTGCCGGAGGCGAAGGCGTCCTCCTGCTCCAGCGGGGACTGCAGGGCCATCGCGGCGCGCGGATCGCCGTTGGAGCCGGGCAGTTGCTCGTTGGCGACCAGTTCGGACTGGATGACCACCCGGCTGCGGCTGCCGACGGCCTCCACCTCGTACGCCACCGCTGCGACCGCCCGTTGGGTCAGCGACACCAGCCGGGTCGAGCGCACCCGGATCGTGGATCCGGCCGGGGAGGTCCACTCGCAGGTTCGTTCGAGCACCCCGCGGCGCAGGTCCAGGACCCGCTCGTGGGCGACGAGCCGGCCGTAGCGCAGGTCGAACGGCTCGTCGTCGACCAGCAGCCGCAGGATCTTGCCGTTGGTGACGTTGATGACCGTCTGCCCGGACTCCGGGTAGCCGTAGCCGGCCTCCGCGTACGGCAGCGGGTGCACCTCGTGGACGCCGTTGAGGTAACTGCCGGGCAGGCCGTGCGGCTCTCCCTCGTCGAGGTTGCCGCGCCAGCCGACATGGCCGTTGGACAGGGCGAACACGGACTCGCTCTGCGCGAGGACGTCGAGGCCCAGGGCGGTCTCGCGCACCGCCCAGGGCTCGACGGTGTACGACCGGTGGGTGATCACTGCTTGCCTCCCAGCTCGGCGAGGTCCTTGACGACGACGCTCGCGCCGTGCGCGTACAGCGCGTCGGTCTGTCCGGTCCGGTCGACGCCGACGACGTAGCCGAAGCCGCCCGCGCGGCCCGCGTCCATGCCGGCCAGCGCGTCCTCGAAGACGGCCGCCCCCGCCGGCTCGACGCCGAGGTCACGGGCGGCGGCCAGGAAGGTGTCGGGGTGCGGCTTGCCCGGCAGCCCCCGCTCGGCGGCGACGACGCCGTCGATCCGCACGTCGAAGAAGTGCTCGGCGTCCACCGCCCGCAGCACGTCACGGCAGTTGGCGCTGGAGGAGACGATCGCGGTGCGCAGCCCCTGCGCGCGCACCGCCTCCAGATAGCGCAGGGTGCCCTCGTAGGCCTCCACGCCGCCTGCCCGGATCTTCGCCAGCAGCAGGTCGTTCTTGCGGTTGCCGAGACCGTGCACGGTGCGGGCGTCCGGCGGGTCACCGGGGCCGCCCTCGGGCAGATGGATGCCGCGCGAGGCGAGGAAGGCGCGGACCCCGTCGGCGCGCGGGCGGCCGTCGACGTACTCGTCGTAGTCGGCGATCTCGTCGAACGGCCGCGCCTGCGGGCCCTCGTGGTCGCGCAGGAACGCGTCGAACGTCTCCTTCCAGGCGGCCGCGTGCACGACGGCCGTCTGGGTGACGACTCCGTCGAGGTCGAAGAGACAGGCCTGGATCGTGTCGGGCAGACCGAGCTGAGTCATACCCAGCACTGTTCCCCACGGGAGGCCCTCCAGTGGGTGGCGAGCGCCACATGAGGTGATACTTTCGCACCTTCATACCGAGGTCTCACCGCCCGGCCGCGGATGACACACTCTGCGGTGTGCCGCTGACCTTCGACGACCTGCTCCTTCGTGCCCGTGCCCTGACCGCGGGCGGCCGACGCGCGATCCTCGGGATCGCGGGCGGCCCCGGCGCGGGCAAGACCACCCTCGCCGAGCAGTTGACGGCTGCCCTGAACGCCGACGGGCCGCCCTGGGTGGCGCACGTCCCGATGGACGGCTTCCATCTCGCCGACGCCGAACTGGAGCGGCTGGGCCGCCGAGGCCGCAAGGGGGCGCCGGACACCTTCGACGCGGCCGGGTACGCGGCGCTGCTGCGGCGGCTGCGCGAGGACACCGACGAGGTGGTGTACGCGCCGGGGTTCGAGCGGGTGCTGGAGCAGCCGCTCGCGGGCGCGATCCCGGTGCCGCCGACCGCCCGGCTGGTGGTGACCGAGGGCAACTACCTTCTGCTGCGGGAGGGTTCCTGGGCGCGGGTGCGCCCGTGGCTGGACGAGGTGTGGTTCTGCGAGCTGGACGAGGAGGAGCGGATCCGCCGCCTGGTCGCCCGGCACGAGGAGTTCGGCAAGGAGCACGCGGCGGCCGTCGCCTGGGTGCGGGGCACGGACCAGCGCAACGCCGACCTGGTCGCGGCGACCCGGGACCGGGCGGACCTGGTGGTGCCGCCCGGTGCCCTGCCCTCGCGGTGCGGTGGGGCTCCCCGGTGACCGCTCAGCCGCCTCGGCGGGCGCGCAGGGCGACGCTCAGTGTCTGCGGGCCGTGTCCGCCGACGTAGACCCGATCCCCGGCCGTCGCGTCGGTTCCGCCCAGCAGGGTGTAGTCCTGACCCGGGTCGTACCGCAGGATTTCTCCCCGGTCCGGTCCCGCGAGCGGCCCTCCGGCGTGGACACCCACCTCGACGCCGATCTCGCTGTCACCCGCCCGGTAGGTCATCGGCCCGGTTCCCAGGCACCAGCGTCCGTCGCCGATCGGTCGGGCGCCCTGCACGGTGCCTCCCGGCCGGAAGGTCAGTTCCAGGGCCCACGGCACCCGGGGTCCGCGGATGTCGATCCGCAGGTCGGCACCGTCCTCGCGCAGGTCCACGTCGATGCGGGTCGTCAGCGAGACCTCGTCCCGCGGCCGGTCCGGGAAGGCCATCGCGGCCGAGAAGCGGCCCTCGTCGGCCATCCGGTAGGCGCCGTCGGGCCGCCGCTCGGCCGGCGGGAGCGGCTGGTAGTAGGCGGCCGTCAGGGTCTCGCCGAGCCGGTACCGGTCGTCGGCGAGCCGTTCCATGTCCGTGGCGCGGAAGGGGCCGAGGTCGAAGAATCCGCGGGAGAGCCGGAGCGAGTCCAGGACCGCGTCGCCGGCGAACAGCCGCAGGAACGTCGGGTTGTTGGCGAGGCCCGAGCGGATGCGCCGGTGCGCGGGCACGTCGGAGCCGCCGTACACGACGGTGTGCGCCGCCGCGGAGGCATGTGAGGCGAGGCGCGCCGCGGTGAGGTACCGGTCGCGGGGCAGGGTCTCCGGCTCCGGGGCCGGCAGCGCCCGGCACAGCTCGGGGGTGAGGAGGGTCTCGGCGAGCAGGTCGGGGTCGTCGATGCCGCCGGCCGCTGCCAGCCGCGCCGCCCGGCTGAAGTCACCGCGGCCGGTACGGATCGCGAGGAGCCGGTAGTGCGGCAGGTAGGGCGCCAGCGGGAACCGGTGGTTCTGGTCCTGTCGGCGTGACTGGACGGTCTCGACGGTGCCGTCCGGCATGATGAGGTCCAGGGTGGTGGTGAGGTTGCGTTCGACGGCGTCCCGCAGGTCGGCGCGGCCGAGGACGTCGGCCAGCAGCAGCAGCGACGGGTTGGACACGTGGGCCGCGTAGTTGGGGCTCCGCTCCGAGTAGAGGCCCTCCGGGTCGATGTCGACGCCCTCGGCGAGCCATGCGTCGACGCGGTCGAGCAGCCGGCCGTCGGGGAACGACCGGTGCAGCCGGGCCAGCGCCGCGCACAGCTCCCATCGGTGGTTCGGGGTGTGCACCCCGCCGGTGCGCAGGCTTTCCGAGGCGGCGCGCGCGATCTCGGCGAGCGCGGCCGTGGCCTCTCGCAGCTCCGGCCCCCCGCCGGCGGCGAGGACGTGCGCGTCGCACACGTCGTTGACGGTGAACGCGGAATCCGGCGGTGACTGCACGTTGTCGCCACCGGCGAAGAGACCGGAGGGGGTCTGCAGGGCCCGCAGAGCGGCGAGGTGCGTCATCGCGGCGGCGACGGCCCGTCCGCTGCCGTGCAGCGTCGAGTCCGGTGAACGGTACGCCGCGAGCAGTGTCTTCACCCGGCGCGCCAGACCGCGATGGGGGACATCGGCCGGCCCGTCGTCCGGGCGGTCCGCCAGCGGGACGGCCGACCGGTCGGCGGCGCGGGCCACCGCGTGGACGAACTCGCGGTCGAGCGTGATCTGCACGGTCAGTCCTTCAGTCCGGCGTTGATGTCGGCGCCCATGACGTAGCGCTGGAAGACCAGGAAGATCGCGATCAGCGGGATCATGGAGATGACCGATGCGCCGAGCAGGACCGACCAGTTGATGTTCTGCGCGCCGACGATGCTCTGGATGCCGATCTGCACGGTGAACTTATTGGGGTCGTTCAGCATCAGCAGCGGCCAGATGTAGTCGTTCCACCGCCACTGGAAGGACAGGATGGCGAGGGTCAGCATGATGGGCCGGGAGAGCGGCACCATGATCCGCAGGAAGATCGACAGTTCCCGGGCGCCGTCGATGCGTGCGGCTTCGACGAGTTCGTCGGGGACCGTGAGGAAGAACTGGCGGAACATGAAGCATCCGGTCGCGGTGAGCACGGCCGGGAGGATGATGCCGGCGAACGAGTTGTAGAGGCCGAGGTTGCGGACCACCAGGAACTCCGGGGCGAGCATGACCTCGGAGGGCAGCATCGTGGTGGCCAGGATGCAGAGGAAGAAGACCTTGAGCCATTTGTTGTCGTACTTGGCCAGCGCGTAGCCGGTGCAGCAGCTGACACCCACCGTGAGGATCGTCGTGATCACGCACACGAGGGCCGTGTTGGCGAAGTACTGGGAGAAGTTGGCACTGCGCCACGCCGTCAGGTATCCCGACAGGGTGGGGTGGGGCGGGACCGGCGTCAGCGGATAGGAGAACAGGTCACTGGCCGGTTTGAGGGAACTGAGGACGAACCACAGCACCGGCAGGCCGTAGAGGCACGCCAGGATCCACAGCAGTGTCGTCGCGGGCACCGCCCGTCGGACCCCACCGCCGACCGCGGTGCGGGGTCGCTTCCCGGGAACGGCTTGTTCGGCGTCAGCGTCGAGCGGGCGTGGCATGTCTGTGGTTGTCATCGGTTCTCCACCCGCCGGTTGACGATCAGCTGGACGATCGCGACGGCCATCAGGATGAGCATGAGCACGAATGACGCGGCGCTCGCGTAGCCGATCTGGCCCCGTTTGAAGCCGGTCTCGTAGATGTACTGGACAAGCAGGTTGTTCGACGTTCCGGGTCCGCCGTTGTTGAGGGCGGCGAACACCGGGTACTCCTTCATCGCGTTGATCGTGTTGAGCAGGACGACGATGAACGAGGTGGGCGCGATGCTCGGCAGCGTGATGCTGATGAACTGGCGCCACGGACCGGCGCCGTCGAGCGAGGCCGCCTCGTAGTACGACACCGGCACGTTCTTGATCGCCGCGATGAACAGCAGCATCGAAAAACCCGTCCAGGCCCAGGACGCCGCCATCACCACGACGATCAACGACAGGTCGGCATTCGACTGCCACGGAACGGCACTTCCGCCGAGCTTCTCGATGACGTAGTTGACCAGTCCGAAGTTCTCACCGAACAGCCACCGCCACAGGACACCCACGACGATGGGCGACAGGAGCCACGGGATGAAGAAGATGACGCGGGCGACCGACGCTCCCTTGGCGTGCTTGTTCACCACCAGGTTGGCGGCGAGCAGCGAGAGCGCGAAGTTCAGCGGGACGAAGAGCACGGCGTACAGCAGCGTCCGGGTCAGCGCGTCGTAGAAGGTGGAGTCCCCGAACAGGTTGTGGTAGTTGTCCAGTCCGATGAACTGGAACGTCCCCACGCCCGTGTAGTTCGTGAAGGAGTAGACGAGCCCGATCACCGCCGGCCAGACGAAGAACAGCGAGAAGAGCACGACATTGGCCGCGATGAGGACGAGCGGCGCAAGGATGTACTTGCTGCGTCCTCCGGGCGGGCTCGCGGACACGGCCGAGGCGCGTTTTGTCATCTTCCTGACTCCGTGCTGGGGGAAGGGATTCCTGTGGGCTCACGCCAGGAGCCCGGCATCACGTGATCGGCCGGCGCCGGGCGGCGGTGTCTGCGGACCGCCGCCCGTTCCTGTGACCTACGATCAGCCGCCGACCTGCTGGTTGTAGCCGGCCACGATGTTCTCCAGGGCCTTGTCGGCCGACTGCTGGCCGTTGATCGCCTTGCCGAGCTCCGTCTTGGTCGGGTCCTCGGTGAGGCTCTTGCCCTTCAGCACCCAGTTCGTCTGCGCGGAGTTGAAGTAACCGGAGATCGGGGCGTAGAGCGGGATCTCCTCGTTGTACAGCTTGAACGCCGCCTGCGCCGCCTCGGACTTGAAGGGGTAGGTCGGGTTCAGACCGCTCTCGACCGGCAGGAACCCGGACGCCTCGCACAGGGCCTTGTAGTGGGCCGGCTCGTACAGCCAGGACAGGAACTTCGTCGCGGCCTTGGACGCGTCGCCGTTGTTGTTGAAGCCCACCACCATGCCGCCGCTGTTGACGTCACTGGCCTGCACCGGCTGGGCGGGGGTCGGGACACTCGCCCACTCGAACTTCTTGATGCTGTCCGCGAAGGAGGCAACCTGCCACACGCCGGACCAGTAGGCCACCACGTCACCGCTCTGGAACATGGCGGACGGGTCGGCGCCGCTGGTCCACACCGACTTCGGCATGGTCTTGTCGTCGTTCCAGCCGACGAAGGTGTTCACGGCCTTCTTCGTCGCCGCGTCCACCGAGAACTTGCCGGAGGAGTCCGCGTGGACGTACTTCCCGCCCATCTCGTACACCATGGCGCGGAGCCGGGACGGCGACTGGTCGAAGGTCAGGGAGTACTTGGCGCCGGTCTTCTCGCGGACCTTGTTCGCCGCCTTGATGAAGTCGGTCCAGGTCCAGGTCTTGTCGGGCGAGGTCGGGAAGGGAACCTTGGCCTTCTCGAACAGCGACTTGTTGATGAACAGGCCGGACGCGGTGACGTCCGAGGGGATGGACAGCACCTTCCCCGACGAGTCCTTGGCGACGAAGTTGGCGTTGATGTTGTTGCTCTTCTTGTGGGCGATGGAGCTGAGGTCGATCAGCTTGTTCGACCAGATCGGGTCCAGCGCCGGCACGGCCGCGACGTCGGGCAGGGAGTTCGCCTGGGCGGCATTGTGCAGCTTCGTCGGGTAGCCGTCGTAGGGGATGTTGACGAGCTTGACCTTGACGCCGGTTTCCTGCTTGTACTGGGCCACCATCTTCTTCCAACCCGCGTCCTGCCCCGGGACGGTGGAGATCCAGAACGTCAGGGACTTGGCGTTCCCGCCCGAGGAGCCGGACCCCCCGCACGCGGAGAGCAGCAGGGCACCTGCCGTGGCCACGGCAGCGAGGGGAACAACGCGGCGTATGCCGCCGCGGCCGAGTCGGCGGGAGCGCCGCACACCCACACGGGTCATGTTTGATCCCTTTTCGTCGAAGCGGACGGAGCACGGCGCCGGCCGCTGGTAGTAGCAGGTCCCCGTTTCCTATCACTGTGATTGATTACCGACAAGGGGTTACGCAACTCTTCCCATATCTGCCCCCCTTGGCAGACAGCGTGGGCCTGGTACGCTCCGGAGGCAGCCACAGACACACCGCGGACGGGACTTATCCTCAGTCCGATGGTTATTGGGGAGGGTCGTGAACCGACGGGCGCCGCGCACCGCGACAACTCGGCACGTCACCGAGATCAACCGGACCGCGATCCTGGATGTTCTCCGCGAGCACGGACCATTGTCCCGCCGCGACATCCAGCAGCGGACCGGGCTGGGCTCGGCCACCATCGAGCGGCTGTGCTCGGCGCTGATAGAGGAAGGGGCGGTCGAACTCGCGGGCCAGGTGCGCACGTCGGTCGGCAGACCCTCGACGCTGCTGCGCTTCGCGTCGTCGGCCCGCGCCATCATGGCGGTCGACGTCACCGAATACACGGCACGAGGACGCCTGGTCAACCTGGGCGGGACCACCCTGTACGAGGAGAGCCACACCTTCGCTCTCGACGGCCAGGACGCGGGCGCCGCCCGCATCGACGGGCTGCTCCACCTCGTCGACCGGCTGACCTCCCCCGAGACCGGGGTGACAGCGCCGATCGTCGCCATCGGCATCACCGTTCCCGGCATCGTGCACGCCGGAGTGGTGTCGAAGGCGGTCGAACTGGACTGGCAGGAGGTGCCGCTCGCCGACATCGTCTCGGCCCGGTGCGGTCTGCCGATCCACGTCGAGAACGACGCCAACGCCACGGCCTACGGCGAGTGGACCGGCGGCGCCCTCGCGAACGCGCAGAGTGCCGTCGCGCTCGTGCTCGGTGCCAGACTCAGCGCCGGGATCATCAACGAGGGGCACCTCTACCGGGGGCACCGGTCGGCCGCGGGTGAGATCGGATTCCTGCTGACCTCCAGCGCGTCGTTCACCCGCTACTTCACCGAACAGGGCGACGTCGAGTCGAGCCTGGCGGCCCAGGTGCTGCCGTTCGCCGCGCGGGAGGGCCTGCACGGCAGGCGCATCGGCCCCGCGTTCCGCGCGATGATGGCCTGCTGCCGGGCGGGCGACGGCGAGGCCGCGCGGGCCCGCGACGAGTTCTTCGACTCGATCGCCCTCGCCCTCGTCGCCACCTCGGTCGTGCTCTCGCCCCAGGTCATCGTGCTCGCCGGCGCGTTCGCGCAGTACAGCGAGGAGTCCGCGGAGCAGCTGACCAAGCGCCTCGTCGGCCGGATCCCCTGGGTGCCGCGGATAGCGGTGAGCGAACTCGGTTTCGACGCGGCGATCACCGGCGTGAGCGCGCTGACGATCGAACACGCCCGGACCGCGACGTACCTCGCGTGATTCCGCCGGCCTCGCAGCGCCCGGACGCCACCGGGCTGTCCCGCCGCCGGCAGCGGGACAGCCCGCCTGCCCACCACCAGCCGAACCAGGATGGAGCGCGAGTAATGGACGAAATGATACGGATTGCGGTGGTGGGAACCGGCGATGTCGCCATGGACCACGCGGCCGCGCTCGTGTCGTCCGGCCCCGTCCCCACCAAGATCGTGGCTGCTGCGGACACCGACCGGACCCGGCTGGACGCCTTCCTGGACAAGCACGGTGCACCGGCCGGCTACGACGACCTCGACGAGCTGCTGGCCCGCTCCCGCCCCGACCTGGTGTACCTGTGCACGCCACCCGGCCACCACCGCGACCAGGCACTGGCCTGTCTGCGCGCCGGGGCCAGCGTGCTGGTGGAGAAGCCACCCGCGCTGTCGCTGCGCGAACTCGACGAGATCGCCGCCGCCGTCAGCGACCCGCCGTGGTTCGCGACCGTGTTCCAGCACCGCTTCGGCCGGGGCCAGGAACGGCTCAAGGCCCTGATGGACTCCGGCCTGCTGGGCCGCCCGCTGCTGGCGGTCTGCCACACCACCTGGTTCCGTGACCAGACCTACTTCGACGTGCCCTGGCGCGGCCGGTGGGACACGGAGGGCGGCGGACCGACGATGGGCCTTGGCATCCACCAGATGGACATGATGCTGGACCTGCTCGACGAGTGGACCGAGGTGCGGGCCGTCACCAGGACGCAGGCCCGCCGCACGGAGACCGAGGACGTCTCACTGGCGCATGTGACGTTCGCGAACGGCGCCGTGGCCTCCGTGGTGAACAGCGCCCTCTCGCCGCGTCAGGAGTCGTACCTGCGGTACGACTTCGAGCACGCCACCGTGGAGGTGACGCATCTGTACGGATACCGGGACGAGGACTGGCGTGTGACGCCGGCACCCGGGCACGAGGACGTGCTCGCCGCGTGGCAGGCCGGCCTGACCGGCGCCGGGCACGGCGCGGCCGCGCGGAACTCCCGCAGCGGGCACTGGGCCCAGTTCGCGAAGGTGCTGTCCTCCCTGCGCGACGGCACCCCGCCGCCCGTGCCGCTCGACGAGTCCCGGCGCACTCTCGCGCTGGTGGCCGCCCTCTACGCGTCCGCCGCGACCGACCGCCCGGTGAAACCCTCGGACATCTCTCCCGGCACGCCCTTCTACGACAGCATGGGCGGTCGCCGGGCCGCCGAGACGGCGCACTGACGACGGGTCAGCCCCCGTTCACCCGCAGGACGACCCGCGGCCGCCGTTCCCTCGCGGAGGGGACAGGGCCCGGCCGTAGATCTTCGCTCGTACGGATCGGATCGACGTGGCTGGCCGCACGGGCCGGCCACGAGCAGCACGGAACACGCACGCCACCTCCCACCACGCCGGCCGCACGGCCGAAGAACTGAAGAGAGGCACACGCATGCCGTCACTCGCCGGGCACCGCACCGACTCGCCGGACCACGCCACCGCCCCGGGCCGGCGCGGCTTCCTGAAGACCTCGCTGGGCGCCTCGGCCGGCGTGCTGGCCGCTCCCACCTTCGCCGCCTGGCTGTCCGCGGCCGACGCGAAGGCCGCGACCGCACCCGCCGCGTTCGTCGACGACTACCGGAGCAACATCGCCGCCAACCTCACCCCGGAGACCAACGCGGTCGTCCGGGTCCTCGGCGGCTTCGCCCAGGTGTGGAAGACCGGCTCCGCCTGGAACACCGGCGCCCCGCTGCGTCCCGAGGTGCTGCGCGCCGACATGCGCTACTGCGCCCGCACCACCGCCGAGCGCACGGACGCCGAGGCGAAGGAGGCGTTCGTCTACGACCGCCAGCACCAGAGCTACGCCATGATCGCCGGTCTCGGCCCGCTGGCCGGGCCGTACCGGTCGGGCGCCAAGGCGGTCACCTCGATCACGAGCGCGCCCGACGGCACTCCGCCGACGGCGATCAGTGACACCCTGCCGGCGGACGCCCCGGCCGGCTCGGCTCTCGGCGCGGGCTCCCACGACTCCGCGCTGGGCAAGGTCGCCGAGCTGGTCGACACCGTGCGCGGGCCCTTCGCCTCCGGCAACCCGGCCAAGTACGGCTATCAGTACCCGCGTCCCTGGCGCCTGAACGAGGACAGCGAGGTCGTCGACACCGGGCGGACCGACGCGTTCGGCTACCCCGTGTACGACTCCCCCGTGGTCGTCGCCCCCCAGTTGTTGCGCCAGCGCGGCACCTCCGCGACCGACGACGGGGGCTTCCCGAGCGGCCACACCAACGCCTTCCACCTGGCGGCGCTGGCGTACGCGTACGCGGTGCCGGAGCGGTTCCAGGAGCTGGTGACCCGCGCCTTCGAGTTGAGCCACACCCGGATCGTGGCGGGCATGCACCACACCGTCGACGTCATCGGCGGCCGGATCATGGCCACCGCGCTGGCGGCGGCCACCCTCGCCGACCCGGCCAACGCCGCTCTGAAGGCGGCGGCCCGCGCCCAGGCCCTCGCCTACTTCACCGCGCAGACCGGCACCACCGCCGACACGCTGTACGCCTACGCGCACCCGTCCGACGACCCCTACGGCGACCGGGCGGCCAACGCCCGCGCGGTGCGGCCCCGGATGACGTACGCGCTCACCCGGCAGGGCCGCGACCTGCCGCTGACCGTGCCGAAGGGCGCCGAGGTGCTGCTGGAGACGCGGCTGCCGTACCTGGACGCCGCCCAGCGGCGCGAGGTGCTGCGCACCACCGCCCTGCCCTCGGGGTACGTGCTGCTCGACGGGTTCGAGCAGTGGGGCCGGCTGAACCTGTTCGCGGCGGCCGACGGCTACGGAGCCTTCGACACCGACGTCACGGTCACCCTGGACGCGGCGGCCGGCGGCTTCTCGGCGTCCGACGCCTGGCGCAACGACATCGACGGGCGGGGCGGCCTGACCAAGCGGGGCACCGGCGCGCTGACCCTGACCGGCCGCAACCGCCACACCGGCGGCACGGTGCTGGCCGACGGCACGCTGATCGCGGGCTCCGAGGACGCGCTCGGCCACGGTGACGTGCGTGTGTCGGGCGGCACCCTGCGCGTGCCGGAGCGGCTGCGGGTGCGCGGCGGCTACGCCCAGGACGCGGGCACCCTCGAGGTCACCCTGCGGGCGGGCGGGAAGGCACCGCTGACGGTCGAGCACCTCGCGGTGCTGGGCCGCTCGGCCGTGCTCTCGCTGCGTGTCGACACCGAGCGGCCGCCGGCGCCGGGCAGTACCGTGCCGGTGCTCGAGGTGCCCCGGCTGTGCGGTCAGTTCACCCGCGTGGAGGTGAACTCCGGCGGGCTGCGGGCCGTACCCGTGTACACGGCAGAAGGTCTGTCGGTACGACTCGTGCGGCGGTGACGTTCCCGGTGGCGGGAGCGACGTGACCGAAGGCCCCGACCGGGCCCCGGTCCGCTCCCGCCACCGCACGGAGCGGTGGCACCGCGGGACGGACGATGGCACGCGAACAGCAGTCGACCGGGGTGGTCCGGACTCCCGAGCCGGACCACGCCTGTGGGGGTGCGGGCGGTGGCGCACCGGCGACTCCGGGTCCGGACTCCGTCCCGGCCCGGGTGCGCACCGCGCTGCGCCGCCGGCGGCGGTGGGCGGTGCCGGTTCTGGTGGGGCTGTTGCTGGCGCAGATGGCGGTGGCGATGGTGACGACGGCCGTCCAGCAGACGCCGACCATCGACGAACCGGTGTACGTGGCCACCGCGACCGACTACCTGCACGAGCACCGGATCCGGTACAACCCCGAGCACCCGCCCCTCGGCAAGCTGCTGATCGAGACCGGTGTGGCGGTGGCCGGCCCGCGCTACGACCCCTCGTACACCGGCACCCAGGGCGACGTGGGCCGGCATCTGCTGTACGAGTCGGGCAACGCCCCCTGGCGGCTGATGCTGTGGGCGCGGCTGCCGGTGATCGCGCTGACCCTGCTGTTCGGGCTGGTGGTGTTCGCGTTCGCGCGCGACGTGGCGGGCACGGTGGGAGGGCTGGCGGCATCGGCCCTCTATGCCTTCTCCCCCGATGTGATCGCGCACGGCTCGCTGGCCACGCTGGACGTACCGGCGGCCGGCTTCGGGCTGACGTCGGTCTGGCTCGTGCGGCGGGCGCGGCACCGGCCCCGGCTGTACCTGCCGCTCGCCGGTGCGGCGCTGGGAGCGGCGGTGGCGGTGAAGATGAACGCGCTCCCGGCCGTACCGGTGGTGATGCTGCTGGCCGTGGTGTCCCTGTGGGGGGCCGGACGCCGCCGCAAGGTGCTCGCCGGACTGGCCGGGGCGGCGGTCGTGGCCGTCGTGGCGGTCGCCGTCGTGTGGGCCGCGTATCTGGCGGTCGACCCCCGGTTGCGGTTCGCGCCCGCCGAGCCCGTGCCGGCCCTGCACGGGCTGCGGGGCCGGCTGACGGATCTGCTGCCGCTGCCGCCCGCGTACCGGGCCGGGATGCGGGTGCAGTTCGGCCTGGAGGACCACCCCTGGCAGGGGTACCTCTTCGGGCACCTGTACACCGGCTCGCTCTGGTACTACCTGCCGGCCGCGCTGCTGGTGAAGACACCGCTCGGGCTGCTCGTCCTGGGCGCGGCCGGTGCCGTCGCGGTGCTCGCGGTGCGCCGGCTGCGGCCCGCCGCGCCGTACCTGCTGCTGCCGCCCGCGGTGCTGCTGGCGGCGGCCATGACGGGCTCGCGGGACTTCGGCACGCGGTACGCCCTGTTCGTGCCGATGTTCCTCGCGGTCGCCGGAGGCTGCGTGTCGCGCGTGCGGTGGCGGTGGGCGGGCGTGGTGATGGGGCTGCTGGTGGCGTTCGTGGCGGTGAGTTCACTGCGCACCTTCCCGTACTACCTGCCGTACGCCAACGAGGCGTTCGGCGGTCCGGGGAACACCCACCGGCTGCTGCACGACTCCAACGTGGACTGGGGCCAGGACCTGGGCCGCCTCGCCGACCGGCTGCGGCAGCGGTACCCGGGCGAGCGGGTGTGGCTGGTCTACAAGGGCAGCGGCGTGCCGTCGTACTACGGGATCCGGGCGTCCGACCCGCGCAGGGTGCCGGCCGAGCGGGTGCACGGGCTCCTGGTGGTGTCGGACTCGGCGGCAGCGAAGGCGCGCGGCCGGCTGGCCGAACTGATCCGTTCCAGTCGTCCGGTGGACGAGGTGGGGCACTCGGTCACGCTGTACCGACGGTGAGCTGCGGACGGTCATCGTCCCTGTTCGGCGCGGCGGGTGAGCTATGTTGAGTGCTCGTGGGAGACAAAGGAGGCCGCCCGGTGTCCTCGCCGCAGCAGGCACGCGCCCAGGCGTCAGCGATCACGTCCGGCAAGACCGCGCCGGAGGGCGGGGCCGCGCCGACCTCCCAGCTCAGGGAGCTGTTCGACGGGCCCCGGCTGTCCCCGGGGCAGCGCCGTGTCGCGCAGTACCTGATCGAGCACATCACCGAGGCGGCGTTCCTGTCGATCACCGAGCTCGCGGACCGCGTCGGCGTCAGCCAGCCCTCCGTGACGCGCTTCGCCGCCGCGGTCGGCTTCAGCGGTTACCCGGCGCTGCGGGAGAAGCTGCAGTCGATCGCGCTCAGCACGCTGGCCGGGGGGCCCGGGGAGGAGGACCGGGCCAACGAGCTCCAGGCGGCGGTCGACGCGGAGATCCAGAACCTGGAGAACCTGCGCCGCGACTTCGCCGACCCCGACCGGGTGATCCGGGTCGGGCGCGCGCTGTCCCGCTCGACCCCGCTGACGGTGCTGGGGCTGCGCATCTCCGTGTCGCTGGCCGAGTACTTCGGCTATGCGGCCCGCCGGATCCATCCCGACGTACGGCTGGTGACGCGGGGCGGCAGCGTGGCGTACGACGCGCTGCTGCAGTCCCGCGAGGCGGGTGGCACCTGGGTGCTGGCGTTCGCGATGCCCCGGCACGCGCAGGAGACGCTGACGGCGCTGCGCGTGGCGCGGGAGGCGGGGCTGAAGGTCGCGCTGATCACCGATCTGGCGCTCGGACCGCTGGCCGACGAGGCCGACGTCATCTTCGCCACCGGCACCGGCTCCCGCCTGGTCTTCGACTCCTACGGGGCGCCCGGTCTGATGGCGGCGGCGCTGCTGCAGGCGATGACGGACGCGGATCCGGAACGGACGCAGGCCCGGCTGGAGAAGTACGAACAAGTGGCCGATCAGCAGCAGTTCTTCCTCAAGGACTGAATTGTGCGGCGGGGCCGGGCGTGTCCCCGCAGATCCTCCGGCCACACCGGCCCCAAACGGAGATCTTTCACCGTAGGTGGATCATTCACCGCAGATCGCGCATGAATGTTTTCATACGTCTTGCAAAGCGGACGGCATATATAAATACTGCTCACGGATCGCACCCGGCCCACCCCGGGGCGTTCCGCCCGCGGACTCACCGCTCGCACCACCGCCCCGAGAAAGTCGACGAACCGCCCATGCGCCAGCAAGCCCGCTCAACGCGCCGGTTCCCGACGTCCGGGGCCCCCGCACGAACACCCCAAGCCGCCGTCCCCTACCCACGTCGGCGCCCCGGGTGTTCGGTGGCGCACCGCCTCGGCGACGCGCCCGTGGCGGCCCCGGCCATCCCCTAGGCCGGGGCCGCCCCACACCGTCGGACCACCCTCACGACGCCGCACACCGGAAGCGAAGACCATGCCCCTGACCACCACGCGCATGAGCCCCGACTGGCCCTGCCAGGTCAAGATGCCCGGCAGCTACGACTGGGAACGCTCGGCGGCCAAGTGGCTGCGCGACCTGATCCCGGCGCGCTACGCGAGTTACCCGGCGCTGATCCGGCACCCCGTGCTGCTGGCCCGGCACGCGCAGATACAGGTCCAGCAGGAGATCCGGGTGGCCAGGACCGCCCTGCAGACCGCCCGCGCCGAGCTGCCGGTCCTGGGGCTGCCCGAGTCGGTCATCGAGCACACGATCAAGCTGTACGCGGCCGAGGTGATGCAGCTTCAGCACATCGCCCGCAGCGTCCGCGCGGTCAGCGAGGCCCTGGCAGCCCGCGGCCACGCCCGCTGACGCCCACGGCGGACCGGGGGAGGCGCGGGGGTTCCTGAGGGGCCGGCCCCGGCACTTGGCGGGCCACGCGCGGCAGGCAGGAGCCCCTGCACGACACCCGCCTCGCCTCCCCGCTCCGAGCCGGTGCGGGAGTCGGGCCCCCGCCACCGCGCACGTGGCTCTCCGTGCGCCCCGGCGTGAACCAGCCCCCCCACCCGCCACCGGTCCGCCGCTCGCGCCCTCACACCCCCGGCGTTCTGTGGAAACCCCGGGGAACCGGTCCCCGTAGGCGAGTGATCGAAGGCCGCGAGTTGTGCGATGCTCAACGCGTGACGAGTGAGCCCGCGTCTCCTGCGGAACCCGGCGCCGGTGCGGACGTGGCGGCGCTGGCCAAGGTCGTGGCCCGGCAGCGTGCCGAGATGGAGCGGCTGCGGGACCTGGCCGCGGTCTCGGCCGTGCTGGAGCGGGCCAAGGGCGCCCTGATGGCGACCACCGGATGCTCCCCCGACAGCGCGCACGAGGAACTGCAGCAGCGCGCCAAGGACGGTGGCCGCACGCTGTTGGAGGAGTGCTGGCTCACCCTGGGCGCCCTGCTGCCGTCGGAACAGCAGATCGCCGCGGCCGGCCTGCAGTCCCCCGAGGCGGACGCGGCGTCCGCCGCCGTCTGGGAGCCCGCGTCCGCCCGTACCGGCGACATCGCGGACGTCCTCGCCCATCTGGGCCGGGACCTGGTCCGCGTCGACTCCCCGCAGGGGCTGGCCGGGTGCCTGCTGGACCACCTGGGGCCCGAGGCCGGCGCGGATGCCGTGATGCTCTACCGGCGGCTGCCCGACGGGGGGCTCGAGCTGATCGGGCATGCCGGGCTGGACGCGGCCCTCGCCGCACAGTGGCGCCGCGTGCCGCCGGTGGGCGGCGTCGCCCCGCTGGAGACCCTGGAGACCGGGGAGCCCTGCTGGCTGGAGGACCCGGCCGCGGAAGGGCACCACCTGCGGATCGGGGAGCCGCCCGGGCGGTGGGCGACGCGGGCCTGGGTGCCCGTGCCGCCCGGTGCCACGGCGCACGCCACGCTCGGGGTGCTGCGCCGTCAGGACGGGACGTTCACCCCGCGCGAGCGCGAGCTGCTGCGGGCCGTCGCCCGGCTGTGCGCGGGTCGGCTGCGCGCCTTCGACGTCCCGCAGGAGGGCTCCGAGGACGGCATCGCCCAGACCGTGCAGGCCGTGCTCGACGCCCTGCCGGGCGCGACGGTCCTGCTGAGCCCGCTGCGCTCCCCCTCCGGTGAGGTGGAGGACTACCGCATCGACGCGGCCACCCCCGAGGCGGTCGACGTGTTCGGCCGCGCCGGGCGGGACATGATCGGCAAGCACATTCTGGAGAGCTACCCGACCGTCGCGGGCGAACCGCTCTGGCACGGCTACCTGGACGCGCTGGCCACCGGAGCGCCGTTCGAGAGCGAGCCGTTCGCCTACCAGGACGTCGCCGACGGCGTGCCCGTGACCGCCACCTACTCGGTGCGCGCCGCCCCGCTCGGCGCCGGGCTGCTGGTGACCTGGCTGCGGCACGACCCCGTGGAGCGCCAGGAGCAGCGGCTGGCCGACGTCCAGCGGCTCGGCAACCTCGGCTGGGCCAACTGGAACCTGGTCACCCAGGAGATCACCTGGTCCGCGCAGGCGTACACGGTGCTCGGCCGCGACGCCGCCCGCGGACCGGTCCGGCTGGAGGAGCTGCCCGACCTGGTACTGCCCGAGGACGCCGGCGCCCTGGCCCACGCCGTCGCCGAACTCGTCCAGCACGCGCGCCCGTTCGACGTGCCGTTCCGGATCCCCACCACCGAGGGCGTGCGGCATCTCAGGTTCGTCGCCGAGGCGGTGACCGAGCCGGACGGCACCCCCGCCGAGGTGCACGGCTTCGTGCAGGACCTCACCGCGCAGCGCAGTGCCGAACTGGCCCTGGTGGAGAGCGAGCGCGCGGTCCTGCTGCAGCGCGGGATCCTGCAGGCCGAGCGGGCGCTGGCCGCCCGGCTGCAGCACGCGCTGCTGCCGCTGCCCAACAAGCCGGTGCGGCTGGCGGGGCTGCGCGTGGACGTCGCCTATCTGCCCGCCCAGTCGGGCATCCACGTCGGCGGCGACTGGTTCAGCGCCATCGAACTGCCCAACGACGACGCGTTGTTCGTGGTCGGTGACGTGGCGGGTCACGGCATCGGGGCGGTGGCGACGATGGCCCAGCTCCGGTTCACCGCCAAGGGCATGGTCAGCACCGGGTCCTCACTGACCGGAGCCCTCGCCCGGCTGAACCAGCTGCTGCTGCACTCCCGGGACAGCCAGTGCACCGCCACCATGGTGCTGGCCCGCTACGACCCCGCCGCCCACGTCCTGGCCTGGGCCCAGGCCGGGCATCCGCCGCCGCTGCTGGTCCGCGACGGCGAGGTGCACTTCCTGGAGCGCCCCGGCGGCATGCTCCTCGGCGCCAGCGCCAACCCGCTGTACGAGTCGGCCGAGCTGCCGCTGGTGCCCGGGGACCGGGTGCTGCTGTACACCGACGGCCTGATGGAGCGCCCCGGCGAGGGGCTGGACACGGGGTTCGCCCGGCTGGCCGACGCCGTCCGTGCGCACGCCTGCGGTCCGTCGGGGTCCCTGGAGGCGCTGCTCGACGCGATGCTCGCCGAGGAGCGGCGGGACGACGTGTGCGTGCTGGACATCCGGGTGCCGCTGGGCGACGAGTAGCGCTCCCCCGCCGGCCGCCCCCACGTGGTCAGTCGTCGTCGCGGTGCCGCCAGTACCAGCACAGGCCGACGGCCAGGGCCAGCAGGAACACGGCGGGCACTAGCAGGCCCGGGATGCGGGAGCCGGTCATCGGCGTGGCCTTCGTTCGTGGTGCGAGGTGCGCCCGGCGGCGGGCCGCTGGGTGACTGCCCATGGTGGGGCCTGCCGGACGGTGTGCGACCGTTTTTACCAGCCGATGACCGGCGTCCGGGAGCGGGTCAGTCCACCGGGTGACCGGCGTCGATCGGCAGCGCGTCGGACAGCCGTAGCAGCGGCCCGTCGGGGCCCGCGCCCCACTGCACCGGGTCGAGGACGAAACCGACGTGGTCGCCGCCGTCGGTGCGGTGCAGGATGGTGCCGACGAACCAGGCCGCCGCACCCGTCAGGACGGCCGCCCCGCCGTGTCCTTCCTGCCACTGCACCTGCGCGAATTTGTCGACGTCGTCGCCGGTCTCCCCGCCGAAGAGCTCGGCGAGGCCGCGCTGCTCCCGGGTGAGCAGGTGGACGGCGAGGCAGTGCGCGGCCCGGGCCACCCGGTAGGTGCGGTTGGCCTTGGACAGCCACACCGCGTACCGCTGCGGCTGGATCGAGCACTGCGAGGCGAAGCCCACCAGACAGCCGGCCCGTTCACCGGCAGCCACGGCCGTCACCAGGCACATGTCCGGGTCCAGCCGGTCGAAGAAGCCACCCACGTCCGCCATGCCGCTCCGCTCCCGTCCGCGCCGTCATCGCACCCTCAGAGTGCCACGGGAGGCGGAGCCCAACACTCCGGCGGGGTCAGCCGCCGGTGCCCGTGCCGGTCCGGGACTCCAGGGCGCGCCGGGTGTCGTCGCCGTAGACGCCGGTCTCGTCGCCGCTGATGCCGTACCAGAGCTGGAAGCGGGCCACGGCCTCGGTGAGGACCGCGTCGTAGGTGCCGCTGAGGGAGCCGTCGCGGTAGACGTCGGGGATGCTCAGTAAGCGGCGCTGCAGGTCGGTGACCTGGGGGCCGGTGTCGCCCTGGCGCAGGGTGCCGGGGCCGTCGGGGTCGTCGGCGGGGGTGGTGTCGGGTGCGGCCGGCGCGTTGGTGGCCGGCGCGGTGGTGGCCGGGGACGGCGTGGCGGGGTGGACGGGCCGTGCGGTCGCGGTGGCGGGGTGGCCGGCGGGCAGCAGCAGGGCGCCGGCGAAGCCGACGAGCGCGGCCGCGCCGACGGCCACGACGACGGCGGCCCGGCGCAGGCCGCGGCCGGGGACGCCGGAGCCGGCGGGGTGGCCGCCGCCCGGGTGGGGGGGAAGTTCCTGGGTCTCGTCCTCGGCGCGCAGGGTCCGGGCGGAGGCCGTGCCCGGCCGGGGTGCGGGGCCGAAGGACTCGTACGTCTCCGGCTCCGGGCGCATCTCCCGCATCAGCTCGGCGAGGGCGTCGAAACGGCGCAGCCGCTGGACGCGGACGGGTTCCAGGACCGGTCCGGCGGGCGGCTGTTCGGGGTCGGTCGGTGTCGGCACCCTGCTCCCCTTTCCGTCCACGTACGGGAATGCGCGGTCCCGTGCTGAGATACGGCGGGAGGAGCGGACCCGTTCAGGCCGGAGGGCGGGGCCGGGAGCTCAGGCCGGGACGCGCGCCCCGTGCACGAAGCGGCTCAGGGAAGCCGTCAGCGCGGTGACGAAGGCGTCCCGGGCGTCCTCCGGGAGGGCGTCCAGGGACAGGTAGGGGTTGAGGTCCTCCAGCTCGACCAGCAGCAGTTCGCCGTCCGGCGCGCGGCAGGCGTCCACGCGCTGGATGCCGTGGCCGAGGCCGTTCCAGTCGACGAAGCGGCGGGCGAACTCGAGGTCGGCGGCGGTGGCCGCGTACGGCTCGAGCTCCCAGCGGCGCCCGGGGTCGGGTGCGTGGAGGGCGTACTGGAAGTCGTCGTCGACGAAGTAGAAGGAGACCTCGTAGGCGAAGTCGACGCAGGGCTGGATGAGCACGGCGCCGTCGGCGAGGCCGGTGAGCCGTCCGGCGGGCAGGATCCGCAGACCGAGCGAGTCCGCGCCCAGCTTGGGCTTGACCACGTATCGCTCGGCGGCCGGCAGCCGGTGCAGGTCGCCGACCCGATCGACGGTGGGGATGACGGGGTAACCGGCGTCGCTCAGGTCGAGCAGGTACTGCTTGCCGGCCATGTCGGCCCGGCCGGTGAGCGGGTTGTACACCGGGATGCCGGTGGCGAGCGCACGGGCGCGGAAGGCGTCGTACGCCCTCTGGTAGCCGAGCACCGGCCCGCTGTTGCGGACGACGACGGCGTCGTAGCCGTCCATCAGGGCGGCGGCGTCCTGCGGGTGGCAGAGGGCCAGGTCGAAATGCTCGCGCAGCCGGGCGCTGAGCAGGATGTCCTCGTCGCAGTAGCGGCGCCCGCGGGCCTGGTACGCCAGGTCCGTGACGTAGAGCAGGCGGGGGCGGGCGGCGGGCATGCGGGGTCTCCTCGGGCAGGGCCGGCCTCGGCACGGCGGCCGGGAGCGACGATGATGGAGAAAGGTTACGTCAGAGCACGAACGGGTTAACGTCAGAGCACTCAGTTCCCCACTGGGCGGCCACTTGCTGCACTGAGTGTCATGAAGGCCCGCCGGGTGCTACGTTCCCGTTCATGAGCTCCAGCAGCGCGGCGCCGGCCGCGAAGCCGCCGATGCGGGACGCCCTGGTCGCGGCGGCCTTCCGGCTCTTCCTGGAACGCGGGTACGAGCAGACCACGGTGGACGACATCGTGACGCTGGCCGGGGTGGGCCGGCGCTCCTTCTTCCGCTACTTCCCCTCCAAGGAGGACGTGGTCTTTCCCGACCACGAGCGCTGCCTCGCCGACATGACCGCGTTCCTCGCGGCGAGCGACGAGGAGGACGAGCCGGTGCGCCGGGTCTGCGACGCGGCCCGGCTGGTGCTGCGGATGTACGCGGAGAACCCGACGTTCTCTGTGCAGCGCTACCGGCTCACCAAGCAGGTGCCGGGGCTGCGCGCCTACGAGCTGTCGGTGGTGTGGCGCTACGAGCGCGCGCTCGCCGAGTACCTGCGCGCGCGGTTCGCCGGGCGGCCCGACGGGACGCTGCGGGCCGACGTGATCGCGGCCGCGGTGGTGGCGGCGCACAACAACGCCCTGCGCTCCTGGCTGCGTTCGGACGGCAAGGGCGACGCGGACGCATCGGTCGACCACGCCCTCGGCTGTGTGCAGGCCGCGTTCGCCCGGCCGGCGCCGGTCCGGTCGGCGCCGGCGCCCGGGAGCGAGTGGTCCGAGGCTCCCGAGGACGTCGTCGTGCTGGTCACGCGCCGCGACGCACCGCTGTGGCGGGTGGTGCAGGAACTCGAATCGGCGCTCGGCCGGGCCTGAGGCGGCGCCGCCCCGGGCCCGGCCGTCCACGAGGTCTCCACGAATTCGGGGTACGGAGTGCCTTTACGTGTGACACTCAGTGCCATACCCTGTCGGTCGTGCACGGTGGCACGGCAACCGCGCACAGGCGTGCACGGTTCCCCCCGCGCACGCCGGATTCCGGCCGAGCGCAGGGAGTTGACCAGCGTGTACCACCACTCAGCAAGCGTCTCGCATCCGGCGGCCGGCTCCGCGACGGGTGTGCTCGAACCCCAGGCCGCGGACTCCAGGGACGCCATCCACTTCCAGCGCTGCACCTGGTGCGGCACCGCCATGTACCACCGGCTCCTGTGTCCGGTGTGCCAGGGCAGCGATCTGCGCACGGAACGCAGCGAGGGCGTCGGCACGGTGCGCCACTCCACCGTGGTGCACCGCAACACCCCGGCGGCGCGCAACGTGTCCCTGATCGAGATGGCCGAGGGGTTCGTCGTCCGGGGCCGGGTGATGGGGCCGCCCGTCGGCATCCACAGCGGCGACCGGGTGCGGCTGTCCACGGCCAAGGACCCGGTGCGCGGCGAGCCGGTCTTCCAGCTTCTCGACGAGCCGTACCGGGCCTGGACCTGAGGTCAAAGAGCTTCTCCGCACCGCCCGTTGGCCGATAAGGCACGGCGTGATCCACCACTTCTCCTGCACAGGCAACCCACAGGGTCTCCTCTCCGTCCTCCGGGGGGCGAGGGGCGCCCGGGACCGCCGGGACGCCCGAGGTCGGGGTTCGAGGAGGAACTGTGGTCCGTGCCCGGCACATATGGGTCACCGCCACCGCGTTGCTCGCGGTGGCGGGAGGCTCCCCAGGGGCGGCAGTCGCACAGGGGCAACCACCGTCAGCCGTACGGGCATCGAGTGCCACGGCCGACAGGACACTGCCGCCGGGCTGGACGATCGGCGGCGGGCGGGCGGCGCCGCAGCTGGTGTGGCGCTCGGACCGCGCGGTGCCCATGGGCGACGCACGCGTGGAGTTCCGCGCCGACGGACGGCTGTTGGGAGTTCCCCGGCCCGGCACGGACGGGCACACCTTCCGGCTGCGGCTCGACGGACCGCGCACCGGCACGCTGCGGGACCTGCAAGTGTGGTCGGCCGGACGCCGGTTGGACACCAGGGCAGCGACCGCTTCCGCGGGCCCGGCCGTCCAGCCGCCCGCCCCGCTGCCGGCGAACGGCGCGGATCCGGGCAAGGCCGGGCGCTACCACACCAGAACCGGTGAGTACCGGCTCGAGTCGGTGCGCCTGCCGGGCTTCTCCGCCCCGGTGGAGATGCGGGCGGTGGTGGTGGCCCCCACCGGTGCGCGCGGACCGCGTCCGCTCGCGCTGTTCCTGCACGGCCGCCACGCCACCTGCTACAAGGGCAACGACATCACCGGTGACTGGCCCTGCCCGGCCGGCACCAAGGCGGTGCCCAGCCACCGCGGCTACCTGCGCGACCAGCGGTTGCTGGCCTCCCAGGGCTATGTGACCGTGTCGATCTCCGCGAACGGCATCAACGGGCAGGACTGGGCGGCCGAGGACGGCGGCGCGCAGGCCCGCTCCTCGCTGGTCCGGCTGCACCTGGCCCGCTGGGCCGACTGGTCCGCGCATCCCGGGACCGCCCCCGCGGTCGTGCGGAACGCGCCCCGCGCCGACCTGTCCCGCGTCCTGCTGGTCGGGCACTCGCGGGGCGGCGAGGGGGTGAACCGGGCGGCGCTGGACAGCCTGTATCCGCCGCCCGCCGCGCAGGACGGGTACCACGGCCCGGTGCGCTGGACCATCCGCGGCCTGGTCCTCATCGGCCCCACGGTCTTCGGCCAGAACCCGGTGCCCGACGTGCCGTCGGCGACGATCCTGCCCGGCTGCGACGGTGACGTCTCCGACCTGCAGGGCGAGGTGTACGTCGACGGCACGCGCGCCGTCAGCCGCGGCACCGCCCTGCACAGCGCCGTGTACGTCATCGGGGCCAACCACAACTTCTTCAACTCCGAGTGGACCCCCGGACAGGCCGCCGCGCCCGCCGAGGACGACTTCTTCGACGACTCGCAGCACCACGACCCGGTGTGCGGCAAGCACGCCGCCACCCGGCTGACCGCGAACCAGCAGCACCGGGCCGGCTCGACCTACATCGCGGCCGCCGCGCGGCTCTTCCTCGCCGGTGACGACCGGGTCCGGCCGCTGCTGGACGGCTCCGGGAAGCGGGCGCCGTCGGCGGACCCGGCGCGGGTCCTCACGCACGCCGTGGGCGGTCGCCGGGGCGCCGGGTTCCTGCCGGACGGCGGGGTGTCCGTGACCGGCGCGCGGCTGTGCTCGGCGGTGGACTCCTCTCCGGCCCGGGCGTGCCTGAACCAGGGCGCCAAGGGCGCCTCACCGCACTTCGCGCAGTGGGAGACGGAGCCCGAGGCCGGCCGGCACGCGGTCGCGCTGCACTGGACGCGGGCCGGCGCCGCGGCGCGGGTGCGCGCCAAGGAGCCGCAGTCGCTGTCCGGCGCCAAGGCGCTGGCGCTGCGGCTGTTCGTGCCGCCGAACTCCCGGGGCACGCGCCTGGACGTGGCCGTCACCGACGCCTCGGGCCGCCGTGCGGTCCTCGGCCGGGTCACGGTCGACGGGCTGCCCGGCAGCGAGCGCACCGCCTCCTACTGGGCCCGTGAGATCCGGCTGCCGCTGACGGCGGCCGGCCGGGCGCACCTCGACCTGCGGCACGTCAAGTCGCTGGAGCTGACCCCCCGTTCGCGTTCCGGGCGGGCCTGGCTGATGGACGCGTGGGGCTGGCGGCCGGGGCTGCCTGCGGCGCGGGCGGCCGCCCTGCCGCGGGTGGACGTCGGCCGGACGACCGTCGACGAGGGCGACTCCGGTGTGCGCACCTACCGGGTGCCGGTCGAGGTGTCCGGGCACGGCAGCGGACAGGTCCGGGTGTACGTGATCGACCCGGCCACCGGGCGGGCGAAGAACCGGCTGGTCACCGTGCGTCCGGGCAGCCACGACATCGACGTACCGGTCGAGGTGAAGGGCAACACGCGCTACGGCGTCGACGTGTCGTACGACATCCTCGTCAAGGCCGTGCGGGGCGCGGTCGTCGGTTCCTACCGGGGCGGGATCACCGTGCACGACGACGACCCGGCGCCCAAGGTGACCGTCACCCCGGTCGCCGACCGGGTCACCGAGGGGAAGACCCTGACCTGGCGGGTGTCGCTGTCCGAGGCCGTGGACGTGGGCATGGGCACGGTCTTCATGGCCGCCCCGGTGACCGGTCCGGAGCTGTCGACCAAGGACGTGCCGGCGCGCTGGCTGCGCGACACCACCGGCGCGTCGCCGGACCCGGAGCGGCCCCTGTCCAAGCTGGAGGGCGGTCTCTACCTGTGGGTGGACATCCCGCCCGGGAAGACGACCGCCGACGTCAGCGTCCCCACGGTGAAGGACCGGCTGGCGGAGCCCGCCGAGTCGGTGCGGTTCCGGCAGATCGACCCGGAGACCGGTGAGCCGCAGTCGGGCGGGCTGGAGATGAACGGCACGGTGCTCGACGCGTCGTAGCCGCCCGGGGCTCTGAGCGGCGGCCGCCCCTCGGAGCCCCTCGGGGGCGCCCGGTCAGGGCGTGAGGGTCACCCGGATCCCGACCGTGCCGTCCAGTCCGCGCCGCAGCCGGCTGCCCAGCAAGGTGAGGCGGCCGAGGAGGCCGTACTTGCGGGCGATGAGGGTGCGGTAGCGGGCGGTGGTGGCCGCGTCGGCGATCTCGGCGGTGGCCGGGTGCTGGTCGCCGGTGGGGTGGCCGCGCACGTCGCAGGGGCCGGCCAGGACGTCGGCGCGGCGGCGGATCCGTTTGACCTTGCCGCTGTCGGCGGCCGTCCACACGCCCAGGGCGTCCCCGTCCCGGACCACCCACACCGGGGTGGCCACGGGGCTGCCGTCCTTGCGGTAGCTGGTGACGAGCAGGTACTTGCCGGCGCCGAGCCGGTCCAGCCGCGTGTCGTCCATGGGCCGCAGTCTAGGGGGCGTACGGGGGAACCGGCCCGGCCGCTTCAGGCGAGGGCCGTCGCCATGCGCCGTACGCCCTCGGTGAGGATCTCCGGTGAGGTCGCCAGGTTCAGGCGTACGTGCCCGGCGCCGCCGGTGCCGAAGGGCAGGCCGGAGTTGAGGGCGACGCGGCCCCGGTCGAGGAAGACCCGCGCCGGATCGTCGCCGAGGCCGAGCGCCCGGCAGTCGAGCCAGGCCAGGTAGGTGGCCCTGCCCGGGTGCGGCCGTACCGCGGGGAGGTGCTCGGCCAGGAGGGTCGTGAGCAGGCGCCGGTTGGCGTCGAGGCCGGCCAGCAGGGCGTCCAGCCAGCCGATGCCCTCGTTCAGTGCGGCGGTGTGGGCGATGACGCCGATGTGGCTGGGGCCGTGGCTCACCTCCTCGGGCATCCGGGCCAGGTCGGTGGCGGCTCCCGGTCCGGCGAGGGCGACGGCCGCCTTGAGACCGGCCAGGTTCCACCCCTTGGACGCGGACATCAGCGACAGGCCGCGCTCGGCGCCGGGCACGCTCAGGTACGGCACGAAGGTGGTACCGGGGGCGACGAGCGGGGCGTGGATCTCGTCCGCGACGACCCGGACGCCGTACCGCTCGGCGAGTTCCGCGACGGCGGCGAGTTCGGCGGCGGTGTGCACGGTGCCGGTGGGGTTGTGCGGGCTGCACAGCAGGAACGCGGCCCGGCCACCGTCGGCGGTGAGCCCGCGGAAGGTGCTCTCCAGCAGGTCGAGGTCGAGGCGCAGACCGGCGCCGAGCGGCGCCTCCACCACACGGCGGTCCATGTGGGTGACGAACTGGTAGAACGGCGGGTACACCGGCGAGTTGACGACCACCGGATCGCCGGGCCCGGTGACCAGCCGGAGCATCTCGACCACTCCGAGCATCACGTCCGGGACGATGGCCGTGCGCTCGAGCGCGATCCCGTCCCAGTGCCAGCGCTTGGCGGCGAAGGCGGCCAGTGCCTCGGCGTAGGCGGTGCCCGCCGGATAGCCGGTGTCGCCGAGGGCGAGCGCGTCGGTGACGGCGCGGACGACCGGCGCGGCGAGCGGGACGTCCATCTCGGCCACCCACAGCGGCAGCACGTCCTCGGGGTAGGTGCGCCACTTCATGCTCGTACGCCGGCGCAGTTGCGCCAGGCTCAGGGCGCGCAGCGGGTCGGGGTCGCCGGGGGTGTCCTGCGGAATGCTGGTCATGGGGCTCAAGATAGGGGGCCGAGGCACGAGCGGAAACGGGGCACATCTCCGGCGTCCAGGAGCTGACCCACGTGACCGACAACCCCCTGGCCACTGGCTCGGCGGCAGGACAAGTACGAGGTCGACCGGGCGGCCGGGGACCGGAACCACCAACTGCACCCGGAAACGACGAGGATCCGTACCGTTTGGTACGGCGGCTGCCGGCCGGCAGTCACCTGGTGCTGTCGCACACGGTGACCCACCCGGCGATGCCGGACGTGGACGAGGCGGTCACGTTCTGGAACGAGCACGGCACGCCGAGACCGACCCGGCGCACCGCGCAGGACGTAGCCCGGTTCTTCGACGGGCTGGAGCTGCTGGAGCCGGGCGTGGTGTCCGACTCGCGCCGGCGTCCGGACGGCGGTGACGCGGCGGAGCCGGAGGAGGTCGCCATGTTCGGCGGGGTGGCACACAAGAACTGAACGCGGCCCGAGAAGATCACCGCCCGGCTGAACGGTGCCGTACCGGGCCACGTACTCAGAGTCGGGCGCTCGCGACCGGAGGGCCCCGCGGTGCCGGCACGGCATCGCGCGTTCGGGGTTCGGGAGCCAGGCATGAGGCACGCACGACGACGGGTCGTGAGGCGAGTGACACGGCTGGCGGCGGTCGGCGGACTCCTCCTGGGAGGCACCATGGTCGCCCAGGCGGCCATGGCGAGCGAGACTCCCCCGGCGTCCGCCAGGCCGTTCAGCGCGTCCGGGACGGACACGGACACCGGCGCCGCACTGGTGGCGAGGCTCGGCACGGCACGGACCGCGGGCAACTGGATCGGCACCGACGGCCGGCCCGTGGTGGCGGTGACCGACGCCGGGGCGGCGCGGACGGTGCGGGAGGCCGGGGCTCGGGCGAAGCTCGTCCCGCACAGCATGAACGAGCTCAAGTCGGCCGCCGCTACGCTGCGTTCGGCACCCCGGGTGGCGGGCACCGCCTGGTCGGTGGACTACCGGACCAACCGGGTCGTGGTGCAGGCCGACCACACCGTGTCGGCGGCCGACTGGTCGCGGATGACCCAGGTGGCCACGCGTATCGGCAGTTTCGTGCAGATGGAGCGCACGAAGGGCACCTTCACCACGCGGCTGAACGGCGCGCAGCCGATCCTGTCGACGGGCGGTCGCTGCTCGGCCGGTTTCAACGTCACCAACGGGCAGACCGACTTCATCCTCACCGCCGGTCACTGCGGCCCCTCCGGGTCCGTCTGGTTCGCCGACAACCAGGGCGACCAGCAGCTCGGCAAGACGGTCAGCAGCACCTTCCCCGGCAACGACTTCTCGCTGGTGCAGTACAACTCCGGCAAGGCCGGTGACGGCGCCGACGTGGTCGCCGTCGGCGGCGGCAAGGGCGTACGGATCACCGGGGTGGCCGATCCGACCGTCGGGCAGCGGGTGTTCCGCAGCGGCAGTACCAGCGGGCTGCACGACGGGCAGGTCACCGGGCTGAACGCGACGGTGAACTACCCCGAGGGCACGGTCACCGGGCTCATCCAGACCGACGTGTGCGCCGAACCCGGCGACAGCGGCGGCCCGCTGTTCTCCGAGGGCATCGCGCTGGGCGTCACCTCGGGCGGCAGCGGGGACTGCACCACGGGCGGGACGACCTTCTTCCAGCCGCTGACCAAGGCGCTGGCGGCGCTGAACGTCAAGCTGCTGGTGTCGACGCAGCAGGCCGGCGGCCAAGGCGCCTCACCGGCGCCGTCCGCGGCGGCCACGCAGGGTGCCGCGCCGAGCGCCGCCTCGCCCGGTTCCGCCGCGCCGGTGACGGGTGCCGCCGAGGGCGAGACGCTGCTGGCCCGGCTCACGGACACCCGGAACGTCGGCCCGGGTCTGCTGGTGATCGCGGGCAGCCTGATCGCCCTCGTCGCGACCCGTTGGATCCGTGCGGAGCAGGACCGCAAGGCCTACCAGCGGTACTACTCGGCGACGTGGGGCTGACAGCGGGGTTCTCGCACACACGCCAACACGAGAAGGGGCACCCGAGCCTTCACGGGTGCCCCGATGGTCATGGCGGTCGTCCGCCGCTCGGGTCAGGCTGCCCGGGACGGCTGCGGGGCGGCGGCGGCCCACTCCATCACGAGGCGCTGGTACTCCGCGCGCTGCTCGGTGGTCAGTGTCCCGCCCGACCGGCGCCACAGGGCCCGGATCTCCTCGTTGACCTCCGCGGCCGATCGCTCGGAGGCGGCTTCAACAGTGGTGGACATGCTGTGAAGCATATGCCGCCCGCGGTGAAGGTGCTGTGAGTAAAGCCACTAGATACGGACATATCGGACCGTGTTACTCATCACGTCAATATGTCAAGGGAGGGCGGGAGTTCAGGACGGCTCCGCGTGGAAGTCGGAGATCTTGGCCTCCAGGTCCACCGGGGCCGCCTGGGGGTGCCGCAGGGCGCGGATCGTGTCCCGCACCGAGCCCCCGCCACATCCATGAGCCCGACACCCTCCCCGGCGAGCAGGATCTTCTCCGGGAGCGCGAAATCGGCGATCTGCGCGACCAGCGTGCCCGGCGCCCGGGCGGCCCCGGTGATCACCCGGTGGGCCATGGGCTCGCCGGCGGCGGCACCGGCGAGGATCTTCTCGTAGGGGTGGCATCCCGGCCGGTGGCGGCGCGGATCTGGTAGCACGGGCACTCCGCCGTCCCCATGGCGATCACCACGGAGGAGGGCGCCTTCGGGCGGCTCTTCTACACCGAGGGCGACCGGGGTGCGTATCGAGTGGTGATCAAGGGGCGGTTTTCGTGAGGTCCTTGAGCCAGATCATCGACGCGCGCAGGTGGAGGCCGGCGAGGTAGCTGTCCGGGGTCTTGTCGTACCGAGTGGCGATCCCTCGCCAGGGTCCAAGTGCATCCCGGCGGCGTCGTGGTGAGCGCGCGTGGTGGTGGAGTCGGTGCTGACCAGGGACAGGTCCACCTCACCTCGCTTTGCTGCTTACTGCTGCCGCAGCCGCTCGGGATACGGGCCGTACTCGCCGATCACTGCCTACGGCGAACGGGCCCCGGGGTCTTGAATGGCCCTCGGAGCGGGGCGGGGCCCCGGCTGCCAGGGAGGGGAACGGCGAGCCACGGCGCGGGGTGTGGGCCGTCGTCCGTATGAGGGCGTCTGCCGCCTTCAGCTTGCTGACGTGTGTGCCGTGCCCTTGGTGCGGATGTGCTGGCTGAGAAAGAGAGCGGCGCGCTCCAGTGCCTCGCAGGCTTCGTCCAGGACGCCGGCGAACGCCTGGAAGACATGTGGAACGTCAGCGGTGATGTCCAGGATGACGTCCACTCCGGCTTCCCTCGCGCGCGTGGCCATGCGTGTGCAGTCGTCCAGGAGCATTTCGTTGGTGCCCGCCTGCAGAAGTATCGGGGGGAAACCGGTCAGGTCGGCGCAGATGGCGGGGCTGAGCATGGGCTGGTGCGGGTCCTGTCCCGCAAGGTACATGGCCCCGGTGTGTTCCAGGCCCTCACGCGTGAAGAACGGATCGATGCCCGCCTTGCTGTCCATGCTCCCGCCTGTCCGGGTCATGTCGAGTCCGGGGGAGAACGCCACGATCGCGGCGGGCATGGGCAGGCCCGCGCCGCGAGCGGCGAGGCAGGTGGTGACGGTAAGGCCGCCACCGGCGGAGTCCCCGGCGAACGCGATCGCCGAAGGGTCTTCGCCGCTGTCGAGAAGTGCGCGGTAGGCGCTCAGCCCGTCCTCGATCGCGGCCGGGAACGGGTGCTCAGGGGCAAGCCGATAATCCAGCGAGAACGCCCTGAATCCTGTTCTGGTCACCAGGTTCCCCGTCAGCGACATCGCCGTCTCCGGTGAACCGACCACGTAGGAGCCGCCGTGGAAGTAGAGGATTGTCCCGGCCTTCGGAGTGCCGGCCGGCTCGACGAGCACCGCGGGCCGGTCGCCGAGCATCGCAGTCTGGGTGCGGATCCCGGCCGGGACGATCATTTCGCCCATCATGGCCCTGAACCCGGCGCGGAGCTCCTCCACCGACCGAGGGCCCTCAGGCCGGGGCCGCCGGACCATCGCGTCGATCTCCGCGCGCTGTTGCCTGCTCATTGTCGCCTCCATCGCAAGGTGCATGCCAAGGAAGTATATGCCTAGGCATGTAGGCTAAGATATATGCCATGGCATCCAAGTCAAGCGGCGGCCGGGTCGACCTCCCGGGCTTCTTCGCCGACCTCGTTCGCTGCGAGACGCGCCTCTACAACGCGCTGAACGACCGTCTTCGCGAGCGGCACGGGATCGTCACCTCGCAGTTCGAATTCCTGCGCTTCCTGCGGGACCACCCCGGCTCCCGGGTGGCGGACCTCGCCGCCGAGTTCGCCATCGGGATCGGTGCGACCAGCAAGGGCACCGACCGCCTGGAGAAGCAGGCATGGGTCATACGGCGAACCAATCCATCGGATCGCCGCTCATCACTGCTGGACCTGACCGATGACGGCCTGCAACTCGTCGAGGCGGCGGAGGCGACCTTCACCGAAACGCTGGCCGAGCTGACCGCAGACACCCTCGGCGGCCCCTCAGGACTGGCCGCCGTACAGGTCCTTTCGGAGCTCCGCTCCGTGCTCGAACGCGACCAGATCGGCCTGCCCGCAGGCTGACCCGCAGATTTTCGGCTTCTACGACGCCTACCGGTACAGCGGCGGCGAGGACTGGCGTTCGACCGCCGGCTACCGGGGTGCTCGGGGCCTTGCAGACGCATGCGGTGAGCGTGTCGGCGATCGGCGTCCGGGACGGAGCTGCGGGCGGCCTGTGGACGACTTCGTGACCGCGGTGAACACGCGCACCCTGCCGTCGGTGAGTCCGCACGGCAGGGCGGGGTCCGGCCGGCGATCCCCGACTTCGGGGGCGCACCGGGGGCGTGAGGGGTCAGGTGCCCGGCTTGCGGCCGTAGACGAAGACGTCGTCACCCGTCTTCAGCAGCGACCAGTACTTCTTGGCTTCCGTCGTGGTCATGTTGACGCAGCCGTGCGAGCCCGGCGGATTCCACATGCTGAGGTTGACCGAGTGGAAGGCCTGGCCGCCGTCGAAGAACTGGCTGTAGGGCATCGGCACGTTGTAGATGTTCGAGACGTGGTCGATGTCCCGCCAGTAGATCTTCTTCAGCCCCGTGCGGGTGACGTACCCCTTGCGGCCGGTGCGCACGGGCACCGGGCCGTACACGAGCCTGTTGCCGTCCTGGATCCAGCTGAGCTGGAGCGTGAGGTTCACGCAGGCGATGCGGCCCTTGTTCACCGGGCACTTGCCGTCCTTGTTGGGGTTGTTCCCCACGGCCTTCTGCTTGTTCATCAGGTCCATCACGCCCCAGGTGACGGGGCCGGCGTAGCCGACGGCGGGCGTGATGCCGTGCTTGTTCTGGAAGGCCTGGATGGCCTTGCAGTCGGCGGAGGACTGCTTTCCGTCGACCGGACGGCCGAGGAACTTCTCCACCTGCTTCTGGTACGGGCCCGCCTGTGTGGTGCAGCTCGCGGCCTGGGCCGGTGCCGCGGTGAAAGCGAGCGTGAGCGGCGCCACCAGGGCGGTGACGCCCAGCGCGACGACACCTCGTCTGCGTATGTCCCCCATGTCGTCCTCTTCCCCTTCTCCCCTTTTCGCCCCCAGGGCCTCCCCCGGGTCGTTCCCTTCGCGATTCCCGCGTTCTCGGCCTACTAGACCAGCTCAGGCGGCTGACGGTTGTGGTTCCGGCCAGGCTGTGACGCAACGGTGAACTTCGGGACCGGACGGCAGCCGGGCCCCGTCACACCAGTCCAGTTGCCCTCAGGTGGACCGGGCGCATGAGGTGTCCCGCGGCCTACCCTGCGGCTCATGGACCCCACGCTCGCCGGTGATCTCTCACGGCTTCCCGAACTCCTGCAGGCTGCCCGCGACTTCGCCGCCCGCGAGGTCGCGGGCCTCTCCGAGCGGCCGGTCGCCGCGCCCGGCGAGGCTCCCGGGCGGGCGCCCCTGCCGGAGGAGGGAGCGGGCGGCGAGGGCGCCCTGGCACGGTTCGCCGAGCGCTGGGCACCGGGCTTCTCCGGTTCGGCCGGGCCCCGCTACCTGGGCTTCGTCACCGGCGGTGCCACGCCCGCGTCGGTCGCCGGGGACTGGCTGACGGCCGCGTTCGACCAGAACCTCTCCGGGGCCGGTGGCTCCTGGGCGGCGGACCTGGAGCGCGAAACGGTGGCGTGGCTGCGCGAACTGTTCGGGCTGAGCGAGGCGCACAGCGGGGCCTTCGTGACCGGAGCGACGGTGTCCAACACGGTCGGGCTGGCGATCGGCCGGGAGTGGCTCGGTGAGCGGCTCGGGGTGGACGTCTCCCAGGAGGGCGCCGCCGCGCTCGGCCCGGTCGACGTGCTCTCCGGCAGCCCGCACTCCAGCGTCACCAAGGCGCTGTCGGTGCTGGGCATCGGCCGCGGCCGGCTGCGCCGGGTGCCGTTGACGGCGGGCAACCGGGAGGCCGTCGACGTGGCTGCGCTGGAGGAGGCGCTGGCGGACGCGGGCGGCCGTCCGGCGATCGTGGTGGCGAACGCGGGCACGGTGAACACCGTCGACTTCGACGACCTGCGGGCGATCGCCGCGCTGAAGGAGCGGTACGACTTCTGGCTGCACGTGGACGCCGCCTTCGGGGGCTTCGCCGCCCTCTCCCCCGTGTACGCCGCTCTCGTCGACGGGCTGGATGCGGCCGACTCGGTCTGCGTGGACCTGCACAAGTGGCTCAACGTGCCCTATGACGCGGCCGTGCAGTTCACCCGCCGCCGCGATCTGCAGGTGGCGGTGTTCCACAACGCCTCCCCGTATCTGGGCCCGCCCGCCGGCGAGCCCGACTTCCTGCATCTGACGCCGGAGAACTCACGGCGGCTGCGCGCCCTGCCCGCCTGGTTCTCGCTGGTGGCGTACGGCCGGGCCGGCCACCGCGAGATCGTCGAGCGGAACGTGGCCCTCGCCCGCCGCCTGGGCGAGGGCATCGACGCCCTGCCGGGCCTGCGGCTGCTGGCCCCGGTCCGGCTCAACGTCGTCTGCTTCACGCTCGCCGGCGAGGCCGTCCCGGCGCAGGAACGGGTGGACGCCCTGGCGCGGGCGGTCGCCGACTCGGGGGAGGCCTACCTTACGCCGACGGTGTACGGCGGGGTGCCCGCGCTGCGTGCCGCGTTCAGCAACTGGCGTACCGGCGCGGCCGATGTCGAGCGGGTGCTGGCGGTGCTGGCGAACTGCTGACGGGCGCGGTTGCCCGCGTCCGAGCACGTCTTCACCGGTATCCCGTCACGTCCGCCGGCTTCCCCGCGTCCTGCACCTCGGTCAGGTACCGCCAGGCGTCGGGCCGGCTGCCGTCGAGGTCGGTGAAGCCGTACTCCCGGGCGAGGCCGCCGCTGGAGAGGGACTGTCCGTTGAAGCGGGCCACGTCCGGATCGGCGGCGAGGGCGGCGACGGCGCGGCCGGTGAAGCGCGGGGTCTCGGAGATGGCGAAGTGCGGCTCCCGGGCCAGGGCCTCGCGCCAGTTGTCCTCGCGCACACCGAAGGCGTCGAGCATGATCTCCGAGCGCATCCAGCCCGGGGTCAGCGCGACGGCCGTGGCTCCGCGCGGGCCGAGTTCATGGCCCAGCGCGAAAGCCATGCGCAGGACGGAGGCCTTGGCGAGGTCGTAGAAGAGGTTCACGCGGTAGGTGTCGCGGTTGTAGTCGGCGGTGCCGTCGGTGACCTCCACGACCAGGCCGCCGGGCCGGCGCAGCAGCAGGGGCAGCGCGAAGTGGCTGGTGACGGCATGGGTTTCGACGGCGAGCCGGAGCAGGTGGAGCCCCTTGTCGAGGTCGTGCTCCCACACGGGCGTGTCCCACTCGAAGAGGTGCTCGCCGCCCCAGATGTCGTTGACGAGAAGGTCCAGCCGGCCGCGCTCGTCCGCCATGCGGTCCACAAGGGCGCGTACCGCGGGCCTGTCCAGGTGGTCGCAGGGGACGGCGATGCCCTGGCCGCCGGCCGCCGTGACGAGGTCGGCGGTGTCCTCCAGGGTCTCGGGGCGGTCGTACTCGGAGCGGCGGGCGCGGGTGCTGCGCCCGGTGACGTAGACGGTGGCGCCCGCCGCGCCGAGTTCCACGGCGATGCCCCGTCCCGCGCCCCGGGTCGCCCCGGCGACCAGCGCGACCCTGCCCTGCAACGGCCCTGACATGTCCGGCCTCCCGTGTGCTGCGGCTGCTGTCGTGCGCCACTCTCCCGGGAAAGCCGGACATCTTCTGTCGCCTTTTCCGGCGGGGCGGCTCAGTGGCCGCGCCGGATCCACTCCTCCAGGTGAGGGGCCTCGGCGCCGATGGTGGTGGAGTCGCCGTGGCCGGTGAGCACCTTGGTCTCGGGCGGGAGGGCGAGCAGCCGGTCGCGGATGGAGTCGATGATCGTCGGGAAGTGGGAGTAGGAGCGTCCGGTGGCGCCCGGGCCGCCCCGGAAGAGGGTGTCGCCGGTGAAGACGGT
The DNA here is from genome assembly GCF_055572275.1 of Streptomyces sp. NPDC030798. NCBI lineage: Bacteria > Bacillati > Actinomycetota > Actinomycetes > Kitasatosporales > Streptomycetaceae > Streptomyces > Streptomyces sp. NPDC030798. The sequence continues at coordinate 4,122 of NZ_JBVIDR010000008.1, read as the reverse complement.
GGCGAGCCCGGGGTCGTGGAGGCAGACGGCGCCGGGCGCGTGCCCCGGGGTGTGCAGGACGGTCAGGTCGGCGCCGGCGGCCTCGATGACCTGGCCGTCGACGAGATGCCGGTCGGGGTCGCGGTCGGGGTGGGTGAGCTTCCACAGCGGCATGTCGTCGGCGTGCAGCCAGATGGTGGCGCCGGTCAGGTCGGCGAGGGCGGGCGCGGCGTCGATGTGGTCGTTGTGGGCGTGGGTGCAGACGATGGCGGTCAGGCGGCGGTCGCCGACGGCGGCGGCGATGGCCTCGGCGTCGTGGGCGGCGTCGATGACGATCACCTCGCGCTCGTCGCCGACGATCCACACGTTGTTCTCCACGTCCCAGGTGCCGCCGTCGAGGCTGAAGTGGCCGGAGGTGACGAGGCGTTCGATGCGCGTGGTCATCAGAGCTCCACCACCGAGCGCAGCACGTCGCCGTGGTGCATCCGCTCGAAGGCCTGCTCCACCTGGTCGAGCCGGATGGTCTCGGTGACGAACGCGTCGAGCGGCAGGCGGCCCTGCAGGTGCAGGTCGATGAGCATCGGGAAGTCCCGGGAGGGCAGACAGTCGCCGTACCAGGACGACTTGAGGGCGCCGCCGCGGCCGAAGACGTCCAGCAGCGGCAGTTCGAGCTTCATCTCGGGGGTGGGGACGCCGACGAGGACGACGGTGCCGGCCAGGTCGCGGGCGTAGAAGGCCTGCTGGTAGGTCTCGGGGCGGCCGACTGCCTCGATGACGACGTCGGCGCCGAAGCCGCCGGTCAGCTCGCGGATCGCCTCGACCGGGTCGGTCTCCTTCGAGTTGACGGTGTGGGTGGCGCCGAGCGTGCGGGCCTTGTCCAGCTTGCGGTCGTCGATGTCGACGGCGATGATCCGCGCCGCGCCGGCGAGGTTCGACCCGGCGATCGCCGCGTCGCCGACGCCGCCGCAGCCGATGACGGCGACGGAGTCGCCCCGGCCGACGTTGCCGGTGTTGATCGCGGCGCCGAGGCCGGCCATCACTCCGCAGCCCAGCAGTCCGGCGACCGCCGGGGAGACGGCCGGGTCCACCTTGGTGCACTGTCCGGCCGCGACGAGCGTCTTCTCGGCGAAGGCACCGATGCCGAGGGCCGGGGAGAGTTCCTGTCCGGTGCCGGCCAGCGTCATCTTCTGCCGGGCGTTGTGGGTGTTGAAGCAGTACCAGGGGCGCCCGCGCAGACAGGCCCGGCAGTTGCCGCACACGGCACGCCAGTTGAGGATGACGAAGTCACCGGGTGCCACCTCGGTGACCCCCTCCCCCACGGACTCCACGACGCCGGAGGCCTCGTGGCCGAGCAGGAAGGGGAAGTCGTCGGAGATTCCGCCCTGCTTGTAGTGCAGGTCGGTGTGGCAGACACCGCAGGCCTGGACGCGTACGACGGCCTCGCCGGGCCCCGGGTCCGGGACCACGATCGTCTCGACCCGTACGGGCTCGTCCTTCCCCGGTGCGATCACGCCGCGTACTTCCTGCGCCATGGCCAGGCCTCTTTTCCATCGACATGCCTTCGGTGCCGACCCTACGCGCGACCGGTCGGTAGGGGCACGGACACGACGGCTCGCGTGGATCTTTCCGGCCGCCGGGCGCCGGGCGCCCGCTGCGCTTGCCGAGCGCGCCGGGGCGGAGGAGTCTCGAAGGTGGGGCCCGGGCGGCCCGCTCCTCGCCGGGCCGCGGGCGCCTGAAGGAGGTCACCATGGGCACCGCGACAGGCTCCGCCTTCGACATCGAGACACTGCGCCGGGGCATCGAGGGGAACACCGGCAACACACTGCTGTCCCTGTACGCGGACGACGCGGAGATCCGCATCGTCGACCGCAACAGCCAGCCCAGCCACCCCAAGGTGCTGCACGGCCGCCGCGAGATAGCCGAACTGCTCGACGACGTCTACCGCCGCGACATGACGCACAAGCTGGACCGGTGCGTCGTGCAGGGCGACCACGCGGCGTTCAGCGAGTCCTGCCAGTACGGGGACGGCACCCGGGTGCTCGCCGAGTCCATGATCACGCTGCGCGACGGCAAGATAGCCGAACAGATCATGATCCAGGCATGGGACGAGTAGCGAGCAGGGTCGCACGGGTCCAGGTCGCCTCCCGGCTGACCTGGACCTTCTCGGTCCGGGCGACGCTGGGCCGGACGCGTGCCCGGCGGCGGTGCCCGGCGCGGCGGCCGCGGGTGCTCAACGCATCCATGCGCTGTACTCCTCGACGTCCCCGGCCCTGACGCCGAACTCCGGGTCGTCCCGGGTGAGGGTGGTCTCCAGGCCGAGGACGGCGCCGGTGCGCGGGTCGAGGATCAGCATCCGGCGGCTGCCCCTTGCCTCGTACACGTACGCCTGCCCGAGCCGGCCGAGCCGGTCCGTCACCTGCCCGGCCGGGCGCAGCCCGTCGGCGCCGGCCAGGAGCCGGACGAGGGCCGCCGACTCGCGGGCGCCCAGGGTCCAGTGGTCCATCAACTCCTGGGTGGCGTCGAGGAGTCGGGAGGTGTCCAGGGACGTGCTGCGGACCGTCTCGGCGAGATAGGCGCGCAGCGCTGCCGGGGTGCGCGGGGGGCGCGCCAAGGGCGGGGCGTCGCTCCAGCTCGGCGGGTACGTCGTGCGGCTGAGGACGTGGCCGTCCGCCACCAGGCGCGGCTCGCCGCCCGTGTCGGTGAGGACGGGGCGGCCGGGGTGGCGCGGGTCGGTCGCGACGACCAGCTCGGTGTGGCTGTCGTCGGCCCTCCAGCGCACGATGCGCTCCTCGGGGAGGGTGAGGGGCGGCTTGTCCTCGCTCATCCCGAGGCTCCAGGACTGGACGTGCGTGCCCTTGCGCAGCGCCGGTGAGCCGTCCGTGGCTGCCGCCGCGGCGAGGGCGGCCAGGTCCTGCAGGGCCACGGGGGTGGAGTGGGCGTGGACGGTCAGCGGGCGCGGCGCGGCCACCGCCGGGGGACTGCTCGGGCCGCCGAGCAGCGCGGTGAGGGCCGTGCCGAGGACGACGGCGGTGGCGGCGAGACCCCACAGCAGCCGGGCCCGGGGGGTACGGCCGAGGGGGACGCGGCGCCGTGGGCGGTCCTCGTGCAGCAGCCGCCGCAGGCGCCGCTCGGCGTGGTGGTCCAGGGGCCCGTCGCCGAAGTGGGGGCCGTCGGGGGGCACGGGGTTGACGCGGCGCAGGAGGTCGAGTTCGTCAGCCATGTCGGTGGTCCTCGAAGACGGTGACGTCGGCGGTGGGTGCGAGGTGCGGCGCCGGGGGCCGCAGGCGGTCGATCTCGGTTCTGAGCCGGCTCCGCGCCCGGTGCAGGCGCATGGCGGCCGCCCGCTTGCCGCAGCCCAGGGCGACCGCGATGTCGTCGGCGCCGAGTTCCTCCCAGGCGGCGAGGCGGAGCACCTCCTGGTCGGCCGGGGAGAGCCGGTCCAGTGCCTCGTGGACCCAGGCGCCGGGAGCGTCCGCGTCGGGGCCGGCCGCGATGTGCCGGCCGTGCGCGGCCTCGTCGTTGCCCAGCCGGTCCACCAGCCGGCGCCGGCGTCCGTAGCCGCGTACTGCGTTCGCCAGGCACTTGCGTGCCACGCCGTACAGCCAGGGCAGCGGGGACGCGGGCAGGTCGGCCCGGCGGCGCCAGGCGACGGTGAACACCTCCGCCACCACTTCCTCCACCTCGTCGGCCCGACCCTGCAGTCGCCTCGCGACGTAACGGCTGACCGCCCAGTAGTGCTCGCGATAGGCAGCGGCGAAGGCCTCGTCGTTGCTCATGTTCGGTTCGTGTCCGGCACGGCCCGGATCGTCACACCCTTCTTCCGTGACGCTCGTCGCGCCGTCCGAGTGTGACCGACGGGAGGGGCGCGGACACAGGCGGGGCGTGAAGAGGATCAGAGACTTCAGGGCCGTCCGGTGGCTGACGACCACGGACCACAAGACGATCGGCACGCTCTACTTGGTCACGTCGTTCGCGTTCTTCCTGATCGGTGGCGTGATGGCGCTGCTGATGCGCGCCGAGCTGGCCCGTCCGGGCCTGCAGATCATGTCGAACGAGCAGTTCAACCAGGCGTTCACGATGCATGGCACGATCATGCTGCTGATGTTCGCCACCCCGCTGTTCGCCGGTTTCACCAACTGGATC
>NZ_JBVIDR010000007.1:0-426095 GCF_055572275.1 Streptomyces sp. NPDC030798 | reverse complement strand
GTTGACTTTTGGCACGCTGTTGAGTTCTCAAGGAACGGACGCTTCCTTCGTACTCACCCTCTCGGGCTTTCCTCCGGGCGCTTCCCTTCGGTGTTTCCGACTCTATCAGATCCTTTCGGCTCTGATTCCCTGTCGGCGGGGCCTTTCGACATTCACTACGTTAGCCGATTCCCTCGGATACTCATAATCGAGTCTCACGGATTCGAATTCGGGCACGCGGGCGCGCCAGAATCGACCCCGTTGAGGGGTTGTAGCTGAGTAGTGGGTTGGCCGCTCCGGCTGCTGGCGATCGCCGTACCCGGTTCAGCGGCTCGGGCTACGTTACGCACCTTCCAGGGCCGCGTCAACTTCGGCGGCGCCGCGGCACGTGGGCCCGATACGGGCTCACCGTCGGGTCGTTGGCGACCCAGAAGCGCCAGGGATGGGCGTCGCCGTTGCCGCCCTCGCCGGCGACTCCGGTGCGCGGACCGTTCCGTACCTGCTCACGGGGCACGGGCGTCCCGGTCAGCATCCGCAGCGGTGTCTCGCCGGAGCCACAGGCGTCCGTGCCGTCCAGGGCGCGGTCGATGCCCAGGGCGGTGGCCAGGCGGGCCGGGCCCTTGGCCAGTTCCTTGTCGTTCCGGGCCGAAAGCCGACGTTTGCGGGCCAGCTCGGCGCCCTCCACGATCTCGCCGGCGCGGAGCAGGACCGCGCTCGCCCGGCCCTCGGGTCCGCAGACGAGGTTCATGCAGTGCCACATGCCGTAGGTGAAGTAGACGTACACATGTCCGGGCGGGCCGAACATCACGGCGTTGCGCGCGGTGCGGCCGCGGTAGGCGTGGGAGCCGGGGTCGTTCGGGCCGTCGTAGGCCTCGACCTCGGTGAGGCGCAGGGCGATCGGACCGTCGGGTGTCGTCCGGACCAGCGTGCGGCCGAGAAGGTCGGGCGCGACCTCCAGAACGGGCCGGTCGAAGAAGTCTCGGGGCAGTGGCGTACGGTCCGGGGGCGCGATCATGCCCTCCGAGGGTAGTCCAGACGGGTCGGCGGGAAGGTCGGCGGATGCGTCGGTGCCTGGGCGGAACCGGTCGGGGGCGGAGCGCGTTTGTAGGGATCGAGGGTCCGTTCGTAAAGGGAGAGTCAATGGGGTTCAAGAAGCTGCTCGCGAGCCTGGGAGCCGGCGGTGCCTCGGTCGAGACGGTGCTCACCGAGGTCAACGTCGTGCCGGGTGGTGTCGTCCAGGGTGAGGTGCGGATCCAGGGCGGGTCTGTGAACCAGGGCATCGAGGGGCTGTCCGTCGGCCTGCAGGCGCGGGTCGAGGTGGAGAGCGGCGACGAGGAGTACAAGCAGGACATCGAGTTCACCAAGGTGCGGCTCGGGGGCGCCTTCGAGCTGCAGGCCGGTGCCGTGCACGCGGTGCCGTTCGGGCTGGAGATCCCCTGGGAGACGCCGGTCACGATGATCGACGGGCAGGCGCTGCGCGGGATGAACATCGGTGTGACGACCGAGCTGGAGATCGCGCGGGCCGTCGACTCCACGGATCTGGACCCGATCAACGTGCACCCGCTGCCGGCGCAGCAGGCGATCCTGGACGCCTTCATCCAGCTGGGCTTCCGCTTCAAGAACGCGGACATGGAGCGCGGCCACATCCGGGGCACCCGCCAGCGGCTGCCGTTCTACCAGGAGATCGAGTTCTACCCGCCGTCGCAGTACCGGGGTCTGAACCAGGTCGAGCTGAGCTTCGTGGCCGACGAGCACGCGATGGACGTCGTCCTGGAGATGGACAAGAAGCCGGGTCTGTTCAGCGAGGGCTCGGACACGTACCGGTCCTTCCAGGTGGGTCTGAACGACTTCCATGGGACCGACTGGGCGGCTTACCTCAACCAGTGGCTGTCCGAGGTCGGCAGCCGGCGCAACTGGTTCTAGGCTCGGACCCACCGAACCGGAGCGATCAGGAGGTACCGAGGTGACCGAGCTCAAGCGGCGGCCTCTCCCCCACGACTTCCATCCGCCCGTGCCGTCGTTCACGGTGACGAGCGAGGACATCGAAGAGGGCGCGACGCTGAAGAGCGCCCAGGTCTACGCGGAGGGCAACACCTCGCCGCGGCTGCGGTGGGAGGGCTTCCCCGCTGAGACCAAGAGCTTCGCCGTGACCTGTTACGACCCCGACGCGCCGACCGGCAGCGGGTTCTGGCACTGGGTGCTGTTCGACATCCCGGCGTCGGTGACCGAGTTGCCCGCGGGTGCGGGCGGGGGCAAGTTCGAGGGGCTGCCCGAGGGCGCCGTACACGCGCGGAACGACTACGGGACGAAGGACTTCGGCGGGGCCGCTCCGCCGCCGGGGGACGGTCCGCACCGGTACGTGTTCACGGTGTACGCCGTGGACCAGGAGAAGCTGGGTCCGGACTCGGACGCCTCGCCGGCCGTCGTCGGCTTCAACCTGCGGTTCCACACGATCGCGCGCGCCCAGCTCATCGGGGAGTACGAGAACCCCGGGAGCTGACGCACCGCTCGGATTCAGCCGAGCGTTCAGGGAACGTTTGCCCGCCTCTGGTCTTGGAAGTGATCAGGGGCGGGCATTTTTTTATTGCGTTGTCCATCTCGGCGCGCCCGTCCAGAGTTGATCCGAGCCCGCCGGGGGGTGGGCAGGTGCACACAGGAGGTGGGCTGGATGCGTGACACGTTGGTTCTGAACGCGAGCTTCGAGCCGCTGTCGACGGTGACTTTGAACCGAGCCGTTGTTCTGGTGCTGCAGGACAAGGCCGTCGTCGAGCAGGCCCACCCCGAACTGCGCATGCGCGGTGCGGAGATGGACATACCCGCGCCCCGGGTGATCAGGCTCTGCAGATATGTGCGGGTGCCGTTCCGAAGACAAGCGCCGTGGTCGAGGCGGGGTGTGCTGGTCCGGGACCGGCACCGGTGCGCGTACTGCGGGCGCAGGGCGACGACCGTGGACCATGTGCTGCCGCGGTCGCAGGGTGGGCAGGACACGTGGCTGAACACGGTGGCCGCGTGTGCGGAGGACAATCACCGGAAGGCGAACCGGACTCCGGAGGAGGCCGGGATGGCGCTGTTGCGGGAGCCGTTCGAGCCGACGCCGGCGGATGCGATGCTGTTGGCGCTGGGGCAGGAGGACTTCGCCGCGCTTCCTGGGTGGCTGGCTCGGGAAGCCGCCTAGTCGGCTGCCGGGTTCTTCGTCGGCGGCTTCGGGTCGTCTTCGGCTGGTCGGGCAGTTCCCCGCGCCCCTGGCAGGGGCGCGGCAGGGACCCGGCGTCGTGCGGCGGCCCTCAGTCGATGCTGGGCTTCTCCCTGCGCTCCGGGCCGTTGTTCTGGGGCGGCACGGTGTTTCCGTTGCCCGAGGAACCTCCGCCCAGCGGGCCGAAGTTGCCCATCGCGCCGGACAGGCCCTTGAGGGCGTCGCCGATTTCGCTGGGGACGATCCAGAGCTTGTTGGCGTCGCCCTCGGCGATCTTCGGGAGCATCTGCAGGTACTGGTAGGACAGCAGCTTCTGGTCCGGGTCGCCGGCGTGGATGGCCTCGAAGACCGTACGGACCGCCTGGGCCTCGCCCTCGGCGCGCAGGGCGGCGGCCTTGGCCTCACCCTCGGCGCGCAGGATCTGGGACTGCTTCTCACCCTCGGCGGTGAGGATGGCGGCCTGCCGCGTACCTTCGGCGGTGAGGATCGCGGCGCGCTTGTCACGGTCGGCGCGCATCTGCTTCTCCATCGAGTCCTGGATGGAGGTGGGCGGTTCGATGGCCTTGAGTTCGACGCGGTTGACGCGGATGCCCCACTTGCCGGTGGCCTCGTCGAGGACGCCGCGCAGGGCCGCGTTGATCTCCTCGCGGGAGGTCAGGGTGCGCTCCAGGTCCATGCCGCCGATGATGTTGCGCAGGGTGGTGACGGTGAGCTGCTCGATCGCCTGGATGTAGCTGGCGACCTCGTAGGTGGCGGCCCGGGCGTCGGTCACCTGGTAGTAGATGACGGTGTCGATGTTGACGACCAGGTTGTCCTGGGTGATCACCGGCTGGGGCGGGAACGGGACGACCTGTTCGCGCAGGTCGATGCGGTTGCGGATGGTGTCGATGAACGGGACGACGATGTTGAGGCCCGCGTTCAGTGTCCGCGTGTAGCGGCCGAAGCGCTCGACGATGGCGGCGCTGGCCTGTGGGATGACCTGGATGGTCTTGATCAGGGCGATGAAGACCAACACCACCAGAATGATCAGGACGATGATGACCGGTTCCATCGTGCTCCCCGTACCCCTCTCCGCCTCGGCACCTTCGGCAGATCCTGTGGTTGTTGAAGATCTTGCTGGTCGAGTCTGTCAGACCGTACCCAACTCGTGGGGCTGATACCTCAGATGACGATCGCGGTGGCCCCTTCGATCTCCACCACGTCCACCTCCTGGCCGACTTCGTAGGCGCGGCCGGTGTCGAGGGCGCGGGCCGACCAGACCTCTCCGGCGAGCTTGATGCGGCCGCCGGAGCCGTCGACGCGCTCCAGGACGACGGCCTGTCTGCCCTTCAGGGCGTCGACACCCGTGGCGAGTTGGGGCCGCTGTCTGCTGTGCCGGGCGGCGATGGGCCGGACCACGGCGATGAGGGCGACCGAGACGACGACGAAGGCGAGGACCTGGACGACCACGTCGAAGCCGAGGCCGGCGACGACCGCGGACGCGACGGCTCCCACCGCGAGCATGCCGAACTCCGGCATGGCGGTGACCACGAGCGGGATTCCGAGCGCCGCCGCGCCGACGAGCCACCACACCCATGCGTCGATGTCGTTCACATGGTCATGGTAGGACCGCTGTCGGACGGCGGACAGGGCGCGAAAGGGAGCGGAACGGGCGTCAGGACAGGGGCAGTCCCTGGGCGGTCCAGCGGTCGCCGAGCTGTTCGACGACGAGCGGCAGGCCGAAGCAGCGGGAGAGGTTGCGGGAGGTGAGCTCGAGTTCGATCGGGCCGGCGGCGAGGACCTTGCCCTGGCGGATCATGAGGACGTGGGTGAAGCCGGGGGCGATCTCCTCGACGTGGTGGGTGACCATGATCATCGAGGGGGCGATGGGGTCGCGGGCGAGCCGGCCGAGGCGGCGGACCAGGTCCTCGCGGCCGCCGAGGTCGAGGCCGGCGGCGGGCTCGTCGAGCAGGAGCAGCTCGGGGTCGGTCATCAGGGCGCGGGCGATCAGAGTGCGCTTGCGCTCGCCCTCGGAGAGGGTGCCGAACTTCCGCTCGAGGTAGTCGCTCATGCCGAGGCGGTCGAGGAAGGCGCGGGCGCGCTGCTCGTCGACCTCCTCGTACTCCTCCTGCCAGCCGGCGGTCATGCCGTAGGCGGCGGTGAGGACCGTCTGCAGAACCGTCTGGCGCTTGGGGAGCTTCTCGGCCAGGGCGATGCCGGCCATGCCGATGCGCGGGCGCAGCTCGAAGACGTCGGTGCCGGGCCGGCCCAGGGTCTCGCCGAGGATGCTCGCCGTGCCGGTGCTGGGGAAGAGGTAGCTGGAGGCGACGTTCAGGAGGGTGGTCTTGCCGGCACCGTTCGGACCGAGGATGACCCAGCGCTCGCCCTCCTTCACCGACCAGGAGACCTGGTCCACCAGGGCCCTGCCCTCGCGGATCACGGATACGTCCTGAAGCTCCAGAACATCGCTCATGAGCGCGTTGTCTCCCCTTGCAGTGTGCCGGTCTCGGCTGTCGCGTACGCCTGTGGCTCGGTCCGCCGCGCCGATGGGCGCAGCCCTTATGAAATCTACGCCACGAGTGCCCCGCTCCATTCCATCGGTCCGGTCCTTAGGGTGGGGGCATGCTCTCGGAACCGCGTTCAGGACGCCTCGCCTCTTGGGGAAATGCCCTTCTCGCCGGACTTGTCTCCCCGGACGACGCCGCGCTCGCCATCGTGGGCGAGGACGCGGTGCACCGGGTGGAGGGGCTGCCGGGCGAGTCCGCGCAGGTCGGGCTCACGCTGGCGCTGGGGCGGCTGCGGGCGCTGGGGGCGACCGGGCTGCGGGTGGCGCTGCCGGCCCCGGGGCATCCGCTGGGGCTGAGCGGGCCGCCGGAGTTCAACGCGCGGGCGCTGGAGGCCGAGGAGGCGGTGGTCTGCTTCGGTGCCGCGTTCGGGTTGGTGCCGGAGGTGTACGAGGCCGGGCCCGCCGGCGATGTCCATGCCGAGGTGGTGTGGCAGGTGCTGCCGGTGCGGGAGGCGCCCCCCGCGGACGTGCCCTCGCTGGGTGAGGCGGAGCGGGAGCTGGCGGAGGCGCTGAGGGAGGCGACCGAGGTGCTGTCGAAGCTGGACGTCGCCGGATCGGGGCCGGTGGCGGAGGCGGCGATCGACGCGTACCGGGCGCGGGCCGAGCGGGGGCGGGAGGTGCTGGCGCCGGGGTATCCGCCGCGTGCGGTGCGGGTGCTGGAGCTGGCGCAGCGGGTGGGGTTGCTGGTGTCCCTCGCCCACGGCCGCGGGCCCGGGGGTGCGGTCAGTTCCTCGGAGATGGCGGCCCGGGCGGAGGCGCTGCGGCCCGTGGAGCGGACGGCTCGGCGCGCGCAGGTGGCGGCGTACAACTCGCTGGTCGAGGAGCGGGAGCGGGGCGGCCGGTGACCGCCGGACGGCGGCTGGTGTCGTCGCCGCTGCCGTTCACGTTCTCCTTCTCGTGTTCGTGACGCACGACAGGCCTCCCGGTGCACACGGGAGGCCTGGGTCATGACCGGACGGGGCTCAGTGGTTGAGGCCCAGGTTGGCGAAGGCCGGGTTCAGCACGCCGATGACGTTCACGGTGTTGCCGACGGCGTTCACCGGGACGTGCACCGGGGCCTGCACGACGTTGCCCGAGACGACACCCGGAGAGCCGTGGGCCTCGCCGCCGGCCCAGGCACCGTCCGTGGCGGAGGCCAGCCCCGCACCGGCGGCCACGAGGCCCCCGGCCACCATCGTCACGGCCGCTGCCTTCTTCAGGTTCTTCACTTTCCAACCCCTCCTAGGCGTTCGCCACGGCGATCGCCGCAGCACGCACTGGAGAACGCCGGGGACCGCCGGAGGATGCGCCATCCGGGTTACATTCCCACGACGGTATGAATCTCAGCCCGGAGCGGAACCTTCCGGGCTGCCGTCGGTGAGGCCTTGGGGAGGGCGTCTCAGCCGGTCACGCCATGGCGTACGGCCCACAGGGCGGCCTGGGTGCGGTCGGCGAGGTCGAGTTTCATGAGGATGTTGGAGACGTGCGTCTTGACGGTCTTCTCGGACAGGACCAGGGCGCGGGCGATCTCCCGGTTGGAGCGGCCGTCCGCTATCAGGCCGAGCACCTCGCGCTCCCGTTCGGTGAGCGAACCGGCGCGACCCTGGCCGGAGTTGTTCTCCTCCTGGGAGAGCAGGGCGCCGGCGACCTCCGGCTGGAGCAGGATGTGCCCGGCGTGCACGGAGCGGATGGCGCCGGCCAGGGCGTCGGGGTCCACGTCCTTGTAGACGTACCCGGCGGCGCCCGCGCGCAGGGCCGGGACGACCGTGCGCTGCTCGGTGAAGCTGGTGACGATCAGCACGCGAGCGGGGTTGCCGAGTTCGCGGAGCTTGCGCAGCGCGTCGATGCCGTCGGTGCCCGGCATCTTGACGTCCATGAGCACGACGTCGGGCCGCAGTTCCTCGGCACGGGCGACTCCTTCGGCGCCGTCGGCCGCCTCCCCCACGACCTCGATGTCGTCCTGCACCTCCAGGAAGGTGCGCAGGCCCCGGCGGACGACCTGGTGGTCGTCGACGAGCAGCACCTTGATTGCGTCAGCCACCGGGGACCTCCATCTCGATCGTGGTGCCCTCGCCGGGCGCCGAGTCCACGGTCAGCGTGCCGCCGACCCCGCTCGCCCGGTCCCGCATCGAGACCAGGCCCAGATGGCGTCCGGCACGGCGGACGGCTCGCGGGTCGAAGCCGCCGCCGTCGTCGGTGACGCGCAGGACGGCGCCGCTGCCGCGCCGGTCCACGGTCACGTCGACGTGTGCGGCGCCCGAGTGGCGAAGGGCGTTGTGCAGGGCCTCCTGGGCGACCCTGAGCAGGGCCTCCTCCTGGGCGGCCGGGAGGGCCCGGAAGCCGGTTCCGGCGAAGGTCACGCGCGCGCTGTGGGCGCGGTCGAGGACCTGGATCTGGGTGCGCAGGGTGGCGATCAGGCCGTCCTCGTCGAGGGCGGCGGGGCGCAACTCCACGACGGCGGCGCGCAGTTCGTCGGCGGCCTCGGCGGCGAGGACGGCGACCTGCTGCAGCTCGCCCTTGGCGCGGGCGGGGTCGCGGTCGACCAGCGCGGCGGCGGCCTGGGCGGTCAGACGCAGGGAGAACAGCTTCTGGCTGACCGCGTCGTGCAGTTCGTGGGCGAGGCGGGAGCGTTCCTCGGCGATGGTCAGTTCGCGGCTGCGCTCGTAGAGGCGGGCGTTGGTGAGGGCGATGGCGGCGTGCTGGGCGAGGATGGAGAGCAGTTCCTCGTCCTCCTCGGTGAAGCCGCAGCGTCCCTCTTTCCGGGGGCAGTTCTTGTTGGCGAGGAAGAGCGCGCCGAGGACCTCGTCGCCGTCGCGGACGGGCAGGCCCAGGAAGTCGGCCAGCTCGGGATGGGCGGACGGCCAGCCCTCGAAGCGGGGGTCCTTGCGCACGTCGGCGAGGCGCTGGGGGCGGGCCTCGTCCAGCATGGCGGCGAGGATGCCGTGCCGGCGGGGCAGCGGCCCGATGGCCTTCCACTGGGCGTCGCTGACGCCGTCGACGACGAACTGGGCGAAGCCGCCGTGGTCGTCGGGGACGCCGAGCGCGGCGTACTGCGCGTCGAGCAGCTCGCGGGCGGAGGCGACGATCGTCTTCAGGACGTCGCGCACCTCGAGATGCCTGCTCATGGCCAGCAGCGCGGAACTCACCGCGGCGAGGCCGGACCGGGGGCCTTGACTCATGTCCTCACGGTACCGGCGGCCCCGGACCGTGCGGATCGGACCGGTGACGGCCCGGCCCTGGGCCGGTGGGCCTAGGGCCGTCGGGGTAGGCCTCCTGGTCCGCCGGACCGGGGCGGTCGGCGTACGCCGAAGGGCCCCGGTGCTTTGCGGCCCGCGTCCGAGGCGGCCGTGGGGGTGCCGTTCCTAGGTTGTGGTCACCGCCCGAGGGGGCGGCACGCGACGAGGGGACGGTTGTCATGCCGGTAGCGATCATCACGGGGGCCTCCAAGGGGCTGGGGCGGGCGCTCGCCGAGGCGCTGGCCGCGCGGGGCTGGGATCTGGTGCTGGACGCCCGGGGCGCCGAGGTCCTGAAGGAGGCCGCGGAGGCGGTCGCCGGGCACGGTACGCGCGTGGAGGCGCTGCCCGGGGACGTCACCGACGCCGGGCACCGGGCCGCTCTGGTGGCGGCCGCGCGGCGACTGGGCGGTGTCGATCTGCTGGTGAGCAACGCCAGCGCGCTGGGTGCCGAGCCACTGGTGCGGCTGGCGGAGCTGCCCCTGGAGGGGCTGCGGCGGGCGCTGGAGGTGAATGTGGTGGCGGCGCTGGGTCTGGTGCGGGAGGCGCTGCCGCTGCTGCGGGAGTCGCCGGCGGGCGCGGTGATCGCGGTCAGCTCGGACGCCGCCGCCGAGGCCTACGAGACGTGGGGTGGCTACGGCGCCTCGAAGGCGGCCCTGGACCAGCTCGCCGCGGTGCTCGGCGCGGAGGAGCCGGGGCTGCGGGTGTGGGCGGTGGACCCCGGGGACATGGCGACGGACCTGTACGCGGCGGCCGTACCGGACGACGACGATCCGCGTCCGGCGCCCGCCAGTGTCGTACCGGCGTTCCTGCGGTTGCTCGACGAGCGGCCGGCGAGTGGGCGGTACGCGGCTTTGTCACTGGCGGAGGGGCGATGACGACGGCGGTGAAGGTGCCGCAGGAGCTGTCCGCGCGCGTGCCCGCCGAGCAGCGCGGTCCGGGCCTGGACCGGGATGCCGTACGGCTGCTGGTGTCGCGCGGCACCGACGTGACGCACCACACCTTCGGGGAGCTGCCGCGGCTGCTGCGGGCCGGGGACCTGCTGGTGGTGAACACCTCACCGACGCTGGCCGCCGCGGTGGACGGGCGGGTCGGGCACGCGCGCGTGGTGGTCCACTTCTCCACGCGCGGCGACGACGGGCGCTGGGCGGTGGAGCTGCGCGACCCGGACGGACGCGGCACTACGCGCGCGCGTGCGGGCGGGCCCGCGGGTACAAGGGTGGAGCTGCCGGGCGGGGCACACCTCCTCCTGGAGGAACCACTCGGTGCGCGGGGGGCGGCACCCGGGCAGACCGGGCCGTTCGGCGGGCGCGGCGTGGCACCCGGGCGGAACGGCCCGGTGCGCCGGGGTGGGCAGCGGCTGTGGTGGGGGCGGGTGGTGGGCGGGGCCGGCGTGCTGGAGGTGCTGCGGCGGCACGGGCGGCCGATTCGGTACTCCTATACGGAGCGCGACCAGCCGCTGTCGGCGTACCAGACCGTGTTCGCGCTGCCGTCGCCGGACGGGGCGGGCAGTGCGGAGATGCCGAGCGCGGCCCGGCCCTTCACCGCGCGGCTGGTGGCGGAGCTGGTGAGCCGGGGGGTGCGGTTCGCACCGGTCACGCTGCACACCGGGGTGGCGTCGGCGGAGGCGCACGAGCCGCCGTACCCGGAGCGGTTCGCGGTGCCGGAGGCCTCGGCGCGGCTGATCAACGCCGGGAGGGCCGGGGACGGGCGGGTGATCGCGGTGGGGACGACGGCGGTGCGGGCCGTGGAGTCGGCGGCCGGGCCGGACGGGGTGGTGCGGGCGGCCGAGGGCTGGACCGATCTGGTGGTGACGCCCGAGCGCGGGGTCGGCGTGGTCGACGGGCTGCTGACCGGGCTGCACGAGCCGGAGGCCTCGCATCTGCTGATGCTGGAGGCGGTCGCGGGGCGGGCGGCGGTCGAGCGTGCCTACGAGGAGGCGCTGCGCGGGCTCTATCTGTGGCACGAGTTCGGCGACGTGCATCTCATCCTGCCCCCGGAGGGCCCTCACGCAGAGCGTTGCGGCGGCAACTCGGCGTGAGACTCCCGTGCCGCCGATGTGAGCCCGCGCATAGGGCCCACGTCACGTACGAAAGGGCATAGGAGATAAACCGCCCCCATATGAACGGGACAGACAGTCTGGTCTGTCCCGTTTTGCCCTTCCCTGATCCACTATGGGGGATCGTACGTCACACCTTTGCCTGGGCATTTTGCGGCCGCTAAGAATTGCTCTCGTCGCTCAGCGCCGTGGGTTCACCCCCGCGGCGTTCGTGCGGGAGGAGCCGATTCCCCCGGCGGACGCAGGAGCGACCTCCGCGCCACACACGAAGAGGTCCATCAGCCATGCCCAAGAACATCCTCAATCGCCGTCTCAGTCGCACCCTGACCAAGCAGCACAAGATCGCGATCGCCGGCGTCAGCACCCTCGGTGCCGCCGCCCTCGCCTTCTCGGCCGTCCCCAGCAGCGCCCAGACGGTGACCACCGGTTCCCCGGCCACGACCGCCCAGGTCGCCGCCACCACCCAGGTCCAGGACGTCAAGGGCTCGCTCACCGACCAGCTCGCCGGCCGCACCGTGAAGCTCGACGCCCTCGCCGCCCAGAAGAAGGCCGAGGACGCCGCCGCCGCCAAGAAGCAGGCCGCGGCCGAGGCGGCGAAGCAGCAGGCCGAGGCGAAGCAGAAGGCCGCCGCCCAGGCCGCCGCGAAGAAGGCCGCGCAGGAGCGCGCCGCCAAGGAGGCCGCGAGCCGCTCCGCGCAGCGCCCCAGCATGCAGATGGTCTCCGCGAAGACCTACGCCGACAACCTGGACGGCTGGATCCGGCACGCGCTGGACATCATGCACTCCAAGGGCATCCCGGGCAGCTACGACGGCCTGCACCGCAACATCATGCGCGAGTCCTCCGGCAACCCCCGCGCGATCAACGACTGGGACGTCAACGCCATCAACGGCATCCCGTCGAAGGGCCTGCTGCAGGTCATCCCGCCGACCTTCAAGGCGTACCACGTCGCCGGCACCTCGTGGAACATCTACGACCCGGTCGCCAACATCACCGCAGCCGCCAACTACGCGGCCGACAAGTACGGCTCCATCGACAACGTCAACAGCGCGTACTGAGGCCGGCGCGGACCTCTGACGTGACGCGAAAAGGGCGGCACCCCTCGGGGGGATGCCGCCCTTCGCCGTGTCCGGACGCGGGTTACTTCCGCATGACCTCCGGCTCGTGCCGGCGCAGGAAGCGCGCCACGAAGAAGCCGCAGATCACACCCAGCAGGATCAGCATGACCATGTCGACGCCCCAGGCCGAGGCCGCGTGGTTCCACAGCGGGTCGGTGCTGGTCGGGTCGTCGGTGTTGGGCGCGATCTTGTTGAAGTCCAACGTGGTGCCGGCCGCCGCCACCGCCCAGCGCGACGGCATGAGGTAGGAGAACTCGTTGACGCCGAGCGTGCCGTGCAGGGTGAAGAGGCAGCCGGTGAAGACGACCTGGATGATCGCGAACATCACCAGCAGCGGCATGGTCTTCTCGGCGGTCTTCACCAGCGACGAGATCACCAGGCCGAACATCATCGAGGTGAAGCCGAGCGCCATGATCGGCAGGCACAGCTCGAACAGCGTCGAATGGCCGAGGACGAGCCCCTGGTCGGGGATCTCCCGGCTGGAGAAGCCGATCAGGCCGACCATCAGGCCCTGCAGCACCGTGACGGTGCCGAGCACGACCACCTTGGACATCAGATACGCGGACCGCGACAGGCCGGTCGCGCGCTCCCGCTCGTAGATCACCCGTTCCTTGATCAGCTCACGGACGGAGTTCGCGGCACCCGCGAAGCACGCGCCGACGGCGAGGATCAGCAGGACGGTGGTGGCCGTGCCGTTCGGTACCGGCACGCCGGTCCGGGGGTTGACCGGGTTCACCAGCAGGCCGCGGTTGTGGTCGATCAGCAGGCTGACCGCGCCGAGGACCGCCGGAAGGATCACCGTCAGCGCCAGGAAGCCCTTGTCCGAGGCGATGACCGACACGTACCGCCGCACCAGGGTCATCAGCTGCGAGCCCCAGGCCTGCGGCTTGGGCGGCCTGATGGCCTGCGGCGGAGGCATGTGTACGGACTGCGGGGCGACCGCGTCGATGTCCGCGGCGTACATCTGGTAGTGCTGCGAGCCCTTCCAGCGGCCCGCCCAGTCGTAGTCGCGGTAGTTCTCGAAGGCGGAGAAGACGTCGGCCCAACTGTCGTAGCCGAAGAAGTTCAGCGCCTCCTCGGGCGGGCCGAAGTAGGCGACCGCGCCGCCCGGCGCCATCACCAGCAGCTTGTCGCAGATCGCCAGCTCGGCCACCGAGTGGGTGACGACGAGCACCGTGCGGCCGTCGTCGGCGAGGCCGCGCAGCAGCTGCATGACGTCCCGGTCCATGCCCGGGTCGAGACCCGAGGTCGGCTCGTCCAGGAAGATCAGCGACGGCTTGGTGAGCAGCTCCAGGGCCACGGACACGCGCTTGCGCTGGCCGCCCGAGAGCGAGGTGACCTTCTTGTCCTTGTGGATGTCCAGCTTCAGCTCGCGCAGCACCTCGTCGATGCGGGCGTTGCGCTCGGCGGCCGTGGTGTCGGCGGGGAAGCGCAGCTTGGCCGCGTACTTCAGGGCCTTCTTGACGGTCAGCTCCTTGTGCAGGATGTCGTCCTGCGGGACCAGACCGATGCGCTGGCGCAGCTCGGCGAACTGCTTGTACAGGTTCCGGTTGTCGTAGAGCACCTCGCCCTGGTTGGCGGGCCGGTAGCCGGTGAGCGCCTTCAGCAGGGTCGACTTGCCGGAGCCGGACGGGCCGATGACCGCGATCAGGGACTTCTCCGGGACACCGAAGGAGACGTCCTTCAGGATCTGCTTGCCGCCGTCGACCGTGACCGTCAGATGGCGGGCGGAGAAGGAGACCTCACCGGTGTCGACGAACTCCTCGAGGCGGTCGCCGACGATGCGGAACGTGGAGTGGCCGACGCCCACGATGTCGCTCGGGCCGAGCAGGACCGAGCCGCCCTTGGGGATCGGCTGGCCGTTGACGTACGTGCCGTTGTGCGAGCCGAGGTCGCGGATCTCGAAGCGGCCGTCGGGCGTCGAGTGGAACTCGGCGTGGTGCCGGGAGACCTGCAGGTCGGAGACGACCAGCTCGTTCTCCAGGGCACGGCCGATGCGCATCACGCGGCCGACGGCGAACTGGTGGAACGTGGTCGGGCTGCGGTCGCCGTAGACCGGCGGCGCCCCCGCGCCACCACCGGGCGTCTTCTGCGCGAAGGCCTCGGCCGGACCGCTCTGCTGCTGCGGGAACGGCACGGGCTGCTGCGGCTGCTGCCAGTCGGCCTGCGGCGCCTGCTGCGGTGCGGCCTGGTGCGGGACCTGTGGCTGCGCCCAGCCGGGGCCCGCGCCCTGCGCCGCGTACGGCGCGCCCTGCGGCTGCTGCTGGGGCTGCGCGACGGCGGCTCCGGAGAGGTTCAGGCGCGGGCCGTCGGTCGCGTTGCCCAGGTGCAGCGACGAGCCGGGCCCGACCTCCGTCCGCTGGATCCGCTGACCCTGCACGAACGTGCCGTTGGTGCTGCCGTGGTCCTCGATGACCCAACTGCGGCCGTCGAAGCTGACCGTGGCGTGGCGCCAGGAGACCCTGGCGTCGTCGAAGACGATGTCACCCTGCGGATCGCGGCCGAGGGTGTAGGGCCTGGACGGGTCGAGCGTCCAGGTCCGTCCGTTTGATTCCAGTACGAGTTCCGGCACTCCATGCCCCACTGAGTTGTCCCCCGAGTTACCCCCATCACAGGGAGTCTAGGGATGTCGAACATCGTGGGGAACTATTTCAGGCTCGCCCCCGTGACCGAAAGCCGGGCCTTGCGATGAGCGCCGGTGCGCGCTTCAACTCGCCCCGTTGACGGGGTTGAAACCGGGCCGGAGAGTGGTAATCCCCCGCGAGGGGGACAGGCGCGGCTGCGGTGCCGCGCCGCGGATCGGGGGGTCTGCCATGAGCGCTGCGACGGACGTCGCGACCGCACGGCACGGCAGGGCACTGCCGTGGACCGACATCCTGCTGTCCGCGATCGCCGCCGTGAGCTGGGCGTTGATAGGGATGGCGGGCACGGCCGCGCTCGGTCTGCATCTGCTGCGGGCCGATGCGGCGGGCTCACTGGGCCCCATGACAGCGGCAGTTGTGGCCCTGGGGGCGGGTGGTTCGGTGTCACCGTCGGGTGATGTCTCCGCTTTTGGGCTGAAAGGAGCGGAGGCCCACTCGGCCGTCGAGATCACGCCACTCGGGGTGGGCCTGGCCGGGGCCCTGCTGTTGTCGTGGTTCTTCCTACGGTCCCTGCGCACCACCGGAGTTGTGATCGCACCGTCCGAACTCCTCGCGCGCGCGGGGGCGGTGGTCGCGCTCTTCGTGGCGATGCTGGGCGGTCTCGCCTGGGCCGGGCACGACGTCGTCACGATCGACGGCGGCTCGCTCGGCCTGGACCGGCTGCCCGGAGGGGGCGGCAAGGGGAGCGGGCTGACCATCCCCGGGCTCGGGGACGTCGGGGGGCTGCTGCCGGACAGGATCGGCGACCTGATCCATGCGAAGGCGGCCGTCGGCTTCACCGTGGACACCGCGCCCACGCTGCTGGGCGGTCTCTGCTGGTCCGCCGGCGTCCTGCTGATCGCCCTGCTCGCCTCGCGCCGCGCTCCGCTGCCGCCCGGCTGGGACGCCGTGCACCGGGCGGTACGGCCGGCCGTCTCGGGGCTGGTCACGGTGGTGCTGGTGGCCTGGGCGGCCGGGCTCGCGGCGGCGGCGTACGCGGCGGCCGGTGACGACCGTCCCGGGCGGATCGCCGGCGCCGCGCTGCTGGGCGCGCCGAACGGGGTGTGGCTCGGGGTCGCCCTCGGCCTGTTCGTCCCCTGGACCGGCCGGGCCACCGGTGCGCTGGGCACCGTGCTGCCCCATCCGCTGGACCAGCTGCTGACCACGAGGTCCGATCAGCCGGTCACGGTGGGCCGGCTGGCGGAACTCGACGGCCGGGTGTGGCTGCTGCCCGTGGCGGCGGCGCTGATGATGCTGATGGCGGGGGTGCTGACGGCGGTACGGACCCCGGTGAGCGGCTCCGGGCGTACGGTCGCCTTCGCCGCCCGGTGCGCGGTGCGGCTGGGGATCACCTGCGCGCTCGCGCTCCCGTTCCTCGCCTGGCTGGCGGACGTCTCGGTGCACGCGTCCCTGTCCGTGCTGGGCTTCGACGCCTTCGGCGCGGGCATCGAGCTGCACGGCCATCTCGGCCTGGCACTGCTGCTGGGGGCGGTGTGGGGCGCGGGCGCGGGGGCGGCGGGGGCACTGCTCGCCCGGGCGGCGGGGGCAGCGGGGGCTCGGGCGGTGCGGCCGCGCCACGCCGAAGGGGGCGACTCGGGGTACGGCGGCGAGGCGCCCGGGCAGCCGGGATCCGGCGCCGGGGGCGGTCGCCGGGAGTACGGCAGCGGGGTGCCCGGGCAGCCGGGGTACGGCGCCGGCGGTGGCCGCCGGGACTCCGGCAGCGGGGCCGGGCCCTACAGCCCGAGCAGACCGTACCGGCCGCCGAACCCCGACACGAACCCCTATCTCCAGGTACCGCAGGAGCTGCGCGCGGCCCCGGAGGACGCACGGTCGCCCTCCCCCGAGCCCGACATGCACGGCACCCCCACCGTCACCCGCCCCGTCGACCCGTACCGGCAGGCCCGCCCACGCAACTCCAGGGACGAGGGCCCACCACCTCCCCCGCCGCCACCCCGCAGCCCGAGAAAATAGGGCCACGCCACCCGTGCGCCACCGGGCTCGCCGGCAAGGGCGCCGACGGCCGGGGTCGGCGCCCGCCGCGTGCGGCCCCGTCGGCGGCACGGCCGCGTCCCGTCCCCTCCGCCCTGCCACGCCCCCAGCGGCTGACCGGCATCGTCCGCCCCGCCCCGCTCCCCCCGCGGCCGGCGGCATGGCACAGTGCTTCTGGGGCCGGGCCGGCCGGTGGCGGGCGTCATCCGGGGGTCGGGTTCCCGACACCGGGGGGACACGCATTGTTCCGTGTCCGTCAGGCGGACCTCGCAGGCGGACGGCACTGGGTGCCGGATACGGTGGTGACACCATGAGCGCTTCGCAGACCTCCGAGGTCCCCACTCTCCTCGTCAAGATTTTCGGCAAGGACAGGCCGGGCATCACGGCCGGCCTCTTCGACACCCTTGCCGCCTACCTCGTCGACGTGGTCGACATCGAGCAGGTCGTCACCCGGGGCCGCCTGGTGCTGTGCGCGTTGGTCACCCAGCCGCCGGCCGGCCTGGAGGGCGATCTGCGGGCGACCGTGCACAGCTGGGCCGAGTCGATGAAGATGCAGGCGGAGATCATCTCCGGCCACGGCGACAACCGTCCGCGCGGTCTCGGCCGCTCGCTGGTGACCGTCCTCGGCCATCCGCTGACGGCCGAGTCGACGGCGGCCATCGCCGCCCGGATCGCCAAGACCGGCGGCAACATCGACCGTATCTTCCGCCTGGCCAAGTACCCGGTGACCGCCGTGGAGTTCGCCGTCTCCGGGGTGGAGACCGAGCCGCTGCGCACCGCGCTGGCGTCCGACGCCGCGGCACTGGGTGTCGACGTCGCCGTCGTCTCGGCGGGCCTGCACCGACGCGCCCAGCGGCTCGTGGTCATGGACGTGGACTCCACCCTCATCCAGGACGAGGTCATCGAGCTGTTCGCCGCGCACGCCGGCTGCGAGGACAAGGTCGCCGAGGTGACGGCGGCGGCGATGCGCGGGGAGCTGGACTTCGAGCAGTCGCTGCACGCGCGTGTGGCGCTGCTGGAGGGCCTGGACGCCTCGGTGGTGGACAAGGTGCGCAACGAGGTCCGGCTGACGCCGGGCGCGCGCACGCTCATCCGCACGCTGAAGCGGCTCGGCTACCAGGTGGGCGTCGTCTCCGGCGGCTTCACCCAGGTCACGGACGACCTGAAGGAGCGGCTGGGGCTGGACTTCGCGCAGGCCAACACGCTGGAGATCGTCGACGGCAAGCTGACCGGCCGGGTCACCGGCGAGATCGTGGACCGCGCGGGCAAGGCGCGGCTGCTGCGCCGGTTCGCCGCCGAGGCCGGGGTGCCGCTGTCGCAGACCGTGGCGATCGGGGACGGCGCCAACGACCTGGACATGCTCAACGCGGCCGGTCTCGGGGTCGCCTTCAACGCCAAGCCGGTGGTCCGCGAGGCCGCGCACACGGCGGTGAACTTCCCCTTCCTCGACACGGTCCTCTACCTGCTGGGTGTCACCCGCGAAGAGGTCGAGGCGGCCGACACGCACGACGAGGGCTGACACCCGGACTCCCCCGTCGCCGCGCACGCGGAAGGGCCCGGCACCTGCAGCGGTGCCGGGCCCTTCCGCGTGCGTGGGGTCACTCGGAGGGTGCCCAGTAGTCCGCGAGGGTGGCCGTGCCCGGCTCCAGGCTCTTCCAGACGCCGTCGAAGGTCAGCACCGCGAAAGCCGCGGCGGGGAAGCCCCGGCGGTCCATCCGCTCACGGGTGTCGCCCTCGAACGTGCCGGACAGGACGTCGGCCAGGCCGTGCACGCCCGGGTTGTGCCCGGTGAGGATCACGTTCTGCACGTCGTCGGGGATCTCGTTGAGCACGGCGATCAGCTCGCCGGGCGAGGCCTCGTAGATGCGCTCCTCGTAGACGGTCTTCGGCCGGTGCGCGAGTTCGTGGACGGCGAGCTTCCAGGTCTCGCGGGTGCGGACGGCGGTGGAGCACAGGGACAGGTCGAAGGTGATACCGGTGTCGGCCAGCTTGCGTCCGGCGACTGCGGCGTCCTTGCGGCCTCGCTCGGTGAGCGGGCGCTCATGGTCGGACACCTGGGGCCAGTCGGCTTTCGCATGCCGGAAGAGGACGATCCTGCGGGGTTCTGCGACGCTCATGGCACCCAGCTTCGCATGAAACAGGCCATGTGGCGCAGGGAGTTGACATGGGGATTCACCTCGTACGGGGGTGCCGGGTCAGCGCGCGAAGAGCTGCTGCACGCGCTCGAGGAGCTGGGGCAGCGCCGGGTCGCCGCTCGCCGCGTGGGCGTCCGAGGGGTTCAGTATCAGGGTGAGCAGGGCGACGAATCCGAGGGCGGGCAGGGCGAGCGCCCACCAGGGCAGCCGGGTGTCGACGCTGCCCGGATGCGCCGGGTGGGGCCGGGTGTGCGTGCGGGCCGGCATGTCGCCTCCGTGGGTCTCCGAGTGGTGCTGACCGGCCGCCTGGCGGGGCCGTGTCTCGAAGCTACGGAACGCGGGGCCGCCAACCCATCCGGAGTTCCACCCACTTGACCCTGACACCGGCCCCCTAGGGGAAGGGGGGCTGTCCCCACCCTCCCCCAGGGGGTCGGTGCTCACGGCCGGGCGGCCCTCACGGGGAGACGATGGTCGCGATGATGGCGATGACGGCGAAGATGGCGAAGAACGCGGCGAAGACGAGCAGCATCTTCTTCTGCCCGTTCTGGGGGTTCGGGTCGAGCACAGGCTGCATGCGCCCAGTCTCGCACCCTTCGTCCGGAGCACCGCGCACGGGGGCGTCCTAGGGCTTGTCGGACAGGTCCTGTCGTCCCGCCTCGTCCTCCACGGTGCGGTCGCGGCCCGCCAGGACGCCTACCGCCATCTGGGGCACCATCAGGCCCGCCATGAGGGCGATCGGCAGCCCCCAGCCGCCGCTGTGCTGGTAGAGCACGCCGACGAGCAGCGGTCCGGGTATGGAGATCAGGTAGCCGGTGCTCTGCGCGAACGCGGAGAGCTGGGCCACGCCCGCGCCGGTCCGGGCGCGCATGCCGACCATGGTCAGCGCCAGCGGGAAGGCGCAGTTGGAGACGCCGAGCAGCAGCGCCCAGGCCCAGGCGCCGCTCGCCGGGGCCAGGTACAGGCCGGCGTATCCGGCGAGGCCGCACAGGCCCAGGGCCAGCACGATCGGCCCCTGGTGGGGCAGCCGGGTGGCGATGCGCGGGATGACGAAGGCCAGCGGCACGCCCATCACCATGGTGACCGCGAGGAGCAGGCCGGCGGTGCCGGCCGGGACGCCGGCGTCCCGGAAGATCTGCGCCATCCAGCCCATCGTGATGTAGGCGGCGGTGGCCTGGAGGCCGAAGAAGACGGCGAGCGCCCAGGCGGTGCGGCTGCGGGTGATCCGCAGCGGGGCCGCCGCGCGCACCGGTTCCTGCGCGGGCGCGGCGCCCCGCTCCCGCACCAGGGGCAGCCAGGGCAGGACGGCGGCGGCGGCGAGCCCCGCCCAGACGGCGAGTCCGGAGTGCCAGTCGCCGCCGAGGGCGTCGGTCATGGGGACGGTCACGGCGGCGGCGAGGGAGGTGCCGAGGGCGAGGGCCATCGAGTACAGGCCGGTCATGGAGCCGACCCGGTCCGGGAACCAGCGCTTGACGATGACCGGCATCAGCACGTTGCTGACGGCGATGCCCATCAGGGCGAGGGCGCTGGCGGCCAGGAAGCCGGCCGTGCCGCCGGCGTACGGCCGGACGAGCAGGCCGGCGGTGATGGCGGCCATGCCGGCGCAGACCACGGCGGACGGGCCGAAGCGGCGGGCCAGCCGGGGCGCGGTGACGCCGAAGACGGCGAAGCAGAGCGGGGGCACCGAGGTGAGCAGCCCCGCCACGCTGCCGCTCATGCCGAGCCCGTCGCGGACCTCCTCCAGGAGCGCGCCGAGGCTGGTGATGGCGGGGCGGAGGTTGACGGCGGACAGCACGATGCCGACGACGACCAGCCGGATCGTCCACGCGCGCGGGGACGGCGCCTCGCGGGGGCCCGCCTGCGCGGTCGTACCGCGTTCGGTGGAGGACATCTCCGTACGGGTGTCCACGGTCCGGTTTTCCTCACGTGCCATGCCCATCATCATAGAATCATAGGATGATTGGTTGTCCATCCCCGGGGCGGCGGCTTCGGGGCCCGTCGTGCGAAGGTGTGCCATGCCCCTGAGCCACCCCCGCCGCTCGGCGCTGTCCGAGCAGGTCATCGCCGAACTGCGCAATCAGATCGCCTCCGGCGAGTGGCCGGTCGGCTCGCGCATCCCGACCGAGCCGGAGCTGGTCGAGCAGCTCGGTGTCGCCCGCAACACGGTCCGCGAGGCCGTGCGCGCGCTCGCGCACAACGGCCTGCTGGACATCCGCCAGGGCTCCGGCACGTACGTCGCGGCCACGAGCGAGCTGGCCGGGGTGATGCACCGCCGGTTCGCCGGTGCCGATCCCCGGCACATCGCCGAGCTGCGCTCCACGCTGGAGTCGGCGGCGGCGAAGCTGGCGGCAGAGCGGCGCACCGAGAAGGACCTCAAGCAGCTGGACGCGCTGCTGGCCCGCCGCGAGGAGGCCTGGGCGTCGGGCGAGGCGGAGGCCTTCGTGGCGGCCGACGCGACCTTCCACCTGGCCGTGGTGGCCGCCTCGCACAACGACGTGATGACGGCGATGTACGCCGACCTGGGCGAGGTGCTGCGGGACTGGCTGCGCGCGGACGTGGGCGCCCGGCTGACCCCGGAGACCCACATGGACCACACCCGGCTGGTGGACGCGATCCGCGCGGGCGACGCGGAGGCGGCGGCCGCGGAGGCCGCGAGCTATCCGTTCCTGTGCCGTCCGGGCCGGTTCAGCGCCGCTTCTGGTGACTGATCCAGACCGAGCGGACCTCCTTCCAGCACCGACCGGTCAGCCGTACGGTCATGGCCGGGGCGGTGTCCACCGGGGCACTGTCGGTGTCGATGTCCCACCAGCGGGCGCACTCGATGTGCAGGCGGACGCGGTCCGTGTCGACGTAGGGGTTGTGGCAGTAGGCCACCACGTGGGAGCCGCGCACCGTCGTACGGCACGCGGCGCCGAAGAGGTCCGGGGCGGGCGGCTTGCCGTCGCCTCCGCGCGCGTGGGGCGTCGCGTCGTACGGCAGGCACAGGACGAGAGCGACGGCCACGGTCACCGGGAACAGGCTGCGGGACAGGCGCACAAGGGGACCTCCTCGGCCGGGCTGCGGAGGGATGCGCGAGGTGAACGCTGCCTCCAGGGTGCGCGGCCCGCCCCCGGCCCCGCCCGGCCGGGTACGCCGAACGAGTGACGCCCCGCCTCCGCGCACTGCGGAGAACGGGGCGCCGGTGTCAGGCGGAGGTCACGCGCCGATCGCGTGCAGCCCGCCGTCCACGTGGACGATCTCGCCGGTCGTCTTCGGGAACCAGTCGCTCAGCAGGGCGACGATGCCCCGGCCGGCCGGCTCCGGGTCCTTCAGGTCCCACTCCAGCGGGGAGCGGCTGTCCCACACGGAGGCGAGCTGGTCGAAGCCCGGGATGGACTTGGCGGCCATGGAGCCGAGCGGGCCCGCGGAGACGAGGTTGCAGCGGATGTTCTGCTTGCCCAGGTCACGGGCGAGGTAGCGGCTGGTGGCCTCCAGGGCGGCCTTGGCCGGGCCCATCCAGTCGTACTGCGGCCAGGCGAACTGCGCGTCGAAGGTCAGGCCGACGACCGAGCCGCCGTTCTGCATCAGCGGCAGGCAGGCCATGGTCAGCGACTTCAGGGAGTACGCCGAGACGTGCATGGCGGTGGCGACCGACTCGAACGGGGTGTTCAGGAAGTTGCCGCCGAGCGCGTCCTGCGGGGCGAAGCCGATGGAGTGGACGACGCCGTCGAGGCCGCCCAGCTCCTCGCCGACGACGTCGGCCAGACGGCCGAGGTGCTCGTCGTTGGTGACGTCCAGCTCGATGACCTTGGTGGGCTTCGGCAGCTTCTTGGCGATGCGCTCGGTCAGCGTCGGCCGCGGGAACGCGGTGAGGATGACCTCGGCGCCCTGCTCCTGGGCCAGCTTGGCGGCGTGGAAGGCGATGGAGGCCTCCGTGAGCACACCGGTGATCAGGACACGCTTGCCCTCGAGAATTCCGCTCATGGTGATCAGTGACCCATTCCCAGTCCGCCGTCAACGGGAATGACGGCTCCAGTGATGTACGAGGCGTCGTCCGAGGCGAGGAACCGCACCGCCGCGGCGATCTCCTCCGGCTGCGCGTACCGGCCGAGCGGCACCTGCGACACGATGTTCGCGCGCTGCTCGTCGGTGAGCACCTTGGTCATGTCGGTGTCGACGAAGCCGGGCGCGACGACGTTGAAGGTGATGTTGCGCGAGCCCAGCTCACGGGCGAGGGAGCGCGCGAAGCCGACCAGGCCGGCCTTGGAGGCGGCGTAGTTCGCCTGCCCCGCCGAGCCGAGCAGGCCGACCACGGAGGAGATCAGGATGACGCGGCCCTTCCTGGCCCGCAGCATGCCGCGGTTGGCGCGCTTGACGACGCGGAAGGTGCCGGTGAGGTTGGTGTCGAGGACGGAGGTGAAGTCCTCCTCCGTCATGCGCATCAGGAGCTGGTCCTTGGTGACGCCGGCGTTGGCGACGAGGACCTCGACCGGACCGTGCTGGTCCTCGATCTCCTTGTAGGCCTGCTCCACCTGCTCGGCGTCGGTGATGTCGCACCTGACCCCGAGGAGGCCGGCCGGCGGCTCACCCGAGCGGTACGTGATCGCGACCTTGTCGCCGGCGTCGGCGAACGCGCGGGCGATGGCGAGGCCGATGCCCCGGTTTCCTCCGGTGACGAGAACCGAGCGGCTCAACGGATCACCCTTTCGATAGCGGTCTGCTGCGGTCCGACAATCCGCCCGGACACCTCGATGACAGGCGGCTTCATCGAAAACCTATCGGTAGCGCCGCGGCCCGGGGCAAGCGGGCACCGACAGTGGCGCGGGTGAGTCGCTGTCGGATCCCTACAGAAACGTCCGGGCCGGAGCGAAACCATGTGGTCCGCGGGCCCGCTCCCACGACATGATCGGACCCGACAGGCGACGACAGCAGGGAGACCTCCGTGCCTCATTCCATCGACGAAGCCTTCACGGCGCTTCCGCTCAGGGCCTTGGCCGACGCCGCGCTCGCCCGGGCGCGGGCGCTGGGGGCCGAGCATGCGGACTTCCGGTTCGAGCGGGTGCGCAGCGCGTCCTGGCGGCTGCGGGACGCCAAGCCCGCGGGATCGTCGGACACCACCGACCTCGGGTACGCGGTCCGGGTGGTGCACGGCGGTACGTGGGGCTTCGCCTCGGGGGTGGACCTGAGCCTGGACGCGGCCGCCAAGGTGGCCTCGCAGGCGGTGGCCATGGCGAAGCTGTCGGCGCAGGTCATCAAGGCGGCGGGCTCGCAGGAGCTGGTGGAGCTGGCCGACGAGCCGGTGCACGCCGACCGGACGTGGATCTCGTCGTACGAGATCGATCCGTTCTCGGTGCCGGACGAGGAGAAGGCCGCGCTGCTCGCGCAGTGGAGCCACCGGCTGCTGGCGGCGAACGGGGTGGACCATGTGGACGCCTCGCTGCTCACCGTGCACGAGAACAAGTTCTACGCCGACACGGCCGGGACCGTGACCACCCAGCAGCGGGTGCGGCTGCATCCGCAGCTCACCGCCGTGTCGGTGGACGAGTCCAGCGGTGAGTTCGACTCGATGCGGACGCTCGCGCCGCCGGTCGGGCGCGGCTGGGAGTACCTGACCGGGACCGGCTGGGACTGGGACACGGAGCTGGAGCAGATTCCGGAGCTGCTGGCCGAGAAGATGCGGGCGCCGAGCGTCGAGCCGGGCCTGTACGACCTGGTCGTCGACCCGTCCAACCTGTGGCTGACCATCCACGAGTCCATCGGCCACGCCACCGAGCTGGACCGGGCGCTCGGCTACGAGGCCGCGTACGCCGGCACCTCCTTCGCCACCTTCGACCAGCTCGGCAAGCTGAAGTACGGCTCGGAACTGATGAACGTCACCGGTGACCGCACCGCCGAGCACGGCCTCGCGACCGTCGGGTACGACGACGAGGGCGTCGAGGCGCAGTCCTGGGACCTGGTGAAGGACGGGACGCTGGTCGGCTACCAGCTGGACCGCAGGATCGCGAGGCTGACCGGGTTCGAGCGGTCCAACGGGTGCGCGTTCGCCGACTCCCCCGGGCACGTACCGGTGCAGCGCATGGCCAACGTGTCGCTGCGGCCGGACCCGGCCGGGCTGTCGACGGAGGACCTGATCGGCGGGGTCGACCGCGGCATCTACGTCGTCGGCGACCGGTCCTGGTCGATCGACATGCAGCGCTACAACTTCCAGTTCACCGGGCAGCGGTTCTTCCGGATCGAGAACGGGCGGATCACCGGGCAGCTGAAGGACGTCGCCTACCAGGCCACGACCACCGACTTCTGGGGTTCGATGGCCGCCGTGGGCGGTCCGCAGACCTATGTCCTGGGCGGCGCCTTCAACTGCGGCAAGGCCCAGCCGGGCCAGGTGGCCGCCGTGTCGCACGGGTGCCCCTCCGCCCTCTTCAAGGGCGTCAACATCCTCAACACCACGCAGGAGGCCGGTCGATGAGCGCCCGCACCCACAAGCCGCACGAGGTCGTCGAGCAGGCGCTCGCGCTGTCCCGGGCCGACGGCTGTGTCGTGATCGCCGACGAGTACTCCACCGCCAATCTGCGCTGGGCGGGCAACGCGCTCACCACCAACGGCGTCACCCGCGGCCGCAGCCTCACGGTGATCGCCACCGTGGACGGCAAGGAGGGCACGGCCTCGGGTGTCGTGTCGCGGTCGGCGGTGACGGCGGACGAGCTGGAGCCGCTGGTGCGGGCCGCCGAGGCCGCCGCGCGCGGCGCCGGCCCCGCCGAGGACGCCCAGCCGCTGGTCGGCGGGGTGCCCGTGTCGCCGGACTTCACCGACGCGCCCGCCGAGACCTCCTCCGCCGTGTTCGCCGACTTCGCCCCCGCCCTCGGCGAGGCCTTCGCACGCGCGCGTGCCGGCGGCCGGGAGCTGTACGGCTTCGCCAACCACGAGATGGTCTCGACGTACGTGGGGACGTCCACCGGGCTGCGCCTCCGGCACGACCAGCCCACCGGCACGCTGGAGCTCAACGCCAAGTCCCCGGACCGCGCACGCTCGGCCTGGGCCGGCCGGTCCACACGGGACTTCAAGGACGTGGACCCGGGCGCGCTGGACGCCGAGCTGGCCGTACGGCTCGGCTGGGCCGAGCGGCGCACCGAGCTGCCGGCGGGCCGGTACGAGACGCTGCTGCCGCCGACCGCGGTCGCCGACCTGCTGATCTACCAGCTCTGGTCGGCGTCGGGCCGGGACGCGGCCGAGGGACGCACGGTGTTCTCCAAGCCGGGCGGAGGCACCCGGGTCGGCGAGAAGCTCACCGAGCTGCCGCTCACCCTGCGCAGCGACCCGAACGAGCCGGGTCTGGAGTGCCCGCCCTTCGTGGTCGCCCACTCCTCCGGCGGGGATCAGTCGGTGTTCGACAACGGGCTGCCCACGCACTCCACCGAGTGGATCGGTCAGGGCGTGCTGAAGCATCTGACCACCACCCGGCACAGCGCGGGCCTGACCGGGCTGCCGGTCGCCCCCGCGCTCGGCAACCTGATCCTGGACGGCGGTCGGGACCGCTCCCTGGAGGAGATGGTCGCGGACACCGAGCGCGGGCTGCTGCTGACCTGCCTGTGGTACATCCGCGAGGTCGACCCGGCGACGCTGCTGCTCACCGGCCTCACCCGGGACGGTGTGTACCTCGTGGAGAACGGCGAGGTCACCGGGCAGGTGAACAACTTCCGGTTCAACGAGTCGCCGGTGGACCTGCTGGGCCGGGCCACGGAGGCCGGGCGCACCGAGAAGACGCTGCCGCGCGAGTGGAGCGACTGGTTCACCCGGGCCGCGATGCCGGCGCTGCGGATCCCCGATTTCAACATGAGCTCAGTCAGCCAGGGCGTATAACCTCGTAGTCGGCTGTCGTCCGACCGCCCGAAGATCATCAAGGAGACGCGAGAACCGTGACGGACATCGTCGACGAGCTGAAGTGGCGTGGGCTCATCGCCCTCTCCACGGACGAGGACGCATTGCGCAAGGCGTTCGCGGACGGTCCCGTCACGTTCTATTGCGGCTTCGATCCGACCGCGCCCAGCCTGCACCTGGGCAATCTCGTGCAGATCCTGACCATGCGCCGGATCCAGCGGGCGGGCAACCGGCCGCTGGGTCTGGTCGGGGGTGCCACGGGGCTGATCGGCGACCCGAAGCCGACCGCTGAGCGCACGCTGAACTCCCCCGAGATCGTGGCCGCCTGGGTGGAGCGGCTGCGGGCGCAGATCGAGCCGCTGCTCGACTTCGAGGGGCCGAACGCGGCGCTCATGGTCAACAACCTGGACTGGACCCAGGGCCTGTCGGCCATCGAGTTCCTGCGCGACATCGGCAAGCACTTCCGGGTCAACAAGATGATCGCCAAGGAGGCCGTCGCCCGGCGGCTCAACTCGGACGCGGGCATCAGCTACACCGAGTTCAGCTACCAGATCCTGCAGGGCATGGACTTCCTGGAGCTGTACCGGCGGTACGGCTGCACCCTGCAGACCGGCGGCAGCGACCAGTGGGGCAACCTCACCTCCGGCACCGACCTGATCCACCGGGTCGAACCGGACGCCGTGGTGCACGCGCTGGGCACGCCGCTGATCACCAAGGCGGACGGCACGAAGTTCGGCAAGACCGAGTCCGGCACGGTGTGGCTCGACCCCGAGATGACCACGCCGTACGCGTTCTACCAGTTCTGGGTCAACGCGGACGACCGGGACGTCTCGAAGTTCCTGCGCATCTTCAGCTTCAAGTCCCGTGAGGAGATCGAGGAGCTGGAGCGGCAGACCGAGGAGCGTCCGCAGGCCCGGGCCGCGCAGCGCGCGCTCGCCGAGGAGCTGACGACGCTGGTGCACGGCGCCGACCAGACGGCCGCCGTGATCGCCGCGTCCAAGGCGCTGTTCGGCCAGGGCGAGCTGGCGGAGCTGGACGAGCGGACGCTGGCCGCGGCGCTGTCCGAGGTGCCGCACATCCAGGTGGCCGAGCCGGCCCCGCTGGTCGACCTGTTCGCCGAGGTCGGCCTGGTGGCCAGCAAGTCGGCCGCCCGCCGCACGGTCAAGGAGGGCGGTGCCTACGTGAACAACGCGAAGGTCACCGCTGAGGACGCCGTCCCGGCGAAGGAGGATCTGCTGCACGGGCGGTGGCTGGTGCTGCGGCGCGGGAAGAAGAACCTGGCCGCCGTGGAGGTCACCGGCTAGCGCGGCAGGCTCACCGGTCCGGGCCTGTTGCCCGTCAGGCCCGGACCCGCTGCTGCTTCCTCTTGCCGAGCGTCGCCATGTACAGCGCGTCGACCGCGGCCACGATGATGATCGCTGCGACGATCTGGAAGATGTGCCGGCTCCAGTCGATGCCTGGGGTCGACTCGACGCCGACGGCGCGGGCGATCGCGTTGCCGACGACGGCGCCCAGGATGCCGCAGATGGTGGTCAGCCACAGGGGGCTGTGCTGCTTGCCCGGGATGACCGCCTTGGCGATCAGGCCCAGCACGAATCCCACGATGATCGCCCACAACCAGCCCATGGCTGCCTCCTGTATG
Organism: Streptomyces sp. NPDC030798; assembly: GCF_055572275.1. Classification (NCBI taxonomy): domain Bacteria; kingdom Bacillati; phylum Actinomycetota; class Actinomycetes; order Kitasatosporales; family Streptomycetaceae; genus Streptomyces; species Streptomyces sp. NPDC030798. The sequence goes on along the minus strand of NZ_JBVIDR010000007.1, from coordinate 397,754 downwards.
GCTCGGCGAGCGGCTCGACGCCAGGGGTAGGGCCAGTCTCGGCCCGTCCGCCGCACGGCGCATGTCGGACGCACCCGTAGGGGGCACGCCGGTGGGCGTATCCGCAGGCAGGAGACGCCCCGGTCTCGTGGGCGGTGCGGTCGCGGCGTACCGTGGGAGATGCCCCCGCCCGGTATCCCGCCGGGTGGGCAGGGTGGGGCCGGGAGATTCGACGAAACGGGCGGATGGTGGAGTGATGCGCAAGCAGCACGGCGGCAGCGTCCCGGTGTTCCGGATCACCGGCGCCCGGACCGGGCTCGCGGAGGACGTACGGGGCCGGCAGCGGCGGTACGTCATCTCGATGTCGATCCGCACGGTGTCGGTGATCCTCGCGGCCACGCTCTGGAACGTCGAGCGGTACTTCGCCATCGTGGCGCTGGTGGCCGGCGCGGTGCTCCCCTACATCGCCGTGGTGGTCGCGAACGCGGGCCGGGAGCGGCCGCCCTCGCTTCCGTCGACCTTCGTCACCGTGCCGATGCGGCCGATGATCACTGCTCCGCGTGCGGAGGAGGAGACGAAGGGTGCGGGGCAGGCGGAATCCGGCGCGGAGGGTGTGTCGCCGGATCCGGCCTCGGGGGTGCGCGGCGAGCGGCCCGACGGGGCGTGACCACGGCGTATGGAGTGGGGCGGGCGGGGCTGCCGGGCCAAGCTCAAGAAAAGCTCAGATCAATCATGCAGTTCCAGTGCCGGGCGACGGGTGACCCATGACATACTGCGTACGCGCTCCGCATCCCCCGTCGGAGCGACGGACCGACGCCGGGCAGCTCCCCCCGTGGCTGCTCGGCGTCGCCTTGTTTGCACGCCGTTCTGTGAGACGAACCTGTGAGTGACACGCCTATCTGTTCCGCCAAGGGCTGCCGTGCCGACGCCGTGTGGGTGCTGGCGTGGAACAACCCGAAGATCCATACGCCGGAGCGGCGCAAGACATGGCTCGCGTGCGAGGAGCACCGCGAGCATCTGTCGCAGTTCCTCGGGGTGCGGGGGTTCCTGAAGGACGTGGTGAAGTTCCAGGACTGGCAGCAGCCCGAGGCGCCCCCTGAGGCGTAGAGCGGCCAGGGGGCGGCCCGGGAGGGGTCTAGCCCCCGATCGCCGACATCGGCCGGTCCGGCTGGACGAAGGACGGGTCGTCCAGGCCGGCTCCCGCCTTCTTGCCCCACATCGCCTGGCGCCAGATGCGGGCGATCTCCTCGTCGGAGGCGCCGGAGCGCAGGGCGGCGCGCAGGTCGGTCTCCTCGGTGGCGAACAAGCAGGTGCGGACCTGGCCGTCGGCCGTCAGGCGGGTGCGGTCGCAGGCCGCGCAGAACGGGCGGGTGACGGAGGCGATGACGCCGACCCGGTGCGGTCCGCCGTCGACGATCCAGCGTTCGGCCGGGGCCGAACCGCGCTCCTCGGCGCCCTCGGGGGTCAGCTCGAAGCGGGTGCGCAGCGAGACGAGGATGTCCCCGGCGGTGACCATCCCCTCGCGCTTCCAGCCGTGCTGGGCGTCCAGCGGCATCTGCTCGATGAACCGCAGTTCGTAGTCCTTCTCGATGGCCCAGGCCAGCAGGTCGGGGGCCTCGTCGTCGTTCAGGCCCGGCATCAGGACGGTGTTCACCTTCACCGGGGTCAGACCGGCCGCACGGGCGGCTTCCAGGCCCTCCAGGACGTCCTTGTGCCGGTCGCGGCGGGTGAGGGCCTTGAAGACGTCCGGGCGCAGGGTGTCCAGCGAGACGTTGACCCGGTCCAGGCCCACCGCCTTCAGCGCGGACGCGGTGCGCCGCAGGCCGATGCCGTTGGTCGTGAGGGACGTCTGGGGGCGGGGCTCCAGGGCAGCGACGCGCTCCACGATGCCGACCAGGCCGGGGCGCAGCAGCGGCTCGCCGCCGGTGAACCGGACCTCTTCGATGCCGAGCAGGCGGACCGCGATGTCGATCAGGCGGACGATCTCGTCGTCGGTGAGCAGATCCGGCTTCGCCAGCCACTGCAGGCCCTCCTCGGGCATGCAGTACGTGCAGCGCAGATTGCACCGGTCGGTCAGCGAGACCCTCAGGTCGGTGGCCACTCGGCCGTAGGTGTCGATGAGCACGTGGCCCCCTCCCTCGATCGGAGCATCATTTTCCGTCATTGCCGAGCCTACGTGAGACCACTGACAACGACAGCGCCCGATCCCACGAGGTACGGCGCGGCCGCGTCGTAGGACCGTACAGTCCTGGACGACGCGGCCGCCGGTAGGAACCTCAGTGCGCTCCCGTCCCGGTCAGGGACCGCACCTCCAGCTCCGCGTACTTCCCGGTGTCCGGGACCTCCTTGGACAGCAGGGTGCCCACGGCGCCCAGGAGGAAGCCGACCGGGATCGAGATGATGCCGGGGTTCTCCAGCGGGAACCAGTGGAAGTCCACGTCGGGGAACATGGAGGCCGGCTTGCCGGAGACCACCGGGCTGAACAGCACCAGGACGACCGCGGTGACCAGGCCGCCGTAGATCGACCACAGGGCGCCGGTGGTGGTGAAGCGCTTCCAGAACAGGCTGTAGAGGATCGTCGGCAGGTTGGCGGAGGCGGCGACGGCGAAGGCGAGGGCGACCAGGCCCGCCACGTTCAGATCGCGGGCGAGGGCCCCGAGGACGATGGAGACCGCGCCGATGCCGACGGTCGCCCAGCGGGCCGAGCGCACCTCCTGCTTCTCGGTGGCCTGCCCCTTCTTGATGACATTGGCGTAGATGTCGTGGGCGAAGGAGGACGACGAGGCCAGGGTGAGGCCCGCGACCACCGCCAGGATGGTGGCGAAGGCGACCGCCGAGATGGTCGCGAGCAGCACGGCGCCCCAGTCGGAGTCGACGCCGCCGAGGTGCAGGGCCAGCAGCGGGGCCGCGGTGTTGCCGGCCTTGTTGGAGGCGATGATCTCCTCCGGTTTGATCAGCGCGGCCGCGCCGAAGCCGAGGGCGAGGGTCATCAGGTAGAAGGCGCCGATCAGGCCGATCGCCCAGATGACCGACTTCCGGGCGGCCTTGGCGGTCGGCACGGTGTAGAAGCGGATCAGGATGTGCGGCAGGCCCGCGGTGCCGAGGACCAGGGCGATGCCGAGCGAGATGAAGTCCAGCTTGGTGGTGCCGGTGGCGCCGTACTTCAGGCCGGGCTCCAGGAACGCCGAGCCCTTGGCGCTGTTGTCGGCGGCCTTGCCGAGCAGGTCGGAGACGTTGAAGTGGAACTTCAGCAGGACCAGGAACGTCAGCAGCACGGCGCCGGCGATGAGCAGCACGGCCTTGACCATCTGGACCCAGGTGGTGCCCTTCATGCCGCCGATGGTGACGTACACGATCATCAGGACGCCGACCAGGGCGACGATGCCGATCTTGCCGCCGTCGCTGGTGATGCCCAGCAGCAGGGAGACCAGGACGCCGGCGCCGGCCATCTGGGCGAGCAGGTAGAAGATCGACACGACGATCGTGGAGGTGCCGGCGGCGGTGCGGACCGGGCGCTGGCGCATGCGGTAGGCCAGCACGTCGCCCATGGTGTAGCGGCCGGAGTTGCGCAGCGGCTCGGCGACCAGCAGCAGGGCGACCAGCCAGGCGACCAGGAAGCCGATGGAGTACAGGAAGCCGTCGTAGCCGAAGAGGGCGATGGCGCCGGCGATGCCGAGGAAGGACGCGGCGGACATGTAGTCGCCGGAGACGGCGAGGCCGTTCTGGAAGCCGGTGAACTGCCGTCCGCCGGCGTAGAAGTCGGCGGCGTCCTTGGTCTGGCGGCCGGCCCAGACGGTGATGACGAGGGTCGCGGCGACGAAGACCGCGAACAGGGTGATGATCAGCGGCCGGTGCTGGCTCGCCTCGCCCGCGGCGAAGGTGATGTCCGGGCTCATGCGCCGCCCTCCATCCGGGACTTGATGGCCTCCGCCTTGGGGTCGAGCTTGGCCGCGGCGTGCCGCGCGTACCACCAGGCGATCAGGAACGTGGTCAGGAACTGGGCGAGGCCGAGGACCAGGGCCACGTTGACGTTGCCCGCCACCTTGGTGCCCATGAATCCGCCCGCGTAGTTCGAGAGCAGGACGTAGAGCAGGTACCAGGCGATGAAGGCGATGGTCAGGGGGAAGGCGAAGGAGCGGTGGGCGCGGCGCAGCTCACCGAACTCCGCGCTGCGCTGCACCTCGGTGAACTCCTCGGTGGAGGGTAGGGGGGCTTGGGGCTTGGCGGGGGGCGGTGTCTCGGTGGCCACGGAGTCTCCTCGCTTCAGACATGCGCCGGCTGACCTCACTGGGGCGGGGATCACGTCACACTCGGTGACATCATGGAAGCGCTGCGCGATTCCCGCGGGGGCACGATCCTGCTGGGCCCTTCGTCCACGGTCACGGCGCCACGCGCGAAGCGGTTCAAGTCCGTCGGCCTCTTTCGGAGATCAGGACGGCGAGATAGCTTCGGCCTGCACCACTCGTCATGCACCTGCCCGAGCACCATCCGTGTCTCGGGCGGTTCCGTATCCGGATGATGTGGAGATCCCATGGTTCATTCGCGCTCCAGACGGCGGCTCGCGCTCGCCGTGCCGGCCGTACTGGCGCTGACCGCCTCGCTCGGCGTCCTGCCGCAGACGGCCTCGGCGGCGGCTCCGGCGGCCACGACGGCGCGGGCGGCGGACGGCCCGAGCCTCGCGTATGTGGTGAACACCCGGACGGACCATCGCACGATCAGGTCGGTGCAGCAGGCGATCGCCCGCAACGGCGGCAGCATCGTGGCGAGTTACGACCGGATCGGCGTGATCGTCGTCCATTCCGCGAACCCGGACTTCGGCCCGCAGATGCGTGCCGTGCGGGGCGTGCAGTCGGCGGGTGCCACGCGCACCGCCCCGCTGAGCGCGGCGGGGACGACGGACGAGGGTGCGGTGCAGGTCCTGTCGAAGGCGGAGGCCGCGAAGATCACCCGGCGGGCGACGGCGGGCGAGGAACCCCTCGAGGCGGACCAGTGGGACCTGCGGTCGATCGGCGCCGACAAGGCCGCGACGATCGACCCGGGCAGCCGGAGCGTGACCGTCGGGGTCATCGACACGGGCGTGGACGACACCCACCCGGACATCGCCCCGAACTTCTCCGCGTCCCAGTCGGCGAACTGCGTGAGCGGCAAGGCGGACACGACCTACGGCGCCTGGCGGCCGGCCGACGCCGACCACTACCACGGCACCCATGTGGCGGGCGAGATAGCCGCGGCCCGCAACGGCATCGGCGTTGCCGGTGTGGCACCGGGGGTCAAGGTCGCGAGCATCACCGTGGCGCAGCCGGACTCGACGCAGCTGTTCTACCCGGAGAGCGTGGTCTGCGCCTTCGTGTTCGCCGCCGACCACGGCATCGAGGTCACCAACAACAGCTACTACGTTGATCCATGGCTGTACAACTGCATGGACGACCCCGATCAACGTGCCATCGTCGACGCGGTCAACAGGGCTCAGCTGTACGCGCAGCGCAAGGGCACGCTCAATGTGGCCTCCGCCGGCAATTCCAACGACGACCTGGACTCCCAGGCGATCGTGGACGACTCCAGCCCGGACGACTCCACGGCCACGACCCGCACGATCGACCCGCACAAGTGCTTCGACGTGCCGACCCAGCTGCCCGGCGTGGTCACCGTGAGCGCGGTGGGCGTCAAGGGGGCCAAGGCGTACTACTCGAGCTACGGGCAGGGTGTCGTCGACGTGGCGGGGCCGGGCGGTGACAAGTTCCAGATCCCGGACACGCCGTCGAAGAACGGCCGCATCCTGTCGACGCTGCCGAACGGCCAGTACGGGTTCCTGCAGGGCACCTCGATGGCGTCGCCGCACGTGGCCGCCGTGGCGGCGCTGCTGAAGTCGGAGCACCCGCGCGCCACGCCCGCGCAGCTGCGGGCGCTGCTGAAGGCCCAGGCGGACAACCCGGGCTGCCCGAGCGAGCCGTACGACGGTGACGGCGACGGGGTCGTGGACGCGACCTGCGTCGGCGGCAAGCGGGTCAACGGCTTCTACGGCTTCGGCATCGTCAACGCGTTGCGGGCGGTCGAGTAGCGGGGCGCCCCTGGGGGCTGCCGGCTCCGTGCGGGCGGCTGCAGCCGGCAGCCCCGGCTCATATATTGATTGAATCAATACTGCATAGTGCAGTCATGACTGGAATCAAGTACGCCTGGAGCGCCGTGGGCGGCGATCCCGCCCTGGTCTCGCATGTGTCGGCCGTCGTCCGCCCGGGAGCGCTCGACGCGGCGCTGCCCGTCCGGCCGTTGGCGCGCGCCTGCGTCGGCGCCTGCGCGCTGGCCGCCGCCGAACTCGGGGCGCGCCGGGCCGGGCTCGCCGCGGTGCCGGAGGTCCGGGTGGACGACGGTGCGGTCGCCGCCGCCTTCCACAGCGAGCGGCTGCTGCGGATCGACGGGCGGAGCCCGGTCCTCTTCGCGCCGCTGTCGCGGTTCTGGCGGACGGCCGACGGCTGGGTGCGCACCCACGCCAACTACCCGCACCACCGGGCCCGGTTGCTCGGCGCGCTGGGCCTGCCCGAGGACGCCGCGGTCGACGACGTGGCCGCACGGTTCGCCGGACGCACCGCCCTGGAGGCGGAGGAGGCCGTCCACGGCGCCGGCGGCCTCGCCGTGGCCCTGCGCACCCCCCGGGAGTGGGCGGAGCACGAGCAGGCCACCGAGGTGGCCGCCCGTCCGCTGGTCGAGCGGGAGCGGCTGGACACGGCGCCCGCGCGCGTGCTCCCCGCGCTGGATCCGGCCACCGCTCCCCTGCTGCCGGCCGCCGGACTGCGCGTCCTGGACCTGACCCGGGTCCTGGCCGGACCGGTCGCCACCCGCACCCTCGCCCTGCTCGGCGCGGACGTCCTGCGCGTGGACGCCCCGCACCTGCCGGAACTGCCCGACCAGCACGCCGACACGGGCTTCGGCAAACGGTCGGCGACGCTCGATCTCGGCACCGGCCGGGAGCGGTTCGAGGAGCTGCTGGCCTCGGCCGACGTGGTGGTCACCGGCTACCGGCCGGGCGCCCTCGACCGGTTCGGGCTCTCCCCCGAAGCGCTGGCCGAGCGGCACCCGGGGCTCGTCGTGGCGCAGGTGTCGGCGTGGGGCGCGTACGGGCCCTGGGGCGGGCGGCGCGGCTTCGACAGCCTGGTGCAGGTCGCGACCGGCATCGCGGTGACCGAGGGCTCGGCGCAGCAGCCCGGCGCGCTGCCCGCGCAGGCCCTGGACCACGGCACGGGGTATCTGCTGGCGGCGGCCGTCCTGCGGGCGGTGACCGAGCAGTCGTACGACGGGCACGGCCGGTCGGTGCGGCTGGCGCTCGCCCGGACCGCGCACTGGCTGACGGACGGCGTCCTCCGCGACCGGGACACGCCAGGGGTCCCGTATCCGGGCCCGGAGGCCTGGCTCGCCGAGACGGACAGCCCGCTCGGGCGGCTGCGGCACGCTCTGCCCCCGGTGTCCTTCGCGGGCGGCCCCGCCGACTGGGCCCGGCCTCCGGTGCCGTGGGGCACCGGAGGCGCCCGCTGGAGCTGAGGGCGGGCGGCCGGAATCGTGCACAGGGACGCGGGCCGTCCCTCGGCACCGGGAAGGACTAGTCGTTGGTGACGAGGACCTTCAGGGCGGTGCGCTCGTCCATCGCCTTGTAGCCGTCCGGTACGCCCTCGATGCCGACGGTCAGGTCGAACACCGGCGAGGGGTCGATGGTGCCGTCGAGGACGTCGGGCAGCAGGTCCGGAATGTAGGCGCGGACCGGCGCGACTCCGCCGCGCAGGGCGATGTTCCGGTCGAACATGACCCCGAGGTCCAGGCCGGTGCCGCTGCCGTGGGGCACGCCGACGAAGCCGATCGCGCCGCCGTCGCGGGTGATGCCGACGGCCGTCCGCATGGACTGCTCGGTGCCGACCGCCTCCACGACGGCGTGGGCGCCCTGGCCCCGGGTGAGCGCGCGGACGGCCTCGACGGCCGCCTCCCCGCGCTCGGCGACGACGTCGGTGGCGCCGAAGCGGCGGGCGAGGGCCGTACGGGCCTCGTGGCGGCCCAGCGCGATGATCCGCTCGGCGCCGAGCCGCCTGGCGGCCAGGACGGCGCACAGGCCGACCGCGCCGTCCCCGACGACGGCGACCGTGGCGCCGGGGCGGACGCCCGCGCCGAGGGCGGCGTGGTGCCCGGTGCCGAGGACGTCGGAGAGGGTCAGCAGGGCCGACAGCAGTCGGTCGTCGCCGGCCGCGTCCTTGGGCAGCCGCACGAGGGTGCCGTCGGCGAACGGCACGCGCACGGCCTCGCCCTGGCCGCCGTCGTAGCCGACGGAGCCCCAGAAGCCGCCGTGCTCGCACGAGGTCGTCAGCCCTTCGCGGCAGTAGTCGCAGACGCCGTCGGACCACATGAAGGGCGCCACCACCAGGTCACCGCGCCGCACCGTGCCCACCTCGGAGCCGGTGTCCTCGACGACCCCGAGGAACTCGTGCCCGATGCGCTGCCCCGGCTGCCGGGCGGCCTCGCCGCGGTAGGCCCACAGGTCGCTGCCGCAGACGCAGGCGCGCAGCACGCGTACGACGGCGTCGGTGGGCAGCTGCACCACCGGCTCGGGGACGTCCTCCACGCGCAGGTCGTACGGGGCGTGGATGGTGGTGGCGCGCATGGCGAGGGTCCTTCTCGTGCGGGGTGTCGTGCGGTGCGCCCAGGGGTGGTCGGGCGCCCCCTCACGGTACGCCGCCGCTTCCGGCCTCGCGCCGAGGGTGCCCCGGGCCTGCGGGAACGCGTGTCACACCCCGGCCGCTCCCAGCAGGCTGCCCGCCGCGTAGGTGACCGCCATGGCCAGGGCCCCGCCCGCCACGTTGCGCAGCACGGCGCGCCGGGGGCCGGCCGCGCCGAGGCGGGCGCTGCTGAAGCCGGTGAGGACCAACGCGGCCAGCACGGACGCCACGGTCACCGGGAGCCGCCAGGCGGCCGGGGGCAGCACGATGGCGAGCAGCGGCAGCAGCGCGCCCACCGTGAACGCCAGGAAGCTCGCCCAGGCCGCGTGCCAGGGGTTGGTCAGCTCGTCGGGGTCGATGCCGAGCTCCACGCGTGCATGGGCCCGCAGCGCGTCCCGCTCGGTGAGCTGCTCGGCGGCCTCCCGCGCCACCTCCCGGGACAGGCCGCGTTCCTGCAGCAGCTCGGTCAGCTCCTCCAGTTCGGCCTCCGGCTGCTCCCTCAGCTCGCGCGTCTCCACGGCCAGCGCGGCCATCTCGGAGTCGCGCTGGGTGGAGACGGAGACGTACTCGCCCGCCGCCATGGACATCGATCCGGCCAGCAGCCCGGCGAGGCCCGCGGTGAGCAGGGCGGCCCGGTCCTCGGTCGCGCCGGCCACGCCGACGACGAGTCCCGCGGTGGAGACGATGCCGTCGTTGGCGCCCAGCACGGCCGCACGCAGCCAGTTCAGCCGGGAGCCCAGCGCGCCCCCGTGGGTCTCGTCGTGGGTGGGTTCCGTCACAGAGGGAGGATTCCACCCCGCGGCTCACCACACCCGTACCGACGCCCCCCTCGCGAACACCGGGCTGGTCGCGTTCTGCGGTGGCTCCCGCAGGGGTTCGGCGAGTTCCGTCACGGTGGGGCCGACCTTCGCCGCGATGGGGTCCAGGAGGTCGAGGTCGAAGCCGTAGACGCGGGCCGCGTTGCCGCCGAGCATGGCCGCGAGCTCCGCGCGCGGGACGCCGGCGCAGGCGAAGCGCAGGGCCTCCCGGGTGTACGGGAAGGTGCCCTCGTCGTGCGGGTAGTCGCTGCCCCACATGATCTTGTCGACGCCGATGCGGTCGCGCAGCGGCACCTCGTGCGGGCGCATGAAGCTGGCGCCGACGTAGCAGTTCTCGCGCCAGACCCGGGAGGGGGCCTCCCCCATGCCGTCGGCGAGGCCGGCGCCGAACCGGGCCTCGGCCGTGTCCGCCTTCGTGGCCGCTCCGACCAGGCGGCCGTGGTAGTAGTCCAGCATGTCGAGCACCCCGGGGATCCAGCCCGAGCCCTGCTCGGTGAGCACGAGTCTGAGGTCCGGGTGACGGCGGAAGGCGCCGCCGAAGACCAGGTGCCACAGGGCGCGGTGGGAGAACCAGGTCGTCTCGACCATGAAGACCGCGCGGGCGGCCGGTTCGTCGCCGAGGGGCGGGGAGGCGGAGCCCGCGTGGTGGTTGACGGGGACGCCGAGCTCGGCGCAGACGGCCCAGATCGGGTCGTACACGCGCGCGTACAGCTCGGGCAGACCGGAGCCCGGCGGGGTGCCGGGCAGCATCAGGCCGCCCCCGAGGCCCGAGGCGGTGGCCCGCCGGATCTCCTGGACGGCCTTGTCGACGTCCCCGAGGAGGATCTGGAAGACGCCGGCCCGGCGGCCCGGGGCGGCGGCGCAGAAGTCCGCCAGCCAGCGGTTGTGGGCGCGCAGCCCCGCCCAGCGCCGCTCGAACTCCTCGGTGCTCGCCGGCGGGGCCATGAGGGAGCTGGACGGGAAGAAGGGCGGGATGGTGTTCGGGAAGATCACCTCGGCGACGATCCCGTCCGCCTCCAGCTCCGCGAGGCGCCGCTCGGAGTTCCAGTTCCGGTCGGCGGAGTCGGCGAGCAGGTCCTCGTGCGGGTTGACGTAGGTGGCCGCCCAGAGGTCGAAGTCGTCGTGGTGGCGCCGCTCCAGGTACGGCTTGTAGTCCAGGAGGTCGGCTCCCGCGTGGCAGTCGGCCGAGATGACCGTGTAGCGGTCGTTCACCGGGTCACCCCCAGAACCGGGAAGTCGTGGCCGGTCAGCCAGTGCCGGCCGGCCGCGCGGGACGGCGCCCAGGCCGCCTCCACGGCCGCCTGGTCGGCCGGCTGGCCGAGGTCGGCGGGGGTGGGGCCGATCCGCTCGGCCAGGGGCGCCAGGCGGGCCACGTCGAAGCCGAAGACCTCCGCCGCGGACAGGCCCAGCATCCGGCGGGTCTCGGCCACCGGGATGTCGTGGAAGGTGCGGCGCAGCCACGCGCGCGTGTCGGGCCAGGTGCCCTCGGGGTGCGGGAAGTCGCTGCCCCACAGGAGGTTGTCGACGCCGATCTCGTAGCGCTGGGCCAGTTCGCGACGCTTGGTGTTGGTGGCGCAGACGAACACCTGCCGGTCGAGGTACTCGTGCGGCGGGCGGGTCAGCTCCTGGAACGGGGAGAGCTTCTTGCCGCCGTGGGCGCCGAGATAGAGGCGGTCCATGAACCACAGCAGATTCGGCAGCCACCAGCAGCCCGACTCCGCGACCCCGAACCGGAGTCCCGGGTGGCGTTCGAGAACGCCGGACCAGAGCAGGAACCACAGCGGCCGGGCCGGCCACCAGGTCACCTCGCTCACGTAGATGCCGAGGTGGTCGCCGTACTCCTCGCGCGGGGCCGCGCCGGAGTGGGTGAGCACCGGCATCCCGCACTCGGCGGCGGCCGCCCACACGGGGTCGTAACGCCGGTCGTGGTAGGGCTCGTTGTTCCCCCACATCGCGGGGATCATCAGGGCGCCGAGACCGGACTCCCGAGCCCGGCGGATCTCGGCGACGACCTGGTCGACGGGGGCGGTGACGGGCAGCAGCGCCACCCCGCAGTGCCGTTCGGGGTGCTCGGAGACGAAGTCGGCGAGCCAGCGGTTGTGCGCGCGGGCGCCCGCCATGCCGAGGTCCGGGTCGTGGTCGCCGGACAGGCCGAGGCCTACGCCGAAGGGCGCTGCGGTGCGGCTGTCCACGGCGTCGGCGTCCGGGAAGACGACCTCGGCGGCCACGCCGTCCCCGTCCAGTTCCTTCAGCCGCCGGGCCGGGTCCCAGCCGCCGCGCAGGCCCTCCTCGTTGTCGTGGAACCACCGCTCGGCGAACGCCTCGTTGCGGATGCCGAGCCGGGTCATCTCCTCCCGGCTCCGGTCGCGGCCCGCGAGGAACTCGTCGAAGTCCCGGTGGAAGCGGGACTCCAGATAGGGCCGGTACTGCTCGGTGGGCAGTCCGGCGTGGCAGTCGGAGGAGATGATCAGGTACGGGTCCTGGCCGGCCATGACAGCCTCCGGGTCAGTCGAGAATGAAGCTTTCGAGGTAGGACGGGTTCGTCCGGTCCAGCATCGAGCGGGCCCGCGCGCGGATCTGGGCGTCGCTGTGCTCGCTCTCGGGCAGCAGCCAGAAGCGGTCGGCGCGGATGCCGGCCACGACGAGGCCGGCCACCTCCTCGACCGGGGTGAAGCGGACCTCGCGGCCGGCGGCGCGCATCGCCGTCTCCCACTGGTCGAGGCTGCGGTACGGCGTTCTGCGGGGGCGCTGCTTGGCGTAGCGGACGGGCCGGTTGCGATGGGACTCCCACAGGCCGGTGCGCAGCATGTGCGGTCCGGGGAAGAGCACGGAGGCGCCCACGCGCGCGTGCTCGGCCCTCAAGTGGGCGTAGAGGGACTCGGTCATGGTGACGACGGCCGCCTTGGTGACCGCGTACACGGAGGCGGTCGGCAGGGGCGCGATGCCGCCGTCGCCGGAGGACGTGTTGACGACATGACCGGGTTGACCGGAGTCGATCATCCGGGGCAGGAACGCCTGGATGCCGTGGAAGACGCCCCAGACGTTGACGGCGAAGGCCCACTGCCAGTCGTTCGGCTCGTGCTCCCACATGCGTCCCTCGGCGCCCGAGCCGACGCCCGCGTTGTTGCACAGGACGTGGACGGCGCCGTGGGCGGCATAGACCGACGCGGCGAGGTCGAGGACCTGTGCCCGCTCGCCGACGTCGACCACCCGCGCATGCGCGTCGGCGCCCTCGGCGCGCAGGTCCGCGACGGCCTTGTCCAGCGCGGCCTCCTCGACGTCGGCGAGGACGACGGTCAGGCCCTCGGCGGCGAACCGCCGCGCCATGCCGAGCCCGATGCCGCTCGCCGCTCCGGTGACGACGGCGACCTGTCCGGGGCGCAGGTCCATCAGCGGCCTCCTTGCGGGGGTGCGTCGAGGACCTGGAGCGGGTCGTCGTAGCGCTGGTGGACGTAGGGCAGCAGGGCGTGGGCGTCGACCCGTTCGACGACTCGGCCGCTCTGGTCGCTGGTCTTCTCGCCGAGGGTGAGGCCGAGCAGGCGCAGCATCGGCAGGTCGGCGACGGGGTCGTACGGGGACTCGCGCAGGACGACGTCGCCGGTGAGCCGTTCCAGGCTGCGCATCGTCTCGTGCCGCACGCAGTGCACCAGCAAGGGGTCGCCGTCGAAGCCGGAACCGTCCACGGCGGGCAGGAACTTGAAGTAGAAGTCCGTCCTGCGGGCCGGTTCCGGCAGCGGCAGGGGGCCGTCGACCGCGGCGTGGATCTCGACGAAGGCGATGCCGTGCCGGGCCAGCGAGGCCCGGACGGCGGTGCCGTCGCGCTCCACGGTGACCTCGCCGAGTTTCTTGGGCTCCCCGAAGACCTCCCGGCCGCCGGTGAGGGCGCGCTCGTGGGTCATCGGCATCACCAGCGGGTACCAGCCGTCGACCGTGCCATGGGCGGCGGCGACCGCGAACGAGCCGGCGCCGAGCCGCTGTCCGGCCAGGTCGACCGTGCTGATGGTCACGCGGACCAGCGGGCGGCCCGCGGGTTTCAGGGGCGGCGGCAGCACCGCCGCGACCGCGTCCGGGTCAGTCTCCCAGAGGGCCACCACCCCCGTGGACCAGACGGCGGGGAGCCGTGCGCTCGCGGTGCGCGTGCCGGCGATCTCCCGCTCGGTCCGTGCGCCGTACCGTACGCGTGCCATACGCCGTACCGCCCTTCTTCTGACGGACCGTCACCTGTAACACTGTTACAGCAGACGGCGGGCGGGGTAAATACGCGCGGCGACGGGATTGCGGGACGGGGGGCAGGATGCCGAGAGGGGCGCTCAGCCGGGAGCAGGTGCTGCGGGCCGCCGCCGCACTGGTGCGCCGGCACGGCCCGGACGCGCTGACCATGCGGGGGCTGGCCGCCGAGCTGGGCACCGCCGTCACCTCGATCTACTGGCACGTGGGCGGCCGGGAGGCGCTGCTGGACGCCCTGGTGGAGCGCACGGTGGCCGGCCTCGGCGAGATCCGCCCGTCGGGGCGCACGCCCGAGCAGCGGGTCGTCTCGGTGGCGCGTGCCCTGCGCCGGCAGCTGCGCGACCACCCGCACCTGGTCGCCCTGGTGCACGAGCGCGGACTGACCGACCGGATGTTCCTGCCCGCCCAGCAGGCCCTGGTGCGCGAGGCGCACGCGGCGGGACTGCGCGGCGCCCGGGCCGCCGGCTTCGTGCGGGCCGTGCAGTTCCAGGTCGTCGGCCATGTGCTGGTCGAGCGCAACCGGGAGCGCGCCCCTGCGCAGCACCCCGGCGAGGAGGAGCTGTGGCGCGCCGAGACCGGCGGCGACGACCCGGCCCTGGCCCGTGCCCTGGCCCGCCCCGTGGACACCGAGCGACTGTTCCTCACGTCGGTACGGGCCCTGGTCCAGGGGTTGCTGGCGCCGTCCGGAGACTGACCGGCGTCCGGGGCCGAGGTGGCCGGAACCCGGGCGGGTGAACAGGTCTCGGAGACACACGTGTTGCAGGCCGACGTCCGGAGGTGAAGGGCCAAGTGGAGATGGCCACGGGGGCGTTGAAGAACGCCCACGGGCACGCGCGTGCGGGCTTCGAGCGGGAGGACGGGCCCGCGAGCCGCGGTCGGCACCTCCGGGACAGCGGTGTCAGTCGTGGCCCGTATCCTCAGTGACCATGCTCGAAGACCGTGCGACCGCAGTGTCCTCCCCCACGCAGTGGCCGACCGCGTATCCGAAGGGATACGCGGTCGTTGACGTGGAGACCACCGGCCTGGCCCGGGACGACCGGATCATCTCCGCCGCCGTGTACCGGCTGGACGAGCGCGGCGAGGTCGAGGACCACTGGTACACGCTGGTCAACCCGGAGCGCGATCCGGGACCGGTGTGGATACACGGTCTGACGAGCGAGGTACTCGAAGGGGCGCCGCTCTTCGGGGACGTCGCGGAGGAGTTCGCGGCCCGGCTCGACGGCCGGGTGCTGGTGGCGCACAACGCGGTGTTCGACTGGCAGATGATCGCCCGCGAGTACGCGCGCGCCCGGCGCGAGGCCCCGGTGCGGCAGCGGCTGTGCACGATCGCACTGTCCAAGGAGCTGGGGCTGCCGCTGCCCAACTTCAAGCTGGAGTCGCTGGCGGCGCACTTCGGGGTCGTCCAGCAGCGGGCGCATCACGCGCTGGACGACGCGCGGGTGCTCGCCGAGGTGTTCCGGCCGAGCCTGCGGGCCGCGGCGGCGGGCGGGGTACGGCTGCCGCTGCTGGAGTGCCGGCCGCTGACGGAGTGGTCGGACCGGCCCGTGCCCCGGCAGTCCTCGGGCGGTTACGGCAGCTATCGCGCCGGTGGTTGGCGACCCTCCCGCAAAAGACCCGCGTGCCCGTATCCCAACCCGGGACGGTACCAGGACGACAAACCGCTCAAACAGGGCATGCGGGTGGCGTTCTCCGGTGACACCTCCACCGAGCGGGAGCTGCTGGAGGACCGGGCGACCGAGGCCGGGCTGCATGTGGCGAGCAGCATCTCCCGGCTGACCAGCCTGCTGGTCACCAACGACCCGGACTCGGGCACGAGCAAGGTGGTCAAGGCCCGGCAGTTCGGCACGCCGATCGTCGACGAGGCCGCGTTCGGGCAGCTGCTGAGGGATGTCGAGCCCGCGGACGAATGATCGTACGACCGGGTGATTGGTCCACGACTCGCCCGGCGTCCGCTCGCCCGGACCCGGGCGACGGCTCACCCTGTGGCGCATGGCGAAATGCGAAGTGTGCGGCAATGACTACGGAATGACCTTCGAGGTGCACGCGCAGGGAGCGGTCCACGTCTTCGACTGCTTCTCCTGCGCGATCCACCGCATGGCCCCGATCTGCGAGCACTGCAGGGTGCAGATCATCGGGCAGGGCGTGGAGGCCGACGGCAAGTTCTACTGCGGCGCGCACTGCGCCCGCGCCGAAGGAGCGGTGGGCATCGTCGACCGGGTGTGACCCGGTACCCGCCTGAATGCACCCCGCGGCGCGGAGGTACCGTCGTGGGGTGCACCGCTACCGCTTCCTGCTGTCCCGCCAGTGGGTGATCCTCACCCTCGTCGCGATCGCGCTGATCCCGACGATGATAAGGCTCGGCTTCTGGCAACAGCACCGGTACGAGGAGCGCACGGCCCGGAACAACCTGGTCGCCGCCGCCCTGCGCGCCAAGCCGGTTCCCGTGGAGCGGCTCACCTCCCCCGGGCACGCCGTGACGCGCCACGACAAGTACCGCACGGTCACCGCCACCGGCACCTTCGACACCGCCCGGGAAGAGGTGGTGCGGCGCCGGACCAACTCCGACGGCGAGGTCGGCTTCCACGTCCTCACCCCGTTCGTCCTGACCGACGGCAAGGTGCTGCTGGTCAACCGGGGCTGGATCCCGGCCGACGGTGCGCAGACCGCGTTCCCGAAGATTCCCGCACCGCCGGCCGGCCGGACCACCATCAGCGGACGGCTGATGGTCGACGAGACCACCGCGGCGAGCGGCATCAAGAACCTCAAGGATCTCCCCGACCGGCAGATCATGCTGATCAACAGCGCGGAGGAGGCCCGGCGGCTCGGCGCCGAGGTGCTCGGCGGGTACATCCAGCAGACGGCGCCCGCGCCCAAGGGCGGCTCCCCGGAGCAGATCTCCGACCCCGGCAGCGAGAACGCCCCGCTGAACTACGCGTACATGATCCAGTGGTGGCTGTTCGCCGCGGGCGTCCCGGTCGGCTGGTGGTTCCTGGTCCGGCGCGAGATCCGCGACCGCGAGGAGGCGGCGGCCGAGAAGGAGCCGGAGGAGACGGAACCGGCCGCGGTGTGAGCGTCATCCGCCGAGGCGGTCGCGCCAGTACCGGAAGGTGCGTTCCGGGTCGGGCAGCAGCTCCCAGGGGTGCGGGGTCATGCAGCGGCCGATGCGGCGGAAGACGGGCGCGGCCTCGGCGGGCCGGTGGGCGCGGACGAGGGCGAAGGCGGGAGGCGCCGCGCGAGGCGACGCATCGTGAGCGGGCCACGGGCGAGGATGCCGCCGAAACAGCGCGCCGGCGGGGGCGCCCGCTCAGGGCACCGACCGGGCAACGCGCCGCAAGCGGGTGCGCCGGGTGGCGCACCCGCTTCGGCCGGCCCGGTCAGCAGCAGCGGCCCTGGGGGTGGTGCTCGCGGTGGAGGGAGCGCAGGACCTGGTACTCGCGGCGGGTGGGGAGCGGGGCGAGGGGGTGGTGGCGGCGGTGGCGCTCGCAGTACCGGTCGTACTCCGCCTCGCCGGTCAGCTCCCGCAGGTACCAGCGCACCGCCCGCGCCCACCGGCGGGCGTTCACGAGCGGACCCCGGCCAGGGCCTCGGAAGCCTCGGCGGCCACGTCGATGCGGGACTCGACGTACGGCGCCTCGCTGGTCGGCAGCGTCCCCGGCGCGCGGATCGCGCGGACGCACACGACCGCGGCGTTGACGATCACGATCGCGACCAGGAGCAGGAAGAGCGCGATCAGCACGCCGTCCACGGTGGAGTTGGTGACCACCGTGTGCATGTCGCCGGCGTCCTGCGCGGGCGGCAGGACCTGGCCGGCGGTGATGCCGTCGGCGTACTTGGCGCGCTGCGCGAAGAAGCCGATCTTCGGGTCGCCGGAGAAGACCTTCTGCCAGCCGGCCGTGAAGGTGATCGCCGTGACCCAGCCCAGCGGAACCGCCGTGACCCACGCCCAGCGCAGCCGGCCGGACTTGACGAGGACCGTCGTGCACACCGCGAGGGCGATCGCGGCGAGCAGCTGGTTGGCGATGCCGAAGAGCGGGAAGAGCTGGTTGATCCCGCCGAGTGGGTCGGTGGCGCCGGTGTAGAGGAAGTAGCCCCAGGCGGCCACGACCAGTCCGCTGCACAGCCAGATGCCGGGCTTCCAGTTGACCCGGCCGACGGGCTTCCACACATTGCCGAGCATGTCCTGGAGCATGAACCGCCCGACCCGGGTGCCGGCGTCGACGGTGGTCAGGATGAACAACGCCTCGAACATGATGGCGAAGTGGTACCAGAAGGCCTTCATCGCGGTGCCGCCGAAGACCCCGGAGAAGATCTCCGACATGCCGACCGCCAGCGTGGGCGCTCCGCCGGAGCGGGCGATCAGCGTCTGCTCCTCCACGGCCCGGGCCGCGTGGGTGAGCTGGTCGGGGCTGATGGTGAAGCCGAGGCCGGCCACCGCGTGGGAGGCGGACTCGGCCGTCGTGCCGAGCAGGCCGGCGGGGGCGTTCATGGCGTAGTACAGGCCCGGCTCCAGGGTCGCCGCCGCGATCAGCGCCATGATCGCCACGAACGACTCCATCAGCATGGCGCCGTAGCCGATCATCCGGACCTGGGACTCCTTCTCGATCAGCTTCGGTGTCGTACCGGAGGAGACCAGCGCGTGGAAGCCGGAGAGCGCGCCGCAGGCGATGGTGATGAAGAGGAACGGGAAGAGCGACCCGGCGAAGACGGGCCCGGCCCCGGAGGAGGCGAAGTCGCTGACCGCGTCGGCGCGCAGGACCGGGGCGGCGGCCACCACGCCGACGGCGAGCAGCGTGATCGTGCCGATCTTCATGAAGGTGGAGAGGTAGTCGCGCGGGGCGAGCAGCATCCACACCGGCAGCACGGAGGCGACGAAGCCGTAGCCGACGAGGCAGAAGACCAGGGTCGTCGGGCTGAGCGTGAAGAAGGACGCCAGGGACGAGTTCTGCACCCAGCTGCCGCCGATGATCGCCATGAGCAGCAGGACGACGCCGATGAGGCTGGTCTCGACGACCCGGCCGGGGCGGATGCGGTGCAGCCAGAAGCCCATGAACAGGGCGATCGGAATGGTCATCGCCACGGAGAAGGTCCCCCACGGGGAGTGGGCGAGCGCGTTGACGACCACCAGGGCCAGCACGCCCAGCAGGATGATCATGATGGCGAAGACGGCGACGAGGGCCGCCGCGCCGCCCGCCCGGCCGATCTCGTCCCGGGCCATCTGCCCGAGCGACTTGCCGTCCCGGCGCATGGAGAGGAACAGCACCACCATGTCCTGCACGGCACCGGCGAAGATCACTCCGGCGACGATCCAGAGCGTGCCCGGCAGATAGCCCATCTGGGCCGCCAGGACCGGACCCACCAGCGGGCCGGCGCCGGCGATGGCGGCGAAGTGGTGGCCGAGCAGCACCCGGCGGTCGGTCGGGTGGAAGTCGACGCCGTCCTCCAGGCGTTCGGCGGGGGTGGCCCGGCGGTCGTCGGGGCGCAGGACCCGGCGCGCGATGAAGCGGGAGTAGAAGCGGTAGGCGATGGCGTACGAGCCGAGTGCGGCGACCACCAGCCAGACGGCGGAGATCCGCTCCCCGCGGGCCAGCGCGAGGACGCCCCAGGCGACGGCGCCGAGCAGGGCGACGGTCGTCCAGAGCAGGACGGATCTGGCGGTCATCCGTGACTTTTCGGGCGCCGACGGTTCGATTTCGGGCAGGGCTGTAGTGGGCATGGCGACTCCTCACCGGAAGCGGTGCGGCAACAGGGGCGGGCGGATCGGAGGATCAGCGGGATCGCGGGTCCAGCGGTCGAGCGGTCGAGCGGTCGAGCGGTCGAGCGGTCGAGCGGCTCAACGGCTCAACGGTCAGGGCTTCAGCTGCTGGGCGGCTCAGCGGCTCGGGCGGGTCAGTGGTCCGGGTGGTTCGTGCGGTTCAGCGGCGATGTCGGTCCGTCAGCGCGTACGCGGCGAGCAGGCAGAGGCCGCACCCCGGCACCCAGGCGAGCTGGTACCAGTAGAAGAACGGCGTCCCGGCCAGCCGCGGACCGGCACCGGCGTACCAGGGAACCCACAGCAGGCCGGCGGCGGGCGCGAGGAGCAGTACGGCGATCGCGACGCGCCGTAGCCGGTGACGACCGGTCCGTGCCATGACCTGCGCTCCTCTCCCGCTCTCTGTCGGTCTGTGCAAGAGTTGCCCACCCGCGGCCGGCGGTTGACAGCGAATGCCGAGAAGATTTCCCGCCGGTTTCCCGTCAACCCGATGGCCCGTCCGCGCAACCAACGGGTGAGGCACAGGCACACCAAGGACGGTGACCCATGGCTGATGGCGCCATGACCGCGACGTTCCTCGCCGTGATCGGCGGGGCGTCGCTGCTCGCCGTCACCGCGCGCCGTCTGCGCCCCACCGACCGGCTGCCCGCCCTGGAGGGGTGGGCGCTGGCCGACCGCAGTCTCGGCCCGGTGTGGACCTGGCTCCTGCTGGGCGGCACGGTCTTCACCGCCTACACCTTCAGCGCCGTACCCGGACTCGCGTACGGCAGCGGAGCCGCCGCCTTCTTCGCGGTGCCGTACACGGTGATCGTCTGTCCCCTCGCGTTCGTCCTGCTCAGCCGCCTGTGGACGGTGGCCCGGCGGCACGGGTACATCACCGTGGCCGACTTCGTGCGCGGCCGGTACGGTTCGCCGCCGCTCGCCCTGGTGGTCGCGCTGACCGGGATCCTCGCGACGATGCCCTACCTGGCGCTGCAGTTGCTCGGCATACGGGCGGTGCTGACGGCCGGGGGCGTGTATCCGCGGGGGGCGACCGGGGACCTGGTCATGGTGGCGCTGTTCGCCGGGCTCGCGGTGGCGACGTACCGGCACGGGCTGCGCGCCCCCGCGGTGATCTCCGCGCTCAAGGCGGTCGCGGTCTTCGTCTCGCTCACCGCCGTGACCTGGCTGGTCCTCGAACGGCTCGGCGGGCCGGGCCCGGTGTTCGACGGGGCCGCGCGGCGGCTCGGCGCCCCCGCGCTGGTGCTGGCCCCGCAGCAGCAGCCCGCCTACGCCACCCTCGCGCTGGGCTCCGCGCTGGCCCTGCTGATGTACCCGCACGTGCTGACCGCCGGCTTCGCCGCCGACGGCCCGCGCACCCTGCGCAGGACCACGGTGGCGCTGCCCGCCTGGACCGGGCTGCTGGCGCTGTTCGGCTTCCTCGGCATCGCGGCCCTGTCGGCCGGGGTGCGAGCGCCGAAGGGCGGCGCCGAGGCCGCCGTACCGATGCTGGTGGACCGGCTGATGCCGGCCCCACTGGCCGGACTGGTGTTCGGCGCGATCACCGTCGGGGCGCTGGTCCCGGCCGCGGTGATGTCGATCGCCGCGGCCACCGGCTTCGTCCGCAACGTCTACGTCGAGTACGTCCATCCGACGGCCACGCCCAAGCGGCAGGTGCGCATCGCCAAGGTGGTGTCGCTGACCGCGAAGGTCGGCGCGGTGGCGTTCGTCTTCGGGCTGCGCGACCAGGACGCGATCAACCTCCAGCTGCTCGGCGGGGTGTGGATCCTGCAGATCTTCCCGGCGGTGGCCGTGGGGCTGTTCACCGGCCGGCTGCATCCCCGGGCGCTGGTCGCGGGGTGGGGCGTGGGCATGGTGACCGGCACCTACCTGGTGGTGCGCGAGGGCTTCTCCTCGATCGTGCCGCTCGGCGGCGGAGGGCTGGAGGTCTACGCCGGGCTCGTGGCCCTGCTGCTGAACCTGACCGTCGCCGTGGCCGGGACCGCGGTCCTGGAACGGCTGGGCGTCCCGCGCGGCGCCGATCTGACCGACCTGCCCCCGCGCCTGACCGTCAGGCGGCGCCCCGAGACGGGAGCGAACAACCCGTGAGACAGCCTGTGAGACCCGTGGCAGGCACTGCCGTGCCCGTGCCGCTCGCCCCCGCGGCGAGCGATCCGGCCGCCCTGGAGCGCGAGGCGGGTGTGGCCCGCCTGTTCGAGCAGCACTACACCTCGATGCTGCGCCTGGCCGTGCTGCTGGGCGCGGACGACCCGGAGAACGTGGTCGCCGAGGCGTACTACCAGATCTACCGCAAATGGCGGCGGCTGCGGGACACCGAGGCGGCCGAGGCGTATCTGCGCTCCACCGTGTGCAATCTGACCCGGATGCGGATACGGCATCTGCAGGTGGTCCGCCGGCACGAGGAGCATCCGCTGGAGGAGCTCGTCGCCTCCGCCGAGAGCACCGCGCTGCTCCACGACGACCAGCGCGTCCTGATCGACGCGCTGCAGCAGTTGCCGGCCCGGCAGCGGGAGGCGCTGGTGCTGCGGCACTGGCTCGGGCTGAAGGAGAGCGAGATCGCCGCCGCGATGGGCATCTCCTGCGGCTCCGTCAAGACCCACACCTCGCGCGGCCTGGCCGCCCTGACCCAGGCGATGGAGGCCCGGCGATGACGCATCGAGAGGCGACCGGGTCGCGTGGCACGAGCCCGGACCGCACCGAGCGGGAACTGCGCGAGGCCCTCGCCGCACTGGCCGGGGGCGTGCACGCCGCGCCCGACGCCTACCGCACCGCGCGCGGGGCGTGGCTGCGCCGGGAGCGCCGCCGCCGCCTCGTGCTCGCCGTCCTCGTCGCGGTCGTCTTCACCGTGGCGGTGCTGATCGGCCTGTGGGTGCTCAACCAGGCACCGGCGGACCCGGGGGTGATCTTCTCCCGGGCCGGGTCGGCGCCGGCCGGCGTGTCACTCCCCCAGCGCACCACCTGATTGGCCCCCTGATCCGCAGGGAAACCGCACCCCGTGGACGCGCGCATCGAGGACTACGCCCTCATCGGCGACGAACAGACCGCGGCCCTGGTCGGCAGGGACGGCTCGATCGACTGGCTGTGCCTGCCGCGCTTCGACTCCGCCGCCTGCTTCGCCAGACTCCTGGGCGACGAGGACAACGGGTACTGGCGGATCGCGCCGAAGGGCGCGGACATCTGCACCCGCCGCGCCTACCGGCCCGGCACCCTGGTGCTGGACACCGAGTGGGAGACCGCGGACGGCACGGTGCGGGTGACCGACCTGATGCCGCAGCGCGAGCGCGCGCCCGACGTCGTCCGCATCGTGGAGGGCGTCAGCGGGCGCGTGACCGTGCGCAGCACGCTGCGGCTGCGCTTCGACTACGGCTCGATCGTGCCGTGGATGCGCCGCTCCGACGGGCACCGGGTGGCGGTCGCCGGACCGGACTCGGCGTGGCTGCGCACCGAACCGCCCGTGGACACCTGGGGCGAGGACATGGGCACGCACGCGGAGTTCACCGTGGCCGAGGGCGAGCGGGTCGCGTTCGTGCTCACCTGGCATCCCTCGCACGAGAAGCGGCCCCCGCTCATCGACCCGTACGAGGCGCTGAGCAACAGCGTCGCCGACTGGCGGCGCTGGACGTCGCGCTGCCGCTACGAGGGACCCCACCAGGAGGCCGTGGTCAGGTCCCTGATCACGCTGAAGGCGCTCACCTACGCTCCGACCGGCGGGATCGTGGCCGCGCCGACCACGTCGCTGCCCGAGATGCCGGGCGGGGTGCGCAACTGGGACTACCGCTACTGCTGGCTGCGCGACTCCACCCTCACGCTCGGCGCCCTGCTGTCCGCGGGGTACCACGACGAGGCGGCGGCCTGGCGCGACTGGCTGCTGCGGGCGGTCGCGGGCAACCCGGCGGACCTGCAGATCATGTACGGGGTGGCGGGCGAACGGAGGCTGTCGGAGACCGAGCTGCCCTGGCTGTCCGGCTTCGCCGAGTCCACGCCGGTGCGCACCGGCAACGGCGCGGTGGACCAGCTCCAGCTCGACGTGTACGGCGAGGTGATGGACTCGCTGTCGCTGGCCCGCGCCTCCGGGCTGCCGCCCCGGCCGCACATGTGGGCGCTGCAGCGGGCGCTGATGGGGTTTCTGCAGGAGCAGTGGCGGCAGCCGGACGAGGGGCTGTGGGAGGTGCGGGGCGGGCGGCGCCAGTTCGTGCACTCCAAGGTGATGGTGTGGGTGGCCGCCGACCGTGCCGTCCGCACGCTGGAGGAGCATCCCGACCTCAAGGGCGACCTGGAGGGCTGGCGCCGGCTGCGCGAGGAGGTGCATCGGGAGGTGTGCGAGAAGGGCTACGACCCGGAGC
Organism: Streptomyces sp. NPDC030798; assembly: GCF_055572275.1. NCBI lineage: Bacteria > Bacillati > Actinomycetota > Actinomycetes > Kitasatosporales > Streptomycetaceae > Streptomyces > Streptomyces sp. NPDC030798. Next base: position 373,945 of record NZ_JBVIDR010000007.1, on the reverse strand, counting down.
GCAACACCTTCACGCAGTCCTACGGCTCGCGGGATCTGGACGCGGCGCTGCTGCTCATCCCCCGGGTGGGCTTCCTGCCGCCGGACGACCCCCGGGTGGTCGGCACGGTGGACGCCGTCCGCGAGGAGCTGGGCCACGGCGGCTTCCTGCGGCGCTACGACACCGAGGACTCGGCCGTCGACGGGCTGCCGGAGGGCGAGGGCGTCTTCCTGGCCTGCTCGTTCTGGCTGGCCGACGCGCTGCATCTGACGGGGCGGACCACGGAGGCGCGCGAGCTGTTCGAGCGGCTGGTCGGGCTGGTCAACGACGTCGGGCTGCTGGCCGAGGAGTACGACCCGGTGGCCGGCTGCCAGTTGGGCAACTTCCCGCAGGCGTTCAGTCACATCGCCCTGGTGAACACCGCCCTGATCCTCTTCGGGGGCGCGGGGGCCGAGGGCACGGCCGGATGAGGGCACGACATGAGGGCACGGCAGGATAGGGACCATGGATCTTGGACTGAAGGACCGGGTGTACGTCGTCACGGGCGCCACGCGCGGGCTGGGCAACGCGGCCGCGCGGGAGCTCGTCGCCGACGGGGCGAAGGTGGTCATCACCGGGCGGGACGAGAAGCGGGTGGCCGACGCGGCCGCCGAGCTGGGCCCGAACGCGGTGGGCGTGGCCGTGGACAACGCCGAGGCGGGGGCGCCCGAGCGGCTGATCGCGGCCGCGCGGGAGCACTTCGGGGGCTTCCACGGCGTGCTCGTCAGCGTCGGCGGGCCGCCGCCCGGGTTCGTCTCCGACAACTCCGACGAGCAGTGGCGGGACGCCTTCGAGTCGGTCTTCCTCGGCGCGGTACGGCTCGCTCGCGCGGCCGCGGCCGAGCTGGAGGCGGGCGGCGTCATCGGCTTCGTGCTGTCCGGCTCCGTGCACGAGCCCATCCCGGGCCTGACGGTGTCCAACGGGCTGCGGCCGGGCCTCGCCGGCTTCGCCAAGTCCATCGCCGACGAGCTGGGGCCGCGCGGCATCCGCGTCGTCGGGCTGCTGCCGGCGCGCATCGACACCGACCGCGTCCGCGAACTGGACGCCCTGTCCGCCGACCCCGAGGCCACCCGTGCGGCCAACGAGTCCCGCATCCCCCTGCGCCGCTACGGCACCCCCGGGGAATTCGGCCGCGCGGCAGCGTTCCTGCTGTCCCCGGCCGCCTCCTATCTGACCGGGATCATGCTGCCGGTGGACGGCGGGATGCGGCACGGGTTCTGAGGCAGCGGCGTCCGGGCGGCCCGGGACGCACCCTCCGGCCGCCCGGAACCACTGAGCGCACGGAGGCACGCTCCCGCAACCGTCGCGGGCTGCGCGGGGCCTCGGGCGCCCCGGCAGCTCCCGCACGGCACCGCGGCCACACCCGGACGACGACTCACTCGGCGAGGGCGGGCCGGCCCCGGCCCCGGCAGATCTCGCGGGCGTCGGCGCTGCTGTGGCCCGGCAGACGGCTCACTCGCCGATGACCGACCGGATACCGTCCCCGGCAATCCGTGCGCCGGCGCAACTGTGCCCGGCAGACGGCTCACTCATCGACGGCCGACCCGATTCGGCCCCGGCAATTCCCCGTGCAGTGCCGCTGCTGTGGCCGGGCGGCGGCTCACTTGGCGAGGGGCCGGATCCGTCCCCGGCAGATGCCGTGCGGTGGTGGGGGTGGGCTATTCGCCGATGCCTGCCAGGTCACGCAGGCGGCGGGTCTGGGCGGCGCGTTCGGCTGCGCGCTGGGCGTCGTAGTCCCGGCCCTGGGCAGCGCGCAGCAACGCCTTGGTCTCCACCACGGCGTCGCGCGGCGCGGCCAGCATCGCGGCGGCCAAGTCGTGTGCCGCGGCGTCGAGTTCACCCGCGGGTACCGCGAGGTTGGCCAGGCCGGAGGTCACCGCCTCCTCGGCCCCGACGAACCGCCCGGTGACGCAGATCTCGAGCGCGCGGGCGTATCCGACGAGACCGACGAGCGGATGCGTACCGGTCAGGTCGGGGACCAGGCCCAGACTGGTCTCGCGCATGGCGAACTGCACGTCGTCCGCGACGACCCGCAGGTCGCAGGCGAGCGCGAGCTGGAATCCGGCACCGACAGCATGTCCCTGGACGGCGGCGATGGACACGAGGTCGTTGCGCCGCCACCAGGTGAACGCCTCCTGGTATTCGGCGATGGTCGCGTCGAGCCCGGCGTCGTCACGACGCGCGAGTTCGATGAAGTTCGGCTCGCCCGGGATCCCCTCCGGGGTGAACATCTGCCGGTCCAGCCCGGCGGAGAACGACTTGCCCTCGCCGCGCAGCACCACGACACGCACGGAGCCCGGCAGCAACCGCCCGGCCTCGGTGAGCGCCCGCCACAGAGCGGGGCTCTGCGCGTTGCGCTTGGCCGGGTTGGTCAGCGTCACCGTGGCGAGCGCGTCGTCGACGGTGAGCCGTACGCCGTCCTTGTCGAGTACAGGAGCGAGGTCCTGGTCGGGCGAAGCCATGGGGCGCCTCCGATGGGTGCGGTCAGCAGAGCAATGCTAAGTGACTGCACAGTAACCACCCGGCCGATCGGACAACCGACCGGGTGGCCACCATCGAAGCCGATGGGCCGCCCGGAGTCAGGACGATGCGGCCTTCTTGCCCCGGGTCGCTCCGCCACGCCCACGAAGCGTGACGCCCGACTCGCTGAGCATCCGGTGTACGAAGCCATACGAGCGGCCGGTCTCCTCGGCCAGCGCCCGGATGCTCGCACCGGAGTCGTACTTCTTCTTCAGGTCTGCCGCGAGCTTGTCGCGCGCGGCGCCGGTCACCCGGCTGCCCTTCTTCAGAGTCTCGGCCACCCGTGCCTCCTCATGGGAAGTGCGCTCTGGTCTCCTCATGATCACCCCTCCGGGGCGTGATGGCCACCCATTCGGCAAGGTCCGTGAGACATCGTTGTGACGACAGGAGCGGTTCCCCACAAGCGGAATACGAGATTCCATGAGCTCGTGTCCGTACGGCCGAACGAGTGGTTTCGCGAAGTACCAGGTCAGAGAGGCGCGGCGGCCGACCCCTCGGATGCTGAGGGATCGGCCGCCGGATCGGTGTACGACACACCTCGATACGAGGAGATCTCACACAGATGATGGATCACGGCTCGGCCGAATGATCCATACGCCGTTGATCAGTCCTTCGATCACGCCAGGGCGACGAGGTCCGCGTAGTCGGAGCCCCACAGGTCCTCGACGCCGTCGGGCAGGAGGATGATCCGCTCGGGCTGGAGCGCCTCGACGGCGCCCTCGTCGTGGGTGACGAGGACGACCGCGCCCTTGTAGGTGCGCAGGGCGCCGAGGATCTCCTCGCGGCTGGCGGGGTCGAGGTTGTTGGTCGGCTCGTCGAGCAGCAGCACGTTCGCCGACGACACCACGAGCGTCGCGAGCGCGAGGCGGGTCTTCTCGCCGCCGGAGAGGACGCCGGCCGGCTTGTCGACGTCGTCGCCGGAGAACAGGAACGAGCCGAGCACCTTGCGGACCTCGACCAGGTCCATGTCGGGGGCGGCCGAGCGCATGTTCTCCAGGACCGTGCGGTCGGCGTCCAGGGTCTCGTGCTCCTGGGCGTAGTAGCCGAGCTTGAGGCCGTGGCCGGGGACGACGGCGCCGGTGTCGGGCTGCTCGACCCCGGCGAGCAGGCGCAGCAGCGTCGTCTTGCCGGCGCCGTTCAGACCGAGGATGACGACCCGGGAGCCCTTGTCGATGGCCAGGTCGACGTCGGTGAAGATCTCCAGGGAGCCGTACGACTTCGACAGGCCCTCGGCCATCAGCGGGGTCTTGCCGCAGGGCGAGGGCTCCGGGAAGCGGAGCTTGGCCACCTTGTCGGACATCCGGACCTCTTCGAGACCGGACAGCAGCTTCTCGGCCCGCCGGGCCATGTTCTGCGCGGCGACCGTCTTGGTGGCCTTGGCGCGCATCTTGTCGGCCTGCGCGTTCAGCGCGGCGGCCTTCTTCTCGGCGTTGGCGCGCTCACGCCTGCGGCGCTTCTCGTCGGCCTCGCGCTGCTGCTGGTACAGCTTCCAGCCCATGTTGTAGATGTCGATCGCCGAACGGTTCGCGTCCAGGTAGAAGACCTTGTTGACGACCGTCTCGACGAGGTCGACATCGTGGGAGATCACGATGAAGCCGCCGCGGTAGGTCTTCAGGTAGTCGCGGAGCCAGATGATCGAGTCCGCGTCGAGGTGGTTGGTCGGCTCGTCCAGCAGCAGGGTGTCGGCGTCCGAGAACAGGATGCGGGCCAGCTCGATACGGCGGCGCTGACCACCGGAGAGGGTGTGCAGGGGCTGCCCGAGCACCCGGTCGGGGAGGTTGAGCGCGGCGGCGATGGTGGCGGCCTCGGCCTCGGCGGCGTAGCCGCCCTTGGTGAGGAACTCGGTCTCCTGGCGCTCGTACTGCCTGAGCGCCTTCTCGCGCGTGGCGCCCTTGCCGCTGGCGATGCGCTCCTCGTTCTCGCGCATCTTGCGGATCAGGACGTCCAGGCCGCGCGCGGAGAGGATGCGGTCGCGGGCGAGCACCTCGAGGTCGCCGGTGCGGGGGTCCTGCGGGAGGTAACCGACCTCGCCGGAGCGGGTGATGGTGCCGCCGGCCGGGATGCCCTCGCCGGCCAGGCACTTGGTGAGGGTGGTCTTTCCGGCGCCGTTGCGGCCGACCAGGCCGATGCGGTCGCCCTTGGCGACACGGAAGGTGGCGTTCTCGATGAGGACGCGCGCACCGGCGCGCAGCTCGATACCGGAGGCGGAGATCACGGACAGACTCCAGGGCGTACTGGGATTGGCGGTGGACGGATGAGGACGTTCCCGCCGTCTAATGCGCGAGGAGAATGGCCATGGGCCCCAGTCTAACGGGGCCGTGCAAGCGGTTTTTCTACGTCCGCGTGTTCGGGCGCCCTCCAGGGCCGTCGCCCGGGGCGGGCCGCCGCGCCGGGGGCGTTGTCGGTGGTGGCTGGAACACTCGGAGGAGGACGGCGGAACCGACGCACGAGGGAGTGATCGGCATGGCGGGCACGGGTGGACGGCCGGGCATCTGTCCGACGCTGCTGTACGCGGACGCGAAGGCCGCGATCAGGCAGCTCACGGAGGGTCTCGGCTTCACCGAGCTGTCGGTGTACGAGACGGAGGACGGCAAGGTGATGCACGCCGAGCTGGTCCAGGGCGGTGGCGCGGTGATGCTCGGGTCCAAGGGCCGCGGCGGTCTGTTCGACACGGCGATGAAGGACGCGGGGCCCGCGGGGGTGTACGTCGTGGTGGACGACGTCGACGCCCACCACCAGCGGGCCGTGGAGCACGGCGTGGAGATCCTGATGCCCCCGACGGACCAGGACTACGGCTCGCGGGACTACATGGCCCGGGACATCGAGGGGAACATCTGGAGCTTCGGGACGTACGCCCCCGAGATCGGCGTCTGAGCGCCGCCCGGCGGGCTATCCGCCGGTGTGCACCTGGAAGGCCGCGCGGCGCACGGCCTTGGCGAGGGCGGGGTCGGGGTGGGCCGCGGCGAGGGCGACCAGGACCTGCACGGTGCGCGGGTGGCCCACGGCGCGGACCTCGTCCAGCAGCGCGGGGACGGTGGGCTGCACCGCGGCCTCCAGGTGCCGGACCAGCATGGCGGTCTCGCCGTGGTCGCTGACGGCGGCGGCGGTGTCGACCCACAGCCAGGTGGCCTCCTCGCGGGTGAGCACCTCGTGGGCGTCCTCGGGGTCGACGCCGTCGTGCTCGGCGAGCCACAGCAGGGCGTACGGCCGCAGGGCCGGCTCGTCGACGACGGCGCGTACGTCGGGCTCGGCGGGGGCGCCGACGACGCGCAGCGCCTCGAAGGCGAGGCCGCGCAGCAGGGCGTCGTCGCCGCGGGCGGCGGCGAGCAGCTCGGTGACGGCGCTGCCGACGGGGCGGGCGGCGAGCCAGGCGCGGTACTCGGCGCGGGCCGCGTTGGGGCGGAGCTGGGCGCAGCCGCGGAGCATGTCCTCGGCGGACTGCTCGATGTTCCCGGCGGGGCTCTGCGCGGCCACGCAGATCTGCTCCAGCTTCACCCACACCGCCCAGCTCCCCAGCGGGGTGAGTGTCGCCTGCCCGTCCCCGTAGGTCAGCGCCCCCACGGAGGCAAGGGCCCGCAACGCCCAGTCGAGCAGCGGCGCGAGGGGGGCGCCCGAGGCGGCCCCGGCCGGCTCCGTGCCGGCCACCGGCTCCGCCGGGCGGCCCGGGGCGGTGTCGTAGGGGACCTCGCAGCGTTCCGTGCGCAGTTCGGTGACTCTCTGCTGGAGCAGGTCGAGGAGCTGGTCGACCGGGACGGGCCCGGCGGAGAGCTGGAGGAAGGAGAGCACCTGGGGCATGGCCGAGACGACCTCGGCGACGGCGGCGGCCTCGTGACCCTCGGGTTCCGGGTAGGCGAGCGACCAGGCGTCGAAGAGGGCGACCCAGCCGCGCAGCACGGCGCTGTCGTCCCGGTCCCAGGCGCGCAGGCGCCAGCCGGGGCGCGCGCTGTCCCCGTGCACCTCGACGAGTCCGGCGAGGCGGGCGGTGTCCCATTCGGCGCGGACCTGAGCGGTGCTCAGCCCGAGTGCGGCGGCGGCGCGTTCGGCGGTCCCGTCGGACAGGGTGGCCTTGCCGTCGGCGGTGGCCGCGTCGCTCCCGGGTCCGAGGGCGGCGTCGGCCCAGCGGGCCACGCGGACCGCGCCGGCCAGGCCGGTGCGCGCCATTCTGGCCAGTTCGGCGGGGGCCGGGGTGCCCTCGGGCGGCCGGGGTGCGGGGCGGCGCGGGCGGCGCTGGTTCACAGCTCTGGGGGCGGCGGCCAGGGGTCGCGGTCGGACGAGTCGAAGCCTGGAGTCGCGCGGGATACGGGACGTCACGGGTGCAGTCTTCCGGTTGACGGTCCGAAAACCCAAACGGAATGTCACGCGGGGCGACGGGGCTGGCCAACGCACCCGCTTCCGGACCGGGTGAGGGGACATCATCAGGCCAGTGGTACAGCCATGAACGGAATCACTGGAACCGGGGCTTCCGACTCGTGCCGGAGGACGGCCCGGGGCCCTCTCACATCAGCGGCGTCAGGAACCGGCGCAGGCGCTCCTCGTACTCCTCCGGGTCCGCGTTCCACATCGCCGCGTGCGGCGCCCGTGCCACGGTGTGCAGGGCGACGACGTCCCCGCGGCGGTCGGCGAGCCGGCGGGAGTACTCCCAGGGAGCCACCGTGTCGTCCGGGCCGTGGACGATCAGCGTGGGCACGGTCGGCCCGGCGGGATCGGCTGTACCGGCGACGCGGTCGGCCTGCAGCCCCGCCCTGCCCTGCGCGGCCCGCACCGCGAGCGGCAGCAGCGGCTCGGGGGTGTGGCGGGCCTGGGCGAGGGCGCGCAGGGTGGCCTGCCAGCTCAGCACCGGGGAGTCGAGGATCAGTCCGGCGACGCGGTTGCGCACGGCGGAGCGCTCGGCGGCGCGCAGGGCCATGGTGGCACCGGTGGACCAGCCGAGCAGGACGACCCGGCGGGCGCCGTAGCGGACGGCGTAGCGGATCGCGGCGTCGACGTCGCGCCACTCGGTCTCGCCGAGGTGGTTCAGGCCGTCCGGCGGGCGCGGGGCGCCCAGGTCGCCGCGGTAGGCGAGCGCGAGGACCGGCAGCCGGCGGCCGTGCAGGAACGCCATGACGTTCAGGGCGTGCTCGCGCGTGGTGCCCAGGCCGTGCACCGCGATCACCCAGGTGTCCCGGTCGCCGGGTACGAACCAGGCGGGCAGCGCGCCCAGTTCGCCGGGCACGTCGACGTCGGCGTGGTCGAGCCCGAGGGCGGTGCCGGGGTTGCCGACGTGCACGTTCGGGGTGAGCCACACGGAGTCGCCGGCCGCGAAGGTGCCGTGCGTGACGCGCTGCAGCCGGCGTACGACCGTGTCGGCGGTGTGCTCGGCCGCCTCCAGGACACCACCGACGACCGCGTGGGAGCCGTCGCCGGCCAGGCCGTAGGTGCCGGGGCGCAGCGAGGCCAGGTCTCGGGTGAGGGTGATCCGTCCCGCGGCCGTGCCGTGCACGGTGAGCCGGGGTTCGGTGGGCAGGGGCCGGCCCGGGGGCGCCTTCAGCGCGGCGTCGCTGGCGAGGCGTCCGGCGGCCACGGAGGCCGCGCCGGCGGCCAGGACGGCGGTGAGCGCGGCGGCGGTCGCTTTGACGGTGCGCACGGCTCCAGTGTCGGGGCGGCCGCCGTCACCGGCCAGCGGAAGGACGGGCATGACCGGCGTCCGGCGCGTCGCGGAAGGGGTGTTCGGCATCGCCGGTCGTATACGCCGTGGCCCGCGACCGGTACGGCGCTCGAGGCCGACGACGCCCGTGAGGGCCGCCAGGAGCGCGAGGCGCTCGTGACGGGGCCGGCCGGTCGCGGACCGGCGGAGCCGGCGGCCGTGCAGCAGGGGGGACAGGGAACTGGGCAGCAAGGGTCACCTCCGTTGGCCGTACCCCTTCAAACGTGCCCCGGCCTCGGCCATGTGTGCCTCGCTGAGCAGAGAAGGCGTCAGGCCCGGCACCGCGGACGCCGTGAGCCACAGGCGGCACATCCACTCGAGCTGGGCGGTGCGGTCGTAGGCCTCGTCGAGGGTGGCGCCGTAGGTGATCGTGCCGTGGTTCTGCAGGAGGCAGCCGGAGCGGCCGGCGAGGGCGCGGAGCATGTTCGCGGCCAGTTCGTCCGTGCCGTAGGTGGCGTAGGGGGCGACCCGGACCGGTCCGCCGAGGGCGGCCGCCATGTAGTGGATCGGCGGCAGCTCGCCCACGAGGGTGGAGACGGCCGTGGCGTGCACGGCGTGGGTGTGGACGACGGCGCGGGCGTCGGTGGTGCGGTGGACGGCGAGGTGCAGGGGCAGCTCGCTGGTCGGCACCAGCGTGCCGCGCACCTGCCGGCCGGTGAGGTCGACGGCGGTGAGGTCGTCCGGGGTGAGCCGGTCGTAGGGCACGCCCGAGGGCGTGACCAGCACGAGGTCGCCGACGCGCGCGGAGACGTTGCCGGAGGTGCCGACGACCAGCCCGTCGGCGACGGTCCGGCGGGCCGTCGCGACCAGCGCCTCCCAGACTCTGGCCTCTTCCTCCGACGGCTGCGATGCCTCTGATGCCTTCGCCATGTGCCGATCCTGCCACCGCGCGGGCACGCAAAGTGGCCGTCGGTGTGAGCGGAAGCGCCTTCGTCTGTTTCCGACACCGCGAAGCCCGGCCGAGTTCACCTTCCGTTCACTCAGGTTGCCTACGTTCGACCAGCCAATGACGCTCGAACGATTGCCTGGGTAAATGGAAAGCTTCTCGCTGATCCTCGCGATTGTGGTGGTAACCGCACTCGCGTTCGATTTCACGAACGGTTTCCACGACACCGCCAACGCGATGGCCACCACCATCTCGACCGGCGCGCTCAAGCCCAAGGTCGCGGTGGCCATGTCCGCCGTGCTCAACCTGGTGGGCGCTTTCCTCTCCGTGGAGGTCGCCAACACGATCTCCAAGGGTCTCGTCGATGAGAACGGCATCCGTCCCGAGGTCATTTTCGCCGCCCTGGTCGGTGCGATCCTCTGGAACCTGCTGACCTGGCTGGTGGGACTGCCCTCCAGCTCCTCGCACGCCCTGATGGGCGGCCTGATCGGCGCCACCGTGGCCTCCGCGGGCTTCGGTGCCGTCCACGGTGACGTCCTGGTCACCAAGGTGCTGCTCCCCGCCGTCGCCGCGCCGGTCGTGGCCGGCCTGGCGGCCATGCTCGCCACCCGCTTCTCCTACGGCATCGGCAAGAACGCCGAGGGCGACGCCTCCCGCAAGGGCTACCGCGCCGGCCAGATCGCCTCGGCCGGCCTGGTCTCCCTCGCGCACGGCACCAACGACGCCCAGAAGACGATGGGCATCATCACCCTCGCGCTGATCGCGGGCGGTGCCCTCGCCCCCGGCTCCAACCCTCCCACCTGGGTGATCCTCTCCGCCGGCCTGGCCATCGCGCTCGGGACCTACATCGGCGGCTGGCGCATCATCCGCACCATGGGCACGGGTCTGACCGACCTCGAGCCGCGCCAGGGCTTCGCCGCCCAGACCAGCGCGGCCACCGCCATCCTCGCCTCCTCCCACCTCGGCTTCTCCCTCTCCACCACCCACGTCGTCTCCGGCTCGGTGATGGGCACGGGCCTGGGCCGCAAGGGCGGCGTGGTCCGCTGGTCCACCGCGACCCGGATGGTCGTCGCCTGGGCGCTGACCCTGCCGGCCGCCGCGCTGGTCGGCGCGGGCGCCGAGGCCGTGACGGACCTCGGTGACTGGGGCACCGCGCTCGTCGCCGTGTTCCTGGTCGGCTCCAGCGCCGCGATCTGGAAGCTCTCGCGCCGCGAGGTCATCGACCACAGCAACGTCAACGCGGTCGACGAGACCGCCGAGCCGGCCGGCGTGGTGACCACCGCCATCGCCGCGGTGACGCCGCCCCCCGCGGGCACGGTCACCGAGGACCTGACGGCCACCATCCCGGCCCCGGCCACGGCCGAACCCGCCCCCGCGGCTCCGGCGGTCCCGCCGGCCGCCGCGGTCTGACCCGCGCACACGGTGACAGGAAAGTAGTACCGACATGAAGATCGACTGGGCGGCCATCGGCTCCGTCTTCGGCGTCAGCCTCGCGTTCACGGTGGGCCTCGTGGCCCTGTTCACCCTCGGCGTCAACGGCCTGGCGCGGCGGGAGAAGGCCGCCGCACAGGGCGGCTCCGCGTCCCTGGCCGTGACGGGTGCCTACGTCTGCTTCGCCGCGTGCGCGGCCGCGGTGGCGTACGGCATCTATCTGATCGTGGCCAAGCCCTGACCCAGGGCAACCGAGGCCCCTCACCGGCACGTTCCGGCGAGGGGCCTCACCCATGCCGGGCACCCCGCCGGTGTGGGCCTCAGCACAGTCCGCCGTCCCAGGTCAAGGGCAAGTTGACGGCCGTTCGGGGGCCGTGGTGGACTGCCCGGGCCATGTACGGCGGCAGGAGAGGAAGCCGGTGCGAATCCGGCGCGGTCCCGCCACTGTCACCGGGGTAGTAACCCCCGGGAGCCAGGAACTCTCACCGCCGGTCTCGTCGAACCAGGGCGCGGACACCCTGAGTGAGGACACGTATCGCCATGCTCGGCCGCCCATCGAGGACACGCACCAGGCCCGTCAGGCCCGCCCCTGTGCCCACGGCCGGCTGAGCCGATGGGTGCCGATCGCTCCTACGCGTACGGCGCCGCCGCCGGCCTCCTCGGCGACCTGCTCCTCGGCGATCCGCGCCGGGGGCACCCGGTCGCCCTGTTCGGACGGGCGGCCGGGGCCGTGGAACGCGGGCTGTGGCGCGACCACCGCGGGTGGGGCGCGCTGCACACCGCCGTGTGCGCCGGCGCGGCCGTCGCCCTGGGCGCCGCCGCCGAGCGCGCCGTACGCCGCTCCCCCGCCGCCTGCGCGGCGCTGACCGCCGTCGCCACCTGGTCCGTCGTCGGGGGGACTTCGCTGGCCCGCGAGGCCCGGACGATCGGGCGGGCCCTGGAGGCCGGGGACGTCGAGGCGGCCCGGGACCGGCTGCCGCATCTGTGCGGCCGGGATCCGCAGGCCCTGGACGCCGACGGGATCGCCCGCGCCGTGGTCGAGTCGGTCGCCGAGAACACCTCCGACGCCGTCGTGGGCGCCCTGGTGTGGGGCGCCGCGGGCGGCGTGCCCGGGCTGCTGGGGTTCCGGGCCGTCAACACCCTGGACGCGATGGTGGGTCACAAGTCGCCCCGGTACCGGCGCTACGGCTGGGCCTCGGCCCGGCTGGACGACGTCGCCGGCTGGCCGGGGGCGCGCCTGACCGCCGTGCTCGCCACGCTGGCCGGACCCGACCCGCGCGGTGCCCTGCGCGCCTGGCGGGCCGACGCCGGTAAGCACCCGAGCCCCAACGCCGGGCCGGTGGAGGCGTCGTTCGCCGGTGCCCTCGGCGTGCGGCTCGGCGGGACCCTCTCCTACGGCGGGCGGGTCGAGCACCGGCCCGTCCTCAACGGCGCCACCGGACGGCCCGTCCGGGTCGGCGACATCGACCGGGCCGTACGGCTCTCCCGCCGCGTCGGCCTGCTCGCGCTCGGCGTCACGTTCGCCGCGCGCCGACTCGTGAAGGGACGTGGGAAGTGAACGGGGGTCTCCTCGTCGCCGGCACCACCTCGGACGCCGGCAAGAGCGTCGTGACGGCCGGGATCTGCCGGTGGCTGGTGCGCCAGGGAGTGAAGGTCGCGCCGTTCAAGGCGCAGAACATGTCCCTCAACTCCTTCGTCACCCGCGAGGGCGCCGAGATCGGCCGGGCCCAGGCCATGCAGGCCCAGGCCTGCCGGATCGAGCCGACCGCGCTGATGAACCCGGTGCTGCTCAAGCCGGGCGGTGAGCAGAGCAGTCAGGTGGTGCTGCTGGGCAGGCCGGTGGGCGAGTTGAGCGCGCGCGGCTACCACGGGGGCCGGCAGCAGCAGTTGCTCGGCACCGTCCTCGACTGCCTGGCCGGGTTGCGGGGCACGTATGACGCGGTGATCTGCGAGGGAGCGGGCAGCCCGGCCGAGATCAATCTGCGCCGGACCGACATCGTGAACATGGGCATTGCGCGCAACGCGCGGCTGCCCGTGCTGGTGGTCGGGGACATCGACCGGGGCGGCGTCTTCGCCTCCTTCTTCGGCACCGTGGCCCTGCTCTCGCCGGAGGACCAGGAGCTGGTCGCCGGGTTCCTGGTGAACAAGTTCCGGGGGGACGTCTCCCTGCTGGAGCCCGGTCTGGAGATGCTGTACGGCCTCACCGGGCGGCGCACCTACGGCGTGCTGCCGTTCCGGCACGGGCTCGGCATCGACGAGGAGGACGGACTGCGGGTGTCGCTGCGCGGCACCGTCCGGGAGTCCGCCGTGGCGCCCCCGGTCGGCGAGGACGTGCTGCGGGTCGCCGTGTGCGCGATCCCGCTGATGTCCAACTTCACCGACGTGGACGCGCTGGCCGCCGAACCGGGGGTCGTGGTGCGGTTCGTGGACCGGCCGGAGGAACTGGCCGACGCGGACCTGGTGGTGATCCCGGGCACCCGGGGGACCGTACGGGCGCTGGCATGGCTGCGGGAGCGGGGGCTGGCGGACGCCCTGGTGCGGCGGGCCGCCGAGGGCAGGCCCGTGCTCGGCGTCTGCGGCGGCTTCCAGATCCTCGGCGAGCACATCGAGGACGAGGTCGAGTCGCGCGCAGGCGAGGTCGAGGGGCTCGGCGTGCTCCCGGTGCGGGTGCGGTTCGCCCGCGAGAAGACCCTCACCCGGCCGGCCGGCGAGGCCCTCGGCGAGCGGGTCGAGGGCTACGAGATCCACCACGGGGTGGCCGAGGTGACGGGCGGCGACGCGTTCATCTGCGATGACAAGGGACACAGCCTCGACGGGTGCCGGGTCGGCTCCGTCTGGGGCACGCACTGGCACGGCTCGCTGGAGTCGGACGGCTTCCGGCGGGCCTTCCTGCGCGAGGTGGCGGCCGCCGCGGGCCGCCGCTTCGTGCCGGCGCCGGACACCTCCTTCGCCGCGCTGCGCGAGGAGCAGCTCGACCGGCTCGGCGACCTGATCGAACAGCACGCGGACACGGACGCGCTGTGGCGGCTCATCGAGTCGGGCGCGCCGCAAGGACTGCCTTTCATTCCACCGGGAGCGCCCGCATGAGCACAGTGTTGTTGTTGTCGACCGCCGACACGGATCTGCTGGCGGCCCGTGCCTCCGGCGCGGACTACCGCATCGGCAACCCGACCCGGGTGGACGTCGGCCAGGAGCTGCCGGGGCTGCTGGACGGCGCGGACCTCGCCGTCGTACGGCTGCTGGGCGGCAAGCGCGCCTGGGAGGACGGGCTGGCCGCGCTGAAGGCGTCCGGGATCCCGGCGGTGCTGCTGGGCGGCGAGGCCGTGCCGGACGCCGAGCTGATGGCCGAGTCGACCGTGCCGGCCGGTGTCGTGGCGGAGGCGCTGAAGTACCTGGTCGAGGGCGGCCCGGCGAACCTGCTGGAACTCTCCCGGTTTCTCTCCGACACCGTGTTGCTCACCGGCGAGGGGTTCGAGGAGCCCCGGAAGATGCCGGAGTTCGGCGTCCACGGCTCGTACGCGGCGCGCGACGGCCGCCCCACCGTGGGCGTGCTGTTCTACCGGGCGCACGAACTGAGCGGCAACACGGCCTTCGTGGACACGCTGTGCGAGGCGATCGAGGCGAAGGGCGCCAACGCGCTGCCGGTGTACTGCGGTTCGCTGCGCGGTGCGGACCCGGAGCTGTACGAGCTGCTGGGCCGGACCGACGCGCTGGTGGCCACCGTGCTCGCGGCCGGCGGGACGCACGCCTCTGGGGCCTCGGCGGGCGGTGACGAGGAGTCCTGGGACGTCGGCGCGCTGGCCGACCTCGACGTGCCCGTGCTGCAGGGTCTCTGCCTCACCTCCTCGCGGGCCGCCTGGGAGGAGTCGGACGCCGCCCTCTCCCCCATGGACGCGGCGATGCAGGTCGCGATCCCCGAGTTCGACGGCCGGCTGATCACGGTGCCGTTCTCCTTCAAGGAGCAGGGGCCGGACGAGGTCCCGGTGTACGTCGCCGATCCCGAGCGTGCCGCCCGGGTCGCCGGAATCGCCGTACGGCACGCCCGGCTGAAGCACAAGCCGAACGCGGAGAAGAAGATCGCCCTGGTCTTCACGGCGTACCCGACCAAGCACTCCCGCGTCGGCAACGCGGTGGGCCTGGACACCCCGGCGTCGGCGGTGCGGGTGCTGGACGCGCTGCGTGAGGCGGGCTACGCGCTCACCGAGTACCCCTCCGGCGGTGACGAGCTGATCCACCGGCTGATCGAGGCCGGCGGGCACGATGTCGAGTGGCTCACCGAGGACCAGCTGGCCGCCGCGCCCGCGCGGGTGCCGCTCGCCGACTACCGGGCCTGGTTCGAGAAGCTGGACCCCACGCTGCGGGACGCGATGACCGAGGCGTGGGGCGAGCCGCCGGGCGGCCTGTACGTGGACGGCGAGGACATCGTGCTGGCGTCCCTGCAGTTCGGGAACGTGGTCGTGATGATCCAGCCGCCGCGTGGCTTCGGTGAGAACCCGATCGCGATCTACCACGACCCCGACATGCCGCCGTCGCACCACTACATGGCCGCCTACCGGTGGCTGGAGAACAGTTTCGGCGCCGACGCGATCGTCCACATGGGCAAGCACGGCACGATGGAGTGGCTCCCGGGCAAGGGGCTCGGGCTGAGCGGCGGATGCGCGCCGGACGCGGTCCTCGGCGACCTCCCGCTGATCTACCCCTTCATCGTCAACGACCCCGGCGAGGGCACCCAGGCCAAGCGGCGCGGGCACGCCACGGTGGTCGACCACCTGGTACCGCCCATGGCGCGTGCCGACACCTACGGTGATCTGGCCAAGCTGGAACAGCTGCTCGACGAGTACGCGCTGGTGAGCGATCTCGACCCGGCCAAGGCCCCGGCCGTCCGCGCCCAGATCTGGACGCTGGTCAAGGCGGCCGAGCTGCACCACGACCTGCATGTGGCCGAGCAGCCGGACGACGACGAGTTCGACGAGTTCGTCATGCACATCGACGGCTATCTGTGCGAGATCAAGGACGTGCAGATCCGCG
Organism: Streptomyces sp. NPDC030798; assembly: GCF_055572275.1. Lineage (NCBI taxonomy): Bacteria > Bacillati > Actinomycetota > Actinomycetes > Kitasatosporales > Streptomycetaceae > Streptomyces > Streptomyces sp. NPDC030798. Next base: position 358,379 of record NZ_JBVIDR010000007.1, on the reverse strand, counting down.
ACGGCCTGCACATCCTGGGCGGCGGCCCGGTCGGCGAGCCGCGCGTGAACCTGGTGCTCGCCGTGTTGCGGGCGTCCCAGGTGTGGGGCGGGCAGGCGAACGCCCTGCCGGGCCTGCGCGCGTCGCTGGCGGTCCACTTCGGACTGGACGAGAAGGAGTTGCTGGCCGAGCCGGGCGCCCCGGTGAAGGTGCCGGTGGAGCTGACGGACCTGGTGGAGGGGCCGTCCCGGACCGCCGCCGACGCGATCGACCTGCTGGAGCAGCTGTGCCGGCGGATCGCGGAGGGCATGGAGGCGCGGGCGTGGGAGCGGAGGGCCGTGCCCGGCGTCCTGCGGGACGTGCTCGGGGCCGAACTCCCGGACCCGCTCGCCGTGCTGGAGTTCGCCTGCGACGAGGTCGTGCCGCGGCTCGCCCGGACCACCGACGAGATCGGGCACATCCTGCGGGCGCTGAACGGCGGTTACGTGCCGGCGGGCCCGTCGGGTTCGCCGACCCGGGGTCTGGTCAACGTGCTGCCGACGGGCCGGAACTTCTACTCGGTCGACCCCAAGGCGATTCCGTCCCGGCTGAGCTGGGAGGTCGGGCAGTCGCTCGCCGACTCGCTCGTCCAGCGGTATCTCCAGGACACCGGGGAGTACCCGAAGTCGGTCGGCCTCACGGTGTGGGGCACGTCGGCGATGCGCACGCAGGGCGACGACATCGCCGAGATCCTGGCGCTGCTGGGCTGCCGTCCGGTCTGGGACGACGCCTCGCGCCGGGTGACCGGGTTCGAGGTGATCCCCCCGGCCGAGCTGGGCCGGCCGCGCATCGACGTCACGGTGCGCATCTCCGGCTTCTTCCGGGACGCGTTCCCGCACGTGGTCGGGTTGATCGACGACGCGGTGCGGGCGGTGGCGGAGCTGGACGAGCCGGTCGAGCGCAACTTCGTGAAGGCCCACGCCGACGAGGACACCGCCGAGCACGGCGACCGGCGGCGCGCGACGGCCCGTGTCTTCGGCTCCAAGCCGGGCGCGTACGGCGCCGGTCTGCTGCCGCTGATCGACGCCCGGAACTGGCGCAGCGACGCGGATCTGGCCGAGGTGTACGCCGTCTGGGGCGGCTACGCGTACGGGCGCGGGCTGGACGGGCGGGCGGCGCGCGGGGACATGGAGACGGCGTTCAAGCGGATCGCGGTCGCCGCGAAGAACGTCGACACCCGTGAGCACGACCTGGTCGACGCCGACGACTACTTCCAGTACCACGGCGGCATGGTCGCCATGGTCCGGCACCTGACCGGCGCCAACCCCGAGGCGTACGTGGGTGATTCCGCCGTACCGGACCAGGTGAGGACCCGCACCCTGGGTGAGGAGACACACCGGGTGTTCCGGGCCCGGGTGGTCAACCCGCGCTGGATGGCGGCCATGCGCCGGCACGGTTACAAGGGCGCCTTCGAGATGGCGGCGACCGTCGACTACCTGTTCGGCTACGACGCCACGGCCGGCGTGGTCGACGACTGGATGTACGAGAAGCTCAGCGCGGAGTACGTCTTCGACCCGGAGAACCGGGACTTCATGAAGCAGTCCAACCCGTGGGCGCTGCGCGGGATCACCGAGCGGCTGCTGGAGGCGGCGGACCGCGGGCTGTGGGCGGAGCCGGACGCGGACACGCTGGAGCGGCTGCGCGCCACCTACCTGGAGCTGGAAGGCGACTTGGAGGGCGACCAGTGACCACCCCGTTCCCCTTTACGGCCGTCGTCGGCCAGGACGACCTGCGGCTCGCGCTGCTGCTGAACGCCGTGTCCCCGGCGGTCGGCGGCGTGCTGGTGCGCGGTGAGAAGGGCACCGCCAAGTCGACGGCCGTGCGCGCTCTTTCGGCGCTCCTGCCGGAGGTGGCGGTCGTGCCCGGGTGCCGTTTCTCCTGCGACCCGGCGGCGCCGGACCCGTCGTGCCCGGACGGGCCGCACGAGGCGGGCGCCGGGGCGCGCAGGCCCTCGCGGATGGTCGAGTTGCCCGTCGGTGCGTCCGAGGACCGGCTGGTCGGCGCCCTGGACATCGAGCGGGCGCTCGCGGAGGGGGTGAAGGCCTTCGAGCCGGGTCTGCTGGCCGACGCGCACCGCGGCATCCTGTACGTCGACGAGGTCAACCTGCTCCACGACCACCTGGTCGACCTGCTGCTGGACGCGGCGGCGATGGGCGCCTCGTACGTCGAGCGCGAGGGCGTCTCCGTGCGGCACGCCTCGAAGTTCCTGCTCGTCGGCACCATGAACCCCGAAGAGGGTGAGCTGCGGCCGCAGTTGCTGGACCGGTTCGGGCTCACCGTCGAGGTCGCGGCCTCGCGGGAGCCGGAGCAGCGTGTGGAGGTCGTACGGCGCCGGCTGGCGTACGACGACGATCCGGCCGCGTTCGCCGCACGGTGGGCCGGCGAGGAGGCCGTCGTACGGCAGCGGATCGTGGCCGCACGGCAGTTGCTGCCGCAGGTGCGGCTGGGCGACGGGGCGCTGCGGCAGATCGCGGCGACGTGTGCCGCCTTCGAGGTGGACGGCATGCGGGCCGACATCGTGATGGCGCGTACGGCGACCGCGCTGGCCGCGTGGGCGGGGCGGACCGAGGTGCTGGCGGAGGACGTGCGGCAGGCCGCGCTGCTCGCGCTGCCGCACCGCAGGCGGCGCAATCCCTTCGACGCGCCCGGTCTCGACGAGGACAAGCTGGACGAGACGCTGGAGCAGTTCTCCGGGGACGGCGGGGACACCGACGACGACCCCGATCCCGACGGGCCCGGCGGCGGGGGGCAGCCGGCGCCCGACACCGGGCCGCAGGGCGGCGGGGACGCCTCCGCGCGGCCCGAGGCCGGGGAGGGCGGGCAGCCGCAGTCGTCCGGTGCCCGGGAGCAGGCACCCGCGCGTGCCGCCGAGCCCTTCCGGACCAGGGTGCTGAGCGTGCCCGGGATCGGTGAGGGTGCCGCCGGGCGGCGGTCGCGGGCGCGGACCGAGCACGGGCGGACCACGGGGGCCCGGCGGCCCCGGGGCACGCTGACCAAGCTGCATCTGGCGGCGACCGTGCAGGCCGCCGCGCCCCATCAGCGGGCGCGCGGCCGGTCGGGGCCGGGGCTGGTGCTGCGCCGGGACGATCTGCGGCAGGCGACCCGGGAGGGGCGCGAGGGCAACCTCGTGCTGTTCGTGGTCGACGCCTCGGGGTCGATGGCGGCGCGGCAGCGGATGAGCGCCGTGAAGGGGGCCGTGCTGTCGCTGCTGCTGGACGCCTACCAGCGGCGGGACAAGGTCGGGCTGGTGACCTTCCGGGGTGCGGCGGCGGATGTCGCGCTGCCGCCGACCTCGTCGGTGGACGCGGCGGCGGTCCGGCTCGAGTCGCTGCCGACCGGCGGTCGTACGCCGCTCGCGGCCGGGCTCCTCAAGGCGCACGAGGTGCTGCGGGTGGAGCGGCTGCGGGATCCGGCGCGGCGGGCGCTGGTCGTCGTGGTGACCGACGGGCGGGCCACCGGTGGTCCGGAGCCGGTGGCGCTGGCCGGGCGGGCGGCGCGGCTGTTCGCGGCCGACGGGGTCGCCTGCGTGGTCGTGGACTGCGAGTCGGGTCCGGTGCGGCTGGGGCTGGCCGGGCAGCTCGCGGGTGAGCTGGGCGGTACGGCCGTGACGCTCGACGAACTGCGGGCGGACTCCATCGCCGGGCTGGTCAGGGATGTGCAGGGGACTTCGAGGAGGGCCGCGTAATGCCGCAGGGACAGCCGAGTGTCGTACCCGAGGACGGTCTGACGACCCGCCAGCGGCGGAACCGGCCGCTGGTCGTCGTGCACACGGGCGTCGGCAAGGGCAAGTCGACCGCCGCGTTCGGGCTCGCGCTGCGCGCCTGGAACCAGGGCTGGCCGATCGGGGTGTTCCAGTTCGTGAAGTCGGCCAAGTGGAAGGTCGGCGAGGAGAACGCGCTGCGGGTGCTCGGTGCCTCCGGTGAGGGCGGGACCGTGGACTGGCACAAGATGGGCGAGGGCTGGTCGTGGGTCCAGCGGGACGCCCAGATGGACAACGAGGAGAAGGCCCGTGAGGGCTGGGAGCAGGTCAAGCGGGACCTGGCGGCCGAGCGGTACCGGCTGTACGTGCTGGACGAGTTCGCCTACCCCATGCACTGGGGCTGGGTGGACACGGACGAGGTGATCTCCGTGCTGCGGGACCGGCCCGGTACCCAGCATGTGGTGATCACCGGGCGGAACGCGCCCGGGAAGCTGGTGGACTTCGCCGATCTGGTGACGGACATGTCCAAGGTCAAGCACCCCATGGACGTCGGCCAGAAGGGCCAGAAGGGCATCGAGTGGTGAGGTCGTCGGTGCCTCGGCTGGTCATTGCCGCGCCCTCCTCGGGCAGCGGCAAGACCACCGTCGCCACGGGGCTGATGGCCGCGTTCGCCGCGCGGGGGCTCGCCGTGTCCCCGCACAAGGTCGGGCCGGACTACATCGACCCCGGGTATCACGCGCTCGCGACCGGGCGGGCGGGGCGGAACCTGGACGCGTATCTGTGCGGGCCCGAGCTGATCGCTCCGCTGTTCCTGCACGGGGCGCGGGGGTGCGACCTCGCCGTCGTCGAGGGCGTGATGGGGCTGTACGACGGGGCCGCGGGGGAAGGGGAGCTGGCCTCGACGGCTCAGGTCGCGAAGTTGCTGGGGGCGCCGGTGGTGCTCGTGGTGGACGCGTCGTCGCAGTCGCGGTCGGTGGCGGCGCTGGTGCACGGGTTCGTGTCCTGGGATCCGGGGGTGCGGGTCGGGGGCGTGATCCTGAACAAGGTGGGCTCCGAGCGGCACGAGGGGCTTCTCCGGGAGGCTCTGGAGGCGGTGGGGGTGCCTGTGCTGGGTGCCCTGCGGCGGGCTCGGCAGGTGTCCACGCCGTCGCGGCATCTGGGGCTGGTGCCGGTCGTCGAACGGCGTTCCGCTGCGGTCGACTCCGTCAGGGCCATGGCCGCGCTGGTGGCTCAGGGGTGCGATCTGGACGCGTTGGAGGCACTTGCCCGTACCGCGGGTGCCGTACCGGGGGGCTCCGCTCCCTGGACCCCCGCCCCGCCCACCCACGACCCGGAACTGTCGGGTGAGAACGCCGGCCCGAAGCTGTCAAGTGGCAAGCCCGGGCCGGTTGTCGCCGTTGCCGGGGGGCCGGCGTTCAGTTTTTCGTATGCCGAGCAGGTCGAGTTGCTCGTCGGGGCCGGGGCCGAGGTGGTGGGGTTCGATCCGTTGCGGGACGAGGAGCTGCCCGAAGGGACGGCCGGGGTGGTCGTCGGGGGCGGGTTCCCGGAGGTGTACGCCGCCGAGCTGTCGGCCAACGAACCGCTGCGGAAGGCCGTGGCCGAGCTGGCGCTCTCCGGTGCCCCGGTGGCCGCCGAGTGCGCGGGGCTGCTGTACCTGTGCCGGGAGCTGGACGGGCAGCCGATGTGCGGCGTGCTGGACGCCACCGCGCGCATGACGGAACGGCTCACCCTGGGCTACCGGGACGCGGTGGCCGTCGGGGACAGTGTGCTGGCCGCCGCCGGCACACGGATGCGCGGCCACGAGTTCCACCGCACGGCCGTCGAGCCCGGGGCCGGCGCCGCTCCCGCCTGGGGGCTGCGCGCCCCGGTCCGGCGGGTCGAAGGTTTCGTACAGCAGGGCGTGCACGCGAGTTATCTGCACACGCACTGGGCGTCCCGTCCCGGTGTGGCCCGTCGGTTCGTCGAGAGGTGCCGGACGTCATGAGCAGCAGGCTGGTCGGAGTCGGGGTCGGTCCCGGGGATCCGGAGCTGGTGACCGTCAAGGGGGTCAACGCGCTCCGCGCGGCCGACGTCGTCGTCGTCCCGGTCATGGACACCGGAGAGCGCGGGCGGGCCGAGGCGACCGTGTTGCACTACGTGCCCGAGGACAAGGTCGTCCGGGTGGTGTTCGCGCTGAACGAGCGCACTGACCGGGCGCGCCGGGAGGCCGCCTGGGACGCGGCGGGGACGAGGGTCGCCGAGCTGCTGGGTGCCCACGAGTCGGTGGCCTTCGCGACCATCGGGGATCCGAACGTCTACTCGACGTTCACGTATCTCGCGCAGACGATCGCGGAGCTGGTGCCGGGCGTCGTGGTGGAGACGGTGCCCGGGATCACCGCCATGCAGGACCTGGCCGCGCGGTCGGGTGCCGTGCTGACGGAGGGCACCGAGCCGCTGACGCTGGTGCCGGTCACCGCGGGCTCCGCCGTGCTCAAGGAGGCGCTGGCCGGTCCGGGGACCGTGGTGGCGTACAAGTTCGGGCGGCAGGCCGCCGAGGTCGCCGGTGTGCTGCGGGAGACCGGGCGGATCGAGGACGCCGTGTGGGGGTCGGCGCTCGGCCTGCCGGAGGAGTCCGTGCGGCCGGCCGCCGAGCTGGACGGGGCGCCGCTGCCGTACCTCTCCACGCTGATCGCGCCCCCGCGGCGCGACGGCGGGCGGGGCGGGAAGCTGTGAGCGGGGCGGTGCGGTCAGCCGCCGGAGAGACCGACCACGAGCCAGATGAACGCCGCGCCGGCCACCGTGCACAGCAGGGTCGAGCGGGCCGGGTGCTCGTGGTGGGCCTCGGGGAGGATCTCGGCGGCGGCCAGATAGAGCAGCACGCCGCCGAACAGGCCCAGATAGCCGCCGAGCACCGGTTCCGGTATGTGGAAGAAGGCGGTCGACAGGGCGCCGAGCACCGGGGCGCACGCGTCGGCCACGAGCATGCCGATCGCCCGGCGCCGGTCGTTGCCGTACAGGCTGGTGATGGTGAAGGTGTTGAAGCCGTCGGCGAAGTCGTGCGCGATGACGGCGAGCGCGACGGCCGCGCCCATGCCGCCGCCCACCTGGAACGCCGCGCCGACCGCGACGCCGTCCATGGCGCTGTGGCCGACCATCGCGGCGGCCGCCGTCAGGCCCACCTCGGGCGCCCGGTGATGGTGCTCGCCGCTCGCGCCGTGCGCGGCCTGGCGGGCGGCCAGGGTGCGCTCCACCAGGTGCGCCACCAGGAAGCCCGCCACGAACAGCAGCAGGGCCGCGGGCACGCCGAAGATCTCGCGGTCCGCCGCGTGCAGTGCCTCGGGCAGCAGGTCGAGGCCGACCACGCCCAGCATCAGACCGCCGGCCAGTCCCAGGACGAGATGGCGACGGTCGGTCACGCGCTGTGCCGTCCAGCCGCCGGCCAGCGTCATCAGGAACGCGCCGAGCGCGACGAAGACCGCCATAGGGCCTTGCTATCCGATGGAGGTGCCTTCGCGCACATCCGGGGCTGCCCGCACTCCCACAGACCCTGACATTTCACCCGCTTCCGACCCGCGCACTCCCGTGCGCGCTCCCCGTACGAGAGGACCTCTTCCCATGGCCGATGCCCCCACCGGCAAGGTGACGTTCGTCGGTGCCGGCCCCGGCGCCGCCGATCTGCTGACGTTCCGGGCCGCCCGCGCGATCGCCGAGGCCGACGTCGTGATCTGGGCGGCGAGCCTGGTCCAGGCGGAGGTGCTCGAGCACGCGCGCGAGGACGCGGAGATCCTGGACTCGGCGGCCATGTCGCTGGAGGACGTCGTCGCCGTCTACCGGCGCGCCCGCGCCGAGGGACTGCGGGTGGCGCGCATCCACTCCGGTGACCCGGCGCTGTGGGGCGGCACGCAGGAGCAGCTCGACCGGTGCGCCGAGCTCGGCATCGCGACCGAGGTGGTGCCGGGCGTGTCGTCGTTCTCCGCCGTCGCCGCGCTCGCTCGGCGCGAGCTGACCATCCCGGAGGTCGCGCAGTCCGTGATCCTCACCCGTCTCGGTGGCGGCAAGACGCCGATGCCGCCCGGCGAGGAGGTGCGCGAGTTCGCCCGGCACGGCACGACGATGGCGGTCTTCCTGTCCGCCGCGCGCAGCGGCCAGCTGGTGCGGGAGCTGCTGGAGGGCGGCTATCCGACGGACACCCCGGTGGTCGTGGCGTACCAGGCCACCTGGCCGGAGGAGCTGATCGTGAAGTGCACGGTCGGCACGCTGGAGGAGACGGTCAAGGAGCACAAGCTCTGGAAGCACACCCTGTTCCTGGTCGGCCCGGCCCTGGACGCCCACGGCACCCGCTCGCACCTGTACCACCCGGGCCACTTCCACGGCTACCGCAAGGCCGACCCGGAGGCGCGGCGGGCGCTGCGCGAGCAGAGGGCGAAGAGTTGATCACGGTCGTCGGTACGGGGACGGGGGCGCCGGTCCCCCCGGACGTGCTCGCCGGGGCCGCGCTGGTCGTCGGCGGGCGCCGGCACCTGGACGCCGTACGGCTGCCCAAGGGTGCGGAGCGGATCGTGCTCGGGCCGCTGGCGCCGGCCCTGGACACGATCGCCGCGTACGTCGGCAAGGAGCTGCCGGTGGTCGTGCTGGCCTCCGGGGACCCCGGGTTCTTCGGGATCGTGCGGGCGCTGGCCGAGCGGTTCGGGGCCGGACGGCTGGACGTGCGGCCCGGGGTGTCCTCGGTGGCCACGGCGTTCGCGCGGATCGGGCTGCCCTGGGACGACGCGGTGGTGGTCAGCGCGCACGGGCGGGAGCCGCGGACCGCGGTGAACGTCTGCCGGGCGCACCCGAAGGTGGCCGTCCTCACCGGCCCGGGCGCCGGGCCCGCCGAGCTGGGCGCCGCGCTGACCGGCCGTGACCGGGTGCTGGTCGTGGCGAGCGCGCTCGGCGACCCGGAACGCGAGCGCGTGGAGCGGGTGACGCCGGCCGAGGCGGCGGCCCGGGACTGGGGTACGGCGGTGAGCGTGGTGCTGTGCCTGGACGAGCGGCGGGCGCTCGGAGGCGCCAGGACGGTCGCAGGGGGGCCCGCACGGCCCCCCGGATGGGCGCTGGAGGAGGACGCGTTCGCGCACCGGGACTCCATGATCACCAAGTTCGAGGTGCGGGCGCTGGCCCTCGCCCGGCTGGGTCCGCGCCCGGGCGACCTGGTGTGGGACGTGGGTGCCGGCTCCGGATCGGTGGCGGTGGAGTGCGCGCGGCTCGGCGCGGCCGTCGTCGCCGTCGAGCGGGCCGCCGACGGGGTGGAGCGGGTCCGTGCCAACGCGGCCGCGCACGGTGTCGACGTGGACGTGGTGCACGGCTCGGCGCCCGACGCGCTGTCCGGGCTGGACGGCGACCCCGACGCCGTGTTCGTCGGGGGCGGGGGGCGCGAGCTGCCTGCCGTCGTCGGCGCGTGCGCGCGGCGGGCCCGGCGGACCGTCGTCGTCGCCCTGGCCGCGCTGGACCGGGTGCCGGCGGCGCGCGAGGCGCTGACACGTGCGGGACTGCAGTGCGACGGAGTACTGCTCCAGTCCTCGCGCCTGGCCCCGCTGCCGGGCGACGTGACCCGGCTCGCCGCGGCCAATCCGGTCTTTCTGCTGTGGGGCGTGAGAACCCCTGTACCGAATGAAGGAGTTGTTCAGTGATCGGCCTCATTTCCGCCACCGCGGCGGGGGCGGCGGCGCGGGACCGGCTGGCCGCGGCCTGGCCGGGCCGGGCGCGGGTGTACGACGGTCCCGTCGGGGAGGCCGTGCGGACGGCGTTCGCGGAGTGCGACCAGCTGGTGTGCTTCCTGGCGACGGGCGCGACGGTACGGCTGCTTGCGCCGCTGCTCGGCGACAAGGCGGCCGACCCGGGTGTGGTGTGCGTGGACGAGGGCGGCCGGTTCGCGGTGTCCCTGGTCGGCGGGCACGGGGGCGGCGCCAACGAACTCGCCCGGGAGGTGGGCGGGTTGCTGGACGCCGAGCCGGTGGTGACCACGGCGACGGACTCCGTCGGGCTGCCGGGGCTCGACACGCTCGGCTTCCCCTGCGAGGGCGCGGTGGCGACGGTCTCCCGGGCCCTGCTGGACGGCGAACCGGTCGCCCTGGAGACGGAGGTGGCCTGGCCGCTGCCGGCGCTGCCGGTCTCGGCTCGGGGCGCGTACACGATCCGGCTCACCGACCGGGCCGTCGCACCGGGCGAGCGGGAGGTGCTGCTCAGGCCGCCGTCCCTGGTGGTCGGGGTCGGCGCGTCCCGGGGCGCTCGGGTGGCGGAGGTGCTCGGGCTGATCGAGAAGACACTGGCGGACGCCGGGCTGGCGGTGGCGTCGGTCGCCGAACTCGCCACCGTGGACGCCAAGTCCGGGGAGCCGGGCATCGTCGGCGCCGCCGCGCGGCTCGGGGTGCCCCTGGTGACGTACACGGCCGAGGAGCTGGCGGCCGTCGAGGTGCCCAACCCGTCCGAGGCGCCGCTGGCGGCCGTCGGCACGCCGTCCGTGGCGGAGGCCGCGGCTCTGCTGCGCGGCGGCGAACTCCTCGTACCGAAGCGGAAGTCCGCGGCGCGGCCGGCGATGGCGACCTGCGCGGTCGTACGGCGTCCGGGGCGCGGGCGGCTCGCGGTGGTCGGGCTCGGGCCCGGCGCCCGGGACCTGCTCACGCCGCGCGCGGCGGCCGAACTGCGGCGGGCGTCGGTGCTGATCGGGCTCGACCAGTACGTCGACCAGATCCGCGACCTGCTGCGCCCCGGCACCCGGGTGCTGGAGTCGGGGCTCGGCGCTGAGGAGGAGCGGGCCCGTACGGCCGTCGCGGAGGCCCGGCGCGGACACGCGGTGGCGCTGATCGGCAGCGGGGACGCGGGCGTGTACGCCATGGCCTCCCCGGCGCTCGCCGAGGCGTCCGACGACATCGACGTGGTCGGGGTGCCCGGGGTGACGGCCGCGCTGGCCGCCGGGGCGATCCTGGGGGCGCCGCTCGGCCACGACCACGTGTCGATCAGCCTGTCCGACCTGCACACGCCGTGGGAGGTCATCGAGCGGCGGGTGCGGGCGGCGGCCGAGGCGGACCTGGTGGTGACCTTCTACAACCCGCGCTCCCGGGGCCGGGACTGGCAGCTCCCCAAGGCGCTGGCGATCCTCGCGGAGCACCGGGAGCCGGGCACCCCGGTCGGTGTCGTCCGCAACGCCTCCCGGCCGGACGAGTCCAGCAGGGTCACGACGCTCGCCGGGCTCGACCCGGCGACGGTCGACATGATGACGGTCGTCACCGTGGGCAACACCGCGACCCGGATCATCGCGGGGCGCATGGTGACGCCGCGCGGTTACCGCTGGCAGGACACCCGGCCGGAGGAGGCCCAGTGAACCGTGTCGTCCACCCCATCGAGCAGGAGTCCTTCCGCCGGCTGCGCGCCCGCCTGGACACCTCGTCCTTCCCGCCGCTGACCCGGGCGGTGGTGGAGCGGGTCATCCACTCCGCCGCCGACCTGGAGTACGCGAGCGATCTCGTCATGGACGAGGGCGACCTGGCGAAGGCGCACACGGCCCTGCACGCCGGGGCGCCGGTCGTCGTCGACGTCGAGATGGTGGCCGCCGGCATCACCCGGCGCGAGACCGTCTGCCGGCTCCGTGACGCCAGGTCCGGACCTGGGCTGACCCGTTCGGCCCATGCGGTCCGGCTCGCGTACGAGGAGGTCGGGCCCGGCGCCCTGTGGGTGATCGGCTGCGCGCCGACCGCCCTGGAGGAACTGCTGACCCTGGACGCCTCCCCCGCGCTCGTCATCGGCCTGCCCGTCGGTTTCGTCGGCGCGGCCGAGTCCAAGGCCGCGCTGCGCGCGAGCGGGCTGCCCGCCGTGAGCAACGTGTCCGAGAAGGGCGGCTCGGCGGTCGCCGCCGCCGCGCTCAACGCCCTGCTGTACCACCCCACTTCATCCGAGGAGACATCGTGACCACCCCGCCGCCCGCCCTGCTCATCGCCGGTCACGGCACCCGGGACGAGGCCGGAGCCGAGGCGTTCCGCGACTTCGTACGGGAGCTGGGGCGCCGCCACCCCGAACTGCCCGTCGCAGGCGGCTTCATCGAGCTGTCCCCGCCGCCGCTGGGCGAGGCGGTCGCGGAGCTGGTGGAGCGCGGGGTGCGCCGGTTCGCGGCCGTCCCGCTGATGCTGGTGTCCGCCGGGCACGCCAAGGGCGACATCCCGGCCGCGCTGGCCCGCGAGAAGGAGCGGCACCCGGGGATCTCGTACACCTACGGCCGTCCCCTGGGCCCGCACCCCGCGCTGCTGCGGGTGCTGGAGCGGCGGCTGGAGGAGGCACTGGAGGGCACGGCCGGGGAACGGTCCGACGTGACCGTGCTGCTGGTCGGGCGCGGGTCGACGGACCCGGACGCCAACGCCGAGGTGTTCAAGGCGGCCCGGCTGCTGTGGGAGGGGCGCGGGTACGCCGGGGTCGAGACGGCGTTCGTGTCCCTGGCGGCGCCGGACGTGCCGAGCGGGCTCGACCGGTGCGCGCGGCTGGGGGCGCGGCGGATCGTCGTCCTGCCGTACTTCCTGTTCACCGGGATCCTGCCGGACCGGGTGCGGGAGCAGACCCGGGCGTGGGCGGCCGCGCACCCGGAGCTCGAGGTGCGCTCGGCCGACGTCATCGGGCCCGAGCCGGAGCTGCTGGACCTGGTCATGGAGCGGTACGCGGAGGCCGTCGAGGGCGATCTGCGGATGAACTGCGACTCGTGCGTGTACCGGATCGCGCTGCCGGGCTTCGAGGACAAGGTGGGGCTCCCGCAGCAGCCGCACTTCCACCCGGACGACGACGGGCACCACCACGGGCACGGGCACCACCATCACGGGGGGCACACACACAGCCATGCGCACTGAGGACGCCGGGGGCACCGGGCACGACCTGCGCCATCACGGCGACGCGGAGGTGCGGGACGGCGGGGCCGCGCTGGTCGACCTCGCGGTCAACGTCCGCGCGGACACGCCTCCCGTCTGGCTGCGCGAGGAGATCGCCGCCTCGCTGTCGTCCCTCGCGGCCTACCCGGACGGGCGGGCCGCACGGGCGGCCGTGGCCGCGCGGCACGGGCTGCCGGTGGAGCGGGTGCTGCTGACGGCGGGCGCGGCGGAGGCGTTCGTGCTGCTGGCGCGGGCGCTGAAGGTACGGCGGCCGGTCGTGGTCCATCCGCAGTTCACGGAGCCGGAGGCGGCGCTGCGGGACGCGGGGCACTCGGTGGACCGGGTGCTGCTGCGGGAGGCGGAGGGGTTCCGGCTGGATCCCGCCGCCGTTCCAAAGGACGCCGATCTGGTGGTGATCGGCAATCCGACCAACCCGACGTCGGTACTGCATCCGGCCGAGACGCTCGTACGGCTGGCCCGGCCCGGGCGGGTGCTGGTGGTCGACGAGGCGTTCATGGACGCGGTGCCGGGCGAGCGGGAGGCACTGGCGGGGCGGACCGATGTGCCCGGGCTGGTGGTGCTGCGGAGCCTGACCAAGACGTGGGGGCTGGCGGGGCTGCGGATCGGGTACGTGCTGGCCGCTCCCGAGATCGTCGCGGAACTGGAGCGGGTGCAGCCGCTGTGGCCGGTGTCGACGCCGGCGCTGGTGGCGGCGCGGGCGTGCGTGGCGCCACGGGCGCTGGCGGAGGCGGCGCACGCGGCGCACCGGATCGCCGCCGACCGGGCCCATCTCGTCGCCGGACTCGGCGAGTTCGCCGCCGACGGGCTGCGCCTGGTGGAGCCGGCCGAGGGCCCCTTCGTCCTGGTGCGGGTGCCCCGTGCGGCGGCCGTGCGCCGGCACTTGCGCGATCTGGGTTTCGCCGTACGGCGCGGCGACACGTTCCCGGGGCTGGGCGAGGAGTGGCTGCGGCTCGCCGTACGGGACCGTGCGACGGTCAACTCCTTCCTGCAGGCACTGGACCGGGCACTGACGCTGACGTCGCCTCGCTGAACGGCGGCACCCGCTCCCGGGCGCCGTCCGGGAAGCGGATCCCGACCGTGCGGAGCCCACAGCCGACGACGGACGGCCCGCCGAGGACGGGATCCGCCGGTGCCCGGCCGCCCGCCCGGCCGGCCGAGCGGCCCGGCTCTCCGTCTCCGTCAGGGGTGTCGGTTCAGTTCCGGCCGCGGCGCGTCAGCACCACCGCTCCGCCGCCCGCCAGGACCAGCGCGACCGCTCCGCCCGCGAGGTACGGCGTCAGCGAGCTGCCGCCGGTCTCCGCGAGGTCGCCCCGGGCGCCCTGGGGCCTGGTGCCGGCGGCCGGGTCGTGGGACGGGGCCGGGTGGGACGGCAGGGCCGGGGTCTCGCAGGTCGCCTGTGCCAGGGTGACCGTTCCCTCCACCTCGGCCACGTTGAGCTTCAGGGGGTTGACGGAGACCTTGAGCCGGAGCGCCGTGGCGGCTGCCGTGCCGGAGGTGGTGCGGCGCTCGGAGAGGTCGAGGCGCACCTCTCCGACGCCGGGGACCTTCACCCGGGTCGGGCCGCCCGCGGTGAGGGTGGTGCGCCGGCCGAGGACGGTGACCGTGCCCGGCACGTTCGCGGAGGCCGACGGGGTCCTGCCCGCCTCGCAGGTCGCCGTTGCGGTGACCGTGCCGACCTCGACGAGGGACAGCAGGGGCAGGCCGGGCACGTGCAGCCTGGCGTGGGCCAGCCGCACCGAGCCCTCGGCGCGCCGGTCGGTCACGGTGGCTTTCGCCGAGGCGGCCTGCGCGCCGAGGACCGTGAACGGCCTGCCCGCGTTCACGCCGTCCAGGCGGGCGGTGAGGGCCGTTCGGTCGGCGCTGCGCGGAGCCTGGACCTCGTTGAGTGCGACCGCGAGCGGGACGTGCACGGACTTGTCGAGCAGGGACACGTCGAGCCCGGTGCGCAGCACGACGGCGGAGGCGTGACCGTGGTGCGCGGTCGCGTGCGCGGCGCTCGCGCCCAGGGCGAGGGGCGCCGCGGACAGGGCGGTGACCGCGGCGACGGCGGCCAGACGGCGTGCGGGCATGCGGAAGTCGGTGCTGTTCAAGGTGTGGGACCCCCAGACGGAACTTGCGTGGGACCCGTCAACTTTTGCGCACGGAGGGTGAACGGTCAGCGATCCGGCGTTACTTCACTCCATCGGGGATGTTTCGCATGCCGGTTCGACTTCGTGGGCACAGGCGTTCTGGCCGGCTACTGCACGACCCGGCCGTTCAGCACCACCCGGCGCGGCGCCGCCAGGGCATGCACGTCCGCGCGCGGGTCGGACGCGTACACCACCAGGTCGGCCGGTGCACCCTCCTCCAGACCGGGGCGGCCGAGCCAGGACCGGGCGCCCCAGGTGGTCGCCGACAGGGCGTCGACCGGCGGGATGCCGGCAGTGACCAGCTCCGCGACCTCGGCCGCGACCAGTCCGTGGGCCAGTGAGCCGCCGGCGTCCGTGCCGACGTAGACCGGGATCCCGGCGTCGTAGGCGCCGCGGACGGTGTCGTAGCGCCGCTCGTGGAGCCGGCGCATGTGGGCGGACCAGCGCGGGTAGCGCCGCTCGCCGCCGGCGGCGAGCTGCGGGAAGGTGGCGATGTTGACCAGGGTGGGGACGATCGCGACGCCGCGCTCGGCGAACAGCGGGATCAGGTCGTCCGTGAGGCCGGTGGCGTGCTCGATGCAGTCGATGCCCGCCTCGACCAGGTCGCGCAGCGAGCTCTCGGCGAAGCAGTGGGCGGTGACGCGGGCGCCCAGGCGGTGGGCCTCGGCGATGGCGGCCTCCACCGCGTCCCGGGGCCAGCAGGCGGAGAGGTCGCCGAGGTCGCGGTCGATCCAGTCGCCGACCAGCTTGACCCAGCCGTCGCCGCGCCTGGCCTCCTGCGCGACGTGGGCGACCAGGTCCGCGGGCTCGATCTCGTGCGCGTAGCCCCGGATGTAGCGGCGGGTGCGGGCGATGTGCCGGCCGGCCCGGATGATCTTCGGGAGGTCTTCGCGGGCGTCGACCCAGCGGGTGTCGGAGGGCGAGCCCGCGTCGCGGATCAGCAGGGTGCCCGCCTCGCGGTCGGTCAGGGCCTGCTTCTCGGCGGTGTCCGCGTCGACCGGGCCCTCGGCGCCGAGCCCGACGTGGCAGTGCGCGTCGACCAGGCCGGGCAGCGCCCAGCCCTCGACGGTGGTGACGTCCCGGGCGCGGGCCGGGCGGTCGTAGGAGATCCGGCCCCCGACCACCCACAGCTCGTCACGGACGTCCTCGGGCCCCACCAGGACCCGCCCCTTCAGGTGCAGCACCGCCTCATCACTCATGTACGGCACCTTAATCAGCCCGGAGCCGTCCCGGCCGATCAGGGCGCTGGAAAGCGACATCGACCGATGGGCCGGCCCGAGCGGGGTCCGGTGCGTGCGGCCGCAGGGCGGACAGGGGTGGGCCCCGGGCCGCTCGTTCGGATGATGCCGGGCTCGCGGCCCCTGGCACCGCGCCCCGATCCGGCCTGATCCGAACGAAAGGCCTAGGCCTCCGTCTTGCCCACCTGGTCCGAGGTCTCCTCCTCGACCTCGGCCATCGCCGGGTCGAGCAGGCGGGAGAGGAAGTGGCGGGTGCGTTCGTGGCGGGGGTCGCCGATGACCTGTCCGGGGCTGCCGTCCTCGACGATCACACCGCCGTCCATGAAGACGACCCGGTCGGCGACCTCGCGGGCGAAGGTCATCTCATGCGTGACGACCATCATCGTCATGCCCTCCTCGGCCAGCCGGCGCATCACGGCGAGGACGTCCCCGACCAGTTCGGGGTCGAGCGCGGAGGTCGGCTCGTCGAAGAGCATCACCTCCGGGCCCATGGCCAGGGAACGGGCGATGGCCACGCGCTGCTGCTGGCCGCCGGAGAGGGAGGAGGGGTAGGCGTCCGCCTTGTCGGACAGGCCGACCCGGGCGAGGTTCTCGGCGGCGACGCGCGCCGCGGTCGCCTTGTCCCGCTTCAGCACCCGGCGCTGCGGGAGCGTGAGGTTCTCGGTGACGCTCAGGTGCGGGAAGAGGTTGAACTGCTGGAAGACCATGCCGATGCGGCGGCGCACGGCGTCGATGTCGACGTCGGGGTCGGTCAGCTCGGTCCCGCCGACGAAGACCTGGCCGCGGGTGGGCTCCTCGAGGAGGTTGACGCAGCGCAGCAGGGTCGACTTGCCGGACCCGGAGGGGCCGATGACGCAGACGACCTCGCCCTGGCCGATCTCCAGGTCGATGCCGCGCAGGACGTGGTTGTCGCCGAAGGACTTGTGCAGGTCCTGGACGCGGATCTCGGGGCTGGTCACCGGATCTCCCTCCGTGCGTTGGTCTCCATCCGGCGCACGACGAGACTCAGCGGAATCGTGATCAGCAGGTAGCACAGGCCCGCGACCAGGATCGGCGTGGAGTTGGCGGTCGTACTGGCCAGGTCGTTGCCGAACTTGGACAGCTCGCGCTCCTCCAGGGTGACGCCGAGGAACAGCACCAGCGAGGAGTCCTTGAAGAGCAGGACGAGTTCGTTGGTCAGCGGCGGCAGGATGATCCGGAAGGCCTGCGGCAGGACGATGGAGACCATGGCCCGGGCGGGCGAGAACCCGAGCGAACGGGCCGCCTCCGTTTGGCCCTTGGGCACGGCCTGGATGCCCGCGCGGATCGTCTCGGCCATGTAGGCGGCCGAGACGAGGCCGAGCGCGACGGCGACCTTGCCGTAGGTGCCGCCCGGGTACTGGATGCTCGGGAAGGCCAGGGGCAGGCCGACGCCGACGAAGATGAAGATCAGCAGGGCGGGAAGGCCGCGGAAGATCTCGATGTAGACGCCGGCGATCCAGCGGTAGGGCCCCA
Source organism: Streptomyces sp. NPDC030798 (assembly GCF_055572275.1). Classification (NCBI taxonomy): domain Bacteria; kingdom Bacillati; phylum Actinomycetota; class Actinomycetes; order Kitasatosporales; family Streptomycetaceae; genus Streptomyces; species Streptomyces sp. NPDC030798. The sequence goes on along the minus strand of NZ_JBVIDR010000007.1, from coordinate 340,915 downwards.
CGGACGACAGCCGCATCAGGGCGATGACCAGCCCGAGGGCGAGGCCGACGACGAAGCCGGACAGGGTGTACAGCACGGTGTTCTTCAGGGCCACCGTGATGATGTCCGGGAAGAGCTGCTGCGCGATGTGCGCCTGCGCGAACTGGTTCTGCAGCCGCCCCCAGTCCGCGGTGACCGCGAAGGCGATCACCGCGGCGGCGAAGACGGCGTACTGCGCCCCGCGCGAGAGCCGGCGCTTCTGACGGCGGGTGAGGCCCGACCTCTTCGGCCGGCTCCGGGTGTCCGTGTCGGTCATGGGGTCAGGAGGCCGACGGGGAGGCGGCGGCAGCGTCGTAGGGGCCGATCCACTGCTCGTAGATCTTCTTGTAGGTGCCGTCGGCCTTGGCGTTCTTGAGGGCCTTGTTGACGGCGTCGAGCAGGGCCTTGTTGCCCTTCTTGACCGTGAAGCCGTACTGCTCGCCGGTCTTGAGGTTGTCGACGACCTGGAAGGCGTTCGCGTTCGCCTTGTCCTTCAGCCAGCCCTGGACCACCGGGTAGTCGATGATGACGGCCTGGACCTGGCCGGTGCGCAGGCCGTTGAGGACCGCGTCGGAGGAGTGGAAGGAGACCGGGTCGAGGCCCTTGCTCTTGGCGTAGTCCTCACCGGTGGTCTGCGCCTGCGCGCCGAGCTTCTTGCCCTTGGCCTTGACGTCCGCGAGGGAGGTGACGCCGCTGTTCTTGGCGGTCAGCACCGCCTGGGTGGCCTCGAAGTACGGGTCGGAGAAGTCGACGTTCTTCTTGCGCTCGGCGGTGATGGTCATGCCGGCGGCGGCCAGGTCGCACTGGCCGGAGTTGAGGAAGGCGCCGGTCTTGAAGTTCTCGAACGGCGTGTCGAGGATCTGCTGCTTGACGCCGAGATCCTTGGCGACGAGGTCGATGAGCGAGACGTCGAAGCCCTGCACCTTGCCGTTGATCTCCGACTGGAACGGCGGATACGGCAGGTGGGTGCAGGTGGTCAGCTGCCCGGCCTTGACCAGGTGGACCCCCTTGACGGTGGTCTTGCCGCTCCCCGAGTCGCTGGAGGAGCAGCCGGCCGCGACGAGCACGAGTCCGGCGGTCGCGGTGGTGGCGGCCAGAAGGCGGGTCCGGCGCCCGAGGAGGGATGTCATGGGAAGTTTCTCCTATGAGGGAACTGTGGCTTCCGATTATAAGGAGATGTTGGGGTCTCTCAAACCAAACCGATGGTTGGGCTGCCGTTCGACCTAAGATCGATGGGGATGCCCACGTGCTGATCACCCAGGGCGAGGCGCTGCTGCCGCTGGAGGGAGCGATCCGCGCGGCGGCCGGTCCGGGCACGGTGGCGCTGAACGTGATCACCGGCCCGTACGGCCAGACGTTCGACAACTGGCTCCGGGACTCCGGTGCGACGGTGCACGACCTCTCGGTCCCCTTCCGTGCGGCGGTGAGCGCCGAGCAGATCCGGGAGGCGTTCGCCGTGCACCCGGAGATCGACTTCGTCTCGCTCGTCCACGCGGAGGCGGCGACCGGCAACACCAACCCGGTCGCGGAGATCGGCGCGGCGGTGCGGGAGCAGGGCGCCCTCTTCCATCTGGACGCGGTCGCCTCCGTCGGCGCGGAGCCGGTGCTGCCGGACGCGTGGGGCGTGGACCTGTGCGTGATCGGCGCACAGAAGGCGCTGGGCGGCCCGGCGGGCGTCTCGGCGATCTCGGTGAGCGAGCGGGCCTGGGCCCGGATGGCGGCCAACCCGAACGCTCCACGCCGCTCCTACCTGTCCCTTCTGGACTGGAAGGAGCGCTGGCTCGACGGTGGCCGCAGGGTGCTGCCGCACGCTCCGGCCCAGCTGGAGATGCTGGCGCTGGAGGCGTGTCTGGAGCGGGTGGAGGCGGTGGGCCCGGAGACGGTGATGGCCCGGCACCGCGCGGCCGCGCCGGCCACGCGGGCCGGTGCGGTGGCCCTCGGCGGGGGCCTGGAGCCGTATGTGCACGAGGCGCGGGACGCGGCGCCGGTCGCGACGACGCTCCGGGTGCCGTCGGGCGTGGTGGCCTCCGAACTGGTGGCCGAAGCCCTGGCCGGCGACCCGGCACTGCCGCTGGCCGTGCGGGCGTCCCTTGCCGCGCTCGGCCGGGCGCTCCGGGAGCGGGGCCTGGCGGTGGACCCGGAGGCGGCCCGCCGCGCGGTGGACGACGCCTGGCGGTGAGATCCCGCACACAAGAAACAGCGGCCCGCACATGCAGTGCGGGCCGTTTCTGTTACCGGCCGCAGAATTCAAATCAGCTTCACAATTTCATCGAATTTATTCATTGCTAGCTTCCCGTCTTCTCCTTCCCGCTTTTTGCGAGGCTAAACGGGTAAGTTTTCATGCGGGTTTCCGCGGTGTGACTCAATCCACAGGGACGGCTGTATGTCCTGGTTTTCCGGGGTGCAAATCCGGCATACAGGAATTACCGGAGGTCACTCACGGAGCCTCGGTCGTGCATTCTTCAATTTGCCTCGCTAAATTCGTGCCGCATGACTGCCGCACCAGCAGACCTGCTCATCGACCGACCGGCGGTGACGGACGGAGCCACGCTCTGGCGCCTCGCCAAGAACTCGAAAACCCTCGACCTGAACTCCTCGTACAGCTATCTGCTCTGGTGCCGGGACTTCGCCGCCACCTCGGCGGTGGCGCGCGGCGCGGACGGCGAGCCCGTCGGTTTCGTCACCGGGTACGTGCGGCCCGACCGCCCCGGCACCCTGCTCGTCTGGCAGGTGGCCGTCGACGCCTCCCACCGGGGGCACGGCATCGCCGCCGCGCTCCTGGACGGGCTGACCGCCCGGCTCGCCGCCGAGCGCGGGATCACCGAGGTGGAGACCACCATCACGCCCGGCAACACCGCCTCCGAGCGCCTGTTCACCTCGTTCGCCGCCCGGCACGGCGCCGCGCTGTCCCGCGAGGTGCTGTTCCCCGCCGGACTGTTCCCGGACGGCCCGCACGACCCCGAAGTGCTGTACCGCATCGGCCCGCTGACCCCCACCACCTCGCACTGAGGAGCGATTCACGTGACCATCACCCAGCCCGACCTCAGCGTCTTCGAGACCGTCGAGTCCGAGGTGCGCAGCTACTGCCGCGGCTGGCCCACCGTGTTCGACCGTGCGCAGGGCAGCCGGATGTACGACGAGGACGGCCATGCGTACCTCGATTTCTTCGCCGGGGCCGGCTCACTCAACTACGGCCACAACAACCCGGTCCTGAAACGGGCGTTGATCGACTATCTGTCCCGGGACGGGGTCACCCACGGCCTGGACATGTCGACCACCGCCAAGCGGTCCTTCCTGCAGACCTTCCAGGACCTGGTGCTGCGCCCGCGCGACCTGCCGTACAAGGTCATGTTCCCGGGCCCGACCGGCACCAACGCCGTGGAGTCCGCGCTGAAGCTCGCCCGGAAGGCCAAGGGGCGGGAGGCGATCGTGTCGTTCACGAACGCCTTCCACGGCATGTCGCTGGGCTCCCTCGCCGTCACCGGCAACGCCTTCAAGCGGGCGGGCGCGGGCATACCGCTGGTGCACGGCACGCCGATGCCGTTCGACAACTACTTCGACGGCACGGTCCCGGACTTCCTCTGGTTCGAGCGGCTGCTGGAGGACCAGGGCTCCGGGCTCAACAAGCCCGCCGCCGTGATCGTGGAGACCGTGCAGGGCGAGGGCGGCATCAACGTCGCCCGGCCCGAGTGGCTGCGTGCGCTCAAGGAGCTGTGCGAGCGGCAGGACATGCTGCTGATCGTCGACGACATCCAGATGGGCTGCGGCCGCACCGGCGCCTTCTTCTCCTTCGAGGAGGCCGGGATCACGCCCGACATCGTCACCGTCTCCAAGTCGATCAGCGGCTACGGCCTGCCCATGTCGCTGTGCCTGTTCACGCCCGAGCTCGACCTGTGGGAGCCGGGCGAGCACAACGGCACCTTCCGCGGCAACAACCCCGCGTTCGTCACCGCCACCGCGGCCCTGGAGACGTACTGGACCGACGGCTCCGCCATGGAGAAGCAGACCCGCACCCGCGGCGAGCAGGTCGAGCAGGGGCTGATCGCCGTCACCGAGGAGAACCTCGCCGACGTGAAGGAGTACCGCGGGCGCGGCCTGGTGTGGGGCCTGGAGTTCCACGACAAGGACCGGGCCTCGCGGGTCGCCCGGCGGGCCTTCGAACTGGGGCTGCTCATCGAGACGTCCGGCCCCGAGGGCGAGGTCGTCAAGCTGCTGCCCGCCCTCACCATCACCCCCGAGGAGCTGGACGAGGGGCTGAGCGTCCTCGCCCGCGCCGTCCGGGAAACCGCCTGATCGACTAGGAGTGGCACCACCGTGATCGTCCGATCGTTCAAGGACATCGAAGGCACCGACCGGCACGTCAGGTCCAAGTCGGGCACCTGGGAGAGCAAGCGGATCGTCCTCGCCAAGGAGCGGGTCGGCTTCTCCCTGCACGAGACCATCCTCTACGCCGGGACCGAGACGTCGATGTGGTACGCCAACCACATCGAGGCCGTCGTCTGCACGAAGGGCGAGGCCGAACTCACCGACCACGAGGCCGGGAAGACGTACACGATCACCCCCGGCACCATGTACCTCCTCGACGGGCACGAGCGGCACACGCTGCGCGTCAAGGAGGACTTCCACTGCATCTGCGTGTTCAACCCGCCCGTCACCGGACGGGAGGACCACGACGAGAACGGCGTCTACCCGCTGCTCACCGAGCCCGAGGAGGTGTGACACCCATGACCGCTGTCACCGACCTGTACCCCACCCGCGGCACCAGTGAGGTGACCGTGCCCCGCCAGGACCCGGTCGTCTGGGGCTCCCCGGACACCCCGGGCCCCATCGCCACCGCCGACCTGCAGGCCTACGAGCGGGACGGCTTCCTCGCCGTCGACCAGCTGATCGGCCCCGACGAGGTCGAGGTCTACCGGCGTGAGCTGGAACGGCTGGTCTCCGACCCGGCGATCCGGGCCGACGAGCGCTCCATCGTCGAGCCGAAGTCGAAGGAGATCCGCTCCGTCTTCGAGGTGCACCGGATCAGCGAGGTGTTCGCGAACCTGGTGCGCGACGAGCGCGTGGTCGGCCGTGCCCGGCAGATCCTGGGCTCGGACGTGTACGTCCACCAGTCCCGGATCAACGTCAAGCCCGGTTTCGGCGCGAGCGGCTTCTACTGGCACTCGGACTTCGAGACCTGGCACGCCGAGGACGGCCTGCCGAACATGCGCACCGTGTCCGTCTCGATCGCGCTGACCGAGAACCACGACACCAACGGCGGCCTGATGATCATGCCGGGCTCGCACCGGACGTTCCTGGGCTGCGCCGGCGCCACGCCCGAGGACAACTACAAGAAGTCGCTGCAGATGCAGGACGCCGGCACCCCGTCCGACGAGGCGCTGACCGAGCTGGCCGGCGCGTACGGCATCCGGCTGTTCACCGGCAGGGCGGGCTCGGCGACCTGGTTCGACTGCAACTGCATGCACGGTTCCGGCGACAACATCACGCCGTTCCCGCGCAGCAACGTCTTCATCGTGTTCAACAGTGTGGAGAACACCGCGGTGGAGCCGTTCGCGGCGCCGGTGCGCCGGCCGGAGTTCATCGGGGCGAGGGACTTCACGCCGGTGAAGTGACACGAGTGGGGTGACGGCCCCGCAGCACCGGGCCCGGGGCCTCCCGTGCGGGACGGGAGGCCCCGGGCCCGGTGGCATCAGCCGGACAGGGCGTCGAGCAGGCGGTCCACGTCCGCCGGCGTGTTGTAGAGGTGGAACGAGGCCCGCAGGTTGCCCGCACGGTCGGAGACCTCGATGCCGGCGCGGCTCAACTCGCCCTGGCGGTCGCCGATTCCGGGCACGGAGACGATCGCCGAGCCGGGGGCGGGCAGGGGCTCGTGGCCGAGGGCGGCGAGTCCGGAGCGGAACCGGTCGGCGAGGGCGACGGCGTGGCCGTGCAGGGCGGGCACGCCGACCTCCTCGAGCAGTTCCAGGGAGCGGCGCAGCCCGGCGTAGCTGAACAGGGCGTGGGTGAGGTCGAACCGCCGGGCGGAGCGGGCGAGTTCGGTGACCGGGCCGTAGCAGCTGTCCCACGGCACCTCGCCCGCGACCCAGCCGGCCAGCACCGGGGTGAGGCCGCCGAAGTCCTCCGGGACCGTGAGGAAGGCCGCTCCGTGCGGGCCGAGCAGGAACTTGTAGGCGACGCTCGCGGTGAAGTCGTCGGCGTCCGCGTCCATCGGCAGCCAGCCGGCGGCCTGGGAGTGGTCGACGTAGGTGCGGGCCCCGTGCGCGCGGGCCGCCTCGCGCAGGGCGGTCAGGTCGGCGATCCGCCCGTCGGCGGACTGGACGGCGCTCACCGCGACGAGCGCGGTGCCGGGGCGGACGGACTCGGCGATCCGCTCCAGCGCGACCGTGCGGACCTTGAGGTCGCCGCGCACGTGGAACGGGTTCAGTACGGAGGTGAAGTCGCCCTCGGCGGTGAGGACTTCGGCGCCCGGGGGCAGGGAGGCCGCGATCACCCCGGTGTGCGCGGCGACCGAGGCGCCGGCCGCCACCCGCGTCGCCGGGACGCCGGCGAGCCGGGCGTAGGCGGCCCGGCAGGCCTCGACGTCCTCGTACAGCGGCACCGCCGACCGGCCCTCGGCCCGCAGCAGCGCGGCCTCGTGCAGGGCGCTGACGGTGCGGGCGGGCAGCAGGCCGTTGCTCGCCGTGTTGAGATAGCTGCTCCGGGGGGTGAACTCGGCGCGGACGAGGTTCTCGAACGTCTCCGTGGTCTCCATGGATCCACTCTGCGGCCCCAGGAGGGAGCAGTCCATTGCGATTCTTTACGCAGATCCGCGAAGCGCTGCTTATACGTCCGCGCCGACCTGCGGTTTCTCAGTGCTGCGGCACCGCGCACCCGTCCGGGCCACAGGCCTCGGCGTCGCCCTGGACCACCTTCAGCGGGGACCGCTCGCCCCAGGCCTGGGCCAGGGCCTGGGTGAAGACCTCGGCGGGCTGGGCGCCGGAGACGCCGTACGTCCGGTCGAGGACGAAGAAGGGCACGCCGCTCGCGCCGAGCCGGGCGGCCTCGCGCTCGTCGGCGCGGACGTCCTCGGCGTAGGCGTCGGGGTCGGCGAGGACCGCGCAGGCCGCGCCGGCGTCCAGGCCGGCCTCGGCGGCCAACTCCACCAGGCGCTCGTCGCCCTCGGTGAAGACGGAGCGCTCCTCGGCGAAGTTGGCCCGGTACAGGATCTGGATCAGCTCGTCCTGCCTGCCCTGCTCCTTGGCGAAGTGCAGCAGGCGGTGCATGTCGAAGGTGTTGCCGTGGTCGCGGTCCCGGGTGCGGTAGTCCAGGCCCTCGGCGGCGGCCTGCGCGCCCAGGTTCTCCTCGCCGGCCTGAGCCTGCGCCTCGCTCATGCCGTACTTGCGGGTGAGCATGGTGATCACGGGCTGCACGTCGCCCTTGGCGCGGCCGGGGTCCAGCTCGAAGGAGCGGTGCACCACCTCGACCTGGTCGCGGTGCGGGAAGGCCGCGAGCGCCTTCTCGAAGCGTGCCTTTCCTACGTAGCACCAGGGACAGGCGATGTCGCTCCAGATTTCGACGCGCATGCTCTCGGCTCTTTCCGGTCCGTACGGCGCGGAGGCTCTCTCCGGCCGATACGTGAACGTTCAAACAGCGGGCTTCATTCCCGGGGTGCCACGGCGCGGCGCAGATACAGGTGGTGGTCGCCCTCGGCGGGCGGGTTCGCGGGGTCGGGGAGCCAGCCCCGGCCGGCGTAGAACGCCTGGGCGCGCCGGTTGTCCACGTGCACATCGAGCACGGCCTGCCGCCTGCCGTCGGCCCGCCACTCCTCCACGCAGGCCGCGTGCAGGGCCGAGCCGATGCCGGAGCGCCAGTGGCCGGGGTCGACGTGGAACTGGAACAGCTTGACGGTGTCCGCGGGTGCGCCGTCCGGGATGCGGAAGGAGGCGATGCCGATGATCCGGCCCTGCCCGACGGCGCACAGCACCCGTCCGTCGGGGCGCTCGATGGAACCGCGCCAGGCCTCGACCCAGTCCACGTCGCTCTCGGGCACGCCGTCCGGGTAGTAGGTCGAGCGGGCCCGCAGGTGCAGGCCTGCGATGATCTCGGCTTCGGCGGGCAGGGCGGTGCGGATCACCAGGGCGCCGTTCACTCGGTCACTGATCATGCAACGAAGGACGAGGCGGCCCCGGCCCCGGTTCCGCGCCGGCTGAACCGGGCCCGGAGGATGGCTCCTGTTCGCCCCGGCCCTCGTCGTCAGCTGCCGTCTCGCAGGTCGTCCGGCCAGCCGGGCCTGAACTCCAGGTGGTCGTAGGTGACCACACAACCCTCGCCGAGCGGCGCCTGGGCCATGAAACCGACCAGGGCCGCGCCCGTCTCCTTCTCGTCGCCGAGGGTGAAGAGCCGGACGAAGGTCCAGCGCTCACCGTCCCGGGAGGCGTGGAAGGCGAAGGCCCGGCCGGTGCGGCTGACCCGCAGCCAGACCGAACTTCCGTCCACGGTGAAGGAGTTGGCGTCGTCGGAGTGGCCCCGGGTGACCACCGTGCACACCGTGGGCACGTCCGGGGAGTACTCCAGGCACAGCTTGGCCCAGGCCCGTTCGCCCACGTGGACGTAGAGGACCCCGGCGTCGAAGGCCCCGTTGAAGCCCACCGTCACCCGGGCTATGAGCTGGAAGTCGCCCTCGGGCGGCGCCCCGAGCAGACGGGGCGCGTCGGAGGCGGTGTCCAGTGCCTCCCCGGTGGGCGGCACGAACCGGTCCTGCCGGGGCCCGGCCCACCCGGTGAGCACACCGCCGTCGTGGGACCAGTTGCCGTCGGGACCGTAGGTCCGCAGGGGGAAGGGGAGTTCGGGAAGCTGCATGTCCATCGGATGACGCTACCGCTCCAGGACGCCGTTGAACCGCCGGGGAAGCCCGAGGGGGTTGTCGTCCCGGAGCTCCTCGGGCAGCAGCGCCTCGGGCGCGTTCTGGTAGGTGACCGGGCGCAGCCAGCGCTCGATCGCCGTACCGCCCACCGAGGTGGAGGTGGAGGTGGTGGCGGGGTAGGGGCCGCCGTGGTGCTGGGCGGGGGCGACCGCGACACCGGTGGGCCAGCCGTTGACGAGCACGCGGCCCGCCAGCGGGGTCAGTTCCGCGAGGATCTCCGCGCCCCGGCCCTCGCCGGCGGCCTCCTCGGCGGACAGGTGCACGGTGGCGGTGAGGTTGCCGGGCAGGCGGGAGAGGACCGCGCTCGCCTCGCTCCGGTCCTCGTAGCGGGCCACCACGGTGACCGGTCCGAAGCACTCCTCCAGGAGCAGGTCGTACGCCCCCTGCTCGGCGAGCCGGCTCGCCGGGACCGTCAGGAAGCCCGGGCTGACGCTGTGCTCGCCGCCCGCGCCCGGGGTCACCGGGGACTCGACGCCGTCCAGTTCCGCGCGCTCGGCGACGCCGGCGAGGAAGTTGTCCCGCATCCGGTGGTCGAGCAGCACGCCCGCGTCGGTGCCGCTGACGGCGTCCGTGAGGGACTTGACCAGGCCGTCACCGGCCGCGCCGGACGGCACCAGCACCAGGCCGGGCTTGACGCAGAACTGCCCGACGCCCAGCGTCATGGATCCGCCGAGCCCGGTACCGATGGCCTCGGCGCGCTCGGCGGCGGCCGCCTCGGTGACCAGGACCGGGTTCAGCGAGCCCAGCTCGCCGTGGAACGGGATGGGCACCGGGCGCGCGGCGGCCGCGTCGAACAGGGCCCGCCCGCCGCGCACCGAGCCGGTGAAGCCGGCCGCGGCGACCAGCGGGTGCTCGATCAGCTCGACGCCCGCCTCGAAGCCGTGCACGAGACCGACGACGCCCTCGGGAATGCCGTGTTCGGCGGCGGCCCGGCGCAGCACCTTGGCGACCAGCTCGGACAGCGCCGGGTGGTCGGGGTGGGCCTTGACGACCACCGGGCAGCCCGCGGCGAGCGCGCTCGCGGTGTCGCCGCCGGCGACGGAGAAGGCGAAGGGGAAGTTGGAGGCGGAGTAGACGGCCACGACGCCCAGCGGCACCTTGTAGCGGCGCAGGTCCGGAACGGGCGGGGTGGCGCTGTCGTCGGGGTGGTCGATGACGACGTCGAGGAAGGCACCCTCGTCCACGATGCCGGCGAAGGCGCGCAGCTGGTACGTCGTCCGGGCGAGTTCGCCGGTCAGCCGGACCGGGCCGAGCGCGGTCTCGGCGTCGGCGACCTCCACCAGCTGGTCCCGGGCGGCGTCCAGGCCGGCGGCGGCCGAGCGCAGGAACGCGGAGCGGACGGCGCGGTCGGCGAGGGAGGGGCGGGCGGCGTGTGCGGCGCGGACGACCGCGTCCACCTCCTGGGCTGTGGCCTCCACCGCAACCTGTTCACGCTGCTTCCCGGTGCGCGGGTCGACACTCCAGACTGGTGCTGCTGCCACCGCGAGTCCCTCCAGTTAAGACCGCATTGCCCAGGTCGGCCATCAGCCGCGTTCGATATACTGAACACCGTCTCTGATGATGAATATGCTGCTCGGAGACTATATATCGAGGTGCTCGTCGAACGAAGGGGTCAAGGGCGATGTCGGCAGGCGAGACAGGCGGCGGGGCGCAGGTCAAGTCCGCGGTGCGGACCGTGGAATTGCTCGAGTACTTCGCCGGCAAGCCCGGTATGCACTCCCTCGCGGCGGTGCAGGAGGCCGTGGGATATCCCAAGTCCAGCCTCTACATGCTGCTGCGCACGCTCGTGGAGCTGGGCTGGGTGGAGACCGACGCCACCGGCACCCGGTACGGCATCGGGGTGCGGGCGCTGCTGGTCGGCACCTCCTACATCGACGGCGACGAGGTCGTGGCGGCGGCCAGGCCGACCCTGGACCGCCTCTCCGACGACACCACGGAGACCATCCACCTGGCCCGGCTGGACGGCACGAACGTGGTCTACCTGGCCACCCGCCAGTCCCAGCACTACCTGCGCCCCTTCACCCGGGTGGGCCGCCGGCTGCCCGCGCACTCCACCTCCCTCGGCAAGGCACTGCTCGCCACGCACACCGACGAACAGGTGCGCAAGCTGCTGCCGGAGACCCTGCCGGCGCTCACCGAGCACACGATCACCGACCGCGAGAAGCTCATCGAGGAGCTGAACCAGGTCCGTGAGCAGGGCTTCGCCGTCGACCGCGAGGAGAACACGCTGGGCCTGCGCTGCTTCGGCGTGGCGATCCCGTACCGCACGCCCGCCCGCGACGCCATCAGCTGCTCGGTCCCGGTGGCCCGGCTGACCCCCGCGCACGAGCAGATGATCAAGGACGCCCTGTTCGACGCCCGCGACCGGCTCACGCTGGCGACGCGCAGGCTGTGAGCCGGAGCCGCTTCCGGGGCGGCGCGTAGGCTCGGAGCATGGAGATCGCGCTGCGTGCCGTGCAGGACAGCGACCTGCCGGTGTTCCACCGGCACATGACCGATCCGGACGCGGTCCGCATGGCCGCGTTCGGCCCGGACGACGCGCACGACCGGGAGGCCTTCGCGACCCACTGGCACCGCCTGCGGGACTCCTCCGAGGTGCTGCGCACCGTCCTCGCCGACGGGACCGTGGCCGGCAACGCGGCGGTCTACCGCGTGGCCGGCGAGCGTGAGGTGACGTACTGGATCGATCGCGCCTACTGGGGGCGCGGCGTGGCCACGGCCGCGCTGCGCGCCCTGCTCACCGAGGTCCCCGGCCGCCCGCTGTACGCCCGCGCCGCGGCCGACAACGCCGGGTCGCTGCGGGTGCTGGAGAAGTGCGGATTCCGGGAGACCGCACGCGCGCGGGGGTTCGCCGCGGGGCGCGGCGAGGAGATCGACGAGGTGGTCCTCGTCCTGGACGCGTGACCCTTCGGCAGGGGCCGGTTTCCTGAACATCCGGTGAGAAACACGGGCGTACGGGAACGATCGCCCCCGCCTCGCTCGTCTTCAGGGCGGGATGAACAAGACGATCAGGCGGGCGTCCGTCTTCGCGCTGCTGCTCGTGCTCGCTCTGCTGGTCAGGGCGACCTGGGTGCAGTTCTACGACGGCAAGGCCCTCGCGGACGACAACGACAACCGGCGGAACGCGATCGAGACGTACTCACGGCCGCTCGGGAACATCATCGTGGCCGGGAACGCGATCACCGGCTCGGCGCGGACGAAGGGGAGCGACCTCGCGTACAAGCGGACGTACACGAACGGCAAGCTGTACGCGGCGGTGACGGGCTACGCCTCGCAGGCCTATGCGCCCACCCAGCTGGAGGGCATCTACCAGGACCTGCTCAAGGGCACCGACAACCGGCTCAAGACGGTGATGGGCACCCTCACCGGGCAGCGCGCCGACCCGGGCAACGTGCTGACGACGATCGACCCGGCGGTGCAGAAGGCGGCGTACCAGGCGCTGGGCGACAAGAAGGGCGGGGCGGTCGCGATCGACCCGAAGACCGGGAAGATCCTCGCGGTGGTCTCGACGCCGTCGTACGACCCCTCCTCGCTCACCGGCGCCAACACGGCCGGGTCGGCCTGGAAGAGCCTCAACGCGGACAAGGACAAGCCGCTCACCAACCGCGCCCTGCGCCAGCCGCTGCCCCCGGGCTCGACGTTCAAGCTGGTCGTGGCGGCGGCCGCGCTGGAGGACGGGCTGTACAAGAACGTGGACGACCCGACCGACAGCCCCGATCCCTACACCCCGCCGGGCACGACGCACGTCCTGGTGAACGAGAGCAGGTCGGCGCCGTGCAGGAACGCCTCCATCCGTGTCGCGCTGCAGTACTCCTGCAACAACGTCTTCGGTCACATGGCCGTCCAGCTCGGCCAGGACAAGGTGCGGGCCATGGCGGAGAAGTTCGGCTTCAACGACGACAAGCTGGACGTGCCGGTGCGGGCCTACGCCAGCGTGTACCCGTCGGACATGGACCAGGCGCAGACCGCGCTGTCCGGCATCGGCCAGTTCGACGTCACCGCGACACCGCTGCAGATGGCCATGGTGTCGGCCGCGATCGCCAACGGCGGCAGGCTGGTCTCGCCGCACATGGTCTCGCAGATCACCGACAGCGGCGGTGACGTGCTGAAGGACTACGACTCCGACGCCGGGACGCGACGGATCGTCAGCTCCTCCACCGCCGAGCAGTTGCAGTCGGCGATGGTGACGGTGGTGAAGGACGGCACCGGTACGAACGCGCTGATCGACGGCGTGACCGTCGGCGGCAAGACCGGTACCGCCCAGCACGGCGAGAACAACAGCAAGACGCCGTACGCCTGGTTCACCTCCTACGGCAAGTCCGACAGCAGCGGCAAGGAGGTCGCCGTGGCGGTGATGGTGGAGCAGTCGGACGCGGCGCGCTCGGAGGTCAGCGGCAACGGACTGGCGGCGCCGGTGGCGAAGGCGATGATGCGGGCGGCACTGAAGTGAGCGCCCCTCACTTCACCCCGAGCACCTGCTCCACCGGATCGATCGCGAAGTACACCAGGAACAGCGCCGAGACGCCCCACAGCAGCCAGTTCACCTCACGCGCCTTCCCCAGCACCGTCTTGATGAGGACGTAGGACACGAAGCCCGCGCCGATGCCGTCGGTGATGGAGTAGGTGAAGGGCATCGCGGCGATGGTGAGGAACGCCGGGATGGCGATCTCGTAGCGGTCCCAGTCGATGTGCTTGACGTGGGTCATCATCAGGAAGCCCACCGCGATCAGGGCGGGCGCCGCCGCCTGGAGCGGGACGATGGTGAGCAGCGGGGTGAGGAAGAGGGCGAGGCCGAAGAGGCCGCCGGTGACCAGGTTGGCGAAGCCGGTGCGGGCACCCTCGCCGACGCCGGCGGCGGACTCGATGTAGGCGGTGTTGGAGGAGGCGGAGCCGACACCGCCCGCGACGGCGGCGGCGCCGTCGATGAACAGCACCCGCCCGATGCCGGGCACCTGCCCCTTCTCGTCCAGCAGCCCGGCCTCGGCGCTGATGCCGACGATGGTGCCCATGGCGTCGAAGAAGTCGGACAGGATGAGGGTGAAGACCAGCAGGACGGCGGTGAGGACGCCGGCCTTGGCGAAGCCGCCGAACAGGCTGAAGTGACCGACGAGTCCGAAGTCCGGGGCGGCGACGATCCGGTCGGGGACCTTGGGCGTGGTCAGGCCCCAGCTCTTGATGTCGGCGAGGGCGTCGATGACGATGGCGACGACGGTCGTCGTCACGATGCTGATGAGGATGGCGCCCTTCACCTTGCGGGCGAGCAGCGCGATGGTGAGCAGCACGCCGAGACAGAAGACCAGGACGGGCCAGCCGGTCAGGCGTCCGACGGCGCCGAGCTGCACGGGCACGGTGGTGTGCGCGGCGTCCGGGATGCGGCTGACGAACCCGGCGTCCACGAAGCCGATGAAGGCGATGAACAGGCCGATGCCGACACCGATGGCCTGCTTCAGCTGCTGCGGGATGGCGTTCATGATGGCCTCCCGCAGCCCGGTGAGGACCAGCAGGCAGATGACCAGGCCCTCCAGGACCACCAGGCCCATCGCGTCCGGCCAGCTCATCAGCGGCGCGAGCTGGAAGGCGACGACGGCGTTGAGGCCGAGGCCGGCGGCGATGGCGAGCGGGAGGTTGCCGCCGACGCCCATGACGATCGTCATCACACAGGCCACCAGGGCGGTGGCGGTGACGAGTTGGCCGGTGTCGAGCGAGTGGCCGAACTTGTCCTTTGCGCTGCCCAGGATGATCGGATTCAGGACAAGGATGTAGGCCATGGTGAAGAACGTGGCGAATCCGCCGCGTATCTCCCTGCCGAAGGTGGAGCCCCGTTCGGAGATTCTGAAGTACCGGTCGACGCCGTTCCCGGCAGGTGGTGCGGCGCCGGGCCGCTGGTCCACCTTCTGCGTCTCGGACATGGGCGTACTCCTCGTCGCCTGATGAGCGGTGTGCGGATGCTGGCTGGATTGTTCCCCCGATGAACCTGTTTCAGGTGTTCCCCGTGTTACGGAATCGGGCTCGATTCGGGCTCGCCCGCGGTTCGGTGCGTCATACGCTGTCCGAACCCCCGTACGACCGACACGAAAAGGTCACTGGTACGCTTCCGGATCTCCGTCCGGGAGCTCCTCCGGATGCTCGCATGTCATTCACATGACACGCACAGACCCCGAGCTGCACCGAGAGAGGTCACCCCGTGGGCACAGTCGTCGACGACGCCGCCTCCGTGGAGTTCCATGCCTTCTTCGAGCGGCACTACGCCGAGCTCTCCCGCCTCGCCCACCTGTTGACCGGGGAGGCGGACGCCGCCGACGACCTGGCCGCGGACGCGCTGCTCGCGCTCTGGCACCGCTGGGACCGGGTGCGCGCGGCCGACCGCCCGGTGGCGTACGCGCGGGGTGTGGTCGCCAACCTGGCCCGCACCCGGATCCGCAGTGCGGTGCGCGAGCGGCGCCGGATCGCGCTGTTCTGGCCGCACCGCGAGGAGCGGACCGAGAACCCGGACGTCGCCGGCGTGGTCGACGTGCAGGAGGCGCTGCGCAGGCTGCCGTTCCGCAAACGGGCGTGTGTGGTCCTCCGGCACGCGTTCGACCTGTCGGAGAAGGACACCGCACTCGCCCTGGGGATCTCGGTGGGTACGGTAAAGAGCCAGACGTCCAAGGGCATGGCCGAACTGCAGCGCCTGCTCGGCGGCCGGGGCGTCCCGCAGCGGATGCACGCGGCGATGGCGCGCGGCGGCGAGAGCGGAGGAAGGAACCGATGAGGCAGCAGGACGTGCACGACGAGCTGCGCGCCCGGCTGCACGAGGCGGCCGACGCCCATGCGCCCGACCGCGCGCGCATGCTGGCCCGGGTGGAGCGCGGCATGTCCGGGCAGACCCGCGCCGACCACCGGGCCACCCGGCCGCCGGTGTTCGGCTGGGCGCGGGTGGCGACCGCGACGGCTGCGGTGGCCGGGATCCTCGCGGCCGGCGGGTACGCGGTGGCCTCCGCGGTGAAGGACGACCCGCCCGCACAGGCGACGGTCACGGTCCCGCCGACGCCCGCCGCCTCCCCCGACGCGACCACGCGCCGGCCGGCGCACTCGGCGCCCCCGGCGCCCGGCACGGGCTCCCCCCACCCGTCCCGCACGCCCGAGGCCACCCCGTCCGGGACACCGGCGGCCTCCGCGCAGCCGCCCGTGGCCGACGGCGGGGAGGACGGCCCCCTGTGGTCGGACGGCTCGGTCGACCCGCACAGCAACGACTTCTGGGCGCAGAGCAACGTGACGCTCAAGACCTCACGGCAGTTGACCGCGCTCACCGTCCGGCTCACCGTGCGGCTGACCGCCGGAGTGTCCCCGACCGGTGCCTGGCGCTCCCTGCCCGAGCCGGACTTCACGCAGACGACGCGGAGGAGCGACGGCTTCCTCGTCTACACCTGGACGCTCAAGGCCGGCCGCACGGTCGCCGCGGGCACCTGGGAGTTCGCCGGGCAGTACAACCACGAGCGCGGCGGCCGGAACGCGAAGGACGACGGCTACACGATCACGGCCGTGGCGGGCGGCCACACGTACGCGGTGAAGGGCGGCTTCGCGCCCGACCACGGGAACTGACGGGGACGCGCAGCCGACCGGCCCGCGCGACCGGCCCCCGCCACGGCACGGTGCTGCCGGTGGCGGGGGCGGAGTACGAGCGGCTGCCGGCCGCCTGCCCGGAGGGGTCAGCTGACGAAGTACGTCGGGTTCGGCAGCTTGTAGGTGCGGTCGGCGTATCCGCCGTCCAGGTCCGAGTACTGGTCGCCGAAGTTGGCGATGATCTCGTACCCGAGGTCGTCCTCGATGTGCTTGCGGGTGCCGGACTTGTACTGCACCGTCGTGCAGTTCCAGGCGCCCGGGGTGGCGCAGCCGGAGAGGTAGGCCGGCGGGTTGGCCTTGTCCTTGAGGAACATGTGGTCGGCGTCGAGGTTCACATCGGCGCCGATCTTCTTCAGGTTCTCCACGGCGGCGGTGCGCTGGGCCTCGGTGAGGCCGGAGTTGTAGAAGACCTCGACGCCCTTGGACTCGGCGTAGCGCACCAGCTCGGGGCTGCCGAACACGGCCGGGCGGTCGGCCCGGTTCACGTAGTCGTTCCACGTGGTGGGGTTGTACGTGTAGTTGTAGCGCTTCTCGTAGTCGAGGCTGAGCAGCAGGGTGTCGTCGATGTCGAACATGACGGCCGGCTTCTCGCCGTGGCGGTGCGCCTTGCGGGCCGCCTTGTCGATGTACCGCTTGGCGTCGGCGTCGATCCGTGCCAGGTCCTTGGCGTACGGGCTGGTCGGGGACGCCTGGTAGACGCCGTTCGCGTCGGCCGTGGTCCCGTAGTAGGTGTCGATGTCCTTCACCAGCAGCCCGATGTTGTAGGGCTCGTGGGTGGAGTTCGCCGTCGACTGCCCGGCGGTGGCCGCGCCCGCGCCGTAGAGCGCGCCGGCGGCGACGGTAGCCGCGGCGGCGACTGCCGCGATCCGAAGTGTTTTATGCATGACAGGTTTCTACGCGCGTCACCCCTGGGAGCGCGAGACCCGTTGCCCGATCGATATCAAGCCATCGGGCGAACGGGCCCCTTTCTCCCGTGTGTTCGGTTCGTCGTTGCCCCGATCGTGCTGCTGCCCGTCGTCAGGCGAGCAGCGGGCGTCTGCGCGGGAGCACGGTCAGCACTCCTTCCACGGTGTCCAGTCGCCGAGGTAGGCCCCTCTGGTCGCCGACTCCGCCTGCGCGTCGGTCAGCCGGGGCCGGTTCTCGGGAACGGTGACGGCCGCGCCGGGGCCGGTGTTGCGGTACTCGGCGAACCGCTGGTCCTGCCAGGGATGGCTCGCCGACATGTCGGTGTAGGGCGCGACCGCGTCGATGCCGGGGCCGAGCCAGGTGTCGCGGACGGTGAGCATCGGGCGCGCGGTGGGGTCGGAACCGGGCACCCAGGGCCGGGCCAGCTTGTAGGAGGCGTCCGGCGCCTCGCTGGTGACGCGGCTGCGGAGGACCAGGTAGCCGCGCGGGTTGGCGACGGCGGTGGAGGGTGCGAAGACGAAGCCGTACGGCGCGGCCGCCAGGTCCGTCCGGTTCAGGGTGCGGAAGTGGCAGTGCTCGTACACCGCCGTGGCCCGCCCGAAGACGAAGTCGACGTCGCCCTCGGCGTAGCAGTGGGCGTAGTACTGGCGGGCGAAGGTGCCGAGGGCCATGGAGTCGGCGTAGAGGGTGTCCTGGTGGCCGAGGAAGCGGCAGTGCAGGAAGGCACTGCGGTCGCCCTGCGCCTTGATGGCGACGGCCTGGGTGCCGCTGATGCCGGGGTGGTCGGCGCGCAGCCAGTCGTTGGCGAAGGTGATCCAGCGGGCGGTGAAGCCGTCGGCCTGCACGGTGGTGGTGGCCGAGCCGGTGGTGCCGTAGGTGCCGCCGCCGGGCTTGGGGGTGCCGGCCGCGTTGTCGAAAACGATCAGGACGTCCCGGGGGTCCTCCGAGGCGCCGATCCAGGTCATCTCCCTGCGGCTCGGGTCGACGGCGACCGTCTCCCGGTAGGTGCCGGGGGCGAGGACGAGGGTGCGGCCGCTGCCGGCGGAGGCGGTCACCGCGGCCTGCACGGAGGTGAAGTCGCCGCGGCCGTGCGGGTCGACGTACAGGGTGCCCGGGGTCAGGCGGCGGGCCGGGGAGCCGTAGCGGCCGAACGGGCGGGGCCGGCCGGCGGCCCGTGCGGGGGCGGCGCCGAGGCCGAGCGCGGCGGCGGCCGCGGCGCCGGCGGCGAGGAAGTGCCGTCTGGACGGGCGGTGGTGGGGCGAGGGCATGCGAGGGCTCCTTCGCTGGTGCGGCTCGGTGAAGGGGTGGGGGCCGGGGTCGCTCCCCGGCCCCGGGCTGCTTCAGCGCAGGTGGCCCGCGCCCGCGCAGTGGTCGACGAGGCCGGGGACGGCCCGTGCGGGGTCGACGTGGGTGCGCAGGACGGGCGTCCATCCGGCCCCGGACTGCAGGATCTCGCCGGGAACCTGGGCGTTGTGGACGGCGATCAGGTCCGTCCGCCTGCCGTTGACGTAGTTGTCGTCGGCGGTGACCGGCGCCTCTTTCCACTTCTTCAGGATGAGACCGGCCTGGACCCCGTCGGGCAGCGTGAAGGCGTTGTGCTCGGCGACGAGCTGGGACTCCATGCCGATGCCGTAGCTGTATCCGTAGCCGTCGCCCGCGACGAAGTGGTTGTTGTACGAGTCCACCTGGCCGAAGCGGACGCGGGGCGCGCGCTCGACGAGGTCGGCGAACAGGTTGTGGTGGAAGGTGACCTTCAGGTGCCCCCGGTCCACGGCGGCGGTGGAGGCGCTGTCGCTGTTGCCGATGAGGATCGTCTTGTCGTGGTCCTCGAAGACGTTCCAGGAGGCGGTGACGTAGTCGGCGCCCTTGACGATGTCCAGCTCACCGTCGTGCTGTTCGAAGATCCGCCCGTAGTAGGACGGCAGGGTGGAGTCGGGGTGGTCCCCGTCGGTGAACGTGTTGTGGTCCATCCAGACGTGCGTGGAGCCGTGGACCACCGCGCTGTCGTACTCGGAGTTCCAGTTGCCGTCGGCGGTGTCGGTCGGGTCCCACTGCGGGAAGCAGTCGAGGGGGCTCTCGAGGCTCAGGTTGCGGACGATGACGTTGTCGACGCCCTTGATCTGCAGGCTCGCCCCCTTGAACCCGGCGTCCTTGCCGATGCCGACGATGGTGGTGTTGGCGGGGACGTTCGCCTTGACGTAGGCGTCCTGGTGGGCGGCGGAGGCGCGGCGCAGGCCCTCGGGGCTGTCGTCGGGCTCGCCGTCGAGGTTCTTGCCGTGGCCCCACACCGCCGGGTCGTAGGTCTTCAGATAGGTGGCGAAGTCGTAGCCGGGGACGGCGAAGGAGTCGCAGCTCGGCCCGTCGGCGTCGATGGTGCCCTTGACTCTGATGATCTTCGGGGTGCTGCCGCCGTCGGCGAGGGCGGCTTTGAACTGCTCCCAGGTGGTGACGGTGTGGACGTGCGCGGCGTCGGCCCCGGCGCCGCCGGTCGTCCCCGTGCCGTAGGCGGCCCACCCGTCCTTGGCGGGCAGCGTCTGCCGGTCGGGGCCGGCGCGGTGGAGGGGCTGTGCCGAGGCGGCCGAGGTGACGGCGAGCACGAGAGCCGTGCAGCCCACCAGCGTCCCTATGACACGTCCATGACATTTCTGTGTGCGCATGTGCGGGTCTCCTCTGTCAGGAAGCGGACGGCTGCGTCCCGGGCGGCCAGGTGATCCAGGACGTCGGGACGTCCTCGTGCAGCCGGACGACGTCGGGCCGGGCCAGCACCCGGGTGCGCAGCAGCTCCTGCGCCACGAGCCGGGCCACCGCGATGGCGCCGGGCGGGTTGAAGTGCGTGTTGTCCTGCTCGGTCGCCGTCCAGTTGAAGTACCTCTTCGTCTCCTCCACCCCGAGCCGCTGCCACAGCGCGAGCGACAGCGCCTCGATGTCGAGCAGCGCGACCCTCTCCTCCCGGGCGAGCGCGCGCATCGCCGCCGGATAGTCGCCGTGGGTCGGCAGGGCCTTGCCGTCGGCGTCGAATTTGCGCCGCTCGACGGGAGTGGCGAGCACCGGCCGGGCACCACGGGCGCGGGCGCCCTCGATGTACAGCCGCAGATGGTCCTGGTACGTCGTCCAGGGCTCGGTGCCGCGGGCCGGGTCGGTGGTCTTCTCGTCGTTGTGCGCGAACTGGACGATCAGCAGATCGTGCGGCCGGATCTCGGCGAGAATGGCCTCCAGCCGCCCCTCGTCGACGAAGCTCTTGGAACTCCGGCCGTTCACGGCCCGGTTGGAGACGCTCAACTGCTGCTGCCGCAGAAAGAAGGGAAACGCCATCCCCCATCCGGTCTCGGGCGCGGCGTCGGCGTACTTCTGGGCGGCTGTGGAGTCACCGGCGATGTAGACCGTACGACGGTGGGGCGCGGCCTGCGCGGTGCCGTTCGCGGCGAGACCGAGCGGAAGGGCGGCGAGTGCCGCGAGTGTTACCTGCCTGCGCGCAAGGGACACGACCAGTACCTTTCCAACAGGGATCGGGGAAGAAGCCGAGGGGCGCGGGGAACTGCGCGCGCGACCACGACGCACGCGCACCTCCCCACGACCGGGGCCGACCGAGCTCTCAGTGGTTCTTCTTCCAGTCCGCCTGGGCCTTGTTCAGCTGATCGGCCAGCGTGTCCAGGAAGTCCTTGGCGCTCAGCTTCCCCAGCAGCACCTTCTGGAAGTTGGGCTCGTTGTCCGCCTTGGAGATCGTGTTCCAGTCGGGCAGGTAGTACGGCAACTGAACGATCTTCGTGCTGGACCCGTTCAGCGCCTCGGCCGCCAGCTTCGTCGGCTCCGACGCCTGCACCCACGCGTCCTGCGCCGCCTCCGTGTTCGCCGGCACCTGTCCCGCCGACTCGTTCCACTTGCTGTTGGACTCGTGGGACGCGGCGAACTCGATGAACTTCCAGGCCGCCGCCTTGTTCTTGCTGGACCTGAACAGGGCGAGGCCGTCCACCGGGTTGGACACCTGCACCCGGGTACCGTCGTCCAGGGTCGGGTTCGGAATGCCCTTGAACTTGCCCTTCAGCGCCTTCTCGTGGTCGGCGTAGGAGCCCAGGTTGTGGCTGAGCATGCCGATGGTGCCGGAGTCCCACTGCGCGACCATCTTGGTGAAGTCGTTGTTGACGTCGGCGGACGGGGTGTCCTTCTTGTACAGGCCGACGTACTTCTCCAGCGCGGCCACGTTCCTGGGATCGTTGACGGTGGCCTTGTCGCCGTTCCAGAAGGACGTGATCCCGCTCTGCCCGTACATCGCGTCCAGGGCCTGCGCGATGGAGCCCTCGCCGCCGCGGATGGTGTACCCGAACCTGTTCCTGCCCTTGTCGGTGAGCTTGCCGGCGGCCGTGTAGAACTTCGTCCAGGTCGTCGGCGGCTGCAGCCCGGCCGCGGCGAACAGGTCGGTCCGGTACCAGAGGGTGCCGTTGTTCGCGGAGGTCGGCACGGTGTACGTCCTGTCGTCGCCGCCGGCGGCCTTCACGCTCTCCAGGAACTTCGTGTTGAGCTTGCCGTTCAGCGCGCTCCTGGAGAGCCGGCCGTCCAGCGGCTCCAGCGCGCCCTGCGCGGCGACCTCGGCGAGCATCGCGGTGCCGACACCGCCGACGTCCGGCAGGCCGCCGCCCTGGATGGCGGTGTCGTACTTGGACTGGACGCCGGCCGCCGGGACACCGACGTACTTGACCTTGATGGCGGGGTACTTCTTCTCGAAGTCGGAGATGATCTGCTTCCAGACGTCGGTGCGGACACCGCCGTTGTTGTCCCAGAACGTGATCGTGCCCTTGCCGGAGCCCTCGCCCCCCTTGTCCCCCGCGCCGCCGCTGCCGTCGTCGCCGCAGGCGGTGGTGGCCAGCGCGAGGACGGAGCCCAGGGCGACGGCCGTGGCGGCACGCCTGTTTCTGCGGATGCTGCTCTTCATTGAGTCGGCTCTTCTCTTCTTCTGGTTTCCTCGGGATCCCATGGACGGGTGGAGCTCCAGGTCGCGCGAGTGGAGCAGCGGCAGACCGCGGGCGCGGCCGAAGCTGGAGGCGGTGAGGTGGAAGTCGTCGCCGACGCGCACGACGTCCGGTCGGACCAGTCGGCGTTCAGCACCGGGTTCGCGAACCGACGTAGCGGGCGACCGGGCGGCCGGCGATCCTGAGGACCAGGGAGTCGGGGGAGGTCATCAGGTGCTCACCTCGTTCTGCAGCGCCCAGGAGGCGCCCAGCTCGGAGTAGAGGGCGAGGGTGTCGGCCGAGGCCGCGACCAGCCCGTCGACGCCGGGCACCACGCGGCGCCGCTGGGCGGGCAGCAGACGCCAGGCGCTCTCCGGCAGCGGGGCCGGGTCGGGGGCGGTCCGGACCGCCTCCACCACCCGCATGAAGGCACCGGTCTCGTCGGGGGGCACCAGCAGCGGCGCGCCGGCGGTGAGGTGTTCGACCAGGTTCTCCAGCAGGTCGGTGCGGCCGTACTCGGTCTCCTCCGGGCCGTGTCCGGCCCGCTGGAGCAGCACCCGGTCCTGCTTGTACCAGAAGGTGATCCGCCCACTGCTGCCGTGCACCAGCACGTACGGCTCCCCCGGCTCCTCGGCGCACAGGGTCGCGGCGACCGTGACCGGGCCGTGCGTCGTGCTCACGCGGACGCAGGAGGTGTCGTCGGACTCGATGTCGTTGGCGCGCAGCAGCTCGGCCTCGATGCCGGTGACGTGCTCGGCGCGGGTCGAGCCGAGCAGGGCGAGACCGGTGGCGACGGCGTGCGCGAGCGGGTTGGTGAGCACCCCGTCGACCACGTCGGCGCCGTTCAGCCGCCGCCTGCCCGCCCAGGGCACCCGCCGGTAGTAGGCCTCGTCCCGGGCCCAGGCACCGGCGCCCCCGACTCCGAGGACCTCGCCGATCGTGCCCTCGGCGACGAGCCGGCGGATCGCGGGCACGGCGTGCGAGCCCAGCGACTGGAACCCGATCTGGCAGGCCACCCCCGCCTGCCCGACCCCGTCGGTCATGCGCCGGAACTCGGCGTACGACGGTGCAGGCGGCTTCTCCACCAGCAGGTGCACGCCCCGCCGGGCGGCGGTGAGGGCCAGGTCGGTGTGGGTGGGGATCGGCGTGCAGAGCACGGCGATCCGGGCGCCGGTTGCGTCCAGCAGCGCCCCGAGGTCGGCGGACTGCTCGGGTGTGCCGAGCCCGGCCGGGATCTCCTCGCCGGTCAGGGGGGTCGGTTCGCAGATCCCGGCCAGCCGGACGAGCCCCCTGCGCTGGAGCCGGCGGATGTTGTCCAGGTGCAGGCGGCCGTGGCCGCGGGCGCCCGCCAGGACGAGGGGCAGCGGTGTCGTCGTCATCCCTTCACCGCCCCCGCGCTGAAGCCGGTGATCAGCCACTTCTGGATGAAGGCGAACACGACGACCACGGGGACGGCGGCGACGATGCCGCCCGCCGCCAGGGCGCCCAGGTCGACACTGTCGGAGCTCATCAGGGTGTTGAGGCCGACCGGGATGGTCTGCTTGCTCTGGTCGGACAGGAACATCAGGGCGAACAGGAAGTGGTTCCAGGCGTGCACGAAGGCGAAGGAGCCGACGGCGATCAGCCCGGGCCGCAGCAGCGGCAGCACGACGATCCGGAAGGCGGTGAGCCGGTTGCAGCCGTCCACCCAGGCGGCCTCCTCCAGGGAGTAGGGCACGTTCCGGATGAACCCGCTGATCAGGATCATCGACAGCGGCAGCTGGAAGACGGTCTCGGCGATGACTACGCTGCCCAGGGAGTTGATCATCCGCAGGTTGGCGAAGATCTGGAACAGCGGCACCAGCAGCAGCGCACCCGGCACGAACTGGGAGCACAGCAGGGCCAGCAGGAAGCCGCGCTTGAGACGGAAGTCGAAGCGGGCGAGGGCGTAGCCGCCGGCCAGGGCGACCACGGTGGTCAGCACGAGGGTGGCGAGACCGACGTAGACGCTGTTGGTGAAGTAGGTGCCGAAGCTGCGCTCGGTCCAGACCTTGTGGAAGTGGTCGAAGGTCATCGGCCAGGGCACCAGGGAGGTGGAGCCGGCCGGGCGCAGGGCGAAGAGCAGGATCCAGTAGAAGGGGATCAGGGTGAACAGGAGGTAGATCCCCAGGGGGACGTAGATCTGCCAGCGCGGGACCTCGTTCCAGGAGCGGCGCCGGCGGCGCGGCCGGGCGGGCTCGGGCACCACGCGCTCGGGTGCGGGAGCGATCTCGGTGATCACTTGGTCTCACCTCCGAACTTGCTCAGCCGCAGATGGACGATCGAGCAGAAGAGCAGGATCACGAACGCCACCGTGGTCAGGGCGGAGGCGTAGCCGAAGTTGTGGGCGTCGACGCTGGTGTTGGCGATGTAGAGGGGAAGGGTCGTGGTCTCCCCCGCCGGGCCGCCGCCCGTCAGCGTGTAGAGCAGGTCGACGTTGTTGAACTCCCACACCGCGCGCAGCAGCGTGGACAGGACGATCGCGTCCTTCAGGTGGGGCAGGGTGATGTGCCGGAACTGCTTGAGCCTGCTCGCGCCGTCGACCTCGGCGGCCTCGTAGAGGTCCCCGGAGACGGACTGCAGGTCGGCGAGGATGAGGATCGCGAAGAAGGGCACGCCGCGCCAGAGGTCGGCGACCACCGCCGCCGGGAACACCGTGGAGGTGTCCGAGAGCCAGCTGGTGCCGTAGGAGCCGATGCCGGCGTCGGCGAGGTAACGGGTGATGCCGGTCTGGGAGTTGTAGAGCAGCACCCAGATCGCGGAGGTCAGCACGCCGGAGACCGCCCACGGGGAGAAGACCAGGGCGCGTCCCAGCGCCCGCCCGACGAACGTCTGGTTGACGATGAGCGCCAGCGCGAGCCCCAGCAGGAGCTGCAGTCCGACCTCGACGACGACCCACTTGGCGCTGAAGGTCAGCGTGTCCCAGAACTGCGGGTCGTGCGCGAAGGCCTGGGTGAAGTTGTCGAGGCCCGCGAAGCCGTTCCGCCACGGCTTGGTGGGGTTGTAGTTCTGCAGGCTGTAGTAGAAGACGCTGAGCAC
Source organism: Streptomyces sp. NPDC030798 (assembly GCF_055572275.1). NCBI lineage: Bacteria > Bacillati > Actinomycetota > Actinomycetes > Kitasatosporales > Streptomycetaceae > Streptomyces > Streptomyces sp. NPDC030798. The sequence continues at coordinate 315,487 of NZ_JBVIDR010000007.1, read as the reverse complement.
GGGGTAGGCGATGAAGCCCAGCATCAGCAGGGCCGCCGGGGCGATCAGCAGGTACGGCAGCCTGCGCGGGGTCGCGGAGGCACGGCGCCGCCGGGGTGGCGCGGGCGGTTTCGCCACGGCTGCGGCTTGGGCCATGACTGGTTCTCCGTTCGCAGTGGGCATTGCAGCGGCTGTCGGTGGACAGGAAGCGCTTGCTACATACACATGGGTCGAGGATGTCGCCGGGAGGGGTCGTTCAGCCGGCGTACGGGTCCGGGACCTGGCCGGGGCGGGCCAGGAACTCGAAGTCGCAGCCGGTGTCGGCCTGGGTGATCTGCTCGTTGTAGAGGGCGCCGTAGCCCCGCTCGTAGCGGGCGGGCGGCGGCGTCCACGCGGCCCGTCTGCGCGCCAGCTCCTCGTCGTCCACGTGGAGATGGAGTGAGCGGGCCCCGACGTCCAGGGTGATCACATCCCCGGTGCGCACCAGCGCCAGCGGCCCGCCGACGTACGACTCCGGTGCCACGTGCAGCACGCAGGCGCCGTAACTCGTGCCGCTCATCCGGGCGTCGGAGATGCGGACCATGTCCCGCACGCCCTGCTTGAGCAGGTGGTCGGGGATCGGGAGCATGCCGTACTCCGGCATGCCGGGGCCGCCCTTCGGCCCGGCATTGCGCAGCACGAGGACGCTGTCGGCGGTGATGTCCAGCGCCGGGTCGTTGATGGTGCGCTGCATGATCCGGTAGTCGTCGAAGACCACCGCCGGACCGGTGTGCTCGAGCAGGTGCGGCTCGGCGGCGATGTGCTTGACGACGGCGCCGTCCGGGCAGAGGTTGCCGCGCAGCACGGCGACCCCGCCTTCGCCCGCGACCGGGTTGTCGCGGGGCCGGATGACGTCGTCGTGGTGCACCCGCGCGCCGCTGAGCTGCTCGCGCAGGGTGTCGTACGAGACGGTCGGCCGGTCCAGGTGGAGCAGGTCCGGGATGCGCGAGAGGAAGCCGGGCAGGCCGCCGGCGAAGTGGAAGTCCTCCATCAGGTAGGTCCGGCCGCCGGGGCGGACGTTGGCGAGGACGGGGACCGTGCGGGCGATGCGGTCGAAGTCGTCCAGGGTGAGCTTCACCCCGGCCCGCCCCGCCATGGCGATCAGGTGGATCACGGCGTTGGTGGAGCCGCCGAGCCCGAGCACGGTGGTGACCGCGTCCTCGAACGCCTCCCGGGTGAGGATGTGGCTCAGCCTCCGGTCCCGGTGGACCAGGTCGACGATCGTCAGGCCTGCCTTGGCCGCCATCCGGTCGTGCCCGGAGTCGACGGCGGGGATGCTGGAGGCGCCGGGCACGGTGACGCCGAGCGCCTCGGCCGCGGCGGTCAGCGTGGATGCCGTTCCCATGGTCATGCAGTGGCCGGGCGAGCGGGCCAGGCCGCTCTCCAGTTCCTGCATCTCGCAGTCGCCGATGAGGCCGGCGCGCTTGTCGTCCCAGTACTTCCACATGTCGGTGCCGGAGCCGAGGACCTCGCCGCGCCAGTGGCCGGGCAGCATGGGCCCGGCGGGCACGAAGACGGCCGGCAGGTCGACGCTCGCGGCGCCCATGAGGAGGGCCGGGGTGGACTTGTCGCAGCCGCCCATGAGCACCGCGCCGTCGACGGGGTAGGAGCGCAGCAGCTCCTCGGTCTCCATCGCGAGCAGGTTGCGGTACAGCATCGGGGTGGGCTTCTGGAAGGTCTCGCTGAGGGTGGCGACCGGGAACTCCAGCGGGAAGCCGCCCGCCTGCCACACCCCGCGCTTGACCGCCTGGGCGCGGTCGCGCAGGTGGACGTGGCAGGGGTTGATGTCGGACCAGGTGTTGAGGATCGCGACGACCGGCTTGCCGAGGTGCTCCTCGGGGAGGTAGCCGAGCTGGCGGGTACGGGCGCGGTGGCTGAAGGAGCGCAGGCCGTCGGTGCCGTACCACTGGTGGCTGCGCAGCTCCTCGGGGGACTTCCCGGCTGTTGTCATATCGACCATCCGGCGGCGATGGCGGCGATTTCGGCGCGCTCGTTCTCGGGCAGCGCTCTGCTCGGCGGGCGGACGTCCCTGCGGCACAGGCCGAGGGCGGCGAGGGCTTCCTTGACGACGGTGACGTTGTTGGCGGAGCCGTGCGCGGCGCGCAGTTCCTCGAAGCGGCGGATCTGCTCCCAGACCTTCATGGCGGCCGGGTAGTCGCCCGAGCGCAGCGCGTCGATCATGTTCAGCGAGACGGCCGGGGCGACGTTCACCAGGCCGGAGGTGAAGCCGGTGGCGCCGGCCGAGAAGTAGGAGGGGGCGTAGGGCTCGGCGAGGCCCGCGACCCACACGAAGCGGTCCAGCCCCGCGTCGCGGGCGAAGGCGGCGAAGCGGGCCGCGTCCGGGACGGCGTATTTGACGCCGATGACGTTCGGGCAGTCGTCGGCGAGTTCGGCGAGGCGGGCGCCGGTGAGCCGGCCGTCGCGGATGTACGGCACCACGCCCAGCTCGGGCACGGAGGCGGCGATGGCGCGGTGGTAGTCGACCCAGCCGGCGGCCGAGACGTACGGGTGGACGGGCTGGTGGACCATGACCATCTGGGCGCCGAGCTCGCGGGCGTGCCGGGCGGCGGCGATCGCGGTGGGCAGGTCGTGCCCGACGCCGACGAGGATCACGGCGCGCTCGCCGGCCTCGGCCACGGTCAGCTCGGTGACCAGGCGGCGCTCCTCGGGGGCGAGGGCGTAGAACTCGCCCGTGTTGCCGTTCGGGGTCAGGGTGGTGATCCCGCCGTCGAGCAGGCGACGCAGCAGGGCCCGGTGGGTGTCCTGCTCGACGGAGCCGTCCTCGGCGAAGGGGGTCACCGGGATGGCCACCACGTCGGCCAGGGCCGCCCGCTGGGTCTCGAACGTCACGCTGCTCATTCCTGGCCTTCCTGTGGACGGGACCGGGTGTCCTCGGCGGCGTCGGTGCCGTCGGGGAACGCCCGCCGCACGAACGACGCGATGTGGGCGTGCAGGGCGCCCGCCGCGCCGTCGGCGTCGCCGTCCAGGGCGAGGCGCAGGATCTCCCGGTGCTCGGCGGCCTCCCGCTCCCAGGAGGGGTCGGTCGCCCAGGCGACGGCCGAGACGAGGGCGGCCTGGTCGCGGACCTCGTCCAGCATCCGGCCGAGCAGCGGGTTGCCGCAGGGCAGGTAGAGGGCGCGGTGGAACTCGCGGTTGGCGAGGGAGCGCTCGGCGGTGTCGGTGGCGTCGTCGGCCCGGGTCAGCGCGTCGCGGGCGGCCTCGAGGGAGGCGCCGCGGCGCACGGCGCGGCGCAGGGCCTCGGGTTCCAGGAGCAGCCGCACGTCGTAGACCTCGCGCGCCATGTCCGCGTCCACCATGCGCACCGTGACGCCCTTGTACTGGCTCATCACGACCAGCCCGGTTCCGGCGAGCGTCTTCAGCGCCTCGCGCACCGGGGTCTTGGACACCCCGAACTGCGCGGCCAGCTCGGTCTCGACCAGGGCCTGTCCGGGCGTCAGCTGCCCCGTCAGGATGCGGTGTTTGATCGCGTCCAGCACGAATTGCGTGCGGGACGGGATCGGGGTGGGCACAGAGGTCATGCGGCCCTCTCGGATCTCACATATCGCGTCTCATATATGACGTACGAAGTACGACGCGTTGAAGGTAGGAGGGGGCCCGGGTTTCGTCAATGCTTCTGACAAAGGAAGTCGCGGCGCGGCCCGGACGGCGGTTCAGACGGTGTGGACGTCACCCTCGACGGCGGCGTGGGTCGGCCGCCCGGCGGCCGTGGCGGCCCGCGCGGTCGCCGCCTCCCGGGTGAGCGTAGGCCCGACGTGGGTGATCAGCAGCTCCCGTACGCGCGCCTCGCGGGCGATGCGGCCGGCGTCCTCGGGGGTGAGGTGGACCTGCGGGAAGTGTTCGCCGTCGCGATGCCCGTCGATGTCCGCCTCGCACAGGAACAGGTCGGCCCGGGCGGCGAGTTCACCGAGGGCGGGGCAGGGGCCGCTGTCGCCCGAGTACGCCAGTACGCTGCCCTGGCACTCGGCGCGCAGCCCGTACGCCTCGGTGTCGTGGGCGACGGCCAGGGAGGTCAGCCGCAGGTTCCAGTGCCGCACGTCGTGGCCGTCGTACAGGTCCCGGAAGTCGAAGACGCCCTTGAGGAACTCGACGTCGGGGCGCCCGAAGAAGCCGGCCAGGCGACGGGCGCAGTCCTGCGGGGCGTAGACGGGAACCGGCGCGGCCGGGGTCATCCCGCCGTGCGCGAGGGCGTACGCGGCGGCGAGCAGGTCGGCGCTGTGGTCGGCGTGCAGATGCGAGATCCAGATGGCGGTGAGCCGGGCCGGATCGGTGTACCGCTGCAACTCCGCGAACGTGCCGGTCCCGGCGTCCACCCACACCTCGGCGCCCCCGCCGGACAGCAGATACCCCGAGCAGGGCCGGCCGGGCCCGGGGTGCGGGGAGGCGGTGCCGAGAACGGTGAGGGTGAGCGGCATGGGAGGAGACTACGACGCCCCGCCCGGGCCACCGGCTCACTTGACCAATCGGGAACGCCGGGTGCCGCATCCGGGCGGCCAGGAACTCGGCGTCACCGAAGTGGCGGGCGGTGCGCCAGGGCGAGGGCGAGGTGGCCCAGGGCACGGTGGTCGACCGGGCCGGAGAAGCCGGTCCTCAGCACGAGACCGCCCGCCGGCGGGCACGGGAAGGCCGAGTGGTCGTCGCCGGTGGCCGGCGTGAGTCGTCCGCGCCGAGGGTGAAACACCCCGTGCCCTCGACGTCCGCCGCGTCCGGCCCGAGCGGGCCGCCGTCCGTGATCCGGAAGCCGGCACCCCGTCCCGCCCGGGCCGGACGGGGCTGCAGAAGGTCGCCGGCCAGGGCAGGACGTCGGCCGTCACCGTCCGGGCGACGCGCGCCCCGTCGCGCAGCCACAGGCCCACGGCCGGCCCCACCATGGCTTCTCCCTCTCCCCGGCGCGTCGGGTTCCGCCGGATGCTACGGCCGCCATCCCGGGTCGCGGCCGCTCAGGCCCACCGCACGGTCCAGCAGGGGGGCGTTGTCCGGGACCGGGACGACCGGGCCGAAGAGGCCGTTGCCGCGGCCCGGGTCCTCGGCCGCGACGAGGAGGAAGCCGTGGGCCGCGTCGAGGGCGGCGGGGTCGGCGTCGTAGGGCTGCCCGGTCGCGCGGGCCAGGTCCCAGCCGTGGATCACCAGTTCGTCGGCGACGACCGCGCCCGCGACCGCGCCGGGCAGATGCACGCCGCCCGCGCGCGTCGTGCCGGTCCAGGCGGCCGGGTCGCGCCAGGCGTCGGCGAGTTCGTCCAGCGCCTTGGGCAGCTCCTCCCGCCAGCCGGGCCCGAGGTCCGGGACGACGGCGCCGGGGCTGGTGTCGGTCGTGGTGCCGAAGTCCTTGCGGGCGGCGTCGCGGAAGGCGACGGACAGCATCAGCAGGTGGCCCAGCAGGTTCCGTACCGGCAGGTCCGGGCAGGGAGTGGCGCCCGGCAGGTGCTCGTCGGTCACGGCCTCCGCCAGCCGCGCCACGATGCGGGTCTGCGGGCCCAGGTCGACCATGTTCATGTCTCGCTCCTTCGGGGGGTGCGGCAGCCGTACGGAGGGATGACCGGACGGAGCGCCAGAACTCATCGGCGCGGCCGGCCGGCGTCGGCGGGGGCAGGCGAACAGGACTTAGATGTCCGGCCCGGCAGGGCAGGGGGAACCGGGCATCTGCCCGATCCGTGGGCCGCCGCCTCAGAGCCACGATGTGCGGGCATGACGACCACGACTTCCTGGACGGTGATCCGTGTCCTGCGGGACCGCACCGCGCTGCTGTGTCTGGCCGGCGTGGTGGTGTCGGGCTTCGGCACCTCCTCGCTGTGGCTGGCGTCGGGCGTGTGGGTCAAGGACCTCACCGGGTCCGACGGCCTGGCCGCGCTGTGCGTGTTCGCCCTGTGGGCGCCCACGGTGGCCGGGCCGGCACTGGGCACCCTCGCCGACCGCTTCCGCCGCAGGCCCCTGTTGATCGCCACCAACCTGGGCCTCGCCGGCGTCCTGCTCGCGCTGTTCGCCGTGGACTCTCCCGGCCGCCTGTGGCTGCTGTTCACGGTGCTGGTGGTGTACGGCGCCGCCGGTGCCGTCCTCGACGCCGCCGAGTCGGCCCTGGTCGCGTCCGCGGTCGCCGGGGAGCTGCGCGGCGACCTCAACGGGTTGCGGATGACGGCCACGGAGGGCATGAAGCTGCTCGCCCCGCTGACGGGCGCGGGGCTCTACGCGGCCTGCGGCGGACCGGCCGTCGCCTGTCTGGACGCGGTCACCTTCGTGCTCGCCGCCGGGTTGTGCGCCCTGCTGCGCGTGTCCGAGGACCGACCCGCCCGGTCCGGCGGCGCCCCGCGGAGGCAGACCGCTGAGGGCGTCCGGCACCTGTGGGGCCATCCCGGGCTGCGCCCGCTGGTCCGGGCGGGCGGTACGGCGATGCTGCTGGTCTCGCTGGGCAGCGCGACGCTGTACGCGGTGATCGACCGCCTCGGGCACTCCCCCGCCTACGCGGGCGTGCTGTACGCCGTGCAGGGCGCCGGGTCGGTGCCGGCCGGGCTGATCGCCGGGCCGGCGCTGCGGCGGCTGGGCGAGTACCGGTTCGCGGCGGCCGGGATCGCGCTGACGGGGCTCGCGGTGGCCGCGCGGGCCGTGCCCTCGGATCCGGCGGCCCTGGCGTCCGGCGCGGCGATCGGCCTGGGCCTGCCGTGCGTGCTGGTGGCCGCGCTCACCGCCGTACAGCGTGAGACGCCCGGGCCGCTGGCCGGCCGGGCGACGGCCACCGCGCACACGCTGCTGTTCACGCCGAACGTGCTCGGCCTGGCCGTCGGGGCCGGCCTGGTGGAACTGGCCGGCCCCGGGCTGCTGCTGCCCCTGTACGGCCTCGCCCTGCTCGGCACGGCGGCGCGCCTGGCTCAGCGCGCGGCCAGCGCCTCCCGCACCACCGCGAGGTCCTCGTCCGACGCCAATCCGGCGTGATAGAGGCGCAGTTGCGTCGCCCCCTCGGCACGCGCGCGCGCCGTGTCGGCCGCGAGGGTGCCGGGGCTGCCGCCCATGCCGGAGACGACGGTGAAGTTGGCGGCCAGCACCGTCCGTTCGCCCGCCCGTTCGGCGAAGGGCGCCAGCAGGGCCGTACCGCCGGTGCAGGGGACCACGACGCCGTCGGCGACGGAGAGGATGTGCCCGGGGTCGACACCGGCGTTGGCGCCGCAGTGGTACGGCACCGGGTCCGCGTGCAGCAGCACCTGGAAGCCGTCGGGCGCGGCGGCGCGTACGGCGGCCACGGCCTCCTCCTGGAGGGTGCGGGCGGTGGTGTCGCGCCACGCGCGCGTGGCGGCCGCCGTGTCCTCCCCGAGGAGCTTCTCGATCGCGGGCCGGCCCCCGTCGTCCGCCGCGCCCCGCCACAGCGGCTCCAGGGCGGCGCGTACGGCGGCCGCCAGCGCGCCGGCGTCGAGGCCCTGCGCCTCGTAGCCGGTGCGGCAGGCGGGGCAGAAGCAGAGCGACATCAGGTACTGCCCGGCCTCCCCGAGGCCGACCCCCGCGGTCTTGTCGTGGGCGTGCAGGTGCTGCAGGCCGTACCAGCCGAGGGACTCCAGTTCGGTGCCGCGCGCGCCGGGGCGCACGGCGGCCTCGGCGGCCAGGTCGGTCAGGTACGCGCGCGTGGCGGGCTGCGCGATGCAGGGGGCCCAGGGGTAGCGGTCGCCGTAGGCGTTGACGACCGAGGTGTCCGGATGCTCGGCGCCCAGGCGGGAGTTGTGCGCGAGGACGACCCAGGTGTGCACCTCGAGCCCGGCCTCCGCGAGCGCCCCGGCGGCCTCGCCGTAGGCGTTCCCCGGGGCCCAGCGTCCGGCGGGGTAGGGGCGCAGGCCGCGGCCGGCCCAGCGGTCGCCGGTGGGGTACAGGACGGCCGCGTACTCGGCGGTGACGATGCGGTGGCGGGGGTGGCGGGGGGTGAGCGCCCGGGTGGAGTGGTAGGCGGACGCGAGGGTCACCTGTTCCACGCCGAGCGCGGCGATCCGTGCGGGGGCCTCCGGGTCGCCGACGACGTCCCAGGGGTAGACGAACGCCGACGCCTTCACGCGTCCTCCCCGGGGTGCGCCGGGCTGTCCTCGGTCACGTGTCCTCCTCCAGCAGGGCGTGGCCGCGCTCGATGAGCCGAGCGAGCTGTTCGACATGGCCCTCGGGCGGCTCGTGCAGCGGGGGCCGGACCTCGCCGACGTCCAGACCACGCAGCCGTACGCCCGCCTTGACCAGGGAGACGGCGTAGCCGCTGCCCTGGGCGCGCAGTTCGACGAACGGCCGGTAGAAGCCGTCCAGCAGGCGGCGCACGGTGTCCTGGTCGCCCGCGTCCAGCGCCCGGTAGTACGCGAGGGCGATCTCCGGGGCGAAGCAGAACACGGCCGAGGAGTACAGGGTGATGCCGAGGGCGCGGTAGGCGGGCTGGGTCTGCTCGGCGGTCGGCAGGCCGTTGAAGTACAGGAAGTCGCCGGGCGCCTCGGTGCGCACGGCGCTGACGACGCGCTGCATCAGGTCCAGGTCGCCGAGGCCGTCCTTGAGGCCGACGACGCCCTCGGTGCGGGCGAGCTCCACCACGGTCGTGGGGGTGAAGACGGCGTTGTCGCGCTGGTAGACGATCACCGGCAGGGCGGTGGCGGTGGCGATCTCGCGGTAGTGCCGCAGCAGTCCCTCCTGCCCGGCGCGCACGAGGTAGGGCGGCATGGCGAGAAGCCCGTCGGCGCCTGCTTGCTCGGCCAGGCGCGCGTAGTGGACGGCGAGCGCGGTGCCGTAGCCGACGCCCGCGACCACCGGTACGCGTCCCTCGGCCGCCTCCACGCTCGCCCGCACCACGGCCCGGAACTCCTCCGGCAGCAGGGCGTGGAACTCGCCGGTGCCGCAGCAGGCGAAGACGGCGGCGGCTCCGGCCGCGACACCCTGGCCCACATGGGTGCGGTGGACGTCGAGATCGACCGAACCGTCGGAGCGGTACGCCGTGACGGGGAAGAACAGCGGGCCGCCCGGGTCGCGGAGCCGGGCGTCGAGAGGGGCTGGCGTCACGGGCGCTCCCTGCGCATGGAGATATATGTGCCTGATCAATGTCTATATCTCTGAACGGCCTCACGCTACGGTCCACTCTTCGTGGCGGTCAAGCGGGCGAACCGGCAACACGGCAGCGGATTTCCGCACTCCACGGCCCACTTGACGAGGTCAGTGACCGCTCCCTAGCGTGTCCACGCATGTGAACTCGAGCCATGCACACGGCCGCTGATGTTCAAGGAGACCGAGGATGCCCGCTCCCCGCACCATTCTGCTCACCGGCGCCGCCGGCGGGCTCGGCACCCTGATGCGGTCCCTGCTGCCGGAGTACGGCTACACGCTGCGGCTGTTCGACGTGCGCCCCGTGGAGGACGCGCCCGACGCGATCACCGCCGACCTCACCGACCCGGAGGCGCTGCGCGAGGCGGTGCACGGCGTGGACGCGATCCTGCACCTCGCGGGCATCTCCCTGGAGGCGCCCTTCCAGAAGATCCTGAAGTCGAACATCCAGGGCACCTACCACCTCTACGAGGCCGCCCGTCTCGAGGGCGTGCCCCGCATCGTCTTCGCCTCCTCCAACCACGCCGTCGGCTTCACCCCGGCCCCGCGCGCGGGCGAGCCGCTGATCCCGGTCGACACCCCGCGCCGCCCCGACACCTTCTACGGCCTGTCCAAGTCCTTCGGCGAGGACCTCGCCCAGTTCTACTGGGACAAGCACGGCCTGGAGACCGTCTCGGTGCGCATCGGCTCCTGCTTCCCGGAGCCCACCAGCGTGCGCATGCTCTCGGTGTGGATGAGCCCGGCCGACGGCGCCCGGCTCTTCCACGCGGCCCTGACCGCCGAGCAGGTCGGCCACACGGTGGTCCACGGCTCCTCCGCCAACACCCGCCTGTGGTGGGACCTGACCTCCGCGCGGGCGCTCGGCTACGAACCGCAGGACGACTCCGAGCCGTACGCCGAGAAGCTGATCGCCGAGCAGGGCGAGCTGGACCCGGAGAACCCGGCGCACACCCACCTGGGCGGCCACTTCGTGAACGACCCGCCGATCTGGCCGTACTGACACCCGGCAGCGCCGCCGGCGGCCGCACCGGCATCGGGCGGCACGGGGCACGGGGCGGCGGGAAACGATCGCTCGCGTGGGCGGGCACCGAGGTCCCGGACCCGGCGCCCGGACCCCGTGAGGTCGTCGTCGAGGTGGCCGCCTGCGGCCTGTGCGGCACCGATCTGCACATTCTCCAGGGCGAGTTCGCACCCCAGCTGCCGATCGTGCCGGGGCACGAGTTCGCGGGCGAGGTGGTCGGCGTCGGCCCGCAGGTCACCGAGGTGGCGACCGGCGACCGGGTCGCCGTGGACCCCTCCCTCTACTGCTACGAGTGCCGCCACCGCCGTACCGGCCACAACAACCTGTGCGAGCGGTGGGCGGCGATCGGCGTGACGACGGCGGGAGGCGCGGCCCGCTACGCGGTGGCGCCGGTCGCGAACTGCGTGAAGCTCCCGGAGCACGTGCGCACCGCGGACGCGGCCCTGGTGGAGCCGCTGTCGTGCGCGGTGCGCGGCTATGACGTCCTGCGGGCGAGGCTGGGCGCGCACGTGCTGGTCCACGGCTCCGGAACGATGGGCCTGATGATGCTGGAACCGGGCGTGGGACGCACGATCGTGGTCGTGCCCTGAGCCGATCGGGGGACGGCCGGCGGTCCGGGCGTCGGTAAGGGAACGGCAAAGTGGTGTCGTTCGTTCACCCGACATGACAGCTATGACCCCTGGCTCGAACATCCCTCTGCCGGTCGCCCGTGTGACGGTGGACGTCGCCGCTCCGGTGCGGCTCGACGTGTCGGGCCTGCTGCTCGCCGCGGACGGCAAGGTGCGCTCCGACGACGACTTCATCTTCTACAACCAGCCCAGCGGGCCGGGCGTGACGTACACGTCCGGCGGCGGTGCCGCGCCCGACGCGGTCACGGTGGACACCGCCGCGGTGCCGCCGGACATCGAGAAGATCGTGGTCACCGCCAGCCCCGACGCGGCCGGCCAGACCTTCCAGGGCATCGAGCCGACGGCCACCCTGCGCGACCCGGACGGCGGGACCGTGCTGGCCACGTTCACGCCGCCGCAGCTCGGCACCGAGACGGCCCTGGTGGTCGTGGAGATCTACCGCAGGGGCGGCGCCTGGAAGGCCCGCGCCGTGGGCCAGGGGTATGCGAACGGTCTGGCGGGCATCGCGACGGACTTCGGCGTGACGGTGGAGGAACCGGCCACCGCCGCGGCACCGCCGGCGGCGGCACCGGCCGCCCCGCCGCAGCCGCAGCCGCAGCCGGTGGCGCCGCCGGCACCGGCCGCGCAGCCGACCCCCCCGACACCGCCCGCCCCGCCGGCCGGCCCGGGGAAGATCAACCTGGACAAGGGCCGGGTCAGCCTCCAGAAGAACCAGACCGTGTCCCTGGTCAAGGGCGGCCGCCCGCTGCTGTCGCAGGTGCAGATGGGCCTCGGCTGGGAGCCGGCGTACGGTGGCAAGGACATCGATCTGGACGCGTCGGTCATCGCCTACGGCCCGCAGCGCAACGCCGTCGACAGCTGCTACTTCGGCAAGCTGACGATCCTGAACGGCGCGATCAAACACTCCGGCGACAACCTCACGGGCGAGGGCGGAGGCGACGACGAGGTGATCACCGTCGACCTCGGCCGCCTCCCCCAGGAGGTCACCGGCCTGGTCTTCACGGTCAACTCCTTCTCCGGCCAGAAGTTCACCGAGGTCGCCAAGGCCTACTGCCGCCTCCTGGACGCGGCCACCGGCGAGGAACTCGTCCGCTTTGACCTCACCCACGCCGAGGCCCAGACCGGTGTGATGATGGCCAAGCTGATCCGCCAGTTCTCCGGCGAATGGGAGATGACAGCCATGGGCGACTTCGTCAAGGCCCGCACCGTGCGCAACATGGTGGAGCCGGGCGCGAGGGCGCTGTAGCGGCGCGGCTGCGGGCGTACCTGCGCAGCCGGTCCTAGAACAGCGCGCTGTACGCGTTCAGCGCGGGCTGGCCGCCCAGGTGCGCGTAGAGCACGGTGGAGTCCCGGCCGATCTCGCCGCGCGCGACCAGGTCGATCATTCCGGCCATCGACTTCCCCTCGTACACGGGATCGGTGACCATCCCCTCCGTGCGGGCGGCGAGCCGCATCGCCTCCAGGGTGGTCTCGTCCGGAATGCCGTACGTGCCCCCGTGGTACCGCTCGTCGAGCTCGACGTCCGCCTCGGTCAACTCCCGCCGGAGGCCGATGAGTCGTCCGGTGTCGCGGGCGATGCGGGTGATCTGCTCACGGGTCCGGGCGGGGTCGGCGGAGGCGTCGATGCCGAGGACGCGGCGGGGCCGGCCGCCCTCCTCCTCCAGGGCCCGGAAACCGGCGACCATGCCCGCCTGGGTCGAGCCGGTCACCGAGCAGACGATCACGGTGTCGAAGAAGACCCCCAGCTCCGCCTCCTGCTCGGCGACCTCCTCGGCCCAGCGGGCGAAGCCCAGCCCACCGAGCGGGTGGTCGGAGGCGCCGGCCGGGATGGCGTACGGCTTGCCGCCCGCGTCCTCGACGTCCCGCAGCGCCTGCTCCCAGCTCTCCTTGAACCCGATCCCGAACCCGGCCCGGACGAGCCGTACGTCGGCGCCGGCCAGCCGGCTGATCAGGATGTTGCCGACCTTGTCGTAGACGGAGTCCGGCCACTCCACCCAGCTCTCCTGGACCAGCACGCACCCGAGCCCCGCCCGGGCGGCGACGGCGGCGACCTGACGGGTGTGGTTGGACTGCACCCCGCCGATCGACACCAGCGTGTCGCAGCCCTGGGCGAGCGCGTCGGCGACCAGGTACTCCAGCTTGCGGGTCTTGTTCCCGCCGTAGGCGATCCCCGAGTTGCAGTCCTCCCGCTTGGCCCACAGCGAGGCACCCCCGAGGTGGGCGGTCAGGCGTTCGAGGCGGTGCACCGGGGAGGGGCCGAAGAGAAGGGGGTGGCGGGGGTGGGACGCCAGGGACGCGGACAGGGACACGGGGCCTCCAGGGTCGGTCAGTCGGGATCGGCCAGGGCCGTGAGCGTGCGCCAGATCTCCGCCGTGACGCCGACCGCGCGGTCCACGTCACCGCCCGCGCACGCCTCGATCAGCCGCTCGTGCAGCCCGGCCGAGCGGCAGGAACCGCCCTCGCCGAAGCGCTGCCGCTCCAGGCGGCGGATGAGCGGGGTGTAGCGGGCCACGGTGGCGGCGGCCGCCCGGTTGCCGGCGGCCCGGACCAGGACGTCGTGCAGGTCGTCGTCGGCACGCAGGGCCTCGTCCACCTCACCGGCGCGCACGGCGGCGGCGAACCGTTCGTTGGCCGCGCGCATCTCCGTCAGGTCCGCCTCCCGCAGCCGGGGCACGGCGACCCGGGTGACCAGCTCGTGCATCGCGCCGACCACGGCCGCCGCGTCCCGCACGTCGGCGGCGAGAAGCGGGGTGACCCGGGTGTAGCTCTGCGGCTTGCTCTCCAGCAGCCCCTCGTCCGCGAGCCGGGCGAACGCCTCGCGCACCGGCGCCCGGGACAGGCCCAGCCGCTCGGCCAGATCGGCGTCGCGCACCACCGCGCCGGGTTCGATCTCCCCGGCCACGATGGCGTCCCGGATCGATGCGTAGGCGCGGTCCCTGAGGAGGGTGCGCCGGACAGGTCGTAGGGCCTCCACAACTGAAATGTTATATGTCAGTGCGGCTCGCGGACATGGGGTGTGGCCCGCGCCCCCCGTAGAAGCGCGGGCCACGATCGGGTGGCTCAGGCAGCCCACGGCCAGTCGGCGTCGCGAGCGGCCTCCAGCAGGGGAACCATCCGGAAGGCCGCGTCCGAAAGTCCCCCGAAGGTGTGCCGGTTCCCCTTGCCCGAGGGGCCGTGGCCCGCCTGGTGGCCGGCGAGGTTCCACGTGTACACCGGCACGTGCGCCGGGACCTGCTCGGTCGGGTCGCCGTGGTGGCTGAAGGCGTACTGCTCGTCGGTGACGATCAGCACCCGGTCCTGCCCGCGGTAGTGCGCGCGGACCGCCGAGGTGGTGTCGGTGCCGCCCAGGTCGCCGAAGCGGCCGAGGACCCTCAGCACCGACTCGCCCTTCTCGAAGGCCAGCCGCTTGCTCGTCGTACCGAACTCGACGAGGTCCGCGTCCGCCGCCCGCAGCGCGAGCGCCGTGCCGAAGATCGCCGCCGCGTCGGCCCGGTTGAGCTCCGAGCGGTCCGAGAGCGGGGCCCACATCGAGCCGGAGCGGTCCACCAGGATCAGGGTGCGGCCGGGCAGCGCCGGCACGTTCGCCAGCGAGTGGCCGAGCGCCTGCTCCAGCGGGTACGACCAGCGCAGCGCCGGCGCGTGCTGGTACGCGGCGAGGTAGCGGAAGGGGAACTGCCGCGAGTGCGCGACCTCCGCCGGGTCGCTGATCTTCGCCGCCACCCGGGCCGCGACCTCGTCGCAGACACCGGCCTGGTCGAAGTTCCTGAGGTTTCGCACCAGCGCCATCGCACCCATGGACGGGATCACGGCCTCCCAGGCCGCCTTGTCCATCGGGCCCTGCAGCCAGCCGGCCAGCGCCTCCCACGTCATCCCGGCCGCCGCGAGCCGCTCGGCACCGCCCGGCGAGGTGACGACGGCGCGCCGCCGGCCGACGGGCAGCGCCATCAGCTCGCGGTGCGCCGTGAGCACAGGGCTCGACGCGGGCGGCACGGCCGTGTCCGGGTTGTGCCGGCGGTCGAGTGCGTACCGGAACAGCTCGCCCTGCCACGGCTTGTCCGGGTCCGGAGCGGCGTGCACCAGGTTCAGGATGTCGCCGAAGCGGTAGCCCTTGGACGCGGTGTCGTACTTCAGCAGGGACTTGCCGCTGTAGAGGCGGCGTACGGCGTCGGCGATCCCGCGCTTGACGGGCTTGGGGACGTTGCGGCCGTACGTCGCCGTCCAGTACGCGAGCAACTCGCCCGGCTCGTCGGGGCGCTGCAGTACGCAGGCCACGACCTGCCGGTTCGAGGGGCCGTCGGTGGCGCCCGCGTCGAGGCGCGCCTTCACGTACTCGGCGGCGCCCACGATCGAGGCGGTGCGGAGGTTTCCCGCACCGCGCAGCCAGCCGAGCAGGCCGGCCGTCCAGCCGGGGTCCTCCACGGCGAGCCGCCGGACGAGCTTCACGAACCGGGCGTCGCGGTCGGCACCGGACTCGTAGAAGGTCTGCTGCGACACGAAGTTGGCGACCGACAGCAGGAAAAGCTCGGAGCGTGCGTCCCGCTCACGGCCCCGGCCGCCCTCGTAGGTGCGCAGGACGCGGCCCGTGGAGGTGACCCGCGAGGTGGGCTGCGCCTTCGCGGCCCTGGTGTTGAATCGCGCCATGGTGAATTCCCCCGAATTCTGTGCCATTTCGGAGGGAGGCGCAGCAAAAGGAAGGCACCCGAGGTCAGGAATCGGCGACGGCACTATAACCTGGCGCGTCTCCCTTTTCCGCCACACCGGCCCTGAGCCGGTGACGGGATTCGAACCCGCACGCTTCCGTGAAGCACCAGGTCCCTGAAGTATCCGCTGCCTGCGCACCGGGCACCCACCATGAGCTGCGCCTCCCGAGATCAAGTCGGCGGCGGCATGGATTCTTTTTGCAGAAGAAGTAACCGCAGCCTGCGCACCGGGAGGTGCATGAAGTTGTGGTGTCCAGAGATCGAGGCCGGCGGAACCGACGTAGGTGCTCTGACCCCTGAGCTACACCGGCGCGTTGTACCGGTGGCGGGACTCGAACCCGCGGCCGCCCCATGATGAGTGGAAGTAGGTCCTGCCTTCGCACCTGGACATGCATCACTCTAGGAGGCGTACCGCGGGACGGGCGAGCGAATTACTTACCGCTTCTGCCGCTTCCAGGGACCCGTGATGGCCAGCATGATGCCGGGCTCCTGGATATTGGCGAACAGGGTTCTGCCGTCGGGCGAGAAGGTGACGCCGGTGAACTCGCTGTACTCCGGGGACTCCTCGGTGCCGAGATTGAGTTCGTTGCGGGCGATCGGGTACGTGCGGCCGCTGTCGGTCGCGCCGAACAGGTGCTGGACGCCCTCGCCGTCCTCGGCGACGATCAGGCCGCCGTACGGGGAGACGGTGATGTTGTCCGGGCCGTCGAAGGCGCCGTCGGCGGACGGGTCGGGGTTGACGCCGAGGAGGACCTTCAGGGTGAGCGTGCGGCGCGCCGGGTCGTAGAACCAGACCTGGCCGTCGTGCTGGACGGGGCTCTCGGCGCGGGCGTAGGAGGAGACGATGTAGGCGCCTCCGTCGGCCCACCACATGCCCTCCAGCTTGCGGGCGCGGGTGACCTGACCGTCGGTGAACTGCTTGCGGACGGGGACGGCCCGGGCGTCGCGGTCGGGGACGTCCACCCAGTCGACGCCGTAGACCGTGCCGGTCTTCGTGGCGCGGGAGAGGTCGTCGACGAACCGGCCACCGGAGTCGAAGCACTTGAAGGCTTGCAGGACGCCCGCGCCGTCGGCGAGGGTGCGCAGTTTCCCGCGCCCGTGGCGGAATCCGGCCGGCGGGGTCCAGCGGTAGAGGAGGCCGTTGGGGCCGGAGGCGTCTTCGGTGAGGTAGAGGTGGCCGCGCCGGGGGTCCACGACGACGGCCTCGTGGGCGTAGCGGCCGAGTGCCTTGATCGGCTGGGGGCCGCGGTTGGCGCGGCGGTCCTGGGGGTCGACCTCGAAGACGTAGCCGTGGTCCTTGGTCATGCCGTTCTGGCCGGCCTTGTCCTCGGTCTCCTCGCAGGTCAGCCAGGTGCCCCACGGGGTGCTGCCACCGGCGCAGTTGGTGGAGGTGCCGGCGATGCCGACCCACTCGGCGACGTGGTCGCGGCGCACCTCGACCACCGTGCAGCCACCGGAGGCGGCGGGGTCGTAGACAAGGCCCTCGGTGAGCGGCACGGGGTACGTCCAGCCGGCGCGGGGGCCCTTCAGCTCGTGGTTGTTGACGAGGAGGGTGGCGCCGCGGGGGCCGGCGAAGGCGGCGGTGCCGTCATGGTTGGACGGGGTGAACTCGCCCGACTCCAGCTTGGTTCTGCCGCTGTGGGTGATGATCCGGTACGTGAAGCCGGCCGGCAGGGCGAGGATGCCGTCGGGGTCGGGGACGAGGGGGCCGTAGCCGACGCCGTGGTGCCCGTGGGCCGGGGCTCCACCCGCGCCCTCGGTGTCCGCGCTCGGGGTCTCCGTGGCGGCGAGGGCGCCCGGGGCGGTGGCGAGGGCGCCGACGCTGCCCGCCAGGGCGACCCCGGCACCGGTGATCGCGGATTTCCTGGCGAAGTCCCTGCGGGTGAGCGACATGGTGTTCTCCTGTGACGGTGGGCGTGCCGTGGAGGGTGGCGGGCCTCGATGCGCCGCCCACGCTCCCGCCCGCTGCTGAACACCGGCTGAACTCCGGGCTACTTCACCGGCCCCTGTTCCATGAATCCGTATGCGCGGCCCCATGGCCGTCCCAAAGCGCCGCTCACCCCGCCTGCTGCGACCGCGCCTTGAACGCCGCCTTGCGGGCCTCCTTGGCCACCTTCTTGTCCGGGTGGAGCCGGCCCATCGCCTCCAGGACGTCCGCCGTGGCCGGGTGCTCCACCCGCCACGCGGCCGCGAAGAAGCCGCCGTGCTGTTCGGCCAGTCCCTCCACCAGTGCCTGGAGTTCGTCCGAGTTCCCCTCGGCGGCCAGTTGGGCGGCGACCGTGTCGATGGTCAGCCAGAAGATCAGGTCGGGTGAGGGCGCGGGCACCCCGGAGGCGCCCCGTTCGCTCAGCCAGACCCGGGCGAGGCCGCCCAGCTCGGGGTCGTCCAGCACCTCGCGCAGGGCGGGCTCCGCCTCGGGGCCGAGGAGGGACAGTGCCTGCTGGCAGCGCAGCCTGCGCAGGGGCGCGCCGGTGTCTGTGCCCCGGGCGGCGGCCAGCAACTCCCGGGCACCGGCGAGGGGTTCGCGGCGGGCCAGCCACTGCTCGGTCTCGGCGCGGGCGGCGGACTGGCCGAAGCGGGCGGTGGCGTCGAGCAGCGCGTCGGCGCCCTTGTCGGCGAGTTCACCGACGGCGGGCGCGTCGAATCCGGCCTCCAGCAGCCGCATCCGCAGCCCGTAGACGCCGAGCGGGGTCAGCCGGACCATGCCGTAGCGGGCGACGTCGGTGTCGTCCACCGGCGCCGAGGGCTCCTCGTCCGCGTCGGCCATCAGCGCCTCGTCGACGGGCTGGTACTCCACGAGCCCCACCGGCTCGAGCATCCGGAACTGGTCGTCCAGGCGCATCATCGCGTCGGATACCTGCTCCAGGACGTCGTTGGTGGGCTCGCCCATGTCACCGGGGACGATCATGGAGGCGGCCAGGGCGGGCAGCGGGACGGGTCCGCCGGCGGGGCCCTCCTCACTGACGGTCAGCAGGTAGAGGTTGCCGAGGACGCCGTCGAGGAACTCGGCCTCGGCCTGCGGGTCCCAGTCGAGTGACGAGAAATCGACCTCCCCGCCCTCCTCCAGTGCCTCGGCCAGGCCGTCGAGGTCGGGCACGCTCGCGTCGGCGACGACCGTCTCCAGGGCGGAGAGCCACACGGTGAGCACGTCGTGCGGGGAGCCGCCGGTGAGCAGGGCGAGTTCCTCGCCGGCCGTCACGGTGCCGGCGTCCTCGTCCGCGATCTCGACCAGGCCGGTGTCCACGGCGACCCGCCAGGCCGCACTGGCGTCGGCGGCGGCGTCGTCCCCGCTCAGGCCGAGCAGTTCGGCGGCGGCAGGGAGCTGTTCGTCGACCAGGCCGCCGCCCGCGTCGACGCGTGTCCCGGGTCCGGCCCAGCGGGCGAGCCGGGCGGCGCGGGAGAGCACCGGCGTGGACAGCGCGTCGCGCGCCAGCTCCGCTTCGGGGTGCAGCCGTACGGGCGGCAGGGGGGAGCTGTCTGACATCGGCTGGTTCTCCTCGGAGCGTGAAAGGGCTCAGCCGCTCAGCCTAGACGGATTTCCACCCATGCCGCCCGGTTCATCTCCCCGACGTGATCCGTACATGGCCGAAACCTTGACAACTCCCGCCGTCAGGCAGGAGATTGACGCGCGTAGAAGTTGGGGGGACAACTGTTCACTCGGCTCTATGCGTGTCACGGAGGGCCACCGGCCCGGCACGCTCCCGTTCCACCCTCGTCCCGGCGCTCACGTTCGTCCCCGGAGGGATCCCTTGCCGAGCAGGTCTTCCGCGCGTCTCGCCGCGCTCACCGTCGCCGCCGTCTGCAGCGCGGCTTCCGTCGTCGTCCTCACCTCCCCCGCGCACGCCGACGCGGTGCGCATCCACGACGTCCAGGGCACCACCCGGATATCGCCGTTCGCGGGCCAGAAGGTCACGGACGTGCCCGGCGTCGTCACGGCCACCCGCAGCTACGGCTCCTCCAAGGGCTTCTGGCTGCAGGACCCGACCCCGGACGACAACCCGGCGACCAGCGAGGGCGTGTTCGTCTTCACCAGCTCGGCGCCGAAGGTCGCGGTCGGCGACGCGGTCACGGTGACCGGCACGGTCTCGGAGTACGTCCCGGGCGGCGCCTCCTCCGGCAACCAGTCGCTGACGGAGATCACCAAGCCGGCGATCACCACCGTCTCCACCGGCAACCCGGTGCCCGCGCCGGTCGTGATCGACGCCACGTCGGTCCCGGGCGCGTACGCCCCGGCCGGCGACACCGCCGCGAACGGCTCGATCAACGGCCTCGCCCTGGACCCGTCGAAGTACGCCCTGGACTACTACGAGTCCCTCGAGGGCATGAACGTCCAGATCGCCGACGCCCGTGTGGTCACCGGGACCGACCCGTACAGCGAACTGTGGGTCACCGTGAAGCCGCACGAGCACAGGAGCCGCCGCGGCGGCACGGTCTACGGCTCCTACGACTCGCAGAACACCGGCCGGCTGCAGATCCAGTCGCTGGGCGCGGTCGCCGACTTCCCGCAGGCGAACGTCGGCGACACGCTCACCGGCACCACCACCGGCCCGCTGGACTACAACCAGTTCGGCGGCTACACCCTGGTCGCGAGCGAGCTGGGCACGCTCGAGAGCGGCGGCCTGCAGCGCGAGACCACGCGCAAGCAGTCGAGCCGTGAGCTGGCGGTGGCGACGTACAACGTCGAGAACCTCGACCCGTCGGACCCCACGTTCGACCAGCACGCCGCCGCGATCGTGCACAACCTGCAGGCGCCGGACATCGTGTCCCTGGAGGAGATCCAGGACGACAACGGCGCCAAGGACGACGGCACGGTCGACGCGAGCACGACCGTGAACAAGCTGATCGACGCGATCGTCGCGGCGGGCGGCCCGAAGTACGACTGGCGCTCGATCGACCCGGTCAACGACCAGGACGGCGGCGAGCCGGGCGGCAACATCCGCCAGGTGTTCCTGTTCAACCCGCAGCGCGTGTCCTTCGTGGACCGCCCGGGCGGCGACTCCACCACCGCGGTCGGCGTCACCAAGGTGCACGGCAAGGCGCAGCTCACCGCCTCACCGGGCCGCATCGACCCGACCAACGCGGCCTGGAAGAGCAGCCGCAAGCCGCTCGCGGGTGAGTTCGTCTTCCGCGGCAGGACGGTGTTCGTGATCGGCAACCACCTCAACTCCAAGGGTGGCGACCAGGGCCTGACGGCGCAGTACCAGCCGCCGGTGCGCAGCTCCGAGGTCCAGCGCCACGCCCAGGCGACCCTGGTGAACGCCTTCGTGAAGGACATCCTGTCCGTCCAGAAGAACGCGGAGGTCATCGCGCTCGGCGACATGAACGACTTCGAGTTCTCCGGGACGGCCAAGATCCTGGAGGGTGACGGCGAGCTGTGGTCGGCGATCAAGTCGCTGCCGCGCAGCGAGCGGTACACCTACGACTACCAGGGCAATCAGCAGGTCCTGGACCAGATCCTGGTCAGCCCGGCGGTCCGGCGCGGCTGCGACTTCGAGTACGACAGCGTGCACATCAACTCGGAGTTCCACGACCAGATCAGCGACCACGACCCGCAGGTGCTGCGCTTCCGCCCGTAGGGCGCGGGGATTCAGGGCCGGCTGAACACCCCGTTCAGCCAGCCCTGCCAGGCGCTCTCGTTCGCCTGCGCGTCGGCGTCCGGCGCGAAGTCGTGCACGCTGATGCCGAGCGGGGCGCCCCAGTGGCCGCGTCCGAAGAAGCGGATGAGGGCGTTGTCGGTGCGCAGCCCGATGAAGTACGGGTTGCGGTAGTCGAGCACGGCGTCCAGGGTCTGCCCGCCGGGCCCATGGGCGCTCACCTTGGTGCCCGCCGCCGCGTCGTCCGGGAGCCCCAGGGCGCGGCCGGCGGCGGCGAGCGCCCGCGGGCTGCGGGAGGCCTCGGGGCCCTCGAGCTGGGCGAAGGTGACTGGGCGGGGGGCGAAGTGGGTCAGGTACTCGCACAGGGTGTGCAGATAGAAGTTGGTGTGCTTGCTGGCGCCGTCGTACTGGGTGTTCCAGTCGTCGGTGAAGATGCCGCTGTGGACGTAACGCACCCAGGCGCGGCGGCCCTCGTCGCGGGGCTCGATGGTGTAGTCGAGCTGATTGAGCGACTGCACCGGGAAACCGACGTCCTCGCTGCGGTTGGTGTAGCGGTGGGGCGGGTCCCAGGCGGTGACGGTGGACCCGAAGGGTCCCCTGCCGCCCTCGTGGGGCTCGGGCGGGTCCATCGGCCAGAGATGGCCGCCGGTGCCGGTGGTGATCGCCTCCCACACCTTCTCCGGCGGGGCGTCGACCTCGAACTCGCGGACGATCTCGAATTCCTGCGCGGATTCCCTCGTGGATTCCTCGGGCATGGCGGGGCTCCTGCTCAGCTCTCGGGGGTGGGCCGGTCGTCCTTGACCGCGGGGTGCAGCGCGACGACGATCCGGTGGTCGCGGCCGCCCTCGGCGCCGGGGGCATCGTACTTGCGGATCAGGGCGCTCACGCCCGCCGTCAGCTCCTGCACGAAGGCGGCGCGGTCGGCGGCGGAGGCGAAGCGCAGCTCGCCGTCCAGGGCGTAGGTGGCCAGCTGCCGCCGGGCCCTGGTGGCGCCGGTGATCAGCGCGCCCACGTCGCGCACCAGGCGGGCGCCGAGCGCGAGCAGCCACCGGGCGGAGAGCTGGTCCCGGAAGCGCTCCGGGTCCGGCTGCACCGCGGGCAGGGCGGCCGGTGAGATGACGTACGACGCGGCGGTCGCGCGCATCAGCCGCTCGGTGACGTTGCCCTTGCGGCGCTCCCCGGCCAGTTCCACCAGGCCGTGCCGCTCCAGCGCCTTGAGGTGGTAGTTCACCTTCTGCCGGGGCAGGCCCACCTGACCGGCCAGCATCGCGGCCGACGCGGGTCCGGTGGCCAGCTCGGCGAGCAGGCGGGCGCGGACCGGGTCGAGCGACACGGCCGCCGCCTCGGGGTCCTCGATGACGGTGACGTCCAGCATGCGTCCACCCTCCCACCGAAAACTTTTCTTGTCCAGACGGACATAGTTTTCGGTGAG
This sequence comes from Streptomyces sp. NPDC030798, assembly GCF_055572275.1. Classification (NCBI taxonomy): domain Bacteria; kingdom Bacillati; phylum Actinomycetota; class Actinomycetes; order Kitasatosporales; family Streptomycetaceae; genus Streptomyces; species Streptomyces sp. NPDC030798. The sequence goes on along the minus strand of NZ_JBVIDR010000007.1, from coordinate 293,036 downwards.
AGGGTGGTGGCCGCGCGGGTGCCGCCCGGCTCAGCAGCGCTCGTGCCGCCGGCGCATCATGCCCATCGCGAGGAGCGCGGCCCCGGCGGCGCTCGCGACCAGCAGCGGGCGCGGGTGGCGCAGCGCGGCCTGCGCGAGGGACCGTACGGGCCGCGGAGTGTGCCGTTCGACGGCGTGCCCAGCGCCCTGCACGGCGTGCCCGGCCTGCACCGCCCGGCCCTGGACCGCGTGTCCGGCACGGGCCGCCGAGCCCTGGACCGCGTGCTGGGCCTGGGCCGCCCGGCCCTGCATCGCGTGCCGCGCGACGGCCGCCTTGCCCTGCGCCTCGTGCCCCGCCTGGGCGGCGGTGGAGCGCAGCTGCACCGTCATGGCGCCGGCCTTGTCCCGCAGATCGGCGACCCGGGCCCGGGCCCGGCCCTTGACGTCGGCCTTCTCCACCAGCTGGGCGACGGTGTCGCCCAGCTGGTGCCTGGTCTGCTCGATCTGGTGCCGCAGTTCGTCGGGACCCTTGGCGCCCGAGCCGTGGGGGTTCCTGTCCGTCATCGATGTGCCCTTTCCCTGATCTCGTCGACGTCCGCCCTGACACTGCCGAGGGTCTCCTTGGGCGCGGGCGGCGTGGCGCGGCGCAGCTGGGCGCGTCCGATCGCGCCCAGCACGGCGGCCACGACGAAGAACACGCCGGCGATGATCAGCGCCGCCGCCCACACGGGCAGTACCAGGGAGAGGGCGGCGGTCATGGCGCCGGCCAGGACGATCAGCCCGACGTATCCAAGGGCGCCCGCGGCGCCCAGCAGTCCGCCGCCCCGTCCGGCACGGCGTCCCTTCTCGGCCAGCTCCACCTTGGCGAGAGCGACCTCCTGCCGCAGGAGCCGGGAAAGCTGTTCGGTGGCCTTGTTGACGAGTTCCCCGGTGGTGGGGTGCCCGTCGACAGCGGGCCGTGCGTGGGGGGTCACGGTCACGGTGTTCCGCCTCCTCTCTGTGCGGACCACCCGGGTACCCAGGCCGAAGACCGTTAGCCGTGGTCCGCTCCCCCGGTCCCCCGCTCGCCGAGGCGGGCGAGTTGGGCCTGGAGCCAGTCGAGGCGGGCCTGCAACAGGGCGGCCTCGGCGACGAGTTCGGGCATGCCCAGCTCCGTGCCCGCCGTCAACTCGGCGGACGGGGCCGGGCCGGCGCCGCCTCCCGTGATCACCCGGAGCCCCTCCCCGGCCAGTCGGGCGAACCCGGCGAGCGAGACGGACGTACGCCCCCGTACGCAACCCGCGCAGGCGGGGGCGAGGGCCCGCCAGCCGGGTCTGCCCCAGCCGGCGTCGGCGAGTGCGGCGGCCGCGGCACCGCAGGCGCAGGGGCCGACGGTCGCCGTGCGCACGCGCTGGCGGGCGTAGCGGAAGCCGCGCTCGAAGCGGATGTAGGCGCCGAGGACGGAGACCTCGAGCAGGACGGCGGACCGGTGCTCGGCCGTGCACCGCAGGGCCTCGGCGGCCGTGCGGTCGTGCACGCAGTGGAAGCCGCAGTCGCACAGGCGCGCGGGCGGGCGGTGCCGGCGCCCGTAGACGCAGGAGGCGTCGTCGAGCACGCCGTACGGCAGCGCGCCGCCCAGGGACACACCGGTGAACCCGGCCCGGGTGCCGTCCTCGGACAGCACCGGGTGGGCGATCTTGCATCCGGTCGGCGGCTCCGTCGGGCGTTCCGCCGGGAGCCGCAGCCTCATCGGGCCGCCGGTACCTCTTCGCGGGCCGGCTCGGCCGGTTCCGTGCGGGCGTTCTCCTCGGGGAGCCGCGGCTCCTCCTCGCGGGTGAGCGGCCGCTCCTCGGCGACTCCGGTGGCCAGTGCCTTGCCGAGCTTCATGGTGCCTCCCATGACCGACGTGAACTTGACCGTCCGTGCCCATAGTGACGCATCAAGGGCCGAGGTGGACACAGGACAGCCCATCGACCCGACTCTCCTCAGCATCACTTATCAATACCTCGTAGAAGATTTAAGTAGAGCTTCACGGTTGTCATGCCGAGACTACTCCCATGACGAACCGACCCCGGCCCTTCGGCCGCACCCTGTGCGCGATGATCACCCCGTTCACCGAGGCGGGCGCGCTCGACCTGGAGGGGGCCCGGCGGCTGGCCGTGCGGCTGGTGGCCGAGGGCTGCGACGGGCTGGTGCTGAGCGGCACCACGGGCGAGTCGCCGACCACCACGGACGCGGAGAAGACGCAGTTGATCAGAGCGGTCCGGGAGGCGGTGGGCGACCGGGTCCCGCTCGTGGCGGGCGTCGGCACCGCCGACACCCGGCACACCATCGATCAGGCCCTCGCGGCCGAGAAGGCCGGCGCCGACGGGGTGCTGGTGGTCACGCCGTACTACAGCCGGCCTCCCCAGGAGGCGGTGGAGGCGCACTTCCGCCAGGTCGCCGACGCGAGCGGGCTGCCGCTGATGCTCTACGACATCCCGGGCCGCACCGGCACCCGGATCGAGCCGGACACCATGCTCCGGCTCGCCGGGCATCCGCGGATCGCGGCGGTCAAGGACTGCTCCTACGACTTCCTCGGCACCCAGAAGGTGCTGGCGCAGAGCGAGTTGGCGTACTACGCGGGCTGCGACGAGCACGTCCTCGCGCTGTACGCGGTGGGCGCTGCCGGCTGCGTGAGCACGGTGGCCAACGCCGTACCGGGCACCTTCGCGGCCCTCCTCGACGCGTTCGACGCGGGCGACACGGCCCGGGCGAGACAACTGCAGCTGCGCGCCACGCCGTTGATCGAGGCGATGATGGGCGCGGGACTGCCGGGCACGGTCACCGCCAAGGCGCTCCTGGGCGAACTCGGCCTGCCCGCGGGCCCGGTGCGCCCACCGCTGCTGCCCGCCGGCCGGGAGACGGCCGACGGGCTGCGGGCGCTGTACGAGGAGCTGGTCAGCGGGTCGTGAACAGCGGCTCCCAGCGGCCGCCGGTGTCGTCCTTCGGCGAGCGGAAGCCGCTGAGCGGCTGGACCTTCTTGCTGCCGATGGTGACGAGCACCAGCCGCTGGTGGAACTCGTTGCCGTCGCCGCCGATGCCCCAGGCGATCAGCCGCTTGTTGTCCGCCCAGGCGAGCAGCTGCTGACCGGGCACCTTGGTGACGACCTTGCCGGTGACGGCGTCGTCGACGGCCGAGGCGATCTCGTCGCCCTGCCCGGCGAAGTCGCCCGCGGCGAGCCGGCCGTCGGGCGACAGGCCGGCCTCGACCCACGGCTGCACGTGCTTCTCGGCGGCGGGCGCCGGGACGTTCGTGCCGTCCAGGGCGTGGTACTTGCGGCCCGGACGCATCGGCAGGGGCTCCCACAGGGACTTGCCGTCGCGGCTGAACTCCAGATCCGCGCGTGCGTTGCCCCCGAAGTCCATCTTGTCCTTCCAGTAGGGCAGTTGGTGCCACTGCGCCGTTCCGGAGGCGACGTCGACGACGGTGAACCCGGTCCGGCTGGGTACCTGCTGCGGCTCCACCTTGTCGTTCACCGGGATCTTGGCGCTCCAGAAGGCCCGATCGGGGTTCTTGGCGTACGTGGTGACGACCAGCTTGGTCCCGTCGGGTGAGAAGGCGGCCCCTCCTGCGCCCTGCGGCACCGGGATCCACCGCTTGACCCGGCCGTCCGACAGGTCCAGCAGCCCCACCCGGCCGGCCGGCAGCTCGCGCTCCAGCACCGCGGCCGTGCGGGCGCCCGGCGCGACGGTCACGAAGGACCAGCGGTCGTCCTTCTTGTAGGTGCCGGTGCGGGGGTCCAGCAGCCGGTAGGTTCGCGTGGTGATCTCGTCCTTGTTGGGCTGCTCGACCCGCTTCTGGGTGCTGTAACCCGCCATGAGGGCATCGCCGGCACCGATCATCTGGCGCGGCGGCGACTGGTCGGCGTGGGCGACGACCGGGCCGGGCGTGAGGTGCGCCGGCCGTACGTCCCGCCCGCCGCCGTCGAGCAGCGGCACGGCCACGGCGACGGTGACCACGGCCGCGGCGGACACGGCGACAGCCGCGATCCGGCGGGTACGGCGCCTGCGGCGCAGCACCAGCACCCGGTCGGCGAGGTTCGCGGCCGCCGGCTGCGCCTCCAGCGCCATCTCCCGCAGGGAGTCGCGCACCAGTTCCTCGACGTTCACGGACGCACCTCCACGGGCGAGAAGTCACGGGACGGCCGCCCGCCGCCGTCGAGAGCGGCCAGCTCGGGAGCGAGCGTGCGCAGCCGGGCCAGGGAGCGGTGGGTGGTGGACCGTACGGTGCCGACGGAGCAGCCCAGCAGCCGGGCCACGTCGGCCTCGGGCAGGTCCTCGAAGTAGCGCAGCACCAGCACGGTGCGCTGGCGCGGGGTGAGCCGGGACAGGGCGGTGCGCAGCAGCAGGCGCAGCTCCGCGCGGCCCGCGGCGTCCGGGGCCGCACCGGCCTCCGGCAGCTCGGCGACCGACACCTCCCGGCGTGGCCACTTCAGCCGCCAGCGGCTGATCTGCTGCCGGTACAGGACGCGCCGTACGTACGCCTCCGGCTCGTCGATCCGCTGCCACCGCCCGGCCGCCCTGACCAGCGCGTTCTGCAGCAGGTCCTCGGCCGCGTGCCGGTCGCCGCCGGTCAGCAGGACGGCCGTCTTCAGCAGCGCCGAGGACCTGCCGGCCACGAACTGTCGAAAACTCTCCTGCGCTTCGGCATCCATCGTCACCTTCTCTTCCCCCGGGCCGACCTGGTGTCCGGGCCCTTGTACCCCTCGAGACGCGCGCCGCCGCGCCCCGCTATGCCTGCCCGCGCGAAAATAATCTCCGGCCGGCCCGGACACGGCCGTACGGTGTCCGAGTGAGCCGCCCCCTGCTGTTCCTCGACGTCGACGGCCCCCTCAACCCGTACGCGGCCCAGCCGGAGCGCCGGCCCGAGGGCTACACGACGATCCGGGCGTCCGTGGTCCCCGGCCGCCCCCTGCGGGTCTGGCTGAACCCGTCCCACGGCCCGGCCCTGCTCGCGCTCGGCTACGAGCTGTGCTGGGCGACGACCTGGATGGCCGAGGCCAACCGCTGGATCGCGCCGGTCGTCGGGCTGCCCGAACTGCCGTACGTCGACTTCGGCGCGGGCCTGTTCGCGGTGCGGCCGGACGGCGTCCACTGGAAGACGGAGGCGATCGTGGCGTACGCCGGGGGCCGCCCGTTCGCCTGGGTGGACGACGAGCAGAGCCCGGCGGACACCGCGTACGTGGCCGGCCGGCACCCCGGCCCGGCGCTGCTGCACCGCGTCGACCCGCGACGCGGGCTGCGCGAGGGCGACTTCACGGCCCTGCGGGCGTTCGCGGCCGGCCTGCCCGCATGACGAAGCGCCCCTCGCCAGGGCGAAGGGCGCTGTCGCGGCGGTGGGTCAGTTGTGGCTGTGCAGGATGTCGTTCAGGCCGCCCCAGACCGCGTTGTTCGGGCGGGCCTCGACGGCGCCGGTGAGGGAGTTGCGGCGGAAGAGGATGTTGGAGGCGCCGCTCAGCTCGCGGGCCTTGACGATCTGGCCGTCGGGCATGGTCACCCGGGTGCCCGCGGTGACGTAGAGGCCCGCCTCGACCACGCACTCGTCGCCGAGCGCGATGCCGACGCCCGCCTCGGCGCCGACCAGGCAGCGCTCACCGATGGAGATGATCACATTGCCGCCGCCGGACAGCGTGCCCATGGTGGAGGCGCCGCCGCCGATGTCCGAGCCGTCGCCGACCACGACACCGGCGGAGATGCGGCCCTCGACCATGGAGGTGCCGAGCGTGCCGGCGTTGAAGTTGACGAAGCCCTCGTGCATCACCGTGGTGCCCTCGGCGAGGTGCGCGCCGAGGCGCACCCGGTCGGCGTCGGCGATGCGGACGCCCTTGGGGGCGACGTAGTCGGTCATGCGCGGGAACTTGTCGATCGAGGTGACCTGGAGGTGCAGGCCCTCGGCGCGGGCGTTCAGCCGCACCTTCTCGATGTCGTCCACGGCGACCGGGCCGAGCGAGGTCCAGGCGACGTTGGCGAGGTGGCCGAAGATGCCGTCCAGGCTCTGGCCGTGCGGCTTGACCAGGCGGTGCGAGAGCAGGTGCAGGCGCAGGTAGACGTCGTGCGCGTCGATCGGCTTCTCGTCCAGCGAGGCGATGACCGTGCGGACCGCGACCACCTCGACACCCCGGCGGGCGTCCGGGCCGATGGCCGCGGTCGCGCCTCCGCCCAGCAGCTGGGCGGCCTGCTCGGCGGTGAGCCGCTCGGTGCCGGCGGGGCCGGGCTCCGCGACCAGCTCGGGGGCCGGGAACCAGGTGTCGAGAACGGTGCCGTCGGAGGCGATCGTGGCGAGGCCGGCGGCGACGGCGCCGGTGGTGCGGGTAGCAGTGGAGTCGGTCATGAGGGCAACCTAACGTGCGGACGCCCGAGGGGGCGAACCGAGGAGGGCGCGTCTCACCTGCCGGTCGCGCCGCCTCCGGCCACCCGCGGGTCGCGTCGCGGGGCGTTGCGTACGCGCCCACGCGAGCGGGCTGCGCGGTGCCTGGCGGAAGCCGGCCGGCGTCTGGCGCGGAAGCCGGCCCGTGTCTGCCAAGTCCCGTGCTGTGGCGGTGTGTCCGGGTGTACGCCGAGGGCGCGGCGAGAAAGTTGCAACTTCATGGAAACCGCTCACTGAAACACCTCCCGGCGGCCCGTCGGCTCCACTAGGGTGCAGCCCTCGGCAGCACCAACCTTCACTCTTTCCCCACTGTTTCCCCACTGACCCTCACGCCCCGGCAGCCGCACCGGCGGCGGTGGAGAACCGCGCATGCCTGAACACACCCCCGACTCGCCGCAGCAGCCGTGGGAGAACGGCTGGGCCCCGGACGCCTCCCGGGCTCCCGGCACCCGAAGACTCTGGCTGGCCGGCGCGCTGGCCCTGGCCACGGTCGCCGCCTGTGTCACGGCGATAGCCGTGAACGGCCGGACGCCGCAGGAGAAGGCCTCACCGGCCGCGACGGGAGCCGCCACGGACAACGGCCCGGGCCTGCTCTCCTTCAGTTCCCCCTCGGCGAGTCCCCCCACTCCCCCGAAGGGCAAGGAGGCCATGTCCTCGGTGACGCCCTCGGCGACGGTGTCCGCCTCCCCCTCGCACTCCCCCGGGCCGCACCCCGCCCCCACCAGGTCCCGGCGCTCGCACGGCGGTTCGTCCGACTCCAAGCCCTCCGCCGACTGGCGGTCCGTGCGCTCCGTGAACTACCCCGACCGCTACTGGCACGTCGTCGGCGACTACGTGAAGCTCGACCCGGTCAGCTCCTCCGCGGACCGCCGCGCCGCCACCTTCAAGCTGGTCGAGGGGCTGAGCAACGCCTCCTGTTACTCCTTCGCCACCGCCGACGGCGGCTACCTGCGTCACCGGGACTTCCTGCTGCGTGACGAACACGACGACGGTTCCGCCCTGTTCGAGCAGGACGCCACCTTCTGCCCGCGCGCCTCCGCCTCCTCCGGCGCGGTCATGCTGGAGTCGGTCAACTACCCCGGGCGGTTCCTGCGGCACCAGAACTTCCAGTTGAAGCTGGACCCGTACCAGAGTTCGGACCTGTACCGCGCGGACTCGGCGTTCCTGCTCGTGAACGGGCTCGGGTGAACGTCCCCGGACATGCGGAGAGGGGCCACGGCTCGCGGCCGTGACCCCTCTCCCCGGCTCCGTCGGCTCTCTCGGACGGCTCCGTCGGCTCTCTCAGACGTTGAAGCCGAGCGCCCGCAGCTGCTCGCGCCCGTCGTCGGTGATCTTGTCGGGACCCCACGGCGGCATCCAGACCCAGTTGATGCGCAACTCGCTGACCAGGCCGTCCGTGGCGGACTTGGCCTGGTCCTCGATGACGTCCGTCAGCGGGCAGGCCGCCGAGGTCAGGGTCATGTCGACGGTCGCGATGTTGGACTCGTCGATGTGGATGCCGTAGATCAGCCCGAGGTTGACCACGTCGATGCCCAGCTCGGGGTCGACGACGTCCATCAGGGCCTCGCGGAGTTCCTCCTCGGAGGCCGGCTTCATCTCGACGGTGTCGCTCATGCGGTCTTCCTTTCGGCGTCGGCGCCACCCAGCGCCTGGGCCGTCGCGTCCTTCCACGCCATCCAGCTCAGGAGGGCGCACTTGACCCGCGCGGGGTACTTGGAGACCCCGGCGAACGCGACCGCGTCCTCCAGGACCTCCTCCATCGCGTCGTCCGGCTCGATCCGGCCCTTGGACTGCATCAGCTCCAGGAAGGTCTCCTGGATCTTCTGCGCCTCGGCCAGCTCCTTGCCGACCAGCAGCTCGTTGAGGACCGACGCGCTGGCCTGGCTGATGGAACAGCCCTGGCCCTCGTAGCTGACGTCCTCGATGGTCGTGCCGGCGTACTTCACGCGGAGGGTGATCTCGTCGCCGCACGTCGGGTTGACGTGGTGCACCTCGGCGTCGCCGTCCCGCAAGCCCCGCCCGTGCGGGTTCTTGTAGTGGTCCAGGATGACTTCCTGGTACATGGAGTCCAGCTTCACGCCTCAGCCCCTCATCCGAAGAAGTTCCGTACGTGCTCCAGCCCCTCGACCAGTGCGTCGATCTCGGTCGGCGTGGAGTACAGATAGAACGACGCTCGCGTGGTCGCGGGAATTCCGTAGCGCAGGCAGACGGGACGCGCGCAGTGGTGGCCGACACGGACGGCGATGCCCTGCTCGTCGAGGACCTGGCCCACGTCGTGCGGGTGGATGTCGCCGAGCGTGAAGGAGATCGCGGCCCCGCGGTCCTCGGCCGTGGTGGGGCCGATGATGCGCAGGTCGGGGACCTCGGCGAGCCGCTTCACCGCGTACTCGGTGAGCGCGTGCTCGTGGGCGAGGATCTTGTCCATGCCGATCGAGTTGAGGTAGTCGATGGCCGCGCCCAGTCCGATGGCCTGCGAGATCGGCGGGGTGCCGGCCTCGAACTTGTGCGGCGCCGGGGCGTACGTCGAGGAGTGCATCGAGACGGTCTCGATCATCTCGCCGCCGCCGAGGAACGGAGGCAGGTCCTCCAGCAGCTCCTGGCGGCCCCACAGGACGCCGATGCCGGTCGGGCCGCACATCTTGTGGCCGGTGAAGGCCACGAAGTCGGCCTGCAGGGCCTGGACGTCCAGCGGCATGTGGGGGGCGGCCTGGGAGGCGTCGACGCAGACCAGCGCGCCGACCTCCTGGGCACGGCGCACGATCGCCTCGACCGGGTTGACCGTGCCCAGGATGTTGGACACCAGCACGAAGGAGACGATCTTCGTCTTCTCCGTGATGACCTCGTCGATGTTCGACAGGTCGAGCCGGCCGTCGTCGGTGAGGCCGAACCACTTCAGCTTCGCGCCCGTGCGCTGCGCGAGCAGCTGCCACGGCACGATGTTGGAGTGGTGCTCCATCTCCGTGATGACGATCTCGGTCTCGTGGTCGACCCGGTAGGGCTCCTCGGCCCAGCCCAGCATGTTGGCCACGAGGTTGAGGGACTCGGAGGCGTTCTTGGTGAAGATCACCTCGTCGCGGCTGGGCGCGTTGATGAACTCCGCGACCTTGTCCCGCGCGCCCTCGTACAGTGCCGTGGCCTCCTCGGCGAGCACGTGCACACCGCGGTGGACGTTGGCGTTGTGCTGTTCGTAGTACTCGGAGAGCACGTCGAGCACCTGGCGCGGGGTCTGGGACGTCGCCGCGTTGTCCAGGTACACGAGCTTCCTGCCGTCGTGGACCGCGCGGTCCAGGATGGGGAAGTCCTTGCGGAGCGCCTCGGTGTCGAGGAGGCCCGGCAGCTGTGTCACGCGGATGCGCCACCCTTCACGTATGCCTCGTAGCCCTCGTTCTCCAGCTTGTCCGCCAGCTCGGCGCCGCCGGACTCGGCGATACGGCCGTCGGCGAACACGTGGACGAAGTCGGGCTTGATGTAGCGCAGGATGCGCGTGTAGTGCGTGATCAGCAGGGTGCCGACCTCGCCGGTCTCGCGGACGCGGTTGACGCCCTCGGAGACGATCCGCAGCGCGTCGACGTCCAGGCCGGAGTCGGTCTCGTCCAGGATCGCGACCTTCGGCTTGAGCAGCTCGAGCTGGAGGATCTCGTGGCGCTTCTTCTCACCGCCGGAGAAGCCCTCGTTGACGTTGCGCTCGGCGAAGGAGGGGTCCATGTGGAGACGCTCCATGGTCTCCTTGACCTCCTTGACCCAGGTGCGCAGCTTGGGGGCCTCGCCGCGGATCGCGGTGGCGGAGGTGCGCAGGAAGTTGGAGACCGAGACGCCGGGGACCTCGACCGGGTACTGCATCGCCAGGAACAGGCCCGCGCGGGCGCGCTCGTCGACGGACATCTCCAGGACGTCCTCGCCGTCGAGCAGCACGGTGCCGCCGGTGATCGTGTACTTCGGGTGACCCGCGAGCGAGTAGGCGAGGGTCGACTTGCCCGAGCCGTTGGGGCCCATGATGGCGTGCGTCTCGCCCTGCTTCACGGTGAGGTCGACGCCCTTGAGGATCTCCTTCGTGGCGTTGTCGGCCTCGACGGTGACGTGCAGGTCTCGGATTTCAAGCGTTGCCATGGGTGCCTCAGGACTCCTGGGAGAGGGAGACGAGAACGTCGTCCCCTTCGATCTTTACGGGGTATACGGGGACGGGGCGCGTCGCGGGGAGGCCGGACGGCTTGCCGGTGCGCAGGTCGAAGGAGGAGCCGTGCAGCCAGCACTCGATCTGGCAGTCCTCCACCTCGCCCTCGGAGAGCGAGACGTTCGCGTGGGAGCAGATGTCGTGGATGGCGAACACCTCGCCCTCGGTCTTGACGACCGAGACCGGCGTGCCGTCGAGTTCCACCCGCTTCGGGGTGTCCTCCTCCAGCTCGCTCAGCCCGCAGGCGCGTACGAAGGTCATGCGACCGAAGCCTCCAGCTCCTCCTCGATCTTGGCGAGCAGGCGCTCCTCGATGTCGGCGACACCGATCTGCTGGACCAGCTCGGCGAAGAAGCCGCGGACCACCAGGCGGCGGGCCTCGTGCTCCGGGATGCCGCGGGCCATCAGGTAGAAGAGCTGCTCGTCGTCGAAGCGGCCGGTGGCGGAGGCGTGGCCGGCGCCGACGATCTCACCGGTCTCGATCTCCAGGTTCGGCACCGAGTCGACGCGGGCGCCGTCCGTGAGGACCAGGTTGCGGTTCATCTCGTAGGTGTCGGTGCCCTCGGCCCTGGCCTCGATGAGCACGTCGCCGATCCAGACCGCGTGCGCGTCGTCGCCCTGGAGCGCGCCCTTGTAGGCGACGTTCGACTTGCAGTGCGGGGCGTTGTGGGTGACCAGCAGGCGGTGCTCCTGGTGCTGCCCGGCGTCGGTGAAGTACAGGCCGTACAGCTCGGCCTCGCCGCCGGTGCCGGCGTAGGTCACGCGCGGGTGCAGGCGGACCACGTCACCACCGAAGGTGACGACGACCGACTTGAAGGAGGCGTCGCGGCCGACCAGCGCGTTGTGCTGGGCGACGTGCACCGCCTTGTCGTCCCAGTCCTGGACGGAGACGACGGTCAGCTTGGCGCCGTCGCCGAGGAGGTAGTCGACGTTGGCGGCGAGCACCGCGTCACCGGTGTGGTCGATGACGACGACGGCCTCGGCGAAGTTGCCCAGCTCGATCACCTGGTGGCCGAAGGCGGTGCCGCCCTGGCCGTGCACCGCGATGCGGATCGGCTCGGTGAGGACGGTCTCCTTCGGCACGGTCACGACCGAGGCCTTCTCGAAGGCGGAGTACGCCTGCGCGGCCACGCGGTCCACCGGGGTGCCCGCCTTGCCGAGCCGCGCGTCGTCGCGGCCGACGGTCTCGACGGTGACGCCCTCGGGGGCCTGGACGTCGACCTTCACACCGTCGCCGTTCGCGACGGCGGTGCCGTCGTGCAGTCCGCGCAGGCGCTCCAGCGGGGTGAACCGCCACTCCTCCTCGCGGCCGTGCGGGACGGGGAAGTCCGCCACGTCGAAGGACGGGGGCGCGCTCATGCGCGAGACGACGGTCGACTCCGCGGCGACCGCGATCGAGCCCGCGGTGGTAGACCCCACGGGGATGTTCTGGGCCTCAGCCATGGCTGTCGTAGTGCTCTCTTTCTGAGTAAGACGTCTGCTGGCGATGGTCGGCGGTCTTAACCGACCGCGCCCTCCATCTGCAGCTCGATCAGCCGGTTGAGTTCCAGCGCGTACTCCATGGGCAGTTCCTTGGCGATCGGCTCGACGAAGCCGCGCACGATCATCGCCATCGCCTCGAACTCGGAGAGGCCGCGGCTCATCAGGTAGAAGAGCTGGTCCTCGGAGACCTTGGAGACGGTGGCCTCGTGGCCCATGGACACGTCGTCCTCGCGGACGTCGACGTACGGGTACGTGTCCGACCGGGAGACGGTGTCGACCAGCAGCGCGTCGCACAGCACGTTCGACTTCGACCCGGCGGCGCCCTCGCCGATCTCGATCAGACCGCGGTAGGACGTACGGCCGCCGCCGCGCGCGACCGACTTCGAGACGATGTTGGACGACGTGTTCGGCGCCATGTGGACCATCTTGGCGCCGGCGTCCTGGTGCTGGCCCTCGCCCGCGAAGGCGATGGAGAGGGTCTCGCCCTTGGCGTGCTCGCCCATCAGGTAGACGGCCGGGTACTTCATCGTCACCTTGGAGCCGATGTTGCCGTCGATCCACTCCATGGTCGCGCCCTCGTAGGCCACGGCGCGCTTGGTGACCAGGTTGTAGACGTTGTTCGACCAGTTCTGGATGGTCGTGTAGCGACAGCGGGCGTTCTTCTTGACGATGATCTCGACGACCGCGGAGTGCAGCGAGTCGCTCTTGTAGATCGGCGCCGTGCAGCCCTCGACGTAGTGCACGTAGGCACCTTCGTCGACGATGATCAGGGTCCGCTCGAACTGGCCCATGTTCTCCGTGTTGATCCGGAAGTAGGCCTGGAGCGGGATCTCGACGTGGACGCCCGGCGGGACGTAGATGAAGGAGCCGCCCGACCACACGGCGGTGTTCAGCGAGGCGAACTTGTTGTCACCGGCGGGGATGACGGTGCCGAAGTACTCCTTGAAGAGCTCCGGGTGCTCCTTCAGCGCCGTGTCGGTGTCCAGGAAGATGACGCCCTGCTCCTCCAGGTCCTCGCGGATCTGGTGGTAGACGACCTCCGACTCGTACTGGGCGGCGACACCGGCGACGAGGCGCTGCTTCTCGGCCTCGGGGATGCCCAGCTTGTCGTAGGTGTTCTTGATGTCCTCGGGCAGGTCCTCCCAGGACTCCGCCTGCTTCTCCGTGGAGCGCACGAAGTACTTGATGTTGTCGAAGTCGATGCCCGACAGGTCCGAGCCCCAGTTCGGCATGGGCTTCTTCTCGAAGAGCTTCAGGCCCTTCAGGCGCAGCTTCGTCATCCACTCCGGCTCGGACTTCTTCGCCGAGATGTCGCGGACGACGTCCTCGTTCAGGCCGCGCCGGGCGGAGGCACCGGCCACGTCGGAGTCGGCCCAGCCGTATTCGTACTTGCCCAGGCCCTCCAGCTCAGGGTGGGCAGTCTCCGTGGGGAGAGTCATGCGGGGTTCCTCCCGGCCGTGCTTGCAGGTGCGTCAGTGGATGTCTTGGGAATGAACGTCGTGCAGACGCCGTCGCCGTGCGCGATGGTCGCCAGTCGCTGGACGTGAGTACCCAGCAGCTCGGCGAAGATCTCCGTCTCCGCCTCGCACAGCTGGGGGAACTGCTCCGCGACGTGGGCGACCGGGCAGTGGTGCTGGCAGAGCTGCTCGCCGACCGGTGCGCTGCGCGCCGTAGCAGCGTACCCGTCCGCGCTCAGGGCCTTGGCCAGCGCTTCGGCGCGTTTGTCCGGTGTCACGGCCTCGATCGCCTTGCGGTACGCACTCGCCTGGGCGGCGATCCGGGCCCGCGCGAACGCGCCGACCGCCTCCTGGCCGCCCTCCCGCTCGGCGATCCAGCGCAGCGCGTCCGCCGCCAGCTTGTCGTACGACTGGTCGAAGGCGTCGCGGCCGCAGTCCGTGAGCGCGAAGACCTTGGCGGGGCGGCCACGCGTGCGCGTGCCGTACACCCGCTGTTCGCGGGCCTCCACGACGTCGTCCGCGACCAGCGCGTCCAGGTGACGCCGGACGGCCGCCTGGGTGAGTCCCAGCCGGCCGGCGAGTTCGGCGACGGTCGAGGGCCCGTGGTCCAGGATGGACCGCGCGACCCGGTTGCGCGTGGAGCGCTCCCCGGTCGCGAACTCCTCCTGCGGGGCCCCCGTGGGGGTCTCCCGAGCCTCGCCGACGTTTTTCACAACGCCATTGTTGCGTAATTCCGCGGAGGCAGGCAAGCGCCGTTCGGATCACTGCATGGTGCCCTGCGTCACTTAGGCGAACCTAATCCGACCTGCGGAAACGATCTTTGATCGATCATCCGGTCGAGGGAGTGGCACCACCCGGCGCTCCGGCCCGCAAGCGGTCTCCCTAGACTCTGGGGCCATGCGAAGTGACCCGGTGGTCCAGGTCCAGGCCCTGGTGAAGCGGTACGGCACGAAGACCGCGGTGGACGGCCTCGACCTGGTGGCCGAGGCGGGCGTGACCGCCGTGCTCGGCCCGAACGGTGCGGGCAAGACGACCACGGTCGAGACCTGCGAGGGGTACCGGAAGCCGGATTCCGGCACGGTGCGCGTCCTGGGCCTCGACCCGGTCCGGCAGTCCGCCGAGCTGCGTCCCCGTATCGGCGTGATGCTCCAGTCGGGTGGCGTGTACTCCGGCGCCAGAGCCGACGAGATGCTGCGGCACGTGGCCCGGCTGCATGCGCATCCGCTGGACGTGGACGCGCTGATCGAGCGGCTGGGGCTCGGCTCCTGCGGCCGGACGGGGTACCGGCGGCTGTCCGGCGGGCAGCAGCAGCGGCTCGCGCTGGCGATGGCGGTGGTGGGCCGGCCCGAGCTGGTCTTCCTCGACGAGCCGACCGCCGGCCTGGACCCGCAGGCCCGCCGGGCCACCTGGGACCTGGTGCGGGACCTGCGCGCCGACGGCGTCTCGGTCATCCTCACCACCCACTACATGGAGGAGGCCGAACAGCTCGCCGACGACGTGGCGATCATCGACGGCGGCCGGGTCATCGCCCAGGGCTCCCCGGAGCAGCTCTGCAAGGGCGGCGCCGAGAACACCCTGCGCTTCACCGGCCGCCCCGGTCTCGACGTGGGCTCCCTGCTCAAGGCCCTGCCGGCCGACTGCACCGCCGCCGAGCTGACCCCGGGCAGCTACCGGGTCGTCGGCAAGGTCGACCCGCAGCTGCTGGCCACGGTGACCTCCTGGTGCGCCCAGCACGGGGTGATGCCGGACCGCATCTCGGTGGAGCGGCACACTCTCGAGGACGTCTTTCTGGAGCTGACCGGCAAGGAGCTGCGCTCGTGACCACCGCGGGTACCTACACCCCGAAGCCCGGTGCCGCCCCGCTCCCCCGCATGATCGCGGCGCAGGCGGCGCTGGAGACCAGGATGCTGCTGCGCAACGGCGAGCAGCTGCTGCTGACGGTCGTCATCCCGACCCTGCTGCTGGTGCTGTTCAGCTCGGTGGACATCGTGGACACCGGCAGCGGCAAGGCGGTCGACTTCCTCGCGCCCGGCATCCTGGCGCTCGCCGTGATGTCGACGGCGTTCACCGGCCAGGCCATCGCGACCGGCTTCGAGCGCCGCTACGGCGTGCTGAAGCGGCTCGCCGCCTCCCCGCTGCCGCGCTGGGGCCTGATGACCGCCAAGACGGCGTCCGTGCTGGTCACCGAGGTGCTCCAGGTCGCGCTGCTGACCGCCATCGCCTTCGCCCTCGGCTGGTCCCCGCACGGCAACCCCGGTGCCGTGCTGCTCCTGCTGGTCCTCGGCACGGCCGCGTTCTCCGGGCTGGGGCTGCTGATGGCGGGCACCCTGAAGGCGGAGGCGACACTGGCCGCCGCCAACCTGGTCTTCCTGCTGCTGCTCGTCGGCGGCGGGGTCGTCGTCCCGCTGGAGAAGTTCGGCCCGGGCGGGCAGCACGTGCTCGGCCTGCTGCCCATCGCCGCCCTGTCCGACGGTCTGCGGGACGTGCTGCAGCACGGGGCCGGGACGCCGTGGGGCGACCTCGGGATCCTCGCCGTGTGGGCGGTCGTGGGGCTGGCCGCGGCCGGGAAGTTCTTCCGCTGGGAGTGAGGGCGCCGTGGACCCTCGTGAAAGTGTGCACAAGCAGCCGCCTACCATGGGGGGCGTGCCAAAGCTGACCCGCGCCGACGCCGTAGCGGCCCTGCGCAACCCGCTCTCCTTCATCGCCGGCCGCTGGACCCCGGATCCCCGGACGGTCCGGCGGGCGGCCCTGGCCGCGCTCGCCATGGCGGTGATCATCGTGGTCACCGGCGGCGCCGTCCGCCTGACCGGTTCGGGGCTGGGCTGCCCGACCTGGCCCACCTGCACCGACGACTCGCTGACCACCACCCGGGCCATGGGCTTCCACGGGGTGGTCGAGTTCAGCAACCGCATGCTGACGTACGTGCTGTGCGCCGCCGTCGGCTGGGCGATCATCGCCGCGCGCGCCGAGAAGCCCTGGCGGCGCAGCCTGACCCGGCTCGGCTGGGCGCAGTTCTGGGTGGTCATGGGCAACGCGGTACTGGGCGGCATCGTCGTCCTGGTGGGCCTGAACCCGTACACGGTGGCCGCGCACTTCCTGCTCTCCTCGGCGCTGATCGCCGTCGCCACGGTGATGTGGCAGCGCACGCGCGAGGGCGACGGGGCGCCGCGTCCGCTGGTCGGCAAGGCGGTGCAGCAGCTGGTGTGGTTCCTGGTGGCCGCCTCGGTGCTGCTGATCGCGGTCGGCACCGTGGTCACCGGTGCCGGTCCGCACGCGGGCGACTCCAAGGAGGTCGACCGCATCCCGATCGACTGGGAGACGGTCAGCAAGCTGCACGCGGTCCTGGCGTGGATCGTGGTGACCCTCACCTTCGCGCTGTGGTTCGTCCTGAAGGCGGTCGACGCCCCCAAGGGCCCCTTGGACCGCACCCGGGAGCTGTTCCTGATCCTCCTCGCCCAGGGGGTCATCGGCTACGTCCAGTACTTCACGCATCTGCCCGAGGCCCTCGTCGGCCTGCACATGCTCGGCTCCTGCCTGGTCTGGATCGGTGTGCTGCGCGTCCTGCTCGGGCTGCGCGAGCGCCCGGCGACCGACCTGGACCTGCCGGGCCCGTCGGCCGAGGTGCCGTTGAGCACACGGGCGTGAGTCAGCCGTGCGCGGCGACCAGGGCGTCGATCGCGGGGGCCCGGACAGGCCCGGGTCAGCTCGGCGCGCCGGGTGAGCCAGGCGTCGTCCGCGGGAGCGGGGTCCTCGTCACCCCGGCGGACGACGTCCTCGACGACCTCGGCGGGGGCACCGAGCACCGGTAGCCCGGCCGGCGCCTGCCGCTTCGGATCAGCCGCCCCTCGCGCAGGGTCACCGTGGCCCGGGCGAAGGTCAGCAGCCCCGGATCGACCCGGACGTCCTGCTGCCGCAGCCGGGCCCTGCCGACGGCGGGGCGCCAGTATTCCCGCTGGTCCCGTACGACGAAGCCGCGCAGCCGCTCGCGCGGCACCGGCGGGAGCAGCCCGGCCGGCGGCTCGCCGTGCAGCACCCGGCCGAAGCCGTGCAGCTCGCATCGAGGTGACCGGCGTGACCGCGCCCTGGTGAGGTGCGGGCGCTGGGCTTCGTCCGGCGTGGCCGGCGTGAGACAGCTGCAGTGGAGCTTCGCGGCGAGGGGCGAGGTGCGCGGCCTCTGGTGCGGCACGGCCACCCGCCAGGCGTGCCGCGGACCCGGCGGAACCGGCAAGACGGCGATCAGGTCCAGGTCGCCGCGGCCTCCTGGTGGGGAGGTGGTCGGCATTCGTTCCGTCCGGGCGGCTCACCCCAGTCCGTACACCCGGTGCGCGTTGGCCGACGCCACCATGCGGGCCACCCGCTGGGCGTCCCCCAGGGACCAGGCGCCCTCGGCGACCCAGGTGCCGAGGACGCGGCCGAGGGACTCGCGGAACAGGCGGGCGCCGACCACGTGCAGTTCGGGCAGGCCGTGGGCGCCGCTGGAGAAGAGGATCTTGCCGAAGGGGGCCAGTTCCAGGATCTCGGCGAGGACCGTGGCCGCCCGGGCGCCGGTGCGGACCAGGGCGGCGCCCGAGTCGGCGTACACGTGCGGGAAGACGCCGGCCAGATGGGCGGCGTGGCGGTGGTACGGGTAGCCGTGCAGCAGGATCAGGTCGGTGCCGAGCCCCGCGGTGGCCCGGACGAAGCCGGTGAGCAGCACGGGGTCGGTCCGGTCGATGCGGGAGCCCGGCTCGCCGAGCCCGGCGTGCAGCTGGAGGGGCAGCCCGGAGGCGACCGCGATCCACAGCAGGTGCCGCAGCAGGACGGGGTCGGTCAGTTCGCCGCCGACCCGGCGCCCGGCCAGCCAGCGGCCCGCCGCGCCCCGCACCTCGCCCGGCCCGGGCGGCTCGGGGGTCAGCGCCAGACCGTGCCTGAGCCCCGCGACGGAGGTGAAGGCGACGGCGTGCGCGGCCGCCGCGTGCACCGACTCGGCGAGGTTGGCCAGGAAGGACTCGACCGTGCCGGAGGTGTCGGCGACCTGCTCGGCGAGGAGTTCCAGGCGGACGATCTCACGCGCCTCGGCGGCGCCGTCGCAGGCCATCTCGGCGGGGCCGGTCAGGTCGCCGGGAAGGCCGGTGTCGACCAGGTAGGTGGTGATGCCGGTGCCGCGCAGCAGCCTGCGGCCGGCCTCCAGGGCGCCCAGTTCCCGGCGCCGGGCGAGATAGAGGGCCGGCGGGCAGTGCGGTTCGAGGCCGAGCAGGGGCGGACACCAGCGGCGTACGGCGAAGCCCGTCTGCGTGTCGAAGAGGGTGGTGCCCGCGGCGGGGGGTCCCTCGGTGCGGGCCAGCTGGGCCTCGAACGTGCCGAGGCCCAGTTCCGTCCGCAGTACGCCGTGGCAGTACTGGTCCACGAGGGACGGCGTCTCGATCATCCGGATTCCCCCTGACAGGACCGACTGGGCGTTGTCCCGGGGCCGTCCCGGAAACGAACGGCCCCCACGGTCCTAACGGGTGAACCCGGTGACAGGTGTTGCTCAGGAGTTGCCCGGGCCGCCGACCTGGATGCCCGCCATGCGCTTCCACTCGTACGGCCCCGTCCGCACCTTCGCCGCGAGCTCGCCGTCGAAGCTCTCGTGGACGGTGATGCCGGCCTTCTCGGCGGCCTGTGCGGCGACGGCCGTGCTGGGGGCCACCAGGTCGCCCCAGCCGCCGTCCTCACCGACGAGGACGATGCGGGCGCCGCGCTCGCCGATGTAGGCCACCTGGCCCTCGGCTCCGCCGTGCGCCTTGGAGAAGGCACTGATCTGCCGGGCGAGCTTGGCCACCGTGCGCTCGGCCCTCGCGTCAACCTGCTGCGTGTCTGCCATGACCAGGATGCTACTCAGCGGTAGATCGGCTGGCGAGGGCAGGGCACTGTGACCTGTGCCCGCCCCGGGTCAGCGCAGGAAGGGGTCCACCGCGATCGCGACGAACAGCAGCGAGACGTAGGTGATCGACCAGTGGAAGAGCCGCATCTCCTTCAGTTTCGCGCCGGTCACCTCCGCCCGGGCCCGGTTCTGCAGCGCGTGCGCCTCCCACAGCCACCAGCCGCCCGCGGCCAGCGCGACGGCCGTGTAGAACCAGCCGGTGTAGCCGAGCGGGGTGAGCAGCAGGGAGACCAGCACCATCACCCAGCTGTAGATCACGATCTGCCGGGCGACGACCTTGTTGGAGGCGATCACCGGCAGCATCGGCACGCCCACGCGCGCGTAGTCCTCCTTGACCTTCATGGACAGCGGCCAGTAGTGCGGCGGCGTCCAGAAGAAGATCACCATGAAGAGGATGAACGGCGCCCAGGAGAGCGAGTTCGTCACGGCCGACCAGCCGATCAGCACCGGCATGCAGCCCGCGATGCCGCCCCACACGATGTTCTGCGAGGTACGCCGCTTGAGCAGCATCGTGTAGACGACGACGTAGAAGAGAAGCGCGCCGAGGGACAGCCAGGCGCTCAGCCAGTTGACGGTGAGGCCGAACAGCAGCGTGGAGACCACGGCCAGGGTGATGCCGAAGGCCAGGCACTCGCGCGGGCTGACCATGCCGGTCACCAGCGGCCGCTGCGAGGTGCGGTCCATCAGGGCGTCGATGTCCCGGTCGATGTACATGTTCAGGGCGTTGGCGCCGCCCGCGGAGAGATAGCCGCCGAGGCAGGTGAGCAGGACCAGCCCGAGGTCGGGCACGCCCCGCTGCGCCAGGAACATCACCGGAACGGTCGTGATGAGGAGCAGCTCGATGATCCGCGGCTTGGTCAGCGCCACGAACGCCTTGACACGGGCCCCGAACGGCCGGTGAACCGGGCTTTGGCTCGCACCGAGCACCCCCGCTGGACGGGATTCGACGGCCGTCACGCACACCCCTGACAGAGACATCCCAGCGAGCCCTCCCGTGTGGAGTGCCGGTGAAGGCTCGCGCGTACCACGCCACTTTAGACGTTGCCCATACCCCGCCCTTCGCGGGGGTGGGGGTCGTGTTGGCGCAGGGCGATTCCGAGGGCGATTGGGAGGGCCCATTCGAGGTGCCGTACCACTCGATTGAGCAGTCAGATGAGCGCCTCCGTATTCATGTGCCGAATGCGCTGTCGCCCAGTCGGGAGGCGGATGTCAGAGAGTCCCGGCAGTCTGGAATGACGCGAAAAAACGCACGTACTTGCGGGGGTAGGCTCAGCAGCGGCCGGTGGGCACAAATGCACCGGCCGGCCGGGGTGGGCGCGTGCCCCGACGACCGGCGACCGACATGTGGAGAGGAGCCCTGAGCCAGGGTGAGCACCAAGCCGACCACCACAGACCTTGACTGGACCGAGCTGGACCAGCGGGCCGTGGACACTGCCCGTGTCCTGGCCGCCGATGCCGTACAGAAGGTCGGCAACGGCCATCCCGGTACGGCGATGAGCCTGGCCCCGGCCGCCTACACCCTCTTCCAGAAGGTGATGCGGCACGACCCGGCCGACCCGGAGTGGGTCGGACGCGACCGCTTCGTGCTGTCCGCCGGGCATTCGTCCCTGACCCTCTACACGCAGCTCTACCTGGCCGGCTTCGGCCTGGAGCTGGACGACCTGAAGGCCTTCAGGACCTGGGGTTCGAAGACCCCCGGCCACCCGGAGTACGGGCACACCAAGGGTGTCGAGACGACGACCGGCCCGCTGGGCCAGGGCGTGGCCAACGCGGTGGGCATGGCGATGGCCGCCCGCTACGAGCGCGGTCTGTTCGACCCGGAGGCGGCGCCGGGCGAGTCCCCGTTCGACCACTTCGTCTACTGCATCGCCGGCGACGGCTGCCTGCAGGAGGGCATCTCCGCGGAGGCGTCCTCGCTGGCCGGGCACCAGAAGCTCGGCAATCTGATCCTGCTGTGGGACGACAACCACATCTCGATCGAGGGCGACACCGAGACGGCCGTCTCCGAGGACACCGTCAAGCGGTACGAGGCTTATGGCTGGCATGTGCAGCGCGTCGCCCCGAAGCCGGACGGCGACCTGGACCCGCACGCCCTCTACAACGCCATCGAGGCCGCGAAGAAGGTCACCGACCGGCCGTCGTTCATCGCGATGCGCTCGATCATCGCCTGGCCCGCCCCGAACGCGCAGAACACCGAGGCCGCCCACGGCTCGGCGCTGGGCGAGGAGGAGGTCGCGGCCACCAAGCGCGTCCTGGGCTTCGACCCGGAGAAGACGTTCGAGGTCGCCGACGAGGTCATCGCCCACACCCGCAAGGCGCTGGAGCGCGGCGGCCAGGCCAAGGCGGAGTGGGAGAAGTCCCTGCAGCTGTGGCGCGACAACAACGCCGAGCGGGCCGCCGAGTTCGACCGGATCAGCAGGGGCGAGCTGCCCACCGGCTGGGAGGAGAAGCTCCCGGTCTTCGAGACGGGCAAGGCCATCGCGACGCGTGCCGCCTCCGGCAAGGTGCTGCAGGCGCTCGGCGCGGTCATCCCCGAGCTGTGGGGCGGCTCGGCCGACCTCGCGGGGTCGAACAACACCACGATCGACAAGGACAGCTCCTTCCTGCCCGAGGGCAACCCGCTGCCCGAGGCCGACCCGTACGGCCGCACGATCCACTTCGGCATCCGCGAGCACTCCATGGGCGCCGAGATGAACGGCATCGCCCTGCACGGCAACACCCGGATCTACGGCGGCACCTTCCTCGTCTTCTCCGACTACATGCGCAACGCGGTGCGCCTGTCGGCCCTGATGCACCTGCCGGTGACGTACGTGTGGACGCACGACTCCATCGGCCTGGGCGAGGACGGCCCCACCCACCAGCCCGTCGAGCACCTGGCCTCGCTGCGCGCGATCCCCGGCCTGAACATCGTCCGCCCGGCGGACGCCAACGAGACCGCGATCGCCTGGCGCGAGATCCTGGGGCGCTACACCAAGGAGTTCGGCAAGGGCCAGCCGCACGGCCTGGCGCTGACCCGCCAGGGCGTGCCGACCTACGAGCCCAACGAGGACGCGGCCAAGGGCGGTTACGTCCTGTTCGACGCCGAGGGCGGCGAGGCGCAGGTCATCCTGATCGCGACCGGTTCCGAGGTGCACGTGGCCGTGGAGGCGCGCGAGCAGCTCCAGGCCGAGGGGGTGCCCACCCGGGTCGTGTCGATGCCGTCGGTGGAGTGGTTCGAGCAGCAGGACCAGGGGTACCGGGACTCCGTGCTGCCGCCGTCCGTGAAGGCCCGGGTCGCCGTGGAGGCGGGTGTCGGCCTGACCTGGCACAAGTACGTGGGGGACGCGGGCCGCATCGTCTCCCTGGAGCACTTCGGCGCCTCCGCGGACGCAAAGGTGCTCTTCAAGGAGTTCGGTTTCACCGCCGAGAACGTGGCCGCGAAGGCCCGGGAATCCCTCGCCGACGCCCAGCGCTGACGCTCATACACGACACGTAGGAGATGTAATTCCATGACAGACGCACTCAAGCGCCTCTCCGAGGAAGGCGTCGCGATCTGGCTGGACGACCTGTCGCGCAAGCGGATCACGTCCGGCAACCTCGCCGAGCTGATCGACCAGCAGCACGTCGTGGGCGTCACCACCAACCCGACGATCTTCCAGAAGGCGATCTCGCAGGGCGACGGCTACGACCAGCAGCTGTCCGACCTCGCCGCCCGCAAGGTCACCGTCGAAGAGGCCATCCGCATGATCACCACGGCGGACGTCCGCGACGCCGCCGACATCCTGCGCCCGGTCTACGACGCGACCGACGGCCAGGACGGCCGGGTCTCCATCGAGGTCGACCCGCGCCTGGCGCACGACACCAAGGCGACGGTCGCCGAGGCCAAGCAGCTCGCCTGGCTGGTGGACCGCCCCAACACCCTGATCAAGATCCCGGCCACCCGGGCGGGCCTGCCGGCGATCGCCGAGACGATCGGCCACGGCATCAGCGTCAACGTCACGCTGATCTTCTCGCTGGAGCGCTACCGCGCGGTCATGGACGCCTTCCTGACCGGCCTGGAGAAGGCCAGGGAACGCGGCCTGGACCTCTCCAAGATCCACTCGGTGGCGTCCTTCTTCGTGTCCCGCGTGGACACGGAGATCGACCGCCGCATCGACGAGCTGGGCACCGACGAGGCCAGGGCACTGCGCGGCAAGGCGGGCGTGGCCAACGCGCGCCTGGCCTACCAGGCGTACGAGGAGGTCTTCTCCTCCGACCGCTGGAGCACGCTGGAGAACGCGGGCGCGAACAAGCAGCGTCCGCTGTGGGCCTCCACGGGTGTCAAGGACAAGACGCTCAAGGACACCATGTACGTCGAGGAACTCGTCGCGCCGAACACGGTCAACACCATGCCCGAGGCCACCCTCGAGGCGACCGAGGACCACGGTGAGATCCGCGGCGACGCCGTCCGGGGCACCTACGAGCAGGCCCGGGCCGACCTGGACGCGCTGGAGAAGCTCGGCATCTCCTACGACGACGTCGTGCAGGTGCTCGAGGACGAGGGCGTGGAGAAGTTCGAGGCGTCCTGGAGCGACCTGCTGAAGTCGACCGAGGCCGAGCTCGAGCGCCTCGCCCCCGCGGAGGGCTGAGTTGTCACCCCATTCCGGTTCCGGAGCGAACCCGCTTCGTGACCCCGCCGACCGACGGCTCCCGCGCATCGCGGGGCCGTCGGGCCTGGTGATCTTCGGTGTCACGGGCGACCTGTCGCGCAAGAAGCTGATGCCCGCGGTGTACGACCTCGCCAACCGGGGTCTGCTGCCGCCGGGCTTCTCGCTGGTGGGCTTCGCCCGCCGCGAGTGGGAGAACGAGGACTTCGCCCAGGAGGTCCACGACGCCGTCAAGGCGCACGCCCGTACGCCGTTCCGCGAGGAGGTCTGGCAGCAGCTCATCCAGGGGATGCGCTTCGTCCAGGGCACCTTCGACGACGACGAGGCCTTCGAGCGGCTGCGGGGCACCATCGAGGAGCTGGACAAGGCGCAGGGCACGGGCGGCAACTTCGCCTTCTACCTGTCGGTGCCGCCCCGCTCCTTCCCGGTGGTCATCCAGCAGCTGAAGAAGCACGGGCTGGCCGACCAGACGGGTGGTTCCTGGCGGCGCGCGGTCATCGAGAAGCCGTTCGGCCACGACCTGAAGTCGGCCGAGGAGCTGAACAAGGTCGTGCACGAGGTGTTCTCGTCGGACCAGGTGTTCCGCATCGACCACTACCTGGGCAAGGAGACCGTCCAGAACATCCTGGCGCTGCGGTTCGCCAACACGATGTTCGAACCGATCTGGAACCGGTCCTTCGTGGACCATGTGCAGATCACCATGGCCGAGGACATCGGCATCGGCGGCCGGGCCGGCTACTACGACGGCATCGGCGCCGCCCGTGACGTCATCCAGAACCACCTGCTGCAGCTGCTCGCGCTGACCGCGATGGAGGAGCCCGCCTCCTTCGACGCCGACGCGCTGGCCGCGGAGAAGACCAAGGTGCTCGGTGCCGTGCGGCTGCCGAAGGACCTGGGCCGCTCCACGGTCCGCGGGCAGTACGCGGCGGGCTGGCAGGGCGGCGAGAAGGTCATCGGCTACCTCGAGGAAGACGGCATCGACCCGAAGTCGAAGACCGACACCTACGCGGCCGTGAAGCTGGAGATCGACAACCGCCGCTGGGCGGGCGTCCCCTTCTATCTGCGCACCGGCAAGCGGCTCGGGCGCCGGGTCACCGAGATCGCGGTCGTCTTCCAGCGGGCACCGCACTCCCCCTTCGACCACACGGCGACGGAGGAGCTCGGCTCCAACGCGGTCGTCATCCGGGTCCAGCCCGACGAGGGCATCACGGTCCGCTTCGGCTCCAAGGTGCCGGGCACCTCGATGGAGATCCGGGACGTGTCCATGGACTTCGCCTACGGCGAGTCGTTCACGGAGTCCAGCCCGGAGGCGTACGAGCGGCTGATCCTGGACGTGCTGCTGGGCGACGCCAACCTCTTCCCGCGCACGGAGGAGGTCGAGCTGTCCTGGCAGATCCTCGACCCGGTCGAGGAGTACTGGGACAAGCACGGCAGGCCCGCGCAGTACAAGTCGGGCACCTGGGGACCGGCCGAGGCGGACGAGATGCTCGCACGAGACGGACGGAGCTGGCGCCGGCCATGAAGATAGACCTGACGGACACCACCGCCGGCGCGATCAACAAGGCGCTCGTGCAGGGCCGCCGGGCCATCGGCACCCCGGCCGTCGGCATGGTGCTGACCCTCGTCATCGTCACCGACGAGGAGAACGCCTACGACGCGCTCAAGGCCGCCAACGACGCCTCGCGCGAGCATCCCTCGCGCACGCTGGTGGTCATCAAGCGCGTCTCCCGCTCCCCGCGCGACCGCACGTCCTCGCGGCTGGACGCCGAGGTGCGGGTGGGCGCGGACGCGGGCACCGGCGAGACGGTCGTGCTCCGGCTGTACGGCGAGGTCGTCGACCACGCCGACTCGGTGGTGCTGCCGCTGCTGCTGCCGGACGCCCCGGTGGTCGTCTGGTGGCCGGTGAACGCGCCGCTCGACCCGGCCAAGGACCCGCTGGGCGCGCTGGCCCAGCGCCGGGTCACCGACACCTACGCGGCCGAGCAGCCGGTGCGGGAGCTGTCCGCCCGGGCCGAAACCTACACGCCGGGGGACACCGACCTGTCCTGGACCCGGATCACTCCCTGGCGCTCGATGCTCGCGGCGGCGCTGGACCAGGTGAACTGCGCGGTGCAGGCCGTCGAGGTGGAGGGCGAGGAGTTCAACCCGAGCTGCGAGCTGCTGGCGATGTGGCTCGCGGACCGGCTGGACGTGCCGGTGCGGCGCTCCCTCTCGGCGGGGCCGGGGCTGACGGCGGTGCGCATGGAGACCGACTGCGGCCCGATCGTCCTGGACCGGGCGGACGGCTCGCTGGCCACCCTGACCATCGAGGGCCAGCCGGCCCGGGCGGTGGCGCTCAAGCGGCGGGACACCGCCGAGCTGATCGCGGAGGAGCTGCGCCGGCTGGACCCGGACGACACCTACGCGTCGGCGCTGCGCTACGGCGTGGAGCGGCTGAACCCGCAGGCCGCCGAACCGGTCGCGGTACCGGAACCGGTGGCGGAGGCGGCCAAGGCTCCCGCGAAGAAGGCGGCGAGGAAGGCCCCGGCGAAGAAGGCGGCGGCGAAGTGAGCACTCCCCAGCTGGTCGTGCACCGCGACAAGGAGCTGATGGCGCAGGCCGCCGCGGCCCGTCTGATCACGAAGATCGTGGACGCGCAGGCCTCCCGGGGCCATGCGTCCGTGGTCCTCACCGGCGGCCGCAACGGCAACGGGCTGCTGGCCGCGCTGGCGGCGGCGCCCGCCCGGGACGCCGTCGACTGGGGGCGTCTGGACCTGTGGTGGGGCGACGAGCGCTACCTGCCCGAGGGCGACCCGGAGCGCAATGTGACGCAGGCCCGCGAGGCCCTGCTGGACTCCGTGCCGCTGGACCCGCAGCGGGTGCACGCCATGCCCGCGTCGGACGGGCCGTACGGCACGGACGTGGAGGCGGCGGCGGAGGCGTACGCGGCGGAGCTGGCGAAGGCGGCCGGGCCGGAGAACCACAGTTCGGTGCCCGCCTTCGACGTGCTGATGCTGGGCGTCGGGCCGGACACCCATGTGGCCTCGCTGTTCCCGGAGTTGCCCGCGGTCCGGGAGACGGAGCGGACGGTGGTGGGCGTCCACGGCGCGCCGAAGCCGCCGCCGACCCGGATCTCCCTCACCCTGCCCGCGATCCGTTCGGCCCGCGAGGTGTGGCTGCTCGCGGCCGGTGAGGACAAGGCGCGGGCCGCGGCGATCGCCCTGTCGGGCGCGGGCGAGGTCCAGGCGCCGGCGGCGGGCGCGTACGGCCGGCAGCGCACGCTGTGGCTGCTGGACGCGGCCGCGGCCTCGCAGCTGCCGCGCTCGCTGTATCCGCCGGCGTCCCCGTGACGCATGCTCCACCCTGACGAACGGGGGCGGCGAGGGATTCCCTTGCCGCCCCCGTCGCGTCGGTGACACCCCCTCAGCCGGGGCTTCACATTTTCTGCACGGTACGTCCATGTACCGCTCATCTTTTGTGTAAGCTCCTGGCCGCATCACTCGCACCATCGAGGGGGGACCTCATGCGCATACGCTCGGCACTCGCCGTCACCGCCGCGGCCGGAACGCTCGCCGTTCTCGCCACCACCCCGGCCCAGGCCACCGAGTACTCCTCCGCCCTGAAGATCAGGGGCGTCCAGTACGACGCTCCGGGGCCGGACTCCAACAACTGCACCACGGGCAACAGCAAGAGCGAGTACGTGACGATCAAGAACTACTCGCGCACGGCGACCGTGAACCTCAAGGGGTACGTCGTCAAGGACGCCGCCGGCAACCACTTCACGTTCCCGGCCAACCACTACCTCCAGCCCGGCGACTACGTGAAGCTGCGCGGTGGCCACGGCACCGACTCGGACGCGAACAACGTCGTCTACCGCCAGAACTGCAACTTCCTCTGGAACAACGACAAGGACACGATCCGCCTCTACAAGCCCTCCGGCGCCCACGCGGACACCCACGCCTACACCAAGTACGACGACGGCGACCGCAACGGCTACATCGCCTTCCACGGCTGAGGGCGCGTCACATGAGGAGCGCGGAACCGGCGGCCGGCATACGGCCGCCGCACCGGCGGGGGCGTGTCCGGGCCGCCGTGGTGGCCCTGGTCGCGGTCGCCGCGGCCGGCTGCTCGCAGTCCGGGCACGGGGAGACCGCGGCAGCGCACACGGTCCGGCCGACGGTCACCACGACCGTCACCGCGACGGCCACCGTGACCGCCAACCCCGAGCCCGCGCCCACGGTCACGAGGACGAAGACCGTCCACAGGCCCGGACCCACGGTCACCGTGACCAGGCGCGTCTCCGCCGCGTCCGGCGCCACCCGCACCGACAGCGGCAGCGGCGGCACGTGCTCCATCGTGTCGAACGCGGGGAACTGCTACCGGGCGGGCCAGTTCTGCCGCAGCAGCGACCACGGAGCCCTGACGACCACGGCGAGCGGCAGCCGGATCAGGTGCGCCTACAGCTCCCACGCGTGGCGCTGGACGTACGCCTGACGGGGAGGCGGCCGGACCACCGGCCGCCTCCCCGTCCCCCTTCGGGCGGGGTCACTTGACCGACCCCGCCATCACCCCCTGCACGAAGTGGCGCTGGAAGGCGAAGAAGACCACGACCGGGACGATCAGGGAGAGGAAGGCGCCCGGAGCCAGGACGTCGATGTTGCTGCCGAACTGGCGGATCTGGGACTGGAGTTCCACGGTCAGCGGCTGGGAGGAGCTGTCGGCGAACAGGAGGGCCACCAGCATGTCGTTCCAGACCCAGAGGAACTGGAAGATGGCGAGCGAGGCGATGGCCGGGCGGCCGACCGGCAGCACCAGCCGGGTGAAGATGCGCCACTCGCTGCCACCGTCCATGCGGGCCGCCTCCAGCATCTCCTTCGGCATCTCCGCGAAGTAGTTCCGCAGCAGGAACACCGCGAACGGCAGGCCGTAGGCCACGTGGAAGAGGACCACCCCCGGGATGGTGCCGAACAGGCCCAGTTCCCCGAAGAGTTTGGCCACCGGGAGCAGGCCGATCTGGACGGGCACCACCAGCAGCGCCACCACCAGCATGAACAGCGGCTCGCGGAGCGGGAAGTCCAGCCAGGCGAAGGCGTATCCGGCGAGGGCCGCGATGACCACCACGAGCACCGTCGCCGGCACCGAGATCAGCACGGTGTTCCAGAACGCCTGGGTGATCCCCGCGTTCTTCAGCAGGGCCGTGTAGTTGTCGAAGGACAGCTGACCGGGGCTCGCCAGCGCCGTCCACCAACCGCCCTTCGCGGTGTCCTGGGCGGAGCGGAGGGAGGAGAGGAACAGGCCGGCCAGCGGGGTCAGCCAGACCAGGCCGATCAGCACCAGGAAGGCCTGCACGAGACCGTTGCTCAAAGAGCGCCGCAGGGCGTTCATCGCTGGCTCCTTCGGAAACGGCGGACGTTGAAGACCATCGCGGGGACCACCAGCAGCAGCAGGAGCACGCCCAGCGCGCTGCCGAGACCCTGGTTGTTGCCCCCGCCGAAGGACACCAGCCACATCTGGGTGGCGAGGACGGTGGCGTCCTCCTGCACCGGCCCCGGCGCGATGATGTAGACGAGGTCGAAGACCTTCATCACGTTGATGACCAGGGTCACGAAGACGACCGTCAGCACGGGCGCCAGCAGCGGGACGGTGATCCGGCGGAAGATCTGCCACTCGTTCGCGCCGTCCATCCGGGCCGCCTCCAGCGCGTCCCGCGGCAGGGTCGCGAGCCCCGCGCCGATCAGCACCATCGCGAAGCCGGTCCAGATCCACAGGTAGGCGCCGATGATCGCCGGGGTGACGAGCGTCGGTCCGAGCCAGGAGACGCCCTGGTAGGGCGGCGCGAAGTTCGAGGCGGGCAGCTTCACCGTGTAGGAGCCCTTCGCCAGCCCCGCGAAGCGGAAGGAGCCGTCGGACCCGGTGGTGGTGCTCGCCACCGACCGCCCGTCGCGCAGCGCCTCGACCTTCATGCCGGGCAGCCCGCTCTCCTTGGCGTCGACCTTGCCCTGCCTGCCTCCCCCGCCGGGCGTGAAGTCCAGGTAGACGACACCGCGCAGTTCACCGGCGCCGGCCTTCCGCTCCGCCGCCGGGCGGGCGGGCGAGGCGTCCCGGGGCAGATCCTCGGGGAGTACGCCGACCAGGCCGAGCGCCGTGGTGTCTCCCGGCGACACGCTCCGGGTCGTGAGGTAGGAGCCGTCGCGCCCCTGCTCCAGGCCGTGTCCGTCGCGCGCCCGTGCCGTCGGGTACGACGAGGTCCCGGCGAAGGCGTCGTGGACGGAGACCACGGCCGCGTTGAGGACACCCTTGTCCGGGTCCTCGTCGTAGGCGAGCCGGAAGATGATGCCGGCCGCGAGGAAGGAGACCGCCATCGGCATGAACAGCAGCAGCTTGAACGCGGTGGCCCAGCGGACCTTCTCCACCAGGACGGCCAGGATCAGACCGAGGCCGGTGAGCAGGGCCGGGGCCACGACCACCCAGATCGTGGTGTTGCGGATGGCCTTCAGCGTCGCCGGGTCGCGGAACATCTCGGCGTAGTTGTCGCCGCCGACGAACCGGGTGCCGGAGGCGTCGAAGAAGCTGCGGCCGACGGAGAACAGCACCGGATAGACGACGAGCGCGCCGAGCAGGAGCAGGGCGGGGAGGACGAAGAGCAGGGCGACGCTGCGGGCGCGCCGCCGGCTGCGGCGCCCGCGCGCCACGCCGGCGGCCCGGGAGCCCGCCTCCTTGCGTACGAGTGTGGTGGCGGTCATCGATCCGCTCAGTCCTGGTAGGCCTTGGCGGCCGCGGCCTCGAGCTTCGCCGCGGTGCCCTTGGGGTCGGACGGGTCGCGCAGGAAGTCCTGCAGCAGCTTCCACTCGCCCGCGCCCTTGGTGCCGCCGAAGGCCGCCGGGGCCTGGTCGGACATGTCGAAGCGGACCGAGTCGCCGGCGCCGATCAGGGACTTGGCGGTCGCCCGCGTCACGTCGTCGCCGTAGGAGGCGAGGTCGACCTTCTTGTTCGGGGACAGGAAGCCGCCCGCCTTCGCCCACACGGCCGCCGCCTCGGGCGTGGCCAGGTACTCGAGCAGCTTCATGCCGGCCCCGGCGTTCTTGCCGTCCTTCAGCACGACGGCCGCGTCGCCGCCGCTGACGACCGGTGCCGTGCCGCCGTCGACCGACGGGAACGGGAAGAAGTCGGCGTCCTTGCCGATGGTCCTGCCGAACTGGTCGTGCGCGACCCCGGCGACGAAGTCGCCCTCGTAGACCATGCCGGCCTCGGGCTTGGGTCCGAACACCTTCTCCACCGAGCCCGGGAAGTCGGTGTTCAGCGCCTCCTTCTGACCGCCCGCGATCAGCTGCTTGTCCTTGAACAGCTTGCCCAGGGTGCCGAGCGCCTTGACCACGCTGGCGTCGGTCCACTTGAGCTTGTGCGCGGCGAGGGCGTCGTACTTCTGGGGGCCGGCCTGGGAGAGGTAGATGTTCTCGAACCAGTCGGTGAGGGTCCAGCCGTCCTGCCCGGCGACGGAGAAGGCCGCGAGGCCGGAGTCGGAGACGGTGTGCCCGGCCTTGAGCATCGCGTCGTACGTCTTCGGCGGCTTGACCCCGGCCTGGGCGAGGGCGTCGGGGCTGTACCAGACGGTCGACTTGTGGGCGGCCTTGAAGTACAGGCCGTAGAGGGTGCCGTCGACGCTGCCGTACTTCTTCCACACGGGCGCGTAGTTGGCGTCCACCGCGTGCCGGGTGGTGCCGGACAGCGGCTTGAGCCAGCCCTTCTTCGCGAACTGCTGCAGGACGCCGACCTGCGGGACCATGACGACGTCGGGCGCGTTGCCGCCCTCGATCTTGCTGCCGACGACCGTGGAGACGTTGTCGCCAGTGGAGATGAACTGCGTCTTGGCGCCGGTCTTGGCGGTGAACGCGTCCAGCACCTTCTGGAAGTTCTTCTGCTCGCTGCCGGTCCAGACGCCGGCCACGGTGACCGTCTGGCCGCTGAGCGCCTTGTCGCCGCCGCCGGCCGAGACGGGGCCGCCGCCGCAGGCGGTCGCGCCGAGCGCCAGGGCGAGGGCGGTGCAGCCGGTGAGCAGGGTGGTACGTCGTCGCATCATCGTTGATGTCCCTTCAACAGGTGGGTGATCACAGGTCGGTGAGCCACCAGGCCGCCGTGGAGCCGGGCAGGACGCCGGCCGGGCAGGGCCCGCTGGACAGCAGGGGGGTGCCGGAGACCGGCGCGGGGGTGGGGGCCGTACCGAAGTTGACGGCGCAGACCAGGCCGTCGCCGCGGGCGAAGCCGAGGACGCCGGGCGGGGTGTCCAGCCAGCGCAGCGTGCCCTCCCCCAACTGGGGCAGGGAGTGGCGCAGTTGGAGGCCGTCGCGGTAGAGGTGCCAGAAGGAGCGGGTGTCGGCGAGGGCGCGGTCGGTGGCGTACTCGGCGAAGTACTCCGGCTGCGGCAGCCAGGGCTTGGCGCCCTCGGCTCCGGAGGTGAAGCCGAACGGGGAGGCCTGTCCCGACCAGGGCAGCGGCACCCTGCAGCCGTCGCGGATGCGGGCGCGGCTGCCGGTGCGGCGGAAGATGGGGTCGGTGAGGACGTCGTCGGGCAGGTCGACGACCTCGGGCAGGCCCAGTTCCTCGCCCTGGTAGATGTACGCGGCGCCGGGCAGCGCCAGCATCAGCAGCGCGGCGGCGCGGGCGCGGGCGGTGCCGAGGCCGCTGCCCTGCGGGGTGGGTTCGCCGTAGCGGGTGACGGTGCGGACCTGGTCGTGGTTGTTGAGGACCCAGGTGACGGTCGAGCCGGTGCCGGCGATGTCCTGCATGGCCTCGGAGATGACCTTGCGGAAGGCGTCGGGGTCCCAGGGGGCGCTGAGCAGGTCGAAGAAGAAGGCCTGGTGGAGCTCGTCCGGGCGGACGTACTGGGCGTGTTCGCGGGCGGTGGGGACGGAGACCTCGCCGACGAGGAGGCGTTCGCGGCCGTCGCGGGCGGCGTACTCCTCGCACAGGGAGCGCCACTGCCGCCACACCTCGTGCACCTCGGGCTGGTTCCAGGCGAGCGGGTTGACCGAGTCGCGGGTGCGGGCGTCGGCCTCCGGGTCGTCGGAGTCGGGCAGCTCGGGGTGCTTGTAGAGGCCGGCGGCGACGTCGATGCGGAAGCCGTCCACACCCCGGTCGAGCCAGAAGCGCAGGACGCGCTCGAACTCGGCGGGGATCTCGGGGTTGCGCCAGTTCCAGTCGGGCTGTTCGGGCGTGAACATGTGCAGGTACCACTGGCCGTCGCCGACCCGGGTCCAGGCGGGGCCGCCGAACATGGCGTGCCAGTTGTTGGGCGGCTCCTCGCCGTCCGCTCCGCGGCCGTCGGCGAAGTGGAAGCGGGCGCGGGCCGGGCTGCCGGGCGCGCTGTCCAGGGCCTCGCGGAACCAGGGGTGCTCGCTGGAGCAGTGGTTGGGGACGATGTCGAGGAGCACCTTGATGCCGAGCCGCCGGGCGGCGGCCATCAGCAGGTCGAACTCGGCGAGATCGCCGAAGAGCGGGTCGACGCCGCAGTAGTCGGCCACGTCGTAGCCGTGGTCGTGCTGGGGCGAGGGGTAGAAGGGGCTCAGCCAGATCCCGTCGACGCCGAGCTTCTTCAGGTACGGCAGCCCGGCGCGGACGCCGGCCAGGTCGCCGATGCCGTCTCCGGTGCTGTCGAGGAAGCTGCGGACGTAGACCTGGTAGATCACCGCGTCACGCCACCAATGATGCCTGTTCAACCCTGGGGCCTGTCTCTGTGAAGGGCAGCAGTTATGCATGCATGTTAAGTAGGCGCGTCGTAAGGGTGTCAATGAAAAGAACAGAAGCTACCGGGGAGTTGGCCGCGCAAATACGGACTTACCAGGGCAGAAGGAAGGCAGATGAGATGTCCGCGTTACTTAACAAGTAACTATCGACGGGCGACGGCGTCGAGTTCCCGGGCCAGTCGCCGCACCGCCGCGGCGGGCGTCTCGTGACCGGTGAGCGCGTCGTGCACGACCGCCTGCACCACCAGGCTCACCTGGTCGTAGTGCGGGCTCTTGGGACGCGCTGAGGCATGCTCGACGGCGGTGCGCAGGGTCGGCAGATAGGGGAACCGCCGTATCAGAGCGGGGTCGTCGTAGAGGGCGGCGCGCACGGGAGGCAGCGCGCCCCGGGTGAGCACCTCGCGCTGGACGGGCGCGCTCGTGAGGTAGGCGATGAGGCGCTCGGCGGAGGCGGGGTGCCGGGTGTGGGTGTTGACGGCCAGGTTGGAGCCGCCGAGGACGCTCTTCCCGGGCCCGTGCGGCCCCGGCAGCGGTACGGCGCCGATCTTCCCGGCGACCTTGGAGCCCTTGGCCGAGGCGACGGCATAGGCGTAGGGCCAGTTGCGCAGGAAGAGCAGCCGGCCGGCCTGGAAGGCGTCCTTGGACTCCTCCTCCTTGTACGTCAGCGCCTCCTTCGGTATCCAGCCCTCCCTGAAGCCCCGGGCGAGGAAGCCGATGCCCTCGCGCGCGGCGTCGGAGTCGACGGTGACACGGGTGCCCTCGCCGCCGAGGATGCTGCCGCCCGCCGAGTAGACGGCCTCGGCGGCGTTGACGGTGAGGCCCTCGTAGGGCAGGAACTGACCCGCATAGCCGTCCAGGCCGTACTTCGGCGCGATGGTCTTCGCGTCGTGCTCCAGCTCGGCCCAGGTGCGCGGGGGCGGCACGCCCTCCTTGGCCAGGACGTCCTTGCGGTACAGCAGCAGCCCGGCGTTGGTGACGTAGGGCACGGCGTACAGACGCCCGTCGTAGGTGGCCGTGCCGACGACCGGATCCAGGAAACTCTGCAGCGGGAAGCGGCCCGGCGGCAGCGGGCGGATCCAGCCGGCAGCGGCGAACTCCGAGGTCCAGTTGACGTCGATGTTCAGCACGTCGAACCGGCCCCGGTCGCCGCCGCGCAGGTCGGTGGTCATCTGCGCATGGGTCTCGTCGGCGGAGTCCGGCAGCTCGACGAGGGTGACCTTCTCGCCGGGGTGGGTCCGGTTCCAGCCCTGCAGCAGCGGTCCGAGATAGCCGGTGAGGTCACCGGCGGTGGCCAGGGTCAGCGGGCCACGTCCGCCGCCCGCCTCCGCCTCTCCGGGACGGACCCCGGAGGCGACGTACCCGGTCATGATCACGACGAGTACGAGGAGACCCCTACCCGCGGCGCGCATCCACCGCATAGGTTCCTCCTTGCACACTGGCGCCTTCGCCGGCATCAAGGGCCATGTATACCTGTTAGGTATGGGCGATACTAGGGCCTGGAGCACATTGTGAGCAGACAGGAGGAGAGCACGAGTGCGCCTGCCCCTCCTGGCACTCCTCGCGCGCGGCCCCGCCCACGGCTACGAGCTGAAGCAGGACCTTGAGCAACTGCTGGGGTCCGCGTACCCTCAGCCGAACGTCGGCCAGATCTACGTCACCCTCGGCCGCCTCGAGAAGTCGGGGCTGATCGAGGGCGAGGACGTCGAGCAGTCGAGCCGGCCCAACAAGAAGGTCTACCACCTCACCGACGCCGGGCGGGAAGCGCTGCACGCCTGGTTCGAGGAGACCGAGGACGAGCCGCGGGTGCGGGACGAGTTCTTCATGAAGCTCGCCCTCGCCCCGCAGACCGGTCTCGCCGACCAGATCGCCCTCATCAACAAGCAGCGGCGCCAGTACCTCAACACCATGCGCAACCTGTCGAAACTGTCCGCGGCCGAGAACCGGGACAACCGCATCGCCCAGCTGCTCATCGAGGGCGCCATGCTGCATCTGCAGGCCGACCTCGACTGGCTGGAGCGGTGCCAGGAGGAACTGGAGGAGCTGGAGTGAGCGACGGCTCTGCCGTTCCCGTGCTGCGTGCCGAGGGCCTGGTGAAGACCCACTACGGCGAGGGCGCCCCCGCACGCGCCGTGCGCGGGGTCGACCTGAGCGTGGCGCGCGGCGAGTTCGTGGCGGTCACCGGACCGTCCGGCGCCGGGAAGTCCACGCTGCTGCACCTGCTCGGCGGCCTGCAGCGGCCGGACAAGGGCAGCATCTGGCTGGACGGCCGGTGCACGGACTCCTTCGGCGAGGCCCGCTGGGCGGTGGAGCGCCGCAAGGCGATCGGCATCGTCTTCCAGTTCTTCAACCTGGTGTCGAACCTGTCCGTCGCCGACAACGTCGAGCTGCCCGCCCTGCTCGCCGGAGTCCCGCCGAAGCGGGCCCGCGCCGAGCGCGAGGAGCTGCTGGCCGAGCTGGGGCTGGAGGGCAAGGAACGCAGCATGCCGGGCGAGCTGTCCGGCGGTGAGCAGCAGCGGGTCGCGCTGGCCCGCGCCCTGGTCAACCATCCGCCGCTGCTGCTGGCGGACGAGCCCGCCGGCAGCCTGGACAGCAAGGGCACCCGCGAAGTGATGCGGCTTCTGTCCCGCTTCCACGGCCGGGGGCAGAGCATCGTGCTCGTCACGCACGACGCCCGGCTGGCGAGCGCCGCGGACCGGGTGATCAGCTTCTTCGACGGCCGCATAGCCGACGACGCCGCGCTGGACGGCACCCCGTCCCGCAAGCCCGGGACCTCGGGCGTGCTGGAGCTGAGGGACTGATCCGGATGCACGACCGTCCCACGACCGGAGGCTGAGCGCATGCGAGCCACCCTGCGCTGGGCCCACTCCGATCTGCGCGCGCACCGCGGCGAGGCGCTGTTCATCACGCTCGCCACGGCGGGCATCGTCGCCTCGCTGCTGCTGGCCGCCGCCCTGTTCGGCTATGCCACCAACCCCTGGCAGCGGGTCTTCACCCAGGTGCGCGGGGCGCACGTGTGGATCCACACGGCCGCCGGCGCCGACGCCGGCAAGCTCGCCCGGGTGAACGGCGTGGAGTCCGTCGCCGGGCCGTACCCCACCGAGTCCGTCACCGTCGCCTCCCGCGGCACCCGGGCCGCCGTCGAACTGCGCGGCACCCCGCGCCTGCCCTCGATCGGCGGCCCGCTGCTCACCGCGGGGCGCTGGCTGGACCGGGACGAGCCGGACGGCGTGGTCCTGGAGAGCCGGCTCGCCCGGGCCCTGCTGGTCGAGCCCGGCGACACCCTCACCCTGCCGGGCACGGCCCGCACGCTGACCGTCGAGGGCGTCGCCGACAGCGCCGAGCCGGGGTACAGCCCGGGTGCGCAGCCGGGGCTCGTCTGGGCGCTGCCGTCCGCCGTGCGCGCCCCGAACGGCCAGGTGACCGGGTTGCGCCTGAGCGATCCGGCCGACACGGACTACGTGGTGCAGCGTGCCGTGACCGTGCTGGGCGCGAGCGCGGTCGGGGAGGTCTCCACCTGGCAGCAGGCCCGGGCCGCGGCGCAGGGCGACAACCGGCTGCTCGGCCAGGTGCTCGGGCTGTTCGGCCTGGGTGCCCTGGCGGCCGCGGGGCTGGCCGTGCACGGGGCGATCGGCACCCGGATCCGGGGCCATCTGCGGGACCTGTCGGTGCTGAAGGCCATCGGGTTCACGCCCGGCCAGGTGGTGCGGATCTTCCTGCTCCAGCATCTGGCGTACGCCGCGCTGGGGGCGGTGGCCGCCGCCGCGCTCACCGAGGGTCTGGGCAGCCGGATCCCGGGGCGGCTCGGGGACGCGGTGGGCGTCTGGCAGGGGCTGCCGGGGCGCACCGTGGCCCTGTTCGCGGTGCCGGTGGGCGCGGTGCTGTTCATCGGGCTGACGACGGGGCTCGCCGCCTGGCGGGCCGGCCGGATCTCCCCGGTGCCGGTGGCGCGTCCGTCGGCCGCGCCGGGCGCCCGGCTGACGGGCCTGGCCCGGCGGGCGCTGGGGCTGCGGCTGCCGGCCGCGCTGGTGCTGGGCTGCCACAAGGCGTTCGCGGGCCGGGGCCGGTCGCTGGCCGGGGTGGCCCGGCTGACGCTTCCGCTGCTGCTCGTCGTGGTGGCGCTCAGCGCGTGGACCACGCTCGACCGGTTCCACAGCAGCCCGCAGCGGATGGGCCTGCCCACGACCCTCACGGTCCGCGCGGACGACGGCATCAGCGACCCCGCCGTACGGTCCGTGCTGGCGGCGAACCCCGAGGTCGCCGACGCCTACCCCGGGGTGGAGGTGGCCGCGCTGCTCCCCGGCCAGACCGGCACCTTCGCCCTGCGCGGCGTCGGCACGGACGCCCGGCCCTATCCGAGCACGCTCGCCGAGGGCCGGGCCGCGCGGGGACCGGAGGAGGCGGTGGCCGGCCAGGGCCTGCTCGACCTGCTGCACCGCCGGGTCGGCGACTGGGTGCGGATCACGGTCGGTTCGCGGCCGCAGATCCTGCACATCGTGGGCCGCAGCATCGAGCCGCAGAACGCCGGCCGGGTGGTGACGACCTCCCTGGACACCCTGCGCGACTACGACCCGGAGCTGTCCCCCGCCTTCTACGAGCTCCGGCTGCGCCCGGGCGCCGACCCGCAGCGGGTCGCCTCGGCGCTCGCGGCGGCCGGCGGCGGGCATCTGGAGGTGCACCCGGTGACGAATCCGGCCGACGGGCTCTCCCCGCTGCGCGCGGTCGTCGCCGGGCTGATCGCCGTGCTCGCGCTCATCGGGCTCGTCGACCTGCTCACCGCGATCGGCGGCAGTGTCCGCGAGGGCGAGCGGGACGTACTGGCGCTGCGGGCGATCGGCATGTCCCCCCGCCAGATCACCGCGATCACCGTCACGGCGACGACCTGTACGGCGCTGGCGGCGGTCGTCGCCGCTACGGCGCTGGGGCTGCCGCTGGCCCGCCGGCTGATCGACGCCCAGGGCGACTCCAGCGGCATCGGCGCGGGGATCGCCCAGGCGCCCCCGGCCGGCCTGCTGCTCCTGCTGGGTGCGGGCGCGGTCCTGGGCGCCGCCGCCCTCGCCGCCCTTCCGGCGGCCCGTGCGGCCCGGCGGCGCCTGGCCGACACGCTGAGCGCGGTGACCTGACGCCGGACCGGGCACGCCCGAGGAGGGCGGCGGGTCAGCCGCGGCCGCGCAGCTCGCGGTAGCGGGCCACGAGTGCCGTCGTCGAGGCGTCCAGGCCCGGCACCTGTGCGCCCTCGGTGAGCGCGGGCTCGACGCGCTTGGCGAGGACCTTGCCCAGCTCCACGCCCCACTGGTCGAAGGAGTCGATGTTCCACACCGCGCCCTGCACGAACACCTTGTGCTCGTAGAGGGCGATGAGCTGGCCGAGCACGGACGGCGTCAGCTCGCGCGCGAGGATCGTGGTCGTCGGCCGGTTGCCCCGGAACGTCTTGTGCGGGACCAGCTCCTCGGGCACGCCCTCCGCGCGGACCTCCTCGGCCGTCTTGCCGAAGGCGAGGGCCTGGGTCTGGGCGAAGAAGTTGGCCATCAACAGGTCGTGCTGGGCCCGCAGTTCCCCGCTCAGCTCGGCGACCGGCGCGGCGAAGCCGATGAAGTCCGCCGGGATCAGCTTGGTGCCCTGGTGGATCAACTGGTAGTAGGCGTGCTGCCCGTTGGTGCCCGGCGTGCCCCAGACGACCGGCCCGGTCTGCCAGTCGGTCTGCCGGCCGTCCCGCGCCACGTACTTGCCGTTGGACTCCATGTCGAGCTGCTGCAGATAGGCGGTGAACTTCGACAGGTAGTGGCTGTACGGCAGCACCGCGTGCGACTGGGCGTCGTGGAAGTTGCCGTACCAGATGCCCAGCAGGCCCAGCAGCAGCGGGGCGTTGGCCTCGGGCGGCGCGGTGCGGAAGTGGTCGTCGACCAGGCGGAAGCCGTCGAGCATCTCCCGGAACCGGTCCGGGCCGATGGCGATCATCAGGGACAGGCCGATCGCCGAGTCGTAGGAGTACCGGCCGCCGACCCAGTCCCAGAACTCGAACATGTTGGCCGTGTCGATGCCGAACTCGGCGACCTTCTCGGCGTTCGTGGACAGGGCCACGAAGTGCCGGGCCACGGCGGCGTCGTCGCCGAGGGCGTCCAGCACCCACTTGCGGGCCGAGGTGGCGTTGGTGATCGTCTCGATCGTCGTGAACGTCTTCGAGGCGATGATGAACAGCGTCTCGGCCGGGTCCAGGTCTCGGGTGGCCTCGTGCAGGTCGGCGCCGTCGACGTTGGAGACGAAGCGGACGGTGAGGTCGCGGTCGGTGAAGGCGCGCAGCACCTCGTAGGCCATCGCCGGGCCGAGGTCGGAGCCGCCGATGCCGATGTTGACCACGTTCTTGATGCGCCGGCCGGTGTGGCCCGTCCACTCCCCGGAGCGGACGCGCCGGGCGAAGTCGCCCATCTTGTCCAGCACCGCGTGCACCTTCGGTACGACGTTCTCCCCGTCGACCTCGATCACCGCGTCCCGCGGGGCCCGCAGCGCGGTGTGCAGGACCGCCCGGTCCTCGGTGACGTTGATCCTCTCGCCGCGGAACATGGCGTCCCGCAGGCCGAAGACGTCCGTCGCGGCGGCCAGCTCCCGCAGCAGCCGCAGCGTCTCGTCGGTGACCAGGTGCTTCGAGTAGTCGATGTACAGGTCGCCGACCTGGAGGGTGTACCCGGTGCCGCGCCCCGGATCGGCGGCGAACAGCTCCCGCAGACCGGTGTCGGCCAGCTCCTCGCGGTGCTTGGCGAGCGCGGTCCACTCGGGGGTCTGGTTGAGCCTGGTACGGCCGTCTGCGTTCATGTCCGACTTCAGCCTTCTCTCCTGCGTCTGTCCTGCTGCGTACCTTGCCCCGCTGCCGGTCCCAACCTAGTTGATCAGCTGGTGGCACGGCGGTCGCGGCGCCGTCCACGCGGGCAACAACAGGTACGTCCGGCTGACACGCGGGTATCAGCGAGGTGACACAGGAAGTGCTTCGAGGCAGCGGCTCTCAGTCCGGCGAAACCGCTCCGGCC
Source organism: Streptomyces sp. NPDC030798 (assembly GCF_055572275.1). Taxonomy (NCBI): domain Bacteria; kingdom Bacillati; phylum Actinomycetota; class Actinomycetes; order Kitasatosporales; family Streptomycetaceae; genus Streptomyces; species Streptomyces sp. NPDC030798. Next base: position 252,295 of record NZ_JBVIDR010000007.1, on the reverse strand, counting down.
AGGCACCCTGGGGGCCCGGCCGGTGAAGTCCTAGATTTCGCCGCGCAGTTTGGCGAGCGCCTCCGCGAGGATCGCCTCGCCGTCCGCGTCGCTGCGCCGCTCCCGTACATACGCGAGGTGCGTCTTGTACGGCTCGGTGCGCGGCGGGTCCGGCGGGTTGTCCCGGTCCTGACCGGCCGGGAAGCCGCAACGCGGGCAGTCCCAGGTCTCGGGCACCTGCGCGTCGCTGGCGAAGCTGGGCTGCGTCTCGTGCCCGTTGGAGCACCAGAAGGAGATGCGCAGACGCGGCGCGGACTCGCCGCGCTCGGCCTCGCCCATCGGCCCCGCCCCGACCCGGCTTCCTCGGATCGCGTTGCCACTTGCCACGGTCGTAACTCCCTGCGTGATGGTGCCGCGAAGCGAGTCGGCGTTCCGCTTCGCCGCGAGCGCCTCAGTCTACGTAAGGCCCAACGCGCGTCCAGTGGTGGGAGTTACCGACCCCTCACGTAGACGCAAGCCCCATGATAGGCCGCGTACAGGAGCGCGTACCGAACATGGGGCCTTACGTATGGAATGTGTGCCTTCGCGGCGGCGTCAGCTGTTCGACTTCATCAGGATGCCGAGGACCACGATGCACGCGAACCACAGCAGACCGATCACGATGGTGATGCGGTCGAGGTTGCGCTCGGCGACCGAGGAGCCGCCGACGGAGGACTGCATACCGCCACCGAACATGTCGGAGAGGCCGCCGCCCTTCCCCTTGTGCATCAGCACCAGCAGCATCAGCAGCAGGCTGAAGACGATCAGGGCGATCGAGAACCCCAAAACCACGGCTGGACCAACTTCCTCGGATTCGGATGGACGACGGGGGCACAGCACTCCGGCTGCGCCCCCGCAAGGGTACGACGTATCGCCGCTACCGCCTACTCACCGCTCGTCCTACTGATCGCGGAAGCGGACGATCTTGACGAACTCGTCGGCGTCCAGCGAGGCACCGCCGACCAGGGCGCCGTCGATGTCGGCCTGCGCCATGATCTCGGCGACGTTGCCGGCCTTCACGGAGCCGCCGTACTGGATGCGGACCTTGTCGGCCACGTCCTGGGAGTACAGCTCGGCGAGCTTGGCGCGGATGGCGGCGCAGACCTCCTGGGCGTCCTCGGCGCCGCAGACCTTGCCGGTGCCGATGGCCCACACGGGCTCGTAGGCGATCACGACGGTCTCGGCCTGCTCGGCCGGGAGGTCCTTCAGGCCGCCCTCGACCTGGGTGAGGGTGTGGGAGACGTGGTTGCCCGCCTCGCGGACGTCCAGCTCCTCGCCGACGCACAGGATCGGGGTCAGGCCGTGCTTGTAGGCGGCCTTGACCTTGGCGTTGACGATCTCGTCGGTCTCGTCGTGGTACTGCCTGCGCTCGGAGTGGCCGATCGCCACGAACGTGCACTTCAGCTTGGCCAGCATCGGGCCGGAGATCTCGCCGGTGTAGGCACCGGAGTCGTGCTGCGAGATGTCCTGGGCGCCGTACTTGATCTTCAGCTTGTCGCCCTCGACCAGGGTCTGCACGGAGCGCAGGTCGGTGAAGGGCGGCAGGACGGCGACCTCGACGGCCTCGTAGTCCTTGTCGGCCAGGGCGAAGGCGAGCTTCTGGACGTGCGCGATGGCCTCGAGGTGGTTGAGGTTCATCTTCCAGTTGCCCGCCATCAGCGGCGTGCGAGTCGTCATGCGGGGTCAGTCCTCCAGTGCGGCGAGGCCGGGGAGCGTCTTGCCCTCGAGGTATTCGAGGGAGGCGCCGCCACCGGTCGAGATGTGGCCGAATGCCTTCTCGTCGAAGCCGAGCGTACGCACGGCCGCGGCGGAGTCGCCGCCGCCGACGACGGTGAACCCGTCGGCGTCCACGAGGGCCTGGGCGACCGCCTTGGTGCCCTCGGCGTAGTCCGGGTGCTCGAAGACACCCATGGGGCCGTTCCAGAACACGGTCTGGGCGTCGGCGAGCTTCGAGGCGTACAGCTCCCGGGTCTTCGGGCCGATGTCCAGGCCCTCCTGGTCGGCCGGGATCTTGTCGGCGTCGACCACGGCGTGCTCGGTGGGCGCCTGCGCCTTGAGGTCCGGGAACTGGCGGGCCACCACGACGTCGACGGGCAGGACCAGCTCCACGCCCTGCTTCTCGGCCCGCTCCAGGTACTCGGTGACGACCGGGACCTGGTCCTCCTGGAGGAGGGAGATGCCGACCTCGTAGCCCTTGGCCTTGAGGAAGGTGTAGGCCATGCCACCGCCGATGAGCAGGCGGTCGGCCTTGCCGAGGAGCTGGTCGATGACGGCGAGCTTGTCGGAGACCTTGGCGCCGCCGAGCGCGACCACGTAGGGGCGCTTGACCTCCTCGGTGAGCTTCTTCAGGACGCCGACCTCGGTGGCGATGAGGTAGCCGGCGTAGTGCGGCAGGCGGGCCGGCAGGTCGTACACCGAGGCGTGCTTGCGGTGGACAGCCCCGAAGCCGTCGCCCACGTACACGTCGGCGAGGGCGGCCAGCCGGTCGGCGAAGGCGCCGCGCTCGGCCTCGTCCTTGGAGGTCTCGCCGGGGTTGAAGCGGAGGTTCTCCAGGACGGCGACGTGGCCGTCGGTCAGGCCCCTGACGGTGTCCTGCGCGGACTGCCCGACGGTGTCGGTCGCGAAGGCCACGGCGGAGCCGAGGAGTTCACCCAGGCGGGAGGCGGCCGGTGCGAGTGAGACGGCGGGGTCCGGGGCGCCCTTGGGACGGCCCAGGTGCGAGGCGACGACCACCTTGGCGCCCGCGTCCGCGAGGGCCTTCACGGTGGGCAGCACGGCGCGGATGCGGCCGTCGTCGGTGATGGTGCCGCTGGCGAGCGGCACGTTGAGGTCGGCGCGGACGAAGACCCGCTTGCCGCTCACGCCGGCGGCGAGAAGTTCGTCGATCGTCTTCATTGAGTGGACTCCTACAGGAGGGCTCGTGATGCCCCTGATCGTATGAGGGCGTGGTCCGTACGCGAGACAGGGCCCGGACAGCGCGGCGGTGCGCTGCCCGAGCCCTGCTCTCACTTCAAGGTCCTGCTGCTTCGAGCTTCGGCGCTCAGAGCTGGTTGCCGACGAAGACCGTCAGGTCCACGAGGCGGTTGGAGTAGCCCCACTCGTTGTCGTACCAGCCGATGACCTTCACGTTCTTGCCCTCCTGGACCATGGTCAGGGAGGAGTCGAAGGTGCAGGAGGCCGGGGCGTTGACGATGTCCGAGGAGACGATCGGGTCCTCGGTGTAGTCGAGCAGGCCCTTCAGCTCGCCCTCGGCGGCCTTCTGGAAGGCGGCGTTGACCTCTTCCTTGGTGACCTCGCGGCCGAGCTCGACGACCAGGTCGGTGACCGAGCCGGTCGGGACCGGGACGCGCATGGCGATGCCGTCCAGCTTGCCCTTGAGCTGCGGCAGCACCAGGGCGGTGGCCTTGGCGGCACCGGTGGTGGTCGGGATGATGTTCTCGGCGGCGGCACGGGCGCGGCGCAGGTCCTTGTGCGGGAAGTCCAGGATGCGCTGGTCGTTGGTGTACGCGTGCACCGTCGTCATCAGGCCCTTGACGATGCCGAAGTTCTCGTCGAGGACCTTCGCCATCGGCGCCACACAGTTGGTGGTGCAGGAGGCGTTGGAGATGACGTGGTGGTTGGCGGCGTCGTACTTGTCCTGGTTGACGCCCATCACGATGGTGATGTCCTCGTCCTTGGCCGGGGCCGAGATGAGGACCTTCTTGGCGCCACCGGCGATGTGCTTGGCGGCGTCGTCCTTCTTCGTGAAGATGCCGGTCGACTCGATGACGATGTCGACGCCCAGCTCGCCCCAGGGGATGTCGGCCGGGTTGCGCTCGGAGAGCACCTTGATCGTGTGGCCGTCGACGGTGATCGTGTCGGCGGTGTGGGAGACCTCCTGCTTCAGGCGGCCCAGGATCGTGTCGTACTTGAGCAGGTGCGCGGTGGTCGCGGTGTCACCCAGGTCGTTGACAGCCACGACCTCGATGTCCGCACCCTGCTCCAGCAGCGCGCGGAAGTAGTTACGCCCGATGCGGCCGAAGCCGTTGATGCCTACGCGGATCGTCACGAACCGATCTCCTCGTTGGTACGCCGGCCATGCGGTGCCGGCGAGCTGTATTTGGGATGTCCCCGACCACCCCCGACCCTACCTCTCCGGGGCCCCCGGGGTGACATCGAGATGCCGCATACACGGGCAGGCGGTCCGTACCGGCCAGTAGGGTACGGACCGTGCCGGAACGGCGGTCGTTTCGCTGTTCTTTGTTATGGAATGCCGGTGCCCGCCGACGCCCTTTTCACTCGTTCGTGAGCGGGTCGGCTCACCTGATGACCCCCTCTCCGTGCACCGTTGAGAGGGGGTCGCGCTCACCTGTCGAGCGAGGCGTACGCCTTCCTCAGCAGGGCCGCCCGGCCGGCCGCCGACGGCACCTGTTCGAGCCCGAATCCGAGCAGCACGGTGTCGTCCGTGGTGACCGCCGCGTAGGTCCGGAAGAGCGCTCCGGTGCGCGTCCAGTCCTTGCGGACCTCCGGACTGCCCGCGGGCGGTCCGGCCACGCTCCAGGCGCCCAGCGACGTCTCGAAGCCCTCGGTCTCCTTCGCCGTGCCGCCGACGACGAGCGACGCGTCGTCGACGAGGACGCCGTGCCCGCCGGTGCTCGGGTCGGTGACGTAGCCGATCGAGACCTCGACGCGCTTGCCGGCGTACGCGCTCAGGTCGAAGCCCACCTGCCGCCAGCCGCCGGAGCTGCCGGTGAGGCTGTGCCACGAGCCGGTGGTGCCGGACGGGGTGCAGGCGCCGTCCGCGAGCGTCAGGTAGTGCCGCAGCCAGGGGTGCTCGCCGATGAGGAACCCGCCTCCGCACTCGGACGGTACGGCGGACCGGGTGGCGCCGCCCGCCTCCGGCAGGGTGGTCCAGTCGTCGGCGCCCACGGTGTGTGCCTCGACCACCGCGTGGTCGTAGCCCGGCTCGGTGTCCCACAGCATCCGGGCGCGGAGGGCGGGCGCGTCGGCCGCCGTGACACCGGTGAGGTCGATGGTGCGGGTGAGGCGCTTGTAGGCGTTGTCGGTGTGCACGGCCGCCGCCATGTACGTGCCGCTGTACGGCCCGTACGGGTCGGTGGTGCCGGCGAACCGGCCCGCACCGGCGCTGCTGAACTGCGGGTGGGTGGCGGCGGGCAGCTCGTCGGAGGTGACGCTGTAGCTGCCGGCCTTGTCCAGCGGGTTGCCGGGTGCGTCCCCGAGGGCGCCGCTGTAGCCGGCGAGGGCGCCGGAACCGGTGAACCCGGTGGCTCCCTTGAGGGACGTGCGGCTGTAGGCGCCCAGGTAGTACTGGCTGAAGTCGTCCGAGAGGGTGCCGTCGCCGAGGTCGACGCTGCCACCGGCCAGCTCGCCGGCCTCGATCAGCCTGCCGCCCTCGTTGAGGTAGGCGCGCAACTGGAGCTGGGTGGCGTTGCCCGGTCCGGCGGCGCCCGAGTAGTGCACGACGGTCCTGAAGTGCTTCAGCACGCCGAGCGCGTCGGGGGCTCCCTGGGTGGCGACGTCCCAGACGAGCGCCCGGTGTCCGGCCGCCCGGACCGCGTCCGCGTACGTCCGTGCCTGGCCGGCGGCCGCGCCCTCCTCGGCGACGACGAGGGTGTCCGCCTCGGGGCGCTTCGCGACGGCGTAGGTGAAGTGCGGGCCGGAGACCTTCTTGCCGCTCCTGGTCCTGCCGGTGGACCACACCTCGACCCGGTCGCCCGGCTGGGCGCCCGGCACGGTGGCCCGGTACTCGTCGAAGTAGAGGTTGTCCTCGCCGCCGTAGGTGCGGCCGCCCTTCCAGGGCTTGAGCGTCCGCTCGTGCGTACGGCCGCCGTCGACGCGGTACCTGAGCCTCTTGTCCCGGACCGATCTGCGGGCGACGACCGCGACCTCCTGGTCCGCGCCGCGCGCGTACGAGGTGCTGAACGCGGCCGGCGTGAAGTCGGCGGCGCTCAGGCCGACCGAGGAGACCGGCCGGTCGGGGTGGACGGCGGTCTCGGCGACGGAGAGCGCGAAGGGGACGTTCTTCTCGAACTCCCGCTGGATCAGCTTCTCGTCGTCGGGGAAGTCGAAGACGGACCGGCAGTCCTCGGGCTTCCAGGCGTCGTTGGGGTCGGCGTCCGACGCGGTCTCGCAGGTCGACATCTCGGGGGTGAACATCGCCGTGCCGTTGACGTTCGACGCGTGGCCGTCCGCCTCGCCGTTGGTGGTGTACAGCTCCGAGGAAATCTGTGAATGGTAGCCCGGGATGGCCGGGTTGTCGGGGGTGCCGGCGAGCGCCTTGTAGAGGACGTCGTCCGGGGTGGCTGTGGCGACCTGCCAGCCGACGCCGTAGAGGAGGAGTTCGGCGGCCGAGTGATAGTTGACGGCGTACCGGAACCCGACGCGCTTCTCGAAGGAGTCCAGGGCCTTGGTCTCGGGCTCGGACTCGGGGCGCGCGCCGCGGTAGGTCTCGTCGGCGGGGTCGGGGGACGAGCCCTCGTCGTCGTAGCCCCATTTGTAGGGGAAGTTGCGGTTGAGGTCGACGCCGTCGCCCGTGCCGATGACGCCGTCGCCGTTGACGTCCCGCAGGTTCTTGCGCCACAGGCGGGTGCCGGGGCTCTTGAAGGTGTAGTCGTAGCCGTCGGGGTTGGCCGAGATCACGAACCACAGTTCGGTGGAGTCGACGATCTTCCTGATGCGCTTGTCGGTCTTGTAGTGGTCCAGGTAGTAGTGCATCAGCCGGCGGGTCATCTCCGGCGTGATCCACTCGCGCGCGTGCTGGTTGGACATGTAGAGCACGGAGGGCCTGGAGCCGTCCTCGGACTTCTTCGCGTTCCTGGTCAGTTTCAGGGCGAGGATGTCCTTGCCGCCCACGGTCCGGCCGATGGACTCGACCTTGGTGAGGCCGGGGTGGGCCTGGGCGGTGCGAAGGATCTCCTCCTTCAGGCCGCCGCTTCCGCTGTACGGGCGGAACACGCCCTCGGCGGCGTCCTCCACGCGGGCCGCGGCCCTGGCCGGGAGGGTGTGCTCGGTGAGGTGGACGCCTCGCCTCCCGAGCTGCGCGGCCTGCCGGCGGGTGAGGTAGACCTCGACGGTCGCCCGGCCGCCGCCGCCCATCTGCTCGCCGAGTTCCGTGCCGTCCTGGCCGGCCTCGAGGAGGAGCGGTAACTGTGCACGGGTGATCTGGGCGTGGAAGACCTTGACCTCGTCGGGGTCGGACGGGGCCGGGCGTCCGGTCTGTGCCTGGGCGACGGGTGCCGCCACGGGTGCGAGGCCCGCTCCCGCGAGGAGGAGCGTGCCGACAGCGAGGATCGATCTCGCTCTGTGTCTCATGAACCCCCCAAGTGGTGGTTCGCCACAGCGACGAACAGGTTGCCAGGCTCATGTCACTTCATGATCGAGTCAAGGCCGCATCACGGACACGCAAACGCCGGTGCCGACCACCCGAACGGGCGCAGGCACCGGCGTGTGTGACGCGCTGTCGGTCAGCCGGCGAGGTTGTCCGCGAGCTCCTCGCTGAGGTTGGCCTCCGTGCCGGGGATGCCCAGGTCGGCGGCGCGCTTGTCGGCCATGGCCAGCAGGCGACGGATCCGGCCCGCGACCGCGTCCTTGGTCAGCGGCGGGTCGGCGAGCGCACCCAGCTCCTCCAGGGAGGCCTGCTTGTGCTCCATGCGCAGCCGGCCGGCGGCGGCCAGATGCTCGGGGACCTCGTCACCGAGGATCTCCAGGGCTCGCTGGACCCGGGCGCCGGCGGCCACGGCGGCGCGGGCCGAGCGGCGCAGGTTGGCGTCGTCGAAGTTGGCGAGACGGTTCGCCGTGGCCCGCACCTCGCGGCGCATCCGGCGCTCCTCCCAGGCCAGCACCGACTCGTGCGCGCCGAGCCGGGTCAGCAGGGCGCCGATCGCGTCACCGTCGCGCACGACCACCCGGTCCACCCCGCGCACCTCGCGCGCCTTGGCGGCGATGGAGAGCCTGCGGGCGGCGCCGACCAGCGCCAGCGCGGCCTCCGGTCCCGGGCAGGTCACCTCCAGGGAGGAGGAGCGCCCCGGCTCGGTGAGCGAGCCGTGCGCCAGGAAGGCACCGCGCCAGGCGGCCTCGGCGTCACAGGTGGCTCCGGAGACCACCTGCGGGGGCAGACCGCGGATCGGGCGGCCCCGGCCGTCGACCAGGCCCGTCTGGCGCGCGAGCTGGTCGCCGCCCGCGACCACGCGTACGACGTACCGCGAGCCGCGGCGCAGCCCGCCGGGTGCCATCACGATCAGCTCGGAGCTGTGGCCGAAGATCTCCAGGATGTCCCGCTTGAGGCGGCGGGCCGCCATCGCGGTGTCCAGCTCCGCCTCGATCACGATGCGCCCGCTCACCAGGTGGAGGCCGCCGGCGAACCGCAGAATGGCGGAGACCTCCGCCTTCCTGCAGCAGGTCCGGGTGACGGGGAGCCGGGAGATCTCGTCCTTCACCGCTGCCGTCATCGCCATGGGCCGATCCTTCCATGCATCCGAAAAATACGGTCGTACGCGGCGGCCAGCAGCTCCGGGTCGTGCCGGGGGCTGCCGTCGGTCCGGGCCACCGGCGCCAGCTCGACCGCGGCTCCCAGCCGCTTGGCGGCCTCGGTGAGCGAGTCGCGGTCGGGCACCGCGGCCTCGTCGGCCAGCACCACGTCCAGGGCGAGTTTAGGGGCGTGTCGCCCCAAAACCTCCAAATGACGCTGCGGGGAGAAGCCCTCGGTTTCTCCCGGCTGCGGGGCGAGGTTCAGGGACAGGACCTTGCGCGCCTTGGTCTCGGTGAGCGCGTCCAGCAGCTCGGGGACGAGCAGATGCGGGATCACCGAGGAGAACCAGGAGCCGGGCCCGAGCACCACCCAGTCCGCGTCCAGGACGGCGGCGACCGCCTCGGGGACGGCGGGCGGGTCGTGCGGCACGAGATGCACGGACTGCACCTCGCCGGGGGTGAGGGCGACGGTCGCCTGCCCCCGGACGGTGTCGACGTCCTCGGGCCGCTCCGGGTCGTGCCCCTTGACCAGGGCCTGCAGCTCCAGCGGCACGGCGGACATGGGCAGCACCCGCCCCTGCGCGCCGAGCAGCTTGCCGACCAGGTCCAGCGCCTGCACATGGTCGCCGAGCTGCTCCCAGAGGGCGACGATCAGCAGGTTGCCGACCGCGTGGTCGTGCAGGTCGCCCTGCGACTGGAAGCGGTGCTGGATGACCCTGGCCCAGGTCTGGCCCCAGTCGTCGTCCCCGCACAGCGCGGCCAGCGCCTTGCGCAGGTCGCCGGGCGGCAGCACGCCCAGCTCGTCGCGCAGGCGCCCGCTGGAGCCGCCGTCGTCGGCCACCGTGACCACGGCGGTGAGGTCGCCGGTGATCCGGCGCAGCGCGGCGAGCGAGGCGGACAGGCCCATGCCGCCGCCCAGGGCGACGACCTTGGGCTGGGTGCCGCGCCGGCGGGGTCGGCCGCCGCGGGCCTCGGCCGGCCGGGCGGCGCCGCGGCTCGCCCGGCCCTCCGGCACGACCCGGCGCAGCCTGCTCAGCCGCGGTGTACGTTCCGTCATTCCCGTCCCATGTCCCGGTGCACGACCACCGTCTCCACGCCCTCGGCCGCCAGGCGCGCGGCGAGCTTCTCCGACATCGCGACCGAGCGGTGCTTGCCGCCGGTACAGCCGATGGCGATGGTCACATACCGCTTGCCCTCGCGCCGGTAGCCGGCCGCGATGAGCCGCAGCAGTTCGGCGTACCGGTCGAGGAACTCCTTGGCGCCGGGCTGGTTGAAGACGTAGGCGGCGACCTCCTCGTTGAGGCCGGTGAACGGGCGCAGCTCCGGAACCCAGTGCGGGTTGGGCAGGAAGCGCATGTCGGCGACCAGGTCGGCGTCGACCGGCAGGCCGTACTTGAACCCGAAGGACATCACCGTGGCCCGCAGCTCGGGCTCCTCCTCGCCGGCGAACTGGGCGTCCATCTTGGCGCGCAGCTCGTGCACGTTGAGGCTGGAGGTGTCGATCACCAGGTCGGCGTCGCCGCGCAGCTCGCGCAGCAGTTCCCGCTCGGCGGCGATGCCGTCGACGATGCGGCCGTCGCCCTGCAGGGGGTGCGGGCGGCGCACCGACTCGAAGCGGCGCACCAGGGCGTCGTCGGAGGACTCCAGGAAGACGATCCGCCGGGTGACGTGCTTGGACTCCAGGTCCGCCAGCGACTCCCGGAGGTTGTCGAAGAAGCGTCGGCCGCGCACGTCGACGACGACCGCGATCCGCGCCACGTTGCCCTGCGAGCGGGCGCCCAGCTCCACCATGGTGGGGATCAGGGCGGGCGGGAGGTTGTCCACGACGAACCAGCCGAGGTCCTCCAGGCACTTGGCCGCGGTCGAGCGGCCCGCTCCGGACATGCCGGAGATGATCACCAGCTCGGGGATGGCCGCTTCGGGGGTCCCGGCCGGCGTGACGTCCGTACTCACCTGTGCTCCGTTTTCCTGCGCCGCGTGCTGCGGCTCCCCCGCGACCGTCTGTTCCCGGTCCGCCTGTTCTCGGTCCGCTGCGGGCTGTGCGTCGTGCTCGGTCATGTCTCCTGCCCCCGTCGTTCGTCCGGGGCGCCCGCTGTCACGGGCTCCCCCGAGGGACCCTGCGTCGGTGCGGGTTCCTCGTCCTCCATGATCTCTCCCGTCGCCGTGTTCACGGCGGGTGCGGCCGGAGCCGCCTGGGCGAGGGCCACCGCGATGGTCTCGGCCGTCTTGCGGCCTATGCCGGGCACCTCCTGGATCTGCTCGACCGTTGCGGACCGCAGCTTCTTCACCGAGCCGAAGTGCTTGATGAGCGCCTGCTTGCGGGTCTCGCCGAGGCCGGGCACGTCGTCCAGGGGGCCGGCGCGGAAGCGCTTGGCGCGCTTGGTGCGCTGGTAGGTGATCGCGAAGCGGTGGGCCTCGTCGCGGACCCGCTGCAGCAGGTACAGGCCCTCGCTGGTGCGGGGCAGCACCACCGGGTCGTCCTCGCCGGGTACCCAGACCTCCTCCAGGCGCTTGGCGAGGCCGCAGACGGCGATGTCGTCGATGCCCAGCTCGTCGAGTGCGCGCCGGGCCGCGGCGACCTGCGGTTGGCCACCGTCGACCACGACGAGCTGGGGCGGGTAGGCGAACTTCCTGGGCCGGCCGTCGTCGTCCTTGAGGGAGCCGGCGAGCGGCTCGCCGTCGGGCAGGGCGCCCTCGCCGTCCGCCGCGACCGTCTCGCCGTCGGCCCACTCCCCCGTCCGCTCCTTCTCCGCGAGGTACCTCCGGAAGCGGCGGGTGATCACCTCGTGCATGGAGCGCACGTCGTCCTGGCCGGCGAAGCTCTTGATCTGGAAGCGCCGGTACTCGCTCTTGCGCTGCAGACCGTCCTCGAAGACGACCATGGAGGCGACCACGTCGTCCCCCTGCAGGTGCGAGATGTCGTAGCACTCGATGCGCAGCGGGGCGCTGTCCAGGTCGAGGGCCTCGGCGATCTCCTCCAGGGCGCGCGAGCGGGTGGTCAGGTCGGAGGCGCGCCTGGTCTTGTGCAGGGCGAGAGCCTGCTGGGCGTTGCGCTGCACGGTCTCCATGAGCGCCTTCTTGTCGCCGCGCTGCGGGATGCGCAGGGAGACGCCCGCCCCGCGGCGCTCCGCGAGCCACTCCTGGACGGGCTCCACCGGCTCGGGCAGGGCCGGGACCAGGACCTCCTTGGGAACGGCGTCCCCGGTCTCCTCACCGTACAGCTGCTGCAGGGCGTGCTCGACGAGGGCGCCGGTGGTGACCTCCTCGACCTTGTCGGTCACCCAGCCGCGCTGGCCGCGCACCCGCCCGCCGCGCACGTGGAAGATCTGCACGGCCGCCTCCAGCTCGTCCTCGGCGACGGCGACGAGGTCGGCGTCGGTCGCGTCGGCGAGCACGACCGCGTTCTTCTCCATGGCCTTCTTCAGGGCCTCGATGTCGTCGCGCAGGCGGGCCGCCCGCTCGTACTCCATCTCCTCGGCCGCCCGGGTCATCTGCTTCTCCAGACGGCGCAGGTACGTGCCGGTGCGGCCGGCCATGAAGTCGGAGAACTCCTCGGCCAGATCCCGGTGGTCCTCCGGGGTGATCCGGCCGACGCAGGGGGCGGAGCACTTGCCGATGTAGCCGAGCAGGCAGGGCCGGCCGGTGCGGGCCGCGTTCTTGAACACACCGGCGGAGCAGGTGCGCACGGGGAAGACGCGCAGCAGCAGGTCGACCGTGTCCCGGATGGCCCACGCGTGCGCGTACGGGCCGAAATACCTGACGCCCTTCTTCTTGTGACCGCGCATCACCTGGACGCGGGGGAACTCCTCGTTCATCGTCACCGCGAGGTACGGGTAGCTCTTGTCGTCGCGGTACTTGACGTTGAACCGGGGGTCGTACTCCTTGATCCAGGAGTACTCCAGCTGCAGCGCCTCGACCTCCGTGGACACCACGGTCCACTCCACGGACGCGGCGGTGGTGACCATCGTCCGGGTGCGCGGGTGCAGGTTCGCCAGGTCCTGGAAGTAGTTCGCCAGGCGCTGGCGCAGGCTCTTCGCCTTTCCGACGTAGATCACCCGGCGGTGCTCGTCACGGAACCTGTACACCCCGGGAGAGTCCGGGATGTCTCCCGGCCTGGGGCGGTAGCTGGAGGGATCGGCCATGTCTCACACCCTACTGGCGAGCACCGACACCGCGTCGGGCCTGTGGACAACGCTCGGCAGGCGGGTCGGGCGGGGCCGTGCGCAGGGGGCGCGGCTCGGCCAGGAGCGGGCGGTGACCGGTCCGAGGTGTTGTCGCGGTCTGGTCAACACGCTTCAATGCGGGGGAACTCGGGGCCGCGCGCACCGGCGTACGGACGCGGTGTGCGAGAAGAGGGGCGCTCCCGGCGCCCACGGGGGTGGCCCCGCGCCCCGTGCGGGCGGTCCGACCAGCCGTCGTGACACTCACAGAAAGGCCCCTGTGCATGCGGCACGCCACAGAGCACGCGGACGTCCCCACCGCGGAACTGGACACGGCCCTGCGGGGCGGCCCCTTCCACGTGGCGCTGCGCGCCGCGATCGCCGCCCGGGGGCTGCCGCTGCAGCGTGTGCAGCACCATCTGTCCCGGCACGGGGTGAAGGTGGGGGTCACCAGTCTGAGCTACTGGCAACAGGGCGCCCGGCGCCCCCAGCGGCCCGAGTCCCTGCGCGCCGTACGGGCCCTGGAGGAGATCCTCCAGCTCCCGGACGAGTCCCTCATCCGGCTGCTCGCCGACTCCGGCCGGCACTCCGCCGCCGGCCGCCCCTCGGCCCGCTCCTACCGCTCCCTGATCGAGGCCTCCGACGTCCTGAGCCGACTCCAGGTCGAACTGGACTGGTTCCTCGACGGCGGGCTGCACACCCTGGGCCACCACGAACGCGTGCGCATCGGCGCCCACCGGGAGCTGGCGGGCCGTGAGTCCCACCACATCGTGCGCGCCCACCGCGACGGCGTCGACCGTTTCGTCGCCGTCCACCACGGCGACCCCGGCTCCAGCCCGCGCGAGATGGCCGTGCTCGCGCTGGAGAACTGCCGCACCGGGCGGGTCCGCTGGGACCAGGACACCGGTGTCCTGGTGGCCGAGCTGCTCTTCGGCACCCGGCTGCGCGCCGGCGACACCTTCCTCTTCCGGTACGGCATCGAGGACGGCACGGCGGGCGTCTGCCGCGAGTACGTCCACCGGTTCGGCTTCCCGGGCGGCCAGTACGCGCTGCAGGTCGGCTTCGACGCGGCCGCGCTGCCGACGCGCTGCCACCGCTTCACCCAGCACTCGCCGGCGGCCCCGCGCAGCGGACGGCACCAGCTGCCGGTGAGCGGCCCGCACCACAGCGTCCACCTGGTCGAGCCCCGGATCCGGCCCGGCCTGATCGGCATCGCCTGGGACTGGGAGTGACGGAAGGGGCTGAGCGACGCTGCGGGACCCGGCGGCTCAGGCGCCCGGGCCGACGATGATCCTGCCGTTCGCCGTCCTCACCGGCAGCTCGTTGAGCGGCTCGGTGGCCGGTGCCTGGACCACCTTGCCGGTCAGCGCGTCGAACTGGCTGCCGTGGCAGGGGCACACCAGGGTCGTGCCCTGGAGCTTGTTGATGGGGCACCCGGCGTGCGTGCAGATCGTGCTGTACGCCTTGAGGGCGCCGCTCTCCTCCCGGCCGACCACCACGTTCCGCTCCCGGTAGAGCTTGGCACCGCCCTTCGCGACCTCGCTCTCGGCACCGAGGTCGACCGGCGCCGTCGGCGTCGCATCGGCCGGACCGCCGTCGCCGGGCGCCGCGCAGGCGGCCAGTCCCAGCCCGGCGACCGGGGCCACGGCGGCCCCTCGAAGAACGGTACGACGGCGCGCGAAGGGGCGTGCGGGCATCTGGGACTCCAGCAGGTCAGGGTGCGTGCACGGCGACGATACCCGGGCAGAACGGGCCGGGGCGGGGCGGGGCGGGGCCCAGTGAGCGCCGGGGCGTCGGAGGGGGCCGGGGGGAGGCCGGCCTGCTCCGATGCGGTGGAACGAGCGGCGCCCCGCGGGGAGGTCCCGCGGGGCGCCGCTTCTTCCGGCTCTTCCGGCGACGTTCGTTCCGATGACGGTTCAGGACACAGCCGTGTCCGTCTCAGGCCTTGCGGGCCCGCGTCGTCTTCTTCGCCGGTGCCGCCTTCTTCGCCGCCCCGGCGGCCTTCTTGACCGCCGTGTTGTTGGCCTTGGCCGTCACGGTCCTCTTCGCCGCCGAGCCGGCCGCGGCGGTCTTCCTGGCCGCCGCGCCCCGCGGCGCCTTCACCGGCTCCGCATCGCTGATGCGGTCGGCGCCGAGGATCTCGCGCAGGAACTTGCCGGTGTGGCTGGCCGGAACCCCGGCGACCTCCTCGGGCGTGCCCTCGGCCACCACCAGGCCACCGCCGGCGCCGCCCTCGGGACCCATGTCGACGATCCAGTCGGCCGTCTTGATCACGTCGAGGTTGTGCTCGATGACGATGACCGTGTTGCCCTTGTCGACCAGGCCGGAGAGGACCGTCAGCAGCTTGCTGATGTCCTCGAAGTGCAGACCGGTGGTCGGCTCGTCCAGGACGTAGACCGTGCGGCCGGTGGAGCGCTTCTGCAGCTCGCTGGCGAGCTTCACGCGCTGCGCCTCACCGCCGGACAGGGTGGTCGCGGACTGGCCGAGCCGGACGTAGCCGAGGCCGACGTCCTTCAGGGTCCGCAGGTGCCGGGAGATGGCCGGGACCGCCTCGAAGAAGTCGGTCGCCTCCTCGATCGGCATGTTGAGCACGTCGGCGATGGACTTGCCCTTGTAGTGGACCTCCAGGGTCTCCCGGTTGTACCGGGCGCCGTGGCAGACCTCGCACGGGACGTAGACGTCCGGGAGGAAGTTCATCTCGATCTTGATCGTGCCGTCGCCCGCGCAGTTCTCGCAGCGGCCGCCCTTGACGTTGAAGGAGAAACGGCCGGGCAGGTAGCCGCGGACCTTCGCCTCGGTGGTCTCGGCGAACAGCTTGCGGATGTGGTCGAAGACGCCGGTGTACGTCGCCGGGTTGGACCGCGGGGTGCGGCCGATGGGCGACTGGTCGACGTGCACGACCTTGTCGACCAGGTCGTCGCCGTCGACGCGCGTGTGCCGGCCGGGGACGTTGCGCGCGCCGTTGAGCTCGCGGGCCAGGTGCGTGTAGAGGATGTCGTTGACCAGCGTGGACTTGCCGGAGCCGGACACGCCGGTGACGGCCGTGAACACGCCCAGGGGGAAGGACACGTCGATGTCCTGCAGGTTGTTCTCGCGCGCGCCGTGCACGGTGAGCCGGCGGGACGGGTCGTGCGGGCGCCGTACGTCCGGGACCGGGATCGACTTGCGGCCCGAGAGGTACTGGCCGGTCTGCGACTCGGCGTTGACGAGCAGCTCCTTCAGGGAGCCGCTGTGCACGACCTTGCCGCCGTGCTCGCCGGCCCCGGGGCCGATGTCCACGACCCAGTCGGCGACCTTGATCGTGTCCTCGTCGTGCTCGACGACGATGAGCGTGTTGCCCATGTCGCGCAGCCGGACCAGGGTCTCGATCAGCCGGTGGTTGTCGCGCTGGTGCAGGCCGATGGACGGCTCGTCCAGCACGTACAGGACACCGACGAGGCCGGAGCCGATCTGGGTGGCCAGGCGGATGCGCTGGGCCTCGCCGCCGGAGAGGGTGCCGGCCGCGCGGTTGAGCGAGAGGTAGTCCAGGCCGACGTCGACCAGGAACCGCAGCCGCTCGTTGACCTCCTTCAGGACCCGCTCGGCGATCTTCTTGTCCCGGTCGTTGAGCTTCAGCTCGCCCAGGAAGTCCGCGCAGTCGCTGATCGACATCGCGGAGACCTCGGCGATCGACTTCTCCATGATCGTGACCGCCAGGACGATCGGCTTCAGGCGCGTGCCCTCGCAGGAGGGGCAGGGCACTTCGCGCATGTAGCCCTCGAAGCGCTCGCGGCTGGCGTCGCTCTCGGCCTCGCTGTGCCGTCGCTTGACGAAGGGCACGGCGCCCTCGAAGGGCGTGGTGTACACGCGCTCGCGGCCGTACCGGTTGCGGTACCGCACCTCGATCTGGGTCTTGTGGCCGTACAGCAGGGCCTTCTTCGCCCGCTGCGGCAGGCCGGCGAAGGGGATGTCGGTGCGGAAGCCGAGCGCGTCCGCGAGGGCGCCGATCAGCCGGCCGAAGTAGTCCTTGGTGTGCCCGTGCGACCAGGGGTGGATGGCGCCCTCGTCGAGGGACTTGTCCTCGTCGGGGACGATCAGCTCCGGATCGACCTCCATGCGCGTGCCGATGCCGGTGCACTCGGGGCAGGCGCCGAAGGGCGAGTTGAAGGAGAAGGAGCGGGGCTCCAGCTCCTCGAAGGACAGGTCGTCGTACGGGCAGTAGAGGTGCTCCGAGTACATGCGCTCGCGCTCGGGGTCGTCCTCGGCGAGGTCGACGAAGTCGAGCACGACCATGCCGCCGGACAGGCCGAGGGCGGTCTCCACGGAGTCGGTGAGCCGGCGCTTGGCGGACTCCTTGACCGTGAGGCGGTCGACGACCACCTCGATGGTGTGCTTCTCCTGCTTCTTCAGCGTCGGCGGATCCGAGAGCTGGATCGTCCGGCCGTCCACGCGCGCGCGGGAGTAGCCCTTGGTCTGGAGGTCGGCGAAGAGGTCGACGAACTCGCCCTTGCGCTCGCGCACCAGCGGGGAGAGCACCTGGAAGCGGCTGCCCTCCGGCAGTTCCAGGACCCTGTCGACGATGGCCTGCGGCGACTGGCGGGAGATCGGGCGACCGCACTCGGGACAGTGCGGCTTGCCGATGCGCGCGAAGAGGAGCCGCAGGTAGTCGTAGACCTCGGTGATGGTGCCGACCGTCGAGCGCGGGTTGCGCGAGGTCGACTTCTGGTCGATGGAGACCGCCGGGGAGAGGCCCTCGATGAAGTCCACGTCCGGCTTGTCCATCTGACCGAGGAACTGCCGGGCGTACGAGGAGAGCGACTCCACGTAGCGCCGCTGCCCCTCGGCGAAGATCGTGTCGAAGGCCAGCGAGGACTTGCCCGACCCCGACAGGCCCGTGAAGACGATGAGCGAGTCGCGCGGGAGGTCGAGCGAGACATTCTTCAGGTTGTGCTCGCGCGCTCCACGGACGATGAGACGGTCGGCCACGCCGGTCCGCACCTTTCTTCAGAGAAGTGACAGGGGCGGGGCCCCCGTGCTTCTTCGAGACTAGGGGGAGCCACTGACAACGCCGGTCGGATTCCCGGTTGCATAACAACCCCCGGGCATCCAGCATGCCCGACGCCGCCCACGACGATATAGCACGTGCTTTCGATTTGCGGCCGGGCTTCACCACCTTCACCCGAACGTGTGGCCCGGCTAGGGTCAGGTCCATGATTGATCACGCTCATGACCTGGCCTGTGTACGTGACGCGACCGAGCGGCTCCTCACCGCTGCCGCCGCACTGGACAACGCCTCGCTCGCCGAGCCGTCACGGCTGCCCGGCTGGAGCCGCGGGCACGTCCTCGCCCACGTCGCCCGCAACGCGGACGCGCTCGTCAACGTCCTCGAGGGCCGCCCCATGTACGCGAGCGCCGCGGCGCGGGACGCCGACATCGAGCGGGACGCTCCCCGCCCGCTGGACGCCCAGCTCGTCGACGTGCGCGAGAGCGCCGCCCGCTTCCAGCGGACGGGGTCGGTGCCCGCGGACTGGTCCCGCACGGTCGAGCTGCGCAATGGAGTCACCGACTCCGCGGCCCGGGTGCCGTTCCGGCGGTGGGTCGAGGTCGAGCTGCACCATGTGGACCTCGGGGTCGGCTACGAGCTGGAGGACCTTCCGGCGGAGTTCACCGAGCGGGAGATCGACTTCCTGGCCCGGCGGTTCTCCGGGCATCCGGACGTCCCGGCGACCCGTGTCACGGACGGCACGCGCGCGTGGAGCACGGGGCGCGAGGCGGCCGCACCGCAGGTCACGGTCAGCGGCCCCGCGGCCGAGTTGCTGGGCTGGCTCGCCGGCCGCCGCGACGGAGCCGCGCTGGACGCCACGGGGGGCCCGCTGCCGAAGCTGCCCCCGCTGTAGCGCGACGGCCGTGCCGCCGGCACTCCCCGCTATAGGCTGCCGTCATGACGTACAGCGGAGAGGTCAAGGTCGGCGGACCGGCGGACGTCCACGAGCTGAAGGACCTGATGATCACCAAGATCGCGGTCGGCCCGATGGACAACAACGCCTATCTGCTGCGCTGCCGGGCCACCGACGAGCAGCTCCTGATCGACGCCGCCAACGAGGCGCACACGCTGCTCTCCATGATCGGTGACGACGGCATCGCGTCCGTCGTCACCACGCACCGGCACGGCGACCACTGGCAGGCGCTCGCCGAGGTCGTCGACGCCACGGGCGCGCGGACGTACGCCGGCCGGGAGGACGCGCCCGGCATCCCGGTGCCCACCGACGTCCTGGTCGACGACGGTGACGTGATCAGGGTCGGGCGCGTGGAACTCACCGCGCGGCACCTCGTCGGGCACACGCCGGGGTCCATCGCCCTGGTCTACGACGATCCGCACGGACACCCGCACGTCTTCACCGGCGACTGCCTCTTCCCGGGCGGTGTCGGCAACACGCACAAGGACCCGAAGGCGTTCGCCGACCTGATCTCCGACGTCGAGACGAAGATCTTCGACGTACTGCCGGACGAGACGTGGGTGTACCCCGGACACGGGAACGACACCACCCTGGGCGCGGAGCGGCCGCATCTGCCGGAGTGGCACGCGCGCGGGTGGTGAGCGGGGCGAGGGCGGCGGGTGGGTGCGCATTCCGGGCCGCCGCACGCCGGGGCCTGGGAGCGCACGCCCGCTCTCGCGACCAGCGCGCGTTCTACGGTGCGCGCCCCGTGTGAACGTTTCGCACACGCCCGACGCGCGTGCGCGCTCCCGAGGTCCGCTGTCGGGCAGTCAACTGGTAGCAGCGCCGCACAGGACGACGGCTCCTGCGCGGCAGGGGCCGCCGGTCTTCCAACCCCGCCCTCGACCGGCGGCCCAGGCCGGGACCCATCGCCGTGGGAACGGGTTCACACGATCGCAACACCCGTTCCCACTATGCGGACAGTTACCGTCATGACCTGGACAAACGGGTGCTCCGCTGCCAATCTCGCGCCATGCACCCTGCCCCTCGCGCACTGCGCCGCGCCGTAGCCGCGGCCACCCTGGCCCTGCTCGCCACCGCCGTCGGCTGTGCTCCCCAGCCGGAGGAGAAGGCGTCGGCGGACCCGTCCGGTTCGGCCGCCAAGAGCTGCACCAAGGGCGCGTTGGCCACCAAGGCGTCCGGCAGGCTGACGATCGCGACGGACGAACCGGCGTACGAGCCCTGGTTCAAGGACGACAAGCCCGCGAACGGCAAGGGGTTCGAGTCGGCGGTCGCCTACGCCGTGGCCAAGCAGCTGGGCTACGGCAGGAGCGCGGTCGTGTGGCAGAGCGTGCCCTTCAACAAGGCGTTCGCGCCCGGTGTGAAGACCTTCGACTTCGACATCAACCAGGTGTCGATCAGTGCCGAGCGCAGGAAGGCCGTGGACTTCTCCTCCGGCTACTACGACGTGCGCCAGGCCGTCGTCGCGCTCAAGGGCAGCAAGGCGGCGAAGGCCACGGGCATCGCGGACCTGAAGAACCTCAAACTGGGCGCGCAGGTCGGCACCACGAGCCTCGACTACATCACCGACGTGGTGAAGCCGAAGCAGGAGGCCGCCGTCTACGCCAAGAACGACCAGGCCAAGTCCGCGCTGAAGAACGGTCAGGTCGACGCGATCGTCACCGACCTGCCGACCGCCTTCTACATCACCGCGGCGGAGGTGACGAACGCGAAGATCGTCGGCCAGTTCGAGAACCAGGGCGGCACACCCGAGCAGTTCGGGCTCGTGCTCGACAGGGGCAGCGCGCTGACCCCGTGCGTGACGGGCGCCGTCGACGCCCTGCGCAAGGACGGCACGCTGGCCGCGCTGGAGAAGCAGTGGCTCTCGGACGCCGTCGACGCCCCGGTGCTCAAGTGACGGTCACCAAGGGCGAGTCCGCCCGGGAGGGATCGGACGACGAGGGCGACATGAACGGCGGCGCCGGGCACGGCGTCGCCGGCGACGGCTACGTGCCCTCCCAGCGGCGGCTGGAGCGCGAGCGTCACCAGAGGGTGCGCGCCCGCCGCGCCACGGCCGTCGCGGCCCTGTCGACGCTGGTGACGGCCGTCGTGCTGTACCTGGTCGTCGTCAACGCGCCGGGCTGGCCGCGCACCAGGGAGACGTTCTTCAGCGCGCGCTACGCGCGCGAGGCGTTCCCGAAGGTCCTCGACGGGCTGTGGCTCAACGTCCGTCTGCTGCTCGTCTGCGGCGTCGCCGTCCTCGTCCTCGGCCTGCTCATCGCCATCGCCCGCACCCTGCGCGGCCCGGTGTTCTTCCCGCTGCGCATCCTGGCGGCGGCCTACACGGACTTCTTCCGCGGCCTGCCGCTGATCATCAACCTGATGATCGTGGTGTTCGGCGTGCCCGCGCTGCGGCTGCAGGGCGTGACGGTGGATCCGGTGCTGCTGGGCGGCACGGCGCTGACACTGACGTACTCGGCGTACGTGGCCGAGGTGTTCCGGGCCGGCATCGAATCCGTCCACCCCTCGCAGCGCGCCGCGGCCCGCTCCCTGGGCCTCACCAACCGGCAGGCCCTGCGACACGTCGTGCTGCCCCAGGCGGTGCGCCGTCAGGTGCCGCCGCTGCTCAACGACCTGGTGTCGCTGCAGAAGGACACCGGCCTGGTGTCGATCGGCGGTGCGGTGGACGCCGTACGGGCGGCCGACATCATCGTGGGCCGCAGCATGAACTACACGCCGTACATCGTCGCGGGGCTGGTGTTCGTGGCGCTGACCATCCCGATGACCCGCTTCACGGACTGGGTGACGGCCCGGTTGGACCGGCGGCAGGCCCAGGGAGGATCCCTATGAGCGACGCGCCCGTGCTGCGCATGGAGTCCGTCCGCAAGACCTTCGGCGGCTCGGTCGTGCTGCGGGACGTCGACCTGGAGGTCGCCCCGCACACGGTGACCGCGCTGATCGGCGCCTCGGGCTCGGGCAAGTCCACGCTGCTGCGCTGCGCCAACCTGCTGGAGGAGATCGACGACGGCGCGATATGGCTGGACGGCGAGGAGATCACCGACCCGCGCGCCGACCAGGACGCGGTGCGGCGCCGGATCGGCGTGGTCTTCCAGGCGTACAACCTCTTCCCGCACATGACCGTGCTGGACAACATCACGCTCGCCCCGCGCCGGGTGCACGGCGTCTCCCGCGCGGAGGCCGAGGAACGCGCCGGGGAGCTGCTGGAGCGCCTCGGCCTCGCCGACAAGGCCCTTGCCTACCCGGACCGCCTGAGCGGCGGTCAGCAGCAGCGGGTGGCGATCGTCCGGGCGCTCGCCGTACGGCCCCGGCTGCTGCTGCTCGACGAGATCACCGCCGCCCTGGACCCCGAACTCGTGGGCGAGGTGCTGGAGGTGGTCCGGGGCCTGAAGGAGGAGGGCATGACGATGGTGCTGGCGACGCACGAGATGGGCTTCGCCCGGGACGTCGCCGACCAGGTTTGTTTTCTGGACGGAGGGGTCGTGCTGGAGCGCGGCACCGCCGAGCAGGTCTTCGGCGACCCGCGGCAGGAGCGCACCCGGCGCTTCCTGCGGCGGATCGTGGAGGCCGGCCGCCTGTGAGCGGCGGTCGGCCCCCGACCCGCTACGCGTCGGCCTGCACCGCCCCCACCAGGGCGGCGACCCGCTCCACGGCGAACACGTAGCCCTGCACCCCGCAGCCCGCGATCACGCCGTCGGCGCGCAGTGAGACGTACGAGTGGTGCCGGAACGACTCCCGCCGGTGGATGTTGGAGATGTGCACCTCGATCACCGGCATGTCGTCGCAGGCGTTGAGTGCGTCCAGAATCGCGATCGACGTGTGGGAGTACGCGCCGGGGTTGATGACGATCCCGCAGTGGTTCAGCCGTGCCTCGTGGATCCAGTCCACCAGCTCGCCCTCGTGGTTGGACTGCCGGCAGTCCACCGTGCCGCCGTGCGCGGCCGCCGCCTTGACGCACATGGCCTCGATGTCGGCGAGCGTGTCCTTGCCGTAGATCTCGGGCTGGCGCCGGCCGAGGAGGTTCAGGTTGGGCCCGTTGAGAATCATGATCGGGGCGTTGGCCAGGGTGCGGGGCACGGTTCCTCCGGTCCGTTCGGGGCGGCGCGTCTGCGACCGCCTTCTCGCCCCCGGTCTACCACGGCGTACCGGGCGGGCGAGGGGCGGCGTGCACCGGTGACGTGTGGGTGCGCACGGCCGCTCGGTGATCACGTCCGCACGCCCCCGTAACGCCTGATCACGCCGGGTAGTTGACGCGGCATGCACGATGTACGGGTTGTGAGGGCCCCTTCCATGCGGCGGCTGGCCGCCGCCTCGCTCGCCGGGACCGCGATCGAGTTCTACGACTTCTTCGTCTACGGCACCGCGGCGGCTCTGGTGCTGGGGCCGCTGTTCTTCCCGACGTTCTCGCCGGTGGCGGGAACGCTGGCGGCGTTCGGGACGTTCGGGGTGGGCTTCGTGGCCCGGCCGCTGGGTTCGGTGCTGTTCGGGCACCTGGGTGACCGGCGTGGACGACGGCCGGTGCTGGTCGTGTCCCTGCTGCTGACCGGTGCCTCGACGGTCGCGGTCGGGTGCGTGCCGACGTACGGGGCGATCGGGGTGGCCGCGCCCGTGCTGCTGCTCGTCCTGCGGTTCCTGCAGGGCCTGGGGGTCGGTGGCGAGTGGGGCGGGGCGGTGCTGCTCACCGCCGAGCACGCCCCCGCGGGACGGCGCGCCCTGTGGTCGAGCTTCCCCCAGGTGGGGCCCGCGTTCGGCTTCCTGCTCGCGAACGGAGTGATGCTGGCGCTGTCGGCGACGCTGTCCGACGCGGACTTC
This sequence comes from Streptomyces sp. NPDC030798, assembly GCF_055572275.1. Lineage (NCBI taxonomy): Bacteria > Bacillati > Actinomycetota > Actinomycetes > Kitasatosporales > Streptomycetaceae > Streptomyces > Streptomyces sp. NPDC030798. The sequence goes on along the minus strand of NZ_JBVIDR010000007.1, from coordinate 228,906 downwards.
GCGCGGTGGGGGTGGCGGGTGCCGTTCTGGGCCGCCGGCGTGCCGGCCCTGGCGGGGCTGTGGCTGCGCGCGTCCCTGACCGAGAGCCCCCGGTTCCTGGAGATCGACGACCACGCGCGCGTGCCGCTCGTCGAGGTCGTGCGGCATCACGGGCGGCTGGTACTGCTGACGGCCGGGGCGCTGGCCGTCGGCTACGCGGTGTTCTACGCGGTGACGACGTGGTCGCTGGCCTACGCGACCGAACGGCTCGGGGTGAGCCGTACCGTCATGCTGACCTGTGTGATGGCCGCGGTGGTGGTCAAGGGGGCGCTCACCCCGGTGATGGCGCTGCTCGGCGACCGTTACGGGCGCCGTCCGCTGTGCCTGGTGGGGTGCACGGCCTGCGCGCTGTGGATGCTGCCGCTGGTTGCGCTGCTGGCGACCGGGGAGCCGCTGCTGATGTTCCTGGGCATCCTGGGCGCGCTGATCGCCTTCATCACCATGTTCGCGGTGATCGCCGCGTATCTGCCGGAGCTGTACGAGGCGCGGGTGCGCTGCACCGGCGCCGCGGTCGGCTACAACCTCGGCGGGGTGCTGGGGGGCGCCCTCACCCCGATCGCGGCGACCGCGCTGGCGGAGCACGGCGGACGCGTCCCGTGGGCCGTGGGCGGGTATCTCACGGGCATCGCCCTGCTGAGCCTGGTCTGCTTCGCGCTGCTGCCGGAGACCCGGCCCGTTCCCGTACGGGCGGCGGAGCCGGCCACGAGCCGACCGGGCGGTGCCTAGGGGTTGACCGCCAGCTCCAGGTAGGCCGCGAACAGCACCAGGTGCACCCCGCCCTGCAGCGGGGTGGCCCGGCCCGGCACCACCGTCAGGGAGCTGACCACCACGGTCAGCGCGAGCAGCAGCATGTGCGTCGAGCCCAGGCCGAGGACCAGCGGCCCGGACAGCCAGACGGAGACCAGCGCGACGGCGGGGATGGTCAGGCCGATGCTGGCCATGGCCGAGCCGAGCGCGAGGTTCAGGCTGATCTGCACCCGGTCGCGGCGGGCGGCCCGCAGCGCGGCGATCGTCTCGGGCAGCAGCACGAGCAGGGCGATGATCACGCCGACGACCGCTTGGTGCAGACCGGCCGCCGCGACCCCGGACTCGATGGTGGGCGACACCCCCTTGGCCAGGCCGACCACCCCGGCCAGTGCGAGGCCGAGCAGGCCGAGACTGATCCAGGCGGTTCGCGCGGAGGGGGGTACCGCGTGCTCGTTGCCGGCGATGACATCGCCCTGCCGGGTGATCGGCAGGAAGTAGTCGCGGTGCCGCACGGTCTGGGTGGCCACGAACAGGCCGTAGAGAATCAGTGAGGACAGCGCGGCGAACGTCAGCTGCACCGTGGAGAACTGGGGGCCGGGCTTGCTGGTGGTGAAGGTCGGCAGCACCAGGCTGAGCGTGGCCAGGGTCGCCACGGTCGCCAGGGCGGCACCGGTGCCCTCGGGATTGAACACGGCGGTGCCGTGCCGCAGCGAGGCGACCATGAGGCAGAGCCCGACGATGCCGTTGCAGGTGATCATCACCGCGGCGAAGACGGTGTCCCGGGCCAGGGTGGCGGTCTTGTCGCCGCCGTCGATCATGAGGGTGACGATCAGGGCCACCTCGATGACCGTGACGGCGATGGCCAGCACCAGGGAGCCGAAGGGCTCACCCACGCGGTGGGCGACCACCTCGGCATGGTGCACGGCCGCCAGGACGGATCCCGCGAGGACCAGGATCACCACTCCCACGACCGCACCGGGCAGGTTGCGGCCCCAGGTGAAGACCAGCAGGACGACCGCGAGCACCGGCACGAGGAAGGTCCACTGGGTGGTGAGCGACCTGAGCCGGATCATGCTGCGATGGTGACAAAGGTTCAGGAGGTTCGCATTCCGCTCTGCTCGGATCCTTTCTCATCCTTTCCGGGCGGGGCACCGGCCGCGTGCGTCCGGCGCCCCGCAGAATCGGGTACGGGTTCTCGCATCCCGTGCGGTCAGACGTCGACGCTGTCCTTCGCCGCGCCCTCGCTCCCGTCGCGCGCCGCCCGGGGGGCCGCCTGCTTCCGGGAGGCCATCAGGCTGGTGACCGTGGTGACGACCAGGACCGCGCAGATCACGCCGAGCGAGACCGGGATGCTGATCTCGGGGACGTGGACCCCGGACTCGTGGAGCGCGTGCAGCACCAGCTTGACGCCGATGAAGCCGAGGATGACCGACAGGCCGTACGACAGGTGGACCAGCTTCTTCAGCAGGCCGCCGATGAGGAAGTACAGCTGACGCAGCCCCATCAGGGCGAAGGCGTTGGCGGTGAACACGATGTACGGGTCCTGGGTCAGGCCGAAGATCGCGGGTATGGAGTCCAGCGCGAACAGCACGTCGGTGGTACCGATGGCGAGCATTACGACCAGCATCGGGGTCATGACCCGCTTGCCGTTCTGCTGGATCCAGAGCTTGGTGCCGTGGTACCGGTCGGCCACGCCGAACCTGCGCTCCGCGGCCTTCAGCAGCTTGTTCTCCTCCCACTCCTCTTCCTCGTCACCGCCGCGGGCCTCCTGGATCAGCTTCCAGGCGGTCCAGATCAGGAAGGCGCCGAAGAGGTAGAACACCCAGGAGAAGCTGGCGAGGATCGCGGCTCCGGCCGCGATGAAGACGGCCCGCAGGACCAGGGCTATGAGGACGCCGACGAGCAGGACGCGCTGCTGGTACTGAGTGGGCACGGCGAACTTCGCCATGATCAGGACGAAGACGAAGAGATTGTCGACGCTCAGCGACTTCTCGGTGATGAAGCCCGCGAAGAACTCGCCGGCCGGCTCACCGCCGCCGAAGAAGAGCAGTCCCAGTCCGAAGAGCCCGGCCAGGGCGATCCAGACGAGCGTCCAGACACCGGCTTCTTTGATCGACACGTCATGGGGCTTGCGCCCGATGAGGAAATCGACCGCGATCAGGGCGGCAAGGCCCACGACGGTCAGGACCCACAGGGTCATGGTGACTTCCACTGCACCTCCGGCATTACGTCACGGCAAACACATCAGCGTTGTCGCTGCCGGAGGTCTCTTCCACCCGGTCCGGGCCGACGCCCCGGGATCCCCATCGATCCGTACTGACGGGTGCGCCGCAGTCAGGGAGTACTCCCCTCCGTGCGGAAAACAGTACACCAATCACCAAGGAAAGGTAAAGAGATTGGTAAAGGAGATACCAACTGTGCAGGTAGGAGGCACTTTACTCACGCTTGGTGCGGGCTGCTGTCACCTCAGTGAGCACCTGCTGGAGTATCCCGCTGCCGGGCGGCACGAGCGAGGGCTCGTACGTCCAGGCGTGGCCGACCCAGGGGTCGGCCAGGTGGTCGTCGGGTACGGGGGTCAGTCGCATGAGCGAACGCCACAGCGGGTCGAGCAACGGGCCGTAGGCCTCGGCGTCCGCTCGGTCGGCGACCATCAGCAGATGGACGCCCGCGGCCGGTCCCTCGTCGGCGAGATAACGCAGCTGGGTCACGGCCCGGTCGTCGAAGCCGTGCGGGAAGTCGTTGACGATCAGCAACTGCCGGGTGCCGCCGACCCCGGGCGGCAGCGCGTCGGCCGCGCCCCCGTGGGCCGCCATCTGCGTCAGGTCGACATGGCGGGTGAGCCGTCCGAGGGTTTCCGCCACGCCCGCCGCGCCGGCCGCCGGCTGCCCCTCCAGGGCCCCGGCCCGCGTCAGCGGTCCCAGCGCCTCGGCGCCGGCACCGGCCGGATCGACCACCTGCACGGCGAACTCCCCCGCCGGGTGGACCGCGAGCAGCCGCACCGCGAGCGACACCGCGGTCTCCAGGGCGAGCCGGCGCGTCGCGGCGGAGTCCAGGAACGTGCCGTCGGCTGCCGCCACCGGTCCGCTGTCGATCCACAGCGCCCGCTCCAGCGGCAGACTGACGAGCAGCGGAATGCGCAGCGGGGCACTTTCGGGTAGGTGCAGATCACCGAGCCGCAGCGCCATCGGCGGCCGGTCCGGGACGCGGTAGCCGTGCCAGACGGGATTGTCCCAGCCGGCACAGGCCGGCGGGAGCGCCGGCTCGACGACCTCGGACTCGGCGATGAGCTGGGCGACGTCGCGGTCCAGGACGGCCCGTGCCTGGTCGACCAGGTGGGCGTGCCGCTCCCGGGCCGCCGCACGGGCCGTGTCACCGGCCGTGCCGAGCCGGGTGCGCGGGTCGGCGAGGACCTGGTCGAGCTCCTTCTCCAGCCGGGAGTCGGCGAAGTCCACGGCGCTGCGGTACGCGGCCGTGCTGCGGGCCAGGTCCTCGAACATGCCCCAGACCTGGTTGTACAGCCGCTCCTCCATCGACCAGCCCACCGCGTCACCCGCGACGGGCCGGGCGGGCTGCTCCTCGGTAGCCGGGGACGCCGCGGGTGTGCCGCCGCGGGCCCGGCGGCCCGGGTGCGTGTAGTCGATCGGGCCACCCGCGCTCCGCTCGCCGCGGTCCTCGTTGCCGTACGACGGGGACGGCGGCGGTGCCGCGGAGACGGAGGCGTCCTGGGAGCGCGGCGGCGGTATCGCGTGGGCGACGCTGCGGCTCACCGCCTCCGCGATGCCCGCCGCCAACTCGCGGGCCTCGGGCACGCCCTGGTCGGCGAGGAGTGCGGCGAGGCCGCCGGCATAGCCCTGCCCCACCGCGCGCACCTTCCAGGCGTCCTGCCGGCGGTACAGCTCCAGGGCGACGACGGCCGATTCGGCGTCGAGGCCGGTGAGGGTGAAGCGGGCGATCTCGGCGCCGTCGGGCCCGGTGACCACCGTCCGCGGAGCGGCGACCGCGCCGAACCGGAGCACGCCGCCCGGCTGCGCGGGCAGGGCGAGCAGCACGCTGAGGCGGTGCACCGCCTCGGGCAGGGCGGCCAGGTCGACGGCCAGCCGGTGGTCGGCGGCGGCCTGCCGGGAGACCTCGACGCCCGGCAGGGCGGGGGCGCCGGGGTGGGCGACCCACGGGGCTCCGTGCACGGCGCCGTGCTCGTCGCCGAGCGTGGCCGCCGCCAGGACCGGCACTCCGGCCGAGACGCGGATCTCCAGCCGGCCCCGGGACAGCGGGTGGTTCTGTCCCCGCACCAGCTCGGCCGTCATCGCCGTCGCCCCCTGTGTCGTGATGTCGTGCGCGCCGCGCCGGCGTGGGGCGGCGGTCCTACAGGTACCGCGCGATTTCCGGCATCAGGTCCTGGAAGGTACGGCCCCGGGCGGGCTCGCCCAGAGCGGTCATCGTCCAGCCCGGGCCCACGCGGTGCACCTTCGCCATGACCTGGGCGGTGTAGTCGCCGCCGCCCGCCAGCGTGTAGCGGGCGAGTTCCTGGCCGTTGGTCTCGTCGACGAGGCGGCAGAAGGCGTTCTGCACCTCCTGGAAGGTCTGGCCCGTGAAGGAGTTCACGGTGAAGACGATCTGGTCGATGTGGACCGGGACGCGCTGCAGGTCGACGAGGATGGCCTCGTCGTCGCCGCCCTGGCCGGCACCGCCGACGAGGTTGTCACCGGTGTGGCGCACGGAGCCGTCGTTGCTCACCAGGTGGCGGAAGAAGACGACGTCGATCGGCTCCTTGTCGGCGAACAGCACCGCCGAGGCGTCCAGGTCGATCTCCTTGGTGCGCGAGCCGAACAGGCCACGCCGCTTCGCCGCCTGCCAGCCGAGACCCATGCGGACCGCGCTCAGGCCGCCCCCGTCCTTCTTCTCCAGGCTGATGGCCTGCCCCTTGGACAAGTTGACGGTCACGGCTTCCCCTCTCGGTGTTCCCCTGTTGCCGCGCACTGCGCGGTTGTCCAGAACCCTACGCAGGGGCACCGACGGTGCCGAACCCCGACCCGGGCTTTGTGGCGGTGTTGAGACACAGGGCCGCGAGTGCCGGGGTCCGGCGGGGTGCGAGGGTCAGGCGAGGCCCGCCTCCCGCATCTGGCGCAGCTCCTTCTTCATCTCGGAGACCTCGTCGCGCAGCCGGGCGGCGATCTCGAACTGGAGCTCGGCGGCAGCGGCCCGCATCCGCTCGGTCATCTCCTCGATCTGCTCGGCGAGTTCGGCCGCCGGACGGTCCGTCGGCACCGTGGCCACCGCCTTGCCCTTGGCGGACTTGGCGGCCTTGCCCGCCTTCACGCCCTTGGCCGCCTTGTCGCCGAGCGAGGGAACGGGGGCCTTGGCGCCCTTGCCGTCCTTCAGATTGCGGTAGCCGGAGCCGAGCAGCTGTTCGGTGTCGACCTGCTCGCGGGCGATCTGCGCGACGATGTCGTTGATCTTCTTGCGCAGCGGCTGCGGGTCGATGCCGTTGGCCTTGTTGTAGGCGATCTGCTTCTCCCGGCGGCGGTTGGTCTCCTCGATGGCCTTCTCCATCGCCGGGGTGATCTTGTCGGCGTACATGTGGACCTGGCCGGAGACGTTGCGCGCCGCGCGGCCGATGGTCTGGATCAGCGACGTCCCGGAGCGCAGGAAGCCCTCCTTGTCGGCGTCGAGGATGGCGACCAGGGACACCTCGGGCAGGTCGAGGCCCTCGCGCAGCAGGTTGATGCCGACCAGCACGTCGAACTCGCCGGAGCGCAGCTCGCGCAGCAGCTCGACGCGGCGCAGGGTGTCGACGTCGCTGTGCAGATAGCGCACCTGGATGCCGAGTTCGAGGAAGTAGTCGGTCAGGTCCTCGGCCATCTTCTTGGTGAGCGTGGTGACGAGGACGCGCTCGTCCTTGTCGGTGCGCTTGCGGATCTCGTGCACCAGGTCGTCGATCTGGCCCTCGGTCGGCTTGACCACGACCTCCGGGTCGACCAGGCCGGTGGGGCGGATGATCTGCTCGACGACGCCGTCCCCGCGGGAGAGCTCGTAGGTGCCGGGGGTCGCCGACAGATAGACGGTCTGCCCGATGCGCTCCTGGAACTCCTCCCACTTCAGGGGGCGGTTGTCCAGCGCGGAGGGCAGCCGGAAGCCGTGCTCGACCAGGGTGCGCTTGCGGGAAGCGTCGCCCTCGTACATGGCGCCGATCTGCGGGACCGTGACGTGCGACTCGTCGATGACGAGCAGGAAGTCGTCCGGGAAGTAGTCCAGCAGCGTGTTGGGCGGGGAGCCGGGCGAGCGGCCGTCGAAGTGCATCGAGTAGTTCTCCACGCCCGAGCAGGTGCCGATCTGGCGGAGCATCTCGATGTCGTAGGTGGTGCGCATGCGCAGGCGCTGGGCCTCCAGGAGCTTGCCCTGCTTCTCGAGCTCGGCCAGGCGCTCCCCCAGCTCCTTCTCGATGTCGTTGACGGCCCGCTCCATCCGTTCGGGGCCGGCGACGTAGTGGGAGGCGGGGAAGACGTACAGCTGCTGGTCGTCACTGATGATCTCGCCGGTGATCGGGTGCAGCGTGGACAGCGCCTCGATCTCGTCGCCGAACATCTCGATGCGGACGGCCAGCTCCTCGTAGACCGGGAAGATCTCGATGGTGTCGCCGCGGACCCGGAAGGTGCCCCGGGTGAAGGCCAGGTCGTTGCGCGTGTACTGGATCTCGACGAAGCGGCGCAGCAGGTCGTCGCGGTCGATCTCGTCGCCGACCCGGAGGGGGACCATGCGGTCCACGTACTCCTGCGGGGTGCCCAGGCCGTAGATGCAGGAGACGGAGGCGACCACGATCACGTCGCGGCGGGTGAGCAGGGAGTTCGTCGCCGAGTGGCGCAGGCGCTCGACCTCCTCGTTGATCGAGGAGTCCTTCTCGATGTAGGTGTCCGACTGCGGGACGTAGGCCTCGGGCTGGTAGTAGTCGTAGTACGAGACGAAGTACTCGACCGCGTTGTTGGGCAGGAGCTCTCGGAACTCGTTGGCCAGCTGGGCGGCCAGTGTCTTGTTCGGCGCCATCACGAGCGTGGGGCGCTGGAGCTTCTCGATCATCCACGCCGTGGTGGCGGACTTGCCGGTGCCGGTCGCGCCGAGCAGGACGACGTCCTTCTCACCGGCCTCGATGCGCCTGGCCAGGTCGGCGATGGCCGTCGGCTGGTCGCCGCTGGGCTGGTAGGGGCTGACGACCTCGAAGGGCGCCACCGTGCGTTCGATGTGGGAAACGGGCCGCATGCCATCCACCGTACGACCCCCCACTGACAACGGGTCCCGGTCAGCGGTTCTGCGGGGTCCGGGGCCGGGGGTGCCCGGGCCGGCGGTCCGGCCGGCGGGCGGGGTGGTGCGAGGGGTGGCGGTCCTGGTGGGAGGCGACGGCGGCGGCCGGGACGCCCGGCTTGTCCTCGACGACGGCTCCGGCGGGCCGGCCCATGACCATCAGCGGGTCGAGCATCACGACGACGCCGGCGAGGAGCAGGAAGGCGAGCGGCCCGATGAGCATGGGCGCGAGCACCGTGGCCGGTGAGCCGCTCGCGGCGGGGTCGGTGACGCCGTGGACGTGGACGTCGAGGGCGGCCATCCCGGTGTAGTGCATGCCGCTGACGGCGAGGCCCATCACCAGGCTGGCCCCGATGCTCCACAGGAAGCCGCGGACCCGGCCGGCCGCCCACAGGGCCGTCGTGGCGGCCACGACGGCTATGACGACGGAGGCGGCGACGGTGAGCGTGTTGTACGTGAACCGCCCCTCGAAGTGCATGCCGGCCATGCCCAGGTAGTGCATCGAGGCGATACCCAGACCGGTGATCGTGCCGCCGGTGAACAGGGCCGTGCCGGTGGCCCCCCGGTAGCCGACGATGAAGATCCCGACCCCCACCATGACGATGGCGAGGCCGAGGCTCGCGTAGGTGATCGGCTTGTCGTAGTGGATCGGCGCCCCCTCGATGGTGAAGCCCATCATGGCGACGAAGTGCATGGTCCAGATGCCGGAACCGATCGCGGCCGATCCGAGTGCCAGCCAGGCGGGGCGCCGGGCGTGGGTGACCAGCAGCGACCGGGTGGTGCAGCGCAGGCCGAGGGCACCGCCGAGGCAGGCCATCAGATAGGCCACCAGCGGGGTGACGGCCCCGTAGCTGAATCCATCGACCGTGCCCTGCATGTACGGCTGCCCTTCCGCCCTGTTGCGTCCCGGAATACCTGCAATGTTCCCCCGTCCCAGGACCGCGGCGGCGGTCAGGGTTGACGCAAGAGAGTATGACCCCCACCGGAATGGTCGAACGATTTTCCGGCAAAGAAACACGGCCCTGCCCCAGTTGTGCGGTTGCGGTGAGCGGAGTTGGTCCACTCCGTTCATCGTGTGGCCGTCTTGCACCCGCGTGCCGTTGACCCTCTGCTGTCAAGCTGTTGCTGTCGGTGTTCGCTCGACGCGAGGGAGTACGCATGCACGCGCGCGCAGGTGCCACGATGGCCTCCGCCGTACTGGGGGCAGTCACCCTGTTCAGCCCCACCTCCGACGCCCGGGCGGGCGAGGCCGGGGAACCCGTGGTGGTGGCCCACCGCGGCGCCTCGGCCTACGCGCCCGAGAACACCCTGGCCTCGATCGACAAGGCGGCGAAGCTCGGCTTCTCCTGGGTCGAGAACGACGTCCAGCGCACCAGGGACGGCCGGCTGGTCGTCATCCACGACGACACTCTGCGGCGCACCACGAACGTCGAGAAGCTCTTCCCGGACCGGGCGCCCTGGAAGGTGAAGGACTTCACCGCCGCCGAGATCGCACGGCTGGACGCGGGCAGCTGGTTCTCCCCCGCGTACGCGGGCACGCGCGTGCCGACGCTGCAGCAGTACATGCGCCGGGTGGAGCACAACCACGAGAAGCTGCTCCTGGAGATCAAGAACCCGGAGCTGTACCCCGGCATCGAACAGCAGACCCTGAAGCTCCTCGGCAACGAGGGCTGGCTGGACCGGAGCCACCTCGGGCGCCTGATCGTGCAGAGCTTCAGCGCGGACAGCGTGCGCACCGTGCACGAGCTGAAGCCGGCCCTGACCACCGCCTTCCTCGGCAAGCCGGCCGTGACGCAGCTGCACCGGTATGCGGGCTTCGCCGATCTGATCAATCCCTCGTACGGCTCGGTCTCCACCGGGTACGTCGCCACCGTGCACTCCCTCGACGGGCCGCACGGAAGGCCCCTCGGGGTGTTCGCCTGGACGGTGAACGACGCGGCCACCGCCCGCAAGGTCGCGGGCTACGGCGTCGACGGGCTGATCACCAACAAGCCGGACGTGGTGCGGGCCGCGCTCCGCGCGGAGTGAGCCGGGAAGTCGGCGCGGGCGGGCGTTGTCAGTGGCGGGTCGTACGGTGGGCGCATGGACAGCCATGGGCAGGACGAGCAGCGGGTCGTGTGGGCCGTCGTGGGCACCGGCATCGGCCCGCTGATGCTGGCGGCGACCCGCGAAGGACTGGTCAACGTCGTCTTCCACGCCACGGACGCGGTGCGCGACCGGGCTCTGGAGCGGCTGGCGGCCCGGCTGGGCACCGAGCCCGTCGAGGACCCGGCCTCCCCCCTGCTGGCCGAGGCGATACGCCAGGTCGAGGCCTATCTCGCGGGCCGGCGCCACAGCTTCGACCTGCCCCTGGACTGGTCCCTGATCTCCGGCTTCAACCGGCAGGTGCTGCGTGAGCTGGCCTCCGGCGTGCCGTACGGGACGGTGGTGGGCTACGGCGATCTGGCCGGACGGGTCGGGCAGCCGGGCGGGGCGCAGGCGGTGGGCGCGGCCATGGGTGCCAACCCGCTGCCGGTCGTAGTGCCGTGCCACCGGGTGGTGGAGAGCGACGGCGGCATCGGCGGCTTCGGCGGCGGGCTGGAGACCAAGCGCAGGCTGCTCGCCCTGGAGGGTGTGCTGCCCGAGCCGCTGTTCTGACCGGCCCCGCGCGCGACTATGCGTAGTGCCGGACCTCGATGACGTTGCCGTCGGGATCCTGGAAGTAGAAGTTGCGTGTGGCCGTCCCGCGGGCTCCGAAGGAGGCGTGCCCGATGTCGCTCATCGGGACACCGTGCTCGTCCAGGCGGGTGCGCAGGGCGTCGAAGCCGGCGGACGGCAGCGCGAGGCAGACGTGGTTGACGGGATGGCCCGCGACGGCGGCGGAGCCGGGCAGCATGTCCATGCGCGCGGCGAGGCTGTGCGGGGCGAGGTCGAGAATCGTCTCGTCGTTGACGCGGACGGAGGGGAACGACACCTTTCCCTCGGTGTAGTCGTCGACCCGGAGGGGCTCCAGGCCGACGGCGTCTTCGTAGAAGCAGGCCGCCGCGACCGGGTCGGCCACCCACAGGACGACGTGGTCGAGGCGCATGGTGGGGTCGGTCATGCGGTCCAGGCTGGTGGCGTCCCCCACGGACCGCAAGCGTTTAGGCGGGTGCGCCGCCCGCCAGAGATGAGGAAGGACCGACGGACAGGAGGCGGGCACGTGGTGCTGATGGTGTCGGAAGAAGTCCGGGAAGCGCTGGACGCGGGGCGACCGGTGGTGGCCCTGGAGTCCACGATCATCGCGCACGGGCTGCCGCGTCCGCGCAACCTGCAGGTGGCGCTGGAGCTGGAGGACGCGGTGCGCGAGGAGGGTGCCGTCCCCGCGACCATCGCCGTGCTGGACGGGCGCCCGCACGTCGGCCTGGACAAGGAGCAGCTGGAGCGGGTCGCGAACGAGGACGGCATACGCAAGCTGGGCCACCGTGACCTGCCGCCGGCCGTGGCGGCGGGGGCGAGCGGGGCGACGACGGTGTCGGCGACGGCGCAGCTCGCGGCGCTGGCCGGCGTACGGGTGTTCGCCACGGGCGGGCTGGGCGGGGTGCACCGGGAGTGGACGGTGACCCAGGACGAGTCGGCCGACCTGGGCCTGCTGGCGCGGACCCGGATCACGGTGGTGTGCGCGGGCGTGAAGTCGATCCTGGACGTGCCGGCGACCCTGCAGCGGCTGGAGACGCTGGGCGTGACCGTCGCCGGATACCGCACCGACCGGTTCCCCGGCTTCTATCTGTCCGACTCCGGACACCCGGTCGACTGGACGCTGCAGAGTCCGGAGCAGGTCGCGGACGTCATGCGGGCGCAGGACGCGCTGGACGCGCCGGAGTCGGCGCTGATCGTCGCCCATCCCGTACCGCGGGAGCAGCAGCTCGATCCCGCGCTGCACGCGCGCGTGCTCGCCGACGCGCTGCGGGCCTGCGAGGAGGACGGGATCACCGGCCAGGCGGTCACGCCGTTCCTGCTGGACTACCTGGTCCGGCACACCGACGGGGCCTCACTGCGCGCCAACCTGGCCGCGGTGCGCGGCAACGTGCGGCTGGCCGCGCGCATCGCCGCGGCGTGGTCCCGGGGATGACCGGGGAGCGGGGCGGGGCGCTGCTGGTCGTCGGGGACGTCGTCACCGATGTCGTGGCCCGGCACCGGGGGCCGCTGGCGTCCGGCACCGACACGGCCGCCGTGGTCCGGACCCTGCCGGGTGGCGCGGGCGCCAATGTGGCCTGCTGGGCGGCCCACGCGGGCTGTGCGGACGTACGGCTGCTGGGGCGGGTGGGCGCCGACGCGGCGGGGTGGCACGAACGGGCACTGGTGGCGGCCGGGGTGCGGCCCCGGCTGGTGATCGACCGGGAGGCGGCGACGGGGACGGTGATCTGCCTGGTCGACACGGGTGCGTCGGCCGAGCGGACCTTTCTCACGGACAGCGGCGCATCGCTGCGGCTGGAGCCCGCCGACTGGTCGGACGCGTTGCTCGACGGGGTGGCCCGGTTGCATCTGTCCGGCTATCTGCTGTTCTCGGAGCCGAGCCGGGCGCTCGCCGAGACGGCTCTGGCGGCGGCACGCGCGCGTGGCGTGCCGGTCAGTCTGGATCCGGCGTCGGCGGGCTTTCTCGGCGAGCTGGGCGTGGACCGCTTCCTGGCGTTCGCACAGGGGCTGGACATGCTGCTGCCGAGCCGGGACGAGGCGTGCCTGCTGACGGGGCTGCCGGAGGCCGCGGACGCGGCGGCCAAGCTGAGCAGGCTGGTCCCGGTGGTGGTGGCCAAGTCGGGCGTGGACGGGGCGCTGGTGGCCCGTTCCGGGACCGTGGTCGCCCGGGTTCCGGCCGTGCCGGCGGCCCCGCGGGACACCACGGGCGCCGGCGACGCCTTCACCGGCGCCTTCCTCGCCGCGCTGCTCGCGGGCGCGGACCCGGCGGAGGCGGCTGCCCGGGGGTGCGAGGCGGGGGCGCGGGCGGTGGAGCAGGTGGGCGGGAGGCCGCCGGAGCGGGGCGTCAGGGGCTGTTCGGGGCGTCAGTGACCGGCCTTGCGGCCCCACGCCGAGATCATCGGTGCCGTCGCCAGGTCCATGCCGCCCGCCTCCACATTGGCCAGGTGGCGGTCGATGTCCTCGTCGGTGGCGAGGCCCGCCGCGACCAGCCGGCCGCGGATCTGGCGGACCGTGGCGGACTCCAGGTCGGCGCAGGCGGGCGAGGTCAGCGGGAAGTAGGCGTCGGCCTCCACCTCGCGCAGTCCGGCCTCGCGCAGCAGGCGCGGAAGCGTGCGGCCGTACGCCAGGTCGGCGCCGCGCTCGGCGAGGAGCCTGCGGAAGCCCTGCCGCAGGCGGTTGGCGAGCCGCTGCTCGGGGCCGGACTCGTCGGGGCAGGGCAGGGGTTGCAGCGCCGGGTCGGCGTCCTCGATCAGCAGCCGGCCACCGGGTCGCAGAGCCTTGATCATGGAGTGCAACGCCCGTTCCCGGTCCGGGACATGGACGAGGACCAGCCGGGCGTGCACCAGGTCGAAGTCCTCCCCCGGCGGTTCCTCGGCACCGACGTCGTGGACGCGGACCTCGACCGGCGGCCGGGCCGCCGCGGTGAGCAGGGACGTGTCGATGTCGGTCGCCACCACCCGGCCCGTGGGACCGACCCGGTCGGCCAGCCAAGAGACCACCGAGGTGCCGCCGGCCCCGACCTCCCAGCACCGTCCGCCGGGCCCGATCCCGAGTCCCTCTAGATGCCGGAACGTCGTGGGGTCGAAGAGCGAGGCGAAGGCGTCGAAGCGCTGTCCGGCCTCGCTCTGCCGGTTGTCCAGGAGGTATCCGTCGGATGAGGTCATGCACCGATCATCCCAGTCGTCGGCTTGCCCGGGGCGGACCGAGACGGCCACAGCGGCCGTCCTCCGTGGTGTCCTCCATGGTTGTCCTCCGCGGCCGTCCACGGTGGTCGTCCACAGGCGGGAACCAAGCGGAACGAGCTGTTCCCACACGCTCGCACGCATCACGCACCGGCCTGGCACACTTGCCGGGCAGGGCGCGAAGTCGCGGTGCGAGGAGATCCACGCGAGGAGATCCAGATGTCCATGGCAGGGAATCTGCGGAAGGTCACGGGGCTGGGCAGGGTCGGCGGCCTGCGCAAGGTGGCGCGGCTGGCCCGGCGCCGGCCGCGCGTGGACCTGAACCATCCCGCCCGGTCACCGCTGGGGTCCTCGGTGGTCAACTGCGTGACGTACCAGGACGGCCTCCGGGTGCCGGGGTGCACCGATCTGGTGGACGCCGTGAGGATGGTGCGCAAGAGCGGCGAGGGCTTCGTCTGGCTGGGGCTGCACGAGCCGACGGACAGTGAGTTCGCGGGCATCGCCGAGCTGTTCGACCTGCACCCGCTCGCCGTGGAGGACGCGGTGGAGGCGCATCAGCGCCCGAAGCTGGAGCGCTACGGAGAGACGCTCTTCGCCGTGTTCAAGACCGTGTGCTACGTGGAGCACGAGCAGCTGACGGCGACCAGCGAGGTGGTCGACACCGGCGAGATCATGGTGTTCGTCGGCGAGGACTTCGTCGTCACGGTACGGCACGGGCGCCATGGCTCACTGGGCCCGCTGCGCGAGGAGCTGGAGGCGGATCCGCGCCAGCTCGCCAAGGGGCCGGCGGCCGTGCTGCACGCGATCGCCGACCATGTCGTGGACGACTATCTGAGCGTCACGGACGCGGTGCAGGCCGACATCGACCAGGTCGAGACGGACGTCTTCTCGGAGAACGGCGCACGGGTGGATCCGGGGCGCATCTACCAGCTCAAGCGCGAACTGCTGGAGCTGAAGCGGGCGGTGGTGCCGCTCAGCCGCCCCGTCGAGGATCTGGCCACCCGGCCGATACGGGTGGTCGACCCGGAGATCCAGGCCTACTTCCGGGACGTCCTGGACCACCTGCTGCGGGCCAAGGAGCAGATAGCCGCGTTCGACGAACTGCTCAACTCCATTCTGCAGGCCCACCTTGCGCAGGTGACGGTCGCGCAGAACGAGGACATGCGGAAGATCACGGCGTGGGCCGCGGTGATCGCCGTGCCGACGATGGTGTGCGGGGTCTACGGCATGAACTTCGACCACATGCCGGAGCTGCACTGGCGGTTCGGGTATCCGCTCGTCATGGGGGTGATGGGGGTGGCCTGCCTCGCGCTGTACCGGGGCTTCCGGCGCAACGGCTGGCTCTGACCGCTCACGCGGAGGGACCGGACCAGCCGCTCCAGGCGGGGTGCCGCGGGTCGTCGGCGCGCACGAGGACGTCGGCCGTGCCGGCGGGGTCGGTCTCGGCCCCGTAGCGCTCGAAGGCGGGGAGCGTCCAGTGGTCGGCCTCCGGGGTACGGCGGCGCAGGGCGCCCGGGGAGAGGAGGACGTGGACGGTCAGGTCGAAGGGGAACCAGTGCCGCAGCAGCAGGGGGCCGTGCAGCAACAGGATCCCACCGGGCGGGAGTTGGACGTACGGACTGCGGGTGGCCCGGTCGCTGGCCGGGTCCCACAGGTCGGGCAGGATGCGGCCGCTTCCGCCCGGCTCCAGCGGACCGAAGACCTCGCGCCACAGGGCGCTCGTGTCGA
The DNA here is from genome assembly GCF_055572275.1 of Streptomyces sp. NPDC030798. Classification (NCBI taxonomy): domain Bacteria; kingdom Bacillati; phylum Actinomycetota; class Actinomycetes; order Kitasatosporales; family Streptomycetaceae; genus Streptomyces; species Streptomyces sp. NPDC030798. The sequence goes on along the minus strand of NZ_JBVIDR010000007.1, from coordinate 213,262 downwards.
ACCAGCCGCTGTAGTACGACTCCACGTCCCGGTGTCCGTGCTCCAGGCGGAGGGAGGCGGGCCGCAGGAAGCCCTCGGCGCCGACGACGAGTGAGGCCCGGCCGCGCACGCGCAGCGCCTGGGCGACACGGTCGGCGAGGTCGCCGGGGCGGGCGGCCGGCGCCCCGTCGAAGCCCACCCGCGGCCAGGCACCGCCGTCGGCCGGCTCCAGCCCGAGCAGCCGGTCGGCGATCAGCTCGGCGAGCCGGTCCCAGGTGATCGCTTCGAGTCGCACAGGCCCATGATGCCGGGTGGTGCGCAGACCGGCGGCACGGGGCGGAGATGCGGTCCGCGCGGCCCGGGGTCAGCGGTGCGAGGCGAAGGGCGGTCCGCGTGGCCCCGGTGCCGGTGGTGTGAGGCCGAGGTGCGGGCCGGTGGGGTGTTCCGGTGAGAGGAGGGAGTGAGGCAGGCCGGTGCGGGAGGGGACGCCGGTGGCGGGGAAAGAACCGGGTATGGCCGGTTCTGCAACTCCCGTGGTCCCCGGTGGACTTGTCGTCGTCCAGCCGCTGCGGCGCAAGCGCTGTGCCGGGTGCCGGCGCGGCCCGCTGTCGCTGCTGATGCTGGAGGACGGGGTGCCGCGCTGTCTGGACTGCGCCGACCTCGGGCATCTGGTGTTCCTGCCGCGCGGCGACACGGCACTGACCCGCAGGGCGCGCGAGGAGAGCGCGCTGTCGGCGGTGGTGGTGCGGTTCAACCGGCGCAGGAGCCGGTACGAACGGCAGGGCCTGCTGGTGGAGGAGGCGGCGCTGGCCCGGGCCGAGGCACGCTGCCTGGCGGACGCGGAGGCACGGCGTCGGCGGCGGGCCCGGGACGCGCGGCGCAGGGCGGCGGAGGACGAGCGGTTCGTGGCGGCGTTCGCGGCGGAGATCCTTCGGCTGTATCCCGGGTGCCCGGCCGAGCGGGCCCGGGCGATCGCGGCGCATGCGTCGGTGCGGGGCAGCGGTCGGGTCGGGCGCAGTCTGGCCGGGCGGGCGCTGACGGAGGGAGCCGTGGTCTCGGCGGTCGTGGCCGCCGTACGGCACGTGGACACGCCGTACGACCAGCTGCTGATGAGCGGGGTGGCGAGGTACGAGGCGCGGCGGCGGATCGCGGCGGCCGTGGCGGGTGTCCTGCGGGAGTGGGAGGAGATGACCGAGGTCGGCTGACCCGGGTGCGGACGCCCGGGCCCCGGGCCGGAAAGCGCTGTCGGCCACTCTGCGCCGGTGCGGGGGGCGACGTATCGTGGCCGAAAGAGTGCCGCCCGATGACGCACGGCCGTCGTAGACCCAGTACTCCCGGTACGCGTACGCGAGGAAGACGACCATGGCCGATCCCAAGGGGTTCATGACCACGCCACGCCAGGAGTGGCCGCGGCGGCCCGTCGAGGAACGGGTCCGGGACTGGGACGAGGTGTACGTCCCCGGGGCGCTGCTGCCCATCATCAGCAAGCAGGCGGACCGCTGCATGGACTGCGGTGTCCCGTTCTGCCACCAGGCCTGCCCGCTGGGGAACCTGATCCCCGAGTGGAACGACCTGGTCTCCCGTGAGGACTGGCGGACGGCGAGCGACCGGCTGCACGCGACGAACAACTTCCCGGAGTTCACCGGGAGGCTGTGCCCCGCGCCCTGTGAGGCGGGCTGCGTCCTGGCGATCAACCAGCCGGCCGTCACCATCAAGAACGTCGAGTGCGCGATCGCCGACCGGGCCTGGGAGGAGGGCTTCACCCCGCCGCGGCCTCCGGATCGGCTGTCGGGCAGGACCGTCGCCGTGATCGGTTCGGGACCGACCGGGCTGGCCGCGGCGCAGCAGCTCACCCGGGCCGGGCACACGGTCGCCGTGTACGAGCGGGACGACCGGATCGGCGGGCTGATGCGGTACGGCATCCCCGAGTTCAAGATGGAGAAGCGCCATCTGGAGCGGCGGATCGAGCAGATGCGGGCCGAGGGGACGAAGTTCCGCACGTCGACGGTGGTCGGGCGCGATGTGCCGGCGGCCGATCTGCGCACGCGCTACGACGCGGTGGTGATCGCCACGGGTGCGACGGCGTGGCGGGAGCTTCCGGTGCCGGGCCGGGAGTTGAAGGGGATACACCAGGCGATGGAGTATCTGCCGCTGTCCAACCGGGTGTGCGAGGGGGATCTGGAGGTCTCGCCGCTGTCGGCGGCCGGCAAGCACGTGGTGATCGTGGGCGGCGGGGACACCGGGGCCGACTGTCTGGGCACGGCGGTGCGCCAGGGCGCCGCGTCGGTGTCCCAGCTGGACATCTACGCACAGCCGGACACCGAGCGCGACGACGACACCGAGCCGTGGCCGACGTACCCGAAGATCTACCGGCTGTCCGCCGCGCACGAGGAGGCGCGGGATCTGCGGACGGCTCCGGCGGCGGACGCGGACGCACGGCTGTTCGCGGCGTCCACGCTCCGCTTCGAGGGGGACGCCGAGGGGCATGTGCGGTCGCTGCACCTGGTCGAGGTCGACGCGCGGCGCCGGCCGCTGCCGGGCACGGGGCGGACGCTGCCGGCCGACCTCGTCCTGCTCGCCCTCGGCTTCTCCGGGCCGGACCAGGAGGACGGGATCATCGAGCAGCTCGGGCTGGAGCTGGAGCCCCGCGGCACGATCGCGCGGGACGCCGATTTCGCGACCAACGTACCCGGCGTGTTCGCCGCCGGGGACGCGGCCCGCGGGCAGTCGCTCATCGTATGGGCGATCGCCGAGGGGCGCGCCGTGGCGGCAGCCGTCGACCGCTGTCTCACGGGGAGTTCCCGGCTGCCGGCACCGATATCGCCGTACGACCGCCCGATGGCCGTGTAGCCGGCGTCCGGGTGGCGGGCGCAGGTGCGGGCGGTGGGGGGCCGCACCTGCGGGCGGTGCGGCGCTCAGCGGCGGCGTTCGTCCGTGCCCGCCACCTTCCCCGTGGCCAGGGCCACGCGGTTCCAGGTGTTGATGGCGAGAATCAGGGCCAGGACGTGGCCCAGTTCCGCCTCCCCGAACTGCTCGGCCGCCTCCGCGTAGACGGCGTCCGGGACGCCCGCGTCGCCGACCCGGGTGATCGCCTCGGTCAGGGCGAGCGCCGCCTGCTCCCTCGGGGTGAAGAAGTGACGGGCCTCCCGCCAGACGGCGACCATGTGCAGCCGGTCCTCGCTCTCGCCGGCCTTGCGGGCGTCGTTCGTGTGCATGTGCAGGCAGTAGGCGCAGTGGTTCAGGTGCGAGGCGCGGATCTGGATCAGTTCGACCAGGGCCGGGTCGAGGCCCTCGCGTGCGGCGGCGTCGAAGCCGATGAGCGCGCGGAAGGCCTTCGGGGCCGCCTTGGCGAAGTCGAGGCGGGTGCGGGCCGTCCCGGCCGCGGCGATCGCGGCGGCGGTGCCGGTGTCGGCGCTGGTGTCGGCGCGGGTGCTGGTGGTGGTCGTGTTCACGGTGTTCGTCCTCGTCATGTGCTCCAACCTAGGGGGCCGAAAGACCGGCTGTAGGGTTCACTTTCATGGCGGAAACGTGGGTCAATTCGGCGGAGCGGATCGGTGCCGATCTGCATCTGGAGCTGTCGGGCCCGGGCGGGCGGCGGGCGGCGTTGATCCGGGCGCTGCGCGAGGCGGTGCGCGGCGGGCGGCTGGCACCCGGGACCCGGCTGCCGCCGTACCGCTCGCTCGCCGCCGACCTGGGCGTGGCCCGCAACACCGTCGCCGACGCGTACGCCGAGCTGGTCGCCGAGGGCTGGCTGACCGCACGCCAGGGCTCGGGCACCCGGGTGGCGGAGCGCGCGGAACCCCTGCGGCGCGCCGAGCGCGTACCCAAGAAGGCGCCTTTGCGCGCGCGTGGGCCGCGCCACGACCTGCGGCAGGGCACGCCGGACGCGTCGGCGTTCCCGCGGGCGGCCTGGGCGGCCGCCTACCGCAGGGCGCTGCTGGCGGCGCCCAGCGAGGCGTTCGGCCCGGGGGATCCCGCCGGGCGCCGGGAGCTGCGGGAGGCGCTGACGGAGTACCTGGCACGCGCGCGTGGTGTGCGCGCCTCGCCGGACCGGATCGTGATCTGCTCCGGCTTCGCACATGCGCTGCGGCTGCTGTTCGGCGCGGGCGGAGGGAACGGAGGGGGCGTGCTGCGCGGTCCGCTGGCCGTGGAGGCGTACGGTCTGGACTTCCACCGGGGTCTGCTCGCCGGGGCGGGCGTGCGGACCGTACCGCTTCCGCTGGACGCGGCCGGGGCTCGGGTGGCCGGGCTGGGGCGGGAGAGGGCCGTCCTGCTCACGCCCGCGCACCAGTTCCCGACCGGGGGTCCGCTGCATCCGGAGCGCCGGGCGGCGGTGATCGACTGGGCGCGCGCACGGGGGGCGGTGGTGCTGGAGGACGACTACGACGGCGAGTTCCGCTACGACCGCAGGCCCGTCGGTGCACTGCAGGGCCTCGACCCCGAGCGGGTGATCCACGTCGGCTCGGTCAGCAAGAGCCTCTCGCCGGCGCTGCGGCTGGGGTGGATGGTGCTGCCCGAGCGGTACGTCGGGCCCGTCCTGGCGGCGAAGGGCGAGCGGGAGGCCTGGGCGAGCGTGCCGGATCAGCTGGCCCTCGCGGACTTCGTGGTCTCCGGGGCCTACGACCGGCATGTGCGGCGCATGCGGCAGTCCTACCGGCGCCGCCGTGACCGGCTGGTCGCGGCGCTCGCGGCGCACGCCCCGCACATCGAGGTGACCGGCATCGCGGCCGGACTGCACGCGGTGCTGCGACTGCCGCCGGGCACGGAGCGTTCCACGGTGAAGGCGGCGGCGTGGCAGGGTGTGGCGCTGGACGGGCTGGCCGCCTTCCGCCACCCGGAGACGGACATGCCCGCGGAGGACGGCCTCGTGGTCGGCTACGCCACACCCCCGGAGCACGCCTACGCCGCGGCACTGGAGGCACTGTGCGGGGTGCTGCCGCCCGGGTGAGGAGCAGCGTCAGGAACACGGAGCCGGCCACCGTCCGGGTGCCGGGTGTGCGTCGACCGCCGGAGGGCTGTCGCTTGCGGGCGACCGCCCCGTAGCCGGGGATCACCCCGTCGTCCTGGCCGGGGACCGGCTCGCCGAGTTCGGGGTGCCACCTGTGCACGATCTCGACACCCGGGTCCACCAGTTCCAGGCCGTCGAAGAAGCGGGTGAACTCCTCGCGGGAGCGCAGCGCGAGGGTCACGCCGGCCGCCTTGAGCATCTCGGTGGCGGCCGCCGACTCCTCGGGGGTGAAGTCGGCCGTGGCGTGGCTCATCATCGGGTGGCTGCCGGAGGGCAGTTCGGCGAGCAGACGGTCCACCAGTTCGTGGGCGCCGTCCTCGTCGGAGATGAAGTGCAGCAGGGCGACGAGGGACAGCGCGACCGGGCGGTCGAGGTCGAGGAATGAGTCACGGTAATCAACGGTGGTTCAGGAGAGGAGGAAGTCGGCCTCCCCCGCCTTGGCGCCCTCGATGAAGGCCGTCATCTCGTCAGCGGTGTAGATCAGCGCCGGCCCGTCCGGGTCGGTCGACTGGCGCAGCGCGATCCGGCCGTCGGCGAGCTTCATCGCCTCCAGGCAGTTCCCTCCGTTGCCGCCGCTCCAGGGCTTGTGCCAGCCCTCGCTGCCCAACTCCCGCGCAGGCATGCCGTTGTAGACGCGACTGCGCGGTGTGATGCGATCCATTCACAGCTCCTTGCGGAGATCCCGGAGGATCTCCTTCGTGCGGTGTGCCGTGGCGGCCTGGGCCGCCATGCGGTCCATGACCTCCAGGTGGGTCGCCACCTCGGTGCGCGCGTCCAGATAGACGGCGCCGGTCAGGTACTCGCTGTAGACCATGTCCGGCAGTTCGGACACGGCGAAGCGGAACAGTACGAAGGGCCCGTACGTCCCGGGGTGCGGGCCGTTGGCGAACGGGGCCACCTGGAGCGTCACGTTCGGCAGCTCCATGGCCTCGAGCAGCGCGTCGACCTGCGCGCGCATCACCTCCGGGCCGCCGACCGGACGGCGCAGGACGGTCTCGTCCATCACCGCCCAGAAACGGGGTGCGTCCGAACGGGTGAGCAGGTTCTGGCGCTGCATGCGCAGCGCGACATGACGCTCCATCTCGTCGGGGCTGGTCTGGCCGACGGCGCCCGACTTCAGCACGCCCCGGGCGTAGTCCTCGGTCTGCAGCAGTCCCGGGACGAAGTGCGGCTCGTAGGAGCGGATGAGGCTCGCCGCGCCCTCCAGGCTGACGTACATCGAGAACCAGCCGGGCAGGATGTCGTGGAACCGCTGCCACCAACCGGGCCGGTTGGCCTCCTCGGCCAGTTGGACGAAGAGTTCGGCCTCGTCGTCGGGAACGCCGTAGGCCTTCAGCAGCAGTTGCAGATACGGGATCTTGAGGGCGACCTCGGCCGTCTCCATGCGGCGGATGGTGGCGGGGGCGACCCGGAGCACCCGGGCGGCCTCCTCACGCTTGAGGCCGGCGCGTTCCCGCAGGTCCAGCAGGCGCCGGCCGAGGACCACCTGGCCCACGGTCGGCGCGGACCGCGGTTCGCTCACGCTCCCACCTCCGACACAACGTCCGCTCCGGACAAAAGAATCGCGACAGCCCCGGCGCCGTACCTCCGACAGCCCTGCGGCGCCGTTCGAAGACACATTCGACGGTCCGGCCGGATCGTCGACGGTCCCAATTGGCGCCGCCCGAGGTGTTGTTGCGAGCAGTGTGCCACGGCACCCGACCGAGTCACACCGCACTCTGCATTTTTCAGAGTGACACTTGCCAAGTGTTCACGCCGGGGAGATAGTGGCAAGCGTGATTCCGTCCGCGCCCTTAGGAACAGACGCCGCCGCAGACCGTGTCGGTCTCGGTGCCGCAACGGTCGCAGCTCCCGGTGGGAGCGCTGCCGAGCGCCGGTTCCGCTTCGAGCTGGCCGCACATCCGGGTTCCCCCGCACAGGCGAGACGCCTGGCGCGCGCCCGGCTGACCGGCTGGTCGGTCTGCGCGGACACCTGTGACACCGCGGCCCTGGTCATATCCGAGCTGGTCACGAACGCGATCGTGCACACCGCGAGCAGTCGCGTGGTGTGCGAGCTGCACGACCACGACGACACGGTGCGCATAGCCGTGCATGACGAGGGCTGCGCACCCGGCGAGCCCCACCCCTCCGCGCAGCGCCCCGATGAGGAGCACGGGAGGGGGTTGCTCCTCGTCGACGCGCTGTGCCGGGCCTGGGGGGCCCAGGAGCACGGGCCGGGGCTGCTGGTCTGGGCCGAGCTGGCCCGGCAGACCGACGCGGCCCGCGACACGGTCGAGCCGTGCAACGACCTGGGCTGGGGTGCCCGCCCCAAGCCGGGCGGCCCGCCGCCCGGCCCCGGCGAGGAGGAGGAAGCGCAGGCGCGGCACGGGCTGGCCCCGGTGCGGCGGCCCGGGCAGGTGCCGGCGCAGCTGCACGGTGTGGCCCCGGCGCCGCCCCGCACCTCGGGGCAGCCGTGAGCGGCGCCGACGACTCCGGCCGGCCGCTCGGCCTGGACACCCTGGTCCACCTCGGACGCCGCCGCCAGGCCCTTCCCGTCCCGGTCCCGGGGCGCGGTCTGCCGGTCCCCGAGGGCATGACGGCGCCGCTCGGCTGCGACGCCGTGGCCGTACCGGACCACCTCGGGCCGCTGATCCTGCCGCGGCTGCCGCGGGTGGGATGCGTGTACGCCGACGGGACGCGCTGGTGGTGGGTGGTCCCCTCGGACTCCGACTACGCCCTGCCCTGGCCGGCCCCGGCCCACTACGCCCTCGGCGCCCCGGTGCCCGCCACCGCCCGCCTGATCCACCGCCCCGCGGGCACGGTCCCCTACACCCCGCCGATACCGCTCTACCTGGCCCTCTGCCGGGTGACGGGCACGACACCGGACTGGTCCCGGGCCGTCTCGGCGTAGGGCTGGAGGCGGGTCACTCGACCGCGCGTCGGCCGTCGCGGCCGTCGGGCCGCGCAGCCCTCACAGCCGCTCCGGCCGCCTCACTCGCCGCCGTCGCCGCCCCGCACGATCACCAGGAACGTGTCCGTCGCGAGGTCCATGACGACCTCGGCGGCCAGGCCTTCGAGACGTCGGGCGTGCGCGAACTCCTCCGCGGGCCATGAGCCGCGCGGGCCACCTGCGGGAAAGCGCTCGAGCACGGTTCGCCCGTTCACCATCTCGCACCTCCAGGAAGCGTCGTACCTGTAGGAGTTAACGCCCTGGAGAGGGCAAGCGCCTCGCTCAGTGACCCGACTGAGACCTTGTTGACACCCGTTCAGCGCGGACGGTGAGAGTCCGTTCACCTTGCGACACGAACGGTACATCCGGCGACAATCCTGTCACCTTCTGTGATCACTCCGATCACCGGGCAAGAAATCGTCGTGGGGCTGGTCGAGGAGGCCGTCCGCGGGATCCATGACAGGCAGCCTGAGCGGGCGCCGTCCGGACCGGGTCCGGTTGTCCGCCGGGCCCGCTGACGTGTGGTCAGGCGGCGGCCGGCATCCCCGCCCGTTCCCGGTACCGCTCCAGTTCACCGAGCAGCTCGCGCAGTTGACGGGTGTGCTGCGGGGTGAGGCGGCCGGCGTCGTCGAGGTGGACGGCGCAGGCGGTGGTGGTGTCGACGAGGCGTTCCAGTACGGCGGCGACGGCGTCCGTGCCCTCGGTGTGCCGGGCGAGGGCGGGCAGCTCGGCGGCGGCGAGGGCGATGGCGGTACGGGCCTCGGCGAGGGTGCGGTAGGCCTCGCGGCGCAGCGCCCACCGTTCGGCGCGGTCGTCGGACTCGCTCAGGACGTGCACGAGATAGGCGTGCGCGGCCCTGCCGGCGGCGGCGAGCTGGGCGCGCACCGTGCCGCCCCGCTCCCCCGGCATCGGCAGATGCCCGACGATCAGCACGATCGCGCAGGCCAGCAGGGTCTCGCCGATCCGGCTGACGGAGGCCTGCGGCTCTCCGCCGACCATGATCAGGGCCAGGACGAGGACGGTGACGTCGGCGGTCAGGGCGGCGAAGTTCCGGGTGGCGACGGGAACGAGCGCCCCGCACACCGCCACCAGCGCGATCAGCCCCTCGGGCCGCGGCAGCAGCGCGGCGAACCCGGCGAACACCAGTGCGCCGAGCACGGTCCCGGCGGCCCGGCTCAGCACCCGGGAGGCCAGGGGCCCGAGGTCGGGCTTGACGAGGAAGACGGCTGTGGCGGGCAGCCAGTACCAGTGCTGGTGGTGTCCGTACCAGCGGGTGTGGTGCAGGGCCTGGGCGACGGCGGCACTGGCCCCGAAGCAGAGGGCGACGCGCAGTCCGTACTCCCGGCCGCCGGCGCCGAGCGCGGCCCGCAGGGCGTTCCGGGCGTCGCGCCGCCGGGTCAGCAGCCGGCGCTCGCCGCCCCGGGCCCGGTCGAAGGCGTCGGCGGCGCGCAGCAGGGCCTCGTCGAGGGCGCGCAGGGCGGGTGTGGACCGGCTGGGCGCGGGCAGCGGGCCGGTGCCGGTGTCGCCGCGTACGGCGGCGGCGAGCTGCCGGGGCCCTTCCGCCGCCCGCGCGGGGACGGGCTCCCCGGCCCAGAACAGGGCGGTGGCGGCCTCGGCCAGGGGCAGCGCGGCGGTGAACCGGGCGTGCAGCCGGCGCTCGGCGGCGGAACTGGCGTACCGGCGCAGCCGGGGTCCGGCGAGGGCGTCCTGGGCGTGGTCGAGGGCGGCGGTCAGCGCGGCCCGGCGGGCGGTCGCGGTGTCGCCGCCCACGGCCTCGAGGAGGGCGGCGACGGCGTCGTACACGTCGGCGACCGCCTCCCGCTCGCCGTCGAACCGGAAGTCACCGGTGAGCGAGCCGGGCGTGGGCAGGGCCAGCCGCAGCAGGAGCAGCCAGGCGGCGCCGGCGAGGAAGGCGAGGGCGGCCTGCCAGCCGCTCCCGGTGAGGGCCATGCCGGCGCCGACGGCGGCGGTGACCAGCAGCTGTGTCCCGGCGGCGGAGGCGACGGGCCCGATCGCGCTGACGCATCCGGCGGCCAGTCCGAGCACGGTGAGCAGCAGGGTCAGGGGGACGGCGGACAGCAGCTGCCCGGCGAACGACCCCACGAGCAGCCCGAGGGCTCCGGCGAGCGCCGGGACGCCGAGCCGCTCGACGGAGGCGCGCCGGCTGCCGGGACGGTCGTTGATACCGGCGAGCATCGCGGCGATGGCGGCGAGGACGCCGTGGACGAGGAGGCCGCTGAGCACGCCGGCCAGCAGCAGCGGGCCCGCGGCGAACGCGCCCCGGATCACCGCGCTCCAGGGGACGGGCCCGCGCTGGGTGCGGAAGGCGTGGGCGAGCCAGGGAGGCGGGACGGTGGCGGTCCGGCGGACGGATCCGGCGCGGGCTGCGGGGCGCGACACGGGGCTCCTGTTCATTCGAGGGCGGGGTGGGCCTTCGGACGACGGTGGCCGGGCTGCGGGATGTGCTTCCCACGGTAGGGCGCGTTCCCCCGGGGAACGGACCGCTCACGTTTCAGGCAGGTGAAAGGTGCCGGCGCGGGCGGTTTCTTTATGAACGCAAGTGCGTGCGAGCGAGGTGGGCCCGAGGGCGTAGCCTGCCCCCGGGCCCCGGGATGCCGCCCCGATGCGCACGCCGGACCGCTTGAGAGCCCGGGTCAGATTCATGACGCCGCGTCCTGCCTTTGGACCACCACGCATCGAGCTGCGCGGACTGGACTTGAACCAGCATCTCGGCGTACCGGGGCCCGGGCCCGTTCGTTCCGGCGATCGGCGGCGAATGCTGAGTCTGGAGCGAGAGTCTGAGATTGAATACGGTCCGCCTTCGGCGGCGGCACCGCTCATCACGACAAGCTTCAGCTTCAGCTTGCGCTCCTCGCGCACCCCGGTCACGAGGGACCGGGGAGTCTTCAGGTCATCCCCTTCCGGCCATCAGCCGAACAGGTAGCCGAACACGGCGTCCCCGACCCGCTGGTCGACGACCTCCACACCGTTGGCCTCCTCGCGGGCGAACTTCACGGCCTGCTGCAGCTTCTCGACCCGGTCGAGGAGCTCGTTGACGCGGCGGGCGGGCAGGGCGCCGGAGAACTTCACGGTGGTCCAGTAACCGACCGGCACGTCCTCGTAGTAGACCTCGACCTGCGCCGGATGCTTGTCCGTGGCCTCGGCCTTGACGTGGTTGCGCGGCACCTTCTTGGTACGCAGCGTCCGCACCGGCTCGGTCTTCCACGCGTCGGTGGAGGGGTCCTGCACCCACGACTCGGAGGCGTCGAGCACCGGGAGCCGGCGGACCAGGGTGTTCAGCTCGGCGAGCTGCTTCTCCAGGAACAGCAGGTACGACACCGGCACGTCGGCGACGAGCACCCGCCCCTCGACCCGTACATCGGCGCGGGCCGTGCAGTTGGCCCAGTCCTTCGTGGCGGTCACGTCGAACAGCCGGGTCAGCACGCGCGCGGTCTCGCGCAGCACGTCCTCGGCCTGGACCTGCACCCGCGTGGACTCGGGCGGCAGCTGCTCGCCCTCCTCGTCCTTCGGCTGGTACGTCCGCGCGATGCCGGCCAGCAGCGCGGGCTTGTGCAGGCCCTGGTGAGCGGCCGTCAGGTCCTGCTGCGCCTTGGACTTGACGCCCTTCTCCACCGCGATGATCTGATTGAGTTTCGCCACGCGGAGGACCGTAGCAGCGGCGACGGGGCGTTTCCCACGGATTATCCGCTCAGCGGGTCATCTGCCGATCGATCAGCTCCGCCGCCTCGTCCAGGGCCCGCACCAGCGCCTCCGGCTCCGAGCGCAGGACCACCACCTGATCCGTCCGCCGCATCCCGGCACGCTCCAGCAGCCGCTGATCGGTGGGTGGCCGCCGAGGGCCACGGGGCGGACGGTGGAGAGGGCGGCCAGGCGGTCGGCGGTGGAGTCGAGGAAGGTCCGGTCCGCAGGCGTCGCGATCACCGCCCCGTCGGACCACCGCTGCCTCGGACACCACCATGGGCCGGGTTCTGCCTGCCGCAGGGCTCCTGAAATCAGCGGCAACCTTTCCGGCGTCGGTGACCACTGGACGCCGGTCCAGTTCGCGCGGCACTGACGCGGAGGCTCACCCGGTGCGCCCGGGCCCGGCGGCCGGATATTGGGATGCGGCGACGGGGCGGATGCTCGCATGATCGGGAGGTTGCCCGTCGGCCGTCACAGGAGTCCTCGTGATCCAGCGCGTCACAGCGTCCCGGCTCTTTCCGCCGCCCACCTACTCCCACGCCTCGGTGGTGGAAGCCGGCACCAAGCTGGCGTTCCTCGCCGGGGCCGTACCGCTCGACGCCGACGGGAACGTGGTGGGCGAGGGCGACCCGGTGCGGCAGGCGGAGCAGGTCGTCGCCAACCTGCGGGAGCAACTGCGCGTGGTGGGCAGTGACCTGGAGCATGTGGTCGCGACGGACGTGTACGTCGTGAGCGCTGAGCCGTCGGTGCTGTCCCAGGTGTGGGAGGTGGTCGAGGCATCAGGGCTGAGCGCCGGACCGCACTCGTCGACCCTCCTCGGAGTGGCCTGCCTCGGATACACGGGGCAACTCGTGGAGATCACGGCGACCGCCGTGGTGCCGGAGCGGCCGGAGGAGGGGGCCCGGTGACGGCCGGGGTCGTGATCCGGCGAGCGGCGGCCGCGGACGCCCGTGCCGCCGCCGACGTCTGGCTGCGGTCCTTCGCCGCCGCGCTGCCGACCGTGGTCCGGCCGCGCTCGGACGACGAGGTGCGGGCCTACTTCCGCGACGTCGTGGTGCCGCTGCGGGACACCTGGGTGGCCGAGGCCGACGGTACCGGCATCGTCGGGGTGATGGTGCTCGACCGCGAACTGCTCTCCCAGCTCTACCTCGACCCCGGGTGGCGGGGGCGGGGCCTGGGCGACCGGTTCCTCGCGCTGGCCAAGGAGCGCAGTCCCGGCGGGCTCACGCTGTGGACCTTCCAGGTCAACCGGCCCGCCCACCGGTTCTACGAGCGCCACGGCTTCGCCGCCGTCGCCCGCACGGACGGCAGCGGCAACGAGGAGCGGGAGCCGGACGTACGGTACGAGTGGCGCCCCTGACGCGGGAGCCGGGCGTCACCCCTCCGGCCGCCCCCACGCGCTCGCACGTGTCCGCGCCGACTACCGCTCCGTGGTGCGGCATCCGCTCGGGGAGGACGCCGCCTCACCGGCGGCGAAGGCGAAGCCCCACGTTCCGGGGCCACTACGGCAGACCGGCCGTGTCCGCCGCCGTGCGGAGCACCTCGCGGAGCATCTCGGGGGTGAGGCGGCCGGTGAAGGTGTTGCGCTGGCTGACGTGGAAGCAGCCGAAGACGTCCAGGCCGCCGAGGGCGACCCGGGCGCCGTGGGCGAAGGCGGGGCGCGGGCGGGGCACCGGCCAGCCCGCCTCGTCGAACGCGGGCAGCGCGGCCTGCCAGCCGAAGGCACCGAGCACGACGGCCGCCCTGAGCGTCGGGCGCAGCAGTTTCAGCTCCTGAGTCAGCCAGGGGCGGCAGGTGTCCCGCTCGCCGGGGGTGGGCTTGTTGGCGGGCGGCGCGCAGTGCACGGGGGCGGTGACCCGGACGCCATACAGCTCCAGGCCGTCGCCGGCCCGGACCGAGGTGGGCTGCGAGGCGAGCCCCACGTCGTACAGCGCCTGGTACAGCACGTCCCCGGAGCGGTCGCCGGTGAACATGCGGCCGGTGCGGTTGCCTCCGTGCGCCGCCGGGGCCAACCCGACGATCACCAGCCGCGCGTCGGCCGGCCCGAAGCCGGGCACCGGGCGCCCCCAGTACGTCCAGTCGGCGAACGCGGCCCGCTTGGTCCGGGCCACCTCCTCACGCCACTCGACCAGCCGCGGACACGCCCGGCACCCCGAGACCCGCCGGTCGAGCCGGGCGAGGGCGCTGCTGTGGTCCATACGGGCAGCGTATGCCCCGCCGGAGCGTCACCGTACGGCCTGCCGACCGCAGCGGTGGGAAACGGCATGGCCGGCCGGGCCGCTCGAACGCCGCCCTTCCTGCCCGCAACGGGCTCCGGCAGGAGACGCAGGTGGCGCCCCTGCCGCCCCGGAAAACGCGTCCGGCTCACCCGGCCCGGCGCGTTAAGGTCGGGGCATGGCTTCCGAGGATGCGGACGAGAAGGTGAACCGTGACTCCGGCGGACGGGGCGGAGTGAACCGTGCCCACGGTGCCCGGAACTCCGGGGATGCCGGGCGTGGCACGGACGCCGGGGTTGCCGGGAAGGCCGGAGGTGCCGACCGGCCCACGGGCTCGGGGGTCACCCGAGACCCGGAGGCTGCCCCGGGCTCGGAGGCTGCCCGGGGCTCGGAGGCTGCCCGGGGCTCGGAGGCTGCTCGGGGGGCCGGGGTCGCCAGCGGCTCGGAGGCTCCCGGGGTTGCCGGGGACTCCGCGGGTGACGGCTCTGCCGAAGGGGCCGCGGGTTCCGGAGCCTCCGCCGGCGCCCGGCCGGTCGATCCCGGGATCGCCGCCGCGGTGGCCGCCGCCGAGGCCGCTGGGCCGGGGCCCGGGGAGACCGTGCGGATCGACAGCTGGGTCTGGGCCGTTCGTCTGATCAAGACCCGCTCCCTGGGCGCCGCCGCCTGCCGCGGCGGCCACGTCCACGTCAACGGTGAGCGCGTGAAGCCCGCCTACTCGGTCCGCGTCGGCGACGAGGTGCGCCTCCGGCACGAAGGCCGGGAGCGGATCGTGATCGTCAAGCGTCTGATCCGCAAGCGCGTCGGCGCCCCGGTGGCCGCGCAGTGCTACGTCGACAACTCTCCTCCTCCCCCGCCCCGGGAGGCCGTGGCCCCCGCCGGCCTCCGCGACCGCGGAACCGGCCGCCCCACCAAGCGGGACCGCCGCGAAATGGAACGACTTCGCGGCCTCGGCGGCTTGGCCGGGCTGGGCGGACCGACCGGTCCAGCGGGGTTCGGCGGAACCGGTGGGCCTGGCGGGCCTGGCGGGCCTGGGAAGCCCACGAAACCCGGCAGCCCGGGCGGACCCGGCAAGCGGCCGCGCGGCCGGTGAGCCGATCCGCAACGCACCGGTGCGCTGCCACAGCCTCGGCGGCGACAGCAGGGGCACATCGGTGGCCACCGCCGGCCAGGCCCGCGCGCCCCGGCCGGCGTCACCGGTGCTGACCTGGGCGGTCACGCCCGGCGGCCTGCCCGCTGGAGCAGTCGCAGCAGCTCCGCGTTGTGAGCGCGGCGGGACCAGGCGATCAGGGCGAGCGGCACGATGAGGATCAGCGGGGTCGCGGCGTACTGACCGTCGAAGACGGTGAGCTGGACGATGAAGGCGCCGACCATCAGCGCGCTGAGCGCGGTCGCGGCCACCGACTGCAGGACCGGCACGAGCAGTGCGATTCCCCCGGCCAGTTCCAGCGCGCCGATGGTGTACATGCCCACGCTGCCCCAGCCGATCTTGTCGAACGACTCGACGGCCGACGGGTGCGCGATCAGCTTGGGCAGCGCGCTCGCGATCCCGTAGAAGAGGGCGAGCAGCACCTGCACCGTGCGCAGGGCCGCCCGGGCGAGGCGACGGCGGCCGGTCACCGGTGCGACGGAGGAGGCGGGGCGGGCGGAGGCGACGGGGGCGGTGGTGTCGGACATGAGGTCTCCTGGGTGAAGCGGTCCCGGTTGCTGTCAGGTGGATAGACCCGCGCCGCCTCGAAAAGTCATCGCCGCCGGGAGACGGTCCTCATCCACTACCGCTCGCACCCACGTACCGCTGTCACTCACCTACCGCTCTCCCGCACACACCGCCCTCACCCATGCCCGGACAACGGGCGGCCCCGGCACACCCGTTCCCTCCCGGCCCTGGTTCACGACGAGGCCGTACACCGGGAAGCAGCGCTGCAGGGGGCCGGACGGCCAGTCGGGCTCGGGCAGGTCGGCCCCGCCGGCGATCTCCCCCAGCCCGCGCACGGCTCGGCGACGGCTCCTTCGAGGAACCCGCGCAGTTCCGGGTCGTCGACGACGTGCCGGCCCATGCGAACGAGCTCGTTGATGTCCTCGTGCGGTACCGCGAGGTCGAGCAGTTCCTCGGCCAGTTCGTCGGCATCGGGCAGCACGGGGTGATCCCCTTGGTGAACGTGTGTTCCGAAGAGTACGTTGCAAAGAGGAGCAGTGATCCCGATGCGTACGGGCAATGAGCCGGTCACCGCGCGCAGTCCGCTGCGGGCGCGGTTCTGGCTGAGCATGTGGGGGCTGGTCTGGGCGGTCTTCGGCACAGCGGCCTTCGCGCTCGTCGGACGCCCCGGCTGGGCGGCCGCCTGCGGGGTGCTGGGGCTGGTGGTCACCGCCGACATGATCATGATCGTCAGACACATCCGGCAGGGACCGCACTACCAGCCGGGCCGTAACATCCCCCCGTACCGGCCACCGGACGCCGGCCCGCCGTATCCCCGGCCACCCCGGCACCGCCACCCCTGATCCGGCGGCCGCCACAGCACCACCCCTGATCCGGCGGCCGCCACAGCGCCACCCCTGTCACCACGGCAGCACCCCCGTTCCGCGGCGCCTCGGCAGCCCCCGGCCGTCGCCCGAGGGCGCACGGACCGCCCTCTGAGGCTCCGCGTCGTCACGAGTCGAAGCGGGCCGCCTTCAGGTACTCCGGGTTGGGGTCGAGCGCGGCGGCCAGCCGGAAGTGGCGTCTGGCCTGATCGTGGCGGCCCTGGCGCTCATAGGTGCGGGCGAGCGCGAAGTGCGCGAACGCGTTGTCCGGCTCCCGCTCCAGCACGATGGTGAACTCCAGTTCGGCCGGCCGCAGTTGCGCCGCCGCGAAGAAGGCACGCGCGCGCAGCAGCCGGGCCGCGGTGTTCTCCGGATGGGCGGCGATGACACCGTCGAGCAGCTTCACCGCGCCCCGCGGATCCCGCGCGTTGAGCAGCTGCTCGGCCGCGCGGAAGTCGATGACATGCGTCTCCGGGGTTCGTCCGGTCGGACCGCTGGTCTCGGGCACGGCAAAGTCCTTCCCTCACTGAAGCGGTTCAACGCCCCAGGCCCGGGCCGCTATTCCGCGCCCTGCCCGGCCGGCGTTCCGCTCCGGCTCGGGCCGGTGTCCGCTCCGCCCCCGGGCTGGTGTCGGCGCCGCCTCGGACTGGCGTTCCCCTCCGCCTCCGGCTGGTCTTTCGCGCCGCCCCGGCATGGTGTCCGCACCGCCCCGGGCCGGTGTTCCGCGCCACCCTCCGGCCGGCCGCCGTGCCCGGACCCCGGGGACTACTCCCTCGCCCGGCGCACCAGCTCGTCCCAGACCTCCGTCACGCGCCTGCGCAGCGCGTCCAGCGGCACGTCGTTGTCGATCACGATGTCGGCGATCTCCCGGCGCTGCTCGCGCGTCGCCTGCGCGGCCATGCGCGCGCGTGCGTCCTGCTCGGTCATGCCGCGCAGCCGTACGAGCCGGTCGAGCTGGGTCTCGGGGGCCGCGTCGACGACGATCACCAGGTCGTACAGCGGCGCCAGGCCGTTCTCGGTGAGGAGCGGGACGTCGTGGATCACCACGGCGTCCTCGGCGGCCCTGCTCTCCAGTTCGCGGGAGCGGGCGCCCACCAGGGGATGGACGATCGCGTTGAGGACGGCCAGCTTCTCGGGATCGGCGAAGACGATGGAGCCGAGTGCGGGCCGGTCGAGGCTCCCGTCGGCCGCCAGGACGCCCTCGCCGAAGGCGTCCACCACGGCCGCGAGTCCGGGCGTCCCCGGCGCCACGACCTCGCGGGCGATGCGGTCGGCGTCGATCAGCACAGCCCCGCGCTCCACGAGCAGCCGGGACACCTCGCTCTTGCCGGCGCCGATGCCGCCGGTCAGCCCCACTTTCAGCATGAGCGGAAGCTTAGGCCCTGCCACTGACAGGGCCCCAGCGCGCGTCGGCCGCTAGTTGTCGCCCTCGCGCTCCGCCAGGAAGCGCTCGAACTCGCGACCGATCTCGTCGGCGGAGGGGATGTCGACCGGTTCGGCGAGCATGTTGCCCCGGGTCTCGGAACCCGACGCGGCGTCGTACTGGTGCTCGAGGCCCTGGACGAGGGCGGTCAGTTCCTCGTCGCCCTCCTGGATCTGCCGGTCGATCTCGGTCTGGGTGCGGTGCGCGTCCGTGCGCAGGGAGTGCGCGACCCCCGGCAGTACCAGGCCCGTGGCGGCCGTGACCGCCTCGAGGACGGTCAGCGCCGCATCGGGGTACGGGGAGCGGGCGATGTAGTGCGGGACGTGCGCGGCGACGCCCAGGACGTCGTGCCCCGCCTGCATGAGGCGGTACTCCACCAGCGCCTCGGCGCTGCCGGGCACCTGGGCCTCCTCGAAGGGGCTGCGGTGACCCGGGACCAGGTCGGTCCGGTTGCCGTGCGGGGTGAGGCCCACGGGGCGGGTGTGCGGGACGCCCATGGGGATGCCGTGGAAGTTCACCGCGAGACGGACACCGAGCCGCTCCACGATCTGCTGGACGGCCGCCGCGAACCGCTCCCACTCCACGTCCGGCTCGGGCCCGGACAGCAGCAGGAAGGGGGCGCCGGTGGCGTCCTGGAGGATGCGGACCTCGATGGCGGGCACCTCGTAGTCGGTCCAGCTGTCCCGCTTGAAGGTCAGCAGCGGACGGCGGGCGCGGTAGTCCACCAGCCGGTCGTGGTCGAAGCGTGCGACGACCTGGTGGGGAGTCGAGTTGAGGAGCCGGTCGACGATCTGGTCGCCGGTCTCACCCGCGTCGATGTATCCGTCGAAGTGGTAGAGCATGACAAGGCCGGCCGACTCCTGGGCGAGCGCCATGTCGACCACGGCGAGGCCCTTCGGCTCCCATGCGTACAAACCCTGCGGATCAAGCACTGTGACCGCTCCTCCTCGTGTTCGTTCATCGTCAACACGCCCTGGAGCGAGGGCATTCCCGCGACACGCCGCTGATCAGCGATCTCTTGGCAGGGCATGACGCTCCCAGGGGGCGCGAGGAGCCGCACCACCGGCCGCGACGGCCTCTCAGCGGCAAGGACGACCGCCGCGACGACCGCCACCGGACATGTCTGAGGGGCCGTACCCCGAAAGGTACGGCCCCTCAGAACCTGCTATCGGCTAAGCCTCAGCGGCTGCGCTCAGCTCTGGCCGCCGGCCAGCTTCTCGCGCAGCGCGGCAAGCGCCTCGTCCGAGGCCAGCGCGCCGGAGGTGTCGGCGCCCTCGGAGGAGTACGAACCGCCGGTCGCGGCCGGAGCCGCAGCCTCGCCGCCCTCCGCCGCGGCAGCGGCGTCGGCCTCGCGGGACTTGATGACCTGCTGCTGGTGCTGCTCGAAGCGGCTCTGCGCCTCGGCGTACTGGCGCTCCCACTCCTCGCGCTGCTTCTCGTAGCCCTCGAGCCAGTCGTTGGTCTCGGGGTCGAAGCCCTCGGGGTAGATGTAGTTGCCCTGGTCGTCGTAGGACGCGGCCATGCCGTACAGGGTCGGGTCGAACTCGACCGAGGCCGGGTCGGCACCGAAGGACTCGTTGGCCTGCTTCAGCGAGAGGCTGATGCGACGGCGCTCGAGGTCGATGTCGATGACCTTGACGAAGATCTCGTCGTTGACCTGGACGACCTGCTCCGGGATCTCCACGTGGCGCTCGGCCAGCTCGGAGATGTGGACCAGACCCTCGATGCCCTCGTCCACGCGGACGAACGCACCGAACGGAACCAGCTTCGTGACCTTGCCGGGCACGACCTGGCCGATCTGGTGGGTGCGGGCGAACTGCTGCCACGGGTCTTCCTGGGTCGCCTTCAGCGACAGGGAGACGCGCTCGCGGTCCATGTCGACGTCGAGGACCTCGACGGTGACCTCCTGGCCCACCTCGACGACCTCGGACGGGTGGTCGATGTGCTTCCAGGACAGCTCGGAGACGTGGACCAGACCGTCGACGCCACCCAGGTCCACGAAGGCACCGAAGTTGACGATCGAGGAGACCACACCGGAGCGGACCTGACCCTTCTGGAGGGTCGTGAGGAACGTCTGGCGGACCTCGGACTGGGTCTGCTCCAGCCAGGCACGGCGGGACAGGACCACGTTGTTGCGGTTCTTGTCCAGCTCGATGATCTTCGCCTCGAGCTCCTTGCCGACGTACGGCTGGAGGTCGCGGACACGGCGCATCTCCACCAGGGAGGCCGGGAGGAAGCCGCGGAGGCCGATGTCGAGGATGAGACCACCCTTGACGACCTCGATGACGGTACCGGTGACGATGCCGTCCTCTTCCTTGATCTTCTCGATGGTGCCCCAGGCACGCTCGTACTGGGCGCGCTTCTTCGAGAGGATCAGGCGGCCTTCCTTGTCCTCCTTCTGGAGGACCAGGGCCTCGATCTCGTCGCCGACGGCCACGACCTCGTTCGGGTCGACGTCGTGCTTGATCGAGAGCTCGCGGCTCGGGATGACACCTTCGGTCTTGTAACCGATGTCGAGCAGGACCTCGTCCCGGTCGACCTTCACGATGACGCCGTCGACGATGTCGCCGTCGTTGAAGTACTTGATCGTCTCGTCGATCGCTGCGAGGAAGGCTTCCTCGTTACCGATGTCGTTGACCGCTACCTGCGGGGTGGTGGCGGTGGTCTCGGTGCTGCTCGTCATGTGGGAAAGGGCTCCGGTACGGACATTGAAGTCGTAGGTACTGCTTACGCCGGGAGCCCGTTTCGCTCTGCAGAAGCCGGACAGCCAAGGAAGCGCCCCACCAGGAACTGGTGATGGCGCCTCGACAACCGAGGGGACATACAACAGATGCGAGCGCAGCCTGCTACGTCTGAGGTGCGCAGGCCCGCAGCGCAACTTGTAGCATACGGGGGCAGCCGGGCATGGTCAATGCGCGAAGGCGCACACCCGGGGCGGATCGCCGCATACCCGGCACAGGAAAACGTCCTGCGAGGCCGCGCAGGCCTTCAGGACCCTTCCGTGACACACCGTCGCCCGGCGGGTTGGACGGAAGAGTACGACGAGGGAGCCGATCATCCAAGAGCCGGAACCGCTCGACCCGGAGGGGTTCGAGCCGGAAGCCACCCGACGTGACGTGGGTGTCGCGGAGAGCAGCCGGGCCAACCGGGGCTGGTGGGACCGCAACGCCGACGAGTACCAGGTCGAGCACGGAACGTTCCTCGGCGACGATCGCTTCGTGTGGGGCCCGGAGGGCCTGGACGAGGTGGAGGCCGAGCTGCTCGGCCCGCTCGAGGAGCTGAAGGGGAAGGACGTCCTGGAGATCGGCGCCGGCGCGGCCCAGTGCGCGCGCTGGCTGGCCGGTCAGGGCGCCCGTCCGGTGGCCCTGGACCTGTCGCACCGCCAGCTGCAGCACGCGCTGCGCATCGGCGGATCGTTTCCCCTCGTCTGTGCGGACGCCGGCGCGCTGCCCTTCGCGGACGGCTCCTTCGACCTGGCGTGCTCCGCGTACGGGGCGCTGCCGTTCGTCGCGGACCCGCGGCTGGTGCTGCGCGAGGTGCGCCGGGTGCTGCGGCCGGGCGGCCGGTTCGTCTTCTCGGTGACGCACCCCGTCCGCTGGGCGTTCCCGGACGAGCCCGGCCCCGAGGGCCTGTCGGTGTCCGGGTCCTACTTCGACCGCACGCCCTACGTCGAGCAGGACGAGGACGGGCGCCCGGTGTACGTCGAGCACCACAGGACGCTCGGTGACCGCGTCCGCGACATCGTGGCCTCGGGGTTCCGGCTGGTCGACCTGGTGGAGCCGGAGTGGCCGGCCTGGAACACCTCGGAGTGGGGCGGCTGGTCCCCGCTGCGCGGGAGCCTGATCCCGGGCACGGCGATCTTCGTGTGCGAGCGCGACTGAAGCCGGTTCTGCGGCGCCCCCGCGCGCGGGCCGATCGTCCCCGCCGCGACTTCGCCCTGCGCGTCTGTGCCGGCGCCCACGCGCGCGGGGGCCGCTTTCTTCCCCCGGACGACCCTGGGGGCGCGTTTCTCCGTCGTACGACACTTAGGGCGTGATCCGTTACGACGCCCTCGACGCGCTGCCCGTGCGGGCCGCCCTGCCCGCCCTGACCGACGCCCTGGAGGCGGACGGCACGGCCGTCCTGGTGGCGCCGCCCGGCACGGGCAAGACGACGCTGGTGCCGCTGGTCCTGGCGGGGCTGGTCGGCGGCGGTCCCGCGCGGCGGGTCGTGGTGGCCGAGCCGCGCCGCATCGCCGCCCGGGCGGCGGCCCGGCGGATGGCGTGGCTGCTCGGGGAGAGGCCCGGAGACAGCGTCGGGCACACCGTGCGCGGTGAGCGGGTGGTGGGCCGGCACACGCGCGTGGAGGTCGTGACCACCGGTGTGCTGCTGCAGCGGCTGCAGCGGGACCAGGAGCTCGCGGGCGTCGACGTGGTGGTGCTGGACGAGTGCCACGAGCGGCATCTGGACGCCGACACGGTGGCCGCGTTCCTGTGGGACGTGCGCGAGACGCTGCGGCCGGAGCTGCGGCTGGTGGCCGCGTCGGCGACCACGGACGCGGAGGGCTGGGCCGAACTGCTGGGCGGGGCGCCGGTGGTCGAGGCGGAGGGCGTCGCGCATCCGGTGGAGGTGGTCTGGGCGCCCCCGGCGCGTCCGGTACGGCCGCCGCACGGCATGCGCGTGGATCCGGCGCTGCTCGGGCACGTGGCGTCGGTGGTGCGGCGGGCCCTGGCCGAGCGGGACGGCGACGCCCTGTGCTTCCTGCCCGGCGTGGGGGAGATCGCACGCGTGGCGGGACAGCTCGGGGATCCGGGCGATGTGGACGTGCTCCAGGTGCACGGGCGGGCTCCGGCCGCCGTGCAGGACGCGGTGCTGGTGCCCGGCGAGCGGCGCCGGGTGGTGCTGGCGACGTCGGTGGCGGAGTCGTCGCTGACGGTGCCAGGGGTGCGGGTGGTCGTGGACTCGGGGCTGGCGCGGGAGCCGCGGGTGGACCACGCGCGCGGGTTGAGCGGGCTGACGACGGTACGGGCGTCCCGGGCGGCCGGGCGGCAGCGCGCCGGGCGGGCCGGGCGCGAGGCGCCGGGGGTGGTGTACCGGTGCTGGGCGGAGGCGGAGGACGCCCGTCTGACGGCTTTCCCGGCGCCGGAGATCAAGGTGGCCGACCTGACCGCGTTCGCCCTGCAGACAGCGTGCTGGGGTGATCCCGACGCCTCGGGACTGGCGCTGCTCGATGCTCCGCCGGCCGGTGCGATGGCGGCGGCGCGTGAGGTGCTGGCGGCCGTGGGGGCGGTGGACTCGGCCGGGCGGGCGACCGAGCGGGGGGTGCGGCTGGCCCGGCTGGGGATGCATCCGCGGCTCGGGCGGGCGTTGCTGGACACCTCCGGTGACGGTGCCGAGGTGGTCGCTCTGCTGTCCGAGGAGGTGCCCCGGGAGTACGGCGATGATCTTGCCGGGGCTCTGCGGCGGGCTCGGCGCGGGGGTGACGCCTATGCGACGCGGTGGGCTGCGGAGGTACGCCGGCTGCGGGCGGTCTCCACCGAGGACGCGCGCTCGCCCGCTCATGACGGCCGGGCCCCGGTGAACGCCCGGGCCGGCGCGGGTCACCGGTCGGCGCGCGACGGGGGCGTGGGGGCTTCGCCACGTGGGGATGCCGTGCCGGGTGCCGGGGCCGCGGCCGAGGAGCGGCTGGTCGGGGTGGTCGCCGCTCTGGCGTTTCCCGAGCGGGTGGCCAAGTGGGACGGCGGGTCGTATCTGATGGCCTCGGGGACCCGGGCCGAGGTGGGGGACGGATCGGGGCTGCGTGGGATGCCCTGGATCGTGGTCGCCGTGGCCGACCGGGGCGCCGGGAAGGCGCACGCGCGCGTGCGGCTCGGGGCTGCCGTGCCGGAGGACGTGGCGCGGGCCGCCGCCGGGACGCTGCTGACGGAGCGGGACGAGGTGCACTGGGCCGACGGGGACGTCGTGGCCCGGCGGGTGGAGCGGCTGGGGGCCGTCGAGCTGGCCGTACGGCCTCTGCGGGACGTCGCTCCCGGGCTGGTGCGCGATGCGCTGCTCGAAGGGCTCGCGCAGGAGGGGCTCGGGCTGCTGCGCTGGTCGCCGGAGGCGGAGGTGCTGCGGCAGCGGCTGGCGTTTCTGCACGCGCGTCTCGGGGAGCCGTGGCCGGACGTGTCGGGCCGGGCGCTGCACGCGCGCGTGGACGAATGGCTGGAGCCCGAGCTGAGCCGGGCCCGGCGGCGGGCCGATCTGGGGCGGATCGACGCGGGGCAGGCGCTCGCGCGGCTGCTGCCCTGGGCGAGCGGGGAGGCCGCCCGGCTGGACGAGCTGGCGCCCGAGCGGATCACCGTACCGAGTGGGTCCAGAATCCGGATCGACTACGCGGACCCGGAGCGGCCGGTGCTCGCGGTGAAGCTGCAGGAGATGTTCGGGCTGCGGGAGACGCCGGCCGTGGCGGGGGTGCCGCTGCTCGTTCATCTGCTCTCTCCCGCCGGGCGGCCCGCCGCGGTCACGGCGGACCTCGCCTCCTTCTGGCGGGACGGCTACCGCGGCGTGCGCGCCGAGCTGCGCGGCCGGTATCCGAAGCATCCGTGGCCCGAGGACCCGGCGGCCGCGGAGCCGACCCGGCACACCAACGCGCGGCTCAGGCGCTGACGGGTTCGGGGCTCGTCGTCCGGGCGGGTGCCGGGTCGTCCGGGCGGCGGCCGCGTGCCTCCAGGCAGAGGGCGAGGCCGAGGAGCAGCAGGCCGAGGATCAGGGAGCCCCGGGGCAGGTACGAGGTGAGCATCAGGACGAGGGTGCGGTTGTGCTTGACCAGGGCCACGGTGTGTTCGATGTAGTCCTCGCGCATCTTCACGTGCCCGGCGAACGCCGTCACCCGGTCCCGTCCGCCGAGCAGGGTGCCGCCGCGCAGCTCCTCCTTGTGGATCTCCTCGCCGTAGACGGGTGCCCCGGTGACCGGTTCCACCCAGAACTTGCGCACGGTGGTGTACCAGCGGGTGGTGCCGGTCTTCGCCACCGACGCGGGGGTGATGCCCTTGACCGGCATGGCCTTGGGGAAGGGCACCTCGGTCCAGGGGACGGTCTGCTCGAAGTAGTAGACGTCGACGCCGCGGAAGGTCCGGGTGCCCTTGTAGTGGATGGGGTTGGTGGTGCGGGTCTGCGCGTCGAAGTACTCGTAGTCCCGTTTCCGGGTGAGGAAGGGCCACTTGAACTCGATGCCCTTCCGGGTGACCGGGTCGCCGTCGACCATCTCGCCGGTGGCGTGGACGGGGTCCTGGCTGTGGGCGTCGAAGATGTAGCGCTCGGGGATCTTGGAGACCATCCTGCCGTCGGGGCCCTGGACGTAGGACAGGCCGTCCCAGACGACCACCGGCCGCCCCGCCGTCCGTCCGATCCTGCCGGCCGCCTCCACGTCGCCCTTGAGGGTCTGCACGATGGTCACCTTGGAGACCTTCTTCGCGCGCATGGTGCCGTAGTCGAGGAGGGTCGCTCCCCTGGCCTCCAGGACCATGTCCTGGTACTGGTTCGCCGGGATCCGGGCCAGGCGCGGGAAGGCGTACCAGCGCAGCAGCGGGGAGAGCGCCGCGCAGAACACGGCGCAGGCGAGCAGGACCAGGCTTGCCGTGCGGCGCAACTCGGCCTCCCTTCCGGACGGATGCGGCCTACGGGTGTGCGGGCACCGTCGTCAGCAGCGGCTTGGGGGACGTCTTGCCCGTCGGCGTGCCCAGGGCGGTCATCGCCAGGACCACGGCGAGCGCGAGGGCGAGACCGGTCGCGGCGGCGATCAGGGCGCGCATGCGGGGCCTCCCGGCGGGCGGTTGCCGATGGGTCGGTTCCTGACAGTCCAGTCCTGGAGCGGTTCCTGATGGTGCGTCAGGTGCGGTGGCACCGTAGCAACGGGCGGCCGAGATGAGAACACGTCGCACGCGGGGACGTGGGGCGGGCGGGCGGAGACGAGGCGGGCGGGCGGGCGGGCGGAGACGAGGGCGCCCCTTCCGCCGGAGCGGAAGGGGCGCCCTGCCGGCCTGTGCGGCCGTGTCGTCAGGAGGTCGCGGACGGGCTCGGCGAGGGAGCGGGCGAGGCGTCGGCCGCGGCGACCTTCAGTTCGACGGTGAGGGTTCCGCCGCCGGGCGTGGTGATGCGCAGCAGGAACGTACCGGTGGTGTCGTCCGCGTAGAGCTTCGGCAGTGTGAGCAGGCCCTTGTCGTCCGTCACGAGGCCGGTCAGGGTGCGCACGGGCTTGCCGTCGCCGTCCTTGAAGTAGGGGCCCTTGTCGTTCTCGGTGGCGTCGTCGGCGGACTTGATCAGGGTGGCGGTGGCCGCCACCTTCTCGGCGACCGCGCCCTTGTACGTCGCCTTCACCTGGACCTGGTCGGCGAACTCGCCGCCCGGGGTGCAGGTCAGGGCGGTGTCGCTGGTGCGGGTGAGGGCGTCGGCGGGGCGCGCGGTGACGGTGGCCGTGTAGTCGACGCCCTTGACCTGGTGGCCGACGACCGCCGCGGTGATCTTGAAGTCGCCGGTCTTCTCGCCTGCCTGGAGCGCCGGGGCGACCGCCACGCCCTTGGCGTCGGTGGCGATCGTGGCGACCGTCTCGCCGCCGGCGAAGGTGGCGTCGGTGTCGCCGGTGATGGCGAACCGGACCCTGACCTTGCCGACGGCCATCCCGGCCTTGGTCTCGGCGCGGGTGCTGATCCGCTGGGCGAAGGCGTCGCCGGCCGTCGCGGTGAGCTTCCCGGTGCCCGCGTCCGCCAGGTGGTCCACGGTCTCGGTCGGCGTGGGCGGCTGCGGCGGGACCGGCGGCGCCGGCGGCTTCGGGTCGGGGCTCTCGTGGCCGCCGCCTGGCTGCTGGGGCTTTGGGTCCGGCTTGTGATGCGGCTTCCTGCTCGGCGGGGCGGACGGCTTCGGGCTGGTGGTGTGCGCGGTGGTGTCGTCGCTGCGGTGGGAGGGCACCGTGCCGGTGCCGTCCGGGATGGAGTGGGTGCCCTTGCTGTAGTACTCCATCCAGTTCAGGACCAGGTTCAGGTAGTCCTGCGAGTTGTTGTAGCTGAGGATCGCCCGGTGCAGATCGGCCTCGCCGGAGAGGTCCCAGCCGTTGCGGCACAGGTAGTGTCCGGCGGCGAGAGCGGCGTCGTAGACGTTGTTGGGGTCCTTCTTGCCGTCGCCGTTGCCGTCGCGGCCGGCCCAGGCCCAGGTGGACGGGATGAACTGCATCGGTCCGACGGCCTGGTCGTAGGAGCTGTTGCCGTCGTACGCACCGTGGTCGGTGTCCTTGATGAGCGCGAAGCCGTTGCCGTCGAGCTGGGGGCCGAGGATGCGGCCCAGCGTGGTGCCGTTCGCGTCGACCCGGCCGCCGCGGGCCTGGCCCGACTCGACCTTGCCGATGGCGGCGAGGAGTTGCCAGGGCAGGTTGCAGCCCGGCTTGGAGGAACGCAGCTCGGCCTCGGCCTTCTTGTAGGCGTCGAGGACGGTCGCCGGGATGCCGGCCTCGGACGGTCCGCCGGAGGCGGGGGTTCCGGCCGACGGGGACGGGTTGGGGCTGTGGAGCGGCGGCAGGTCCGTGTAGTACGGAGAGTTGGCGGTGGCGTTGCCGTCGGCGGCCGTGTCCGGTACGGGCGTGGCGGCGCCGGCCGCGGCCTGTCTGCCGTGGTCGTCGCCGGTCGCTCCCGGAGCCTGGGACGCGGACAGTGCCGCGACCGCTGCCGCGGCCACCGCGGTGGTCGCCGCTCCCTTGCGCAACCGCCTGCCGAAATGCGCCGCCATAGAGTGAACCCCTCCCGTGAACGCGTGTGCGTCCGTCTCCGTCTGTCTGCCTCGCTCTGGTGTGACGGTTGACCCGGTGCTGTGGTTGCCCCTGTTCCGCCTTTCCCTTGGTGCGATGTGTGGGTTCGGCCGTGCGCCGGGCAGGGCAACCCAGGTGACCCTACGACAACTTGCCTGACGGGGGCACCCGTTCGTGCCCGTAATTCACCGGTTGGCCACCTTCTGTTGCCACGGATGGCCCCGGGCGGGGCTCGCGCATACTGGAGGGGCATGATCGCGGCTTTGCCGCACCGCCGAGGACGCACCGCCGACGACCGTTCCAGGGGGCCTCGTTGCCGTTCACGCTCAGCCATGCGGCGGCCGTGCTGCCCGCCGTGCGCCGGGACGGCGGCGGCCGGGGCCCGCTGGTGCCCTCGGTGCTCGTGATGGGCTCCTACGCGCCCGACATGCCCTACTACGCGGCCAGTGTCCTGCCCGGCGGGATGGAGTTCGGCCGGGTCACGCACTCCTTCGCCGGTGTGGCCGGCGTGGACGTGCTCATCTCCTGGGCGCTGGCCGGAGCGTGGCTGCTCGTCCGGGAGCCTCTGGTGGCGCTGCTCCCCCGGGCCCGGCAGGGCCGCCCGGCCGGCCTTCTGCGCTGCGGTGCGCCACGCGCGCGCGTGCGGGGCGCTTCCGCGCTGCGGTGGTACGTCTCCGCCGTGCTGGGGGCGCTGACGCACGTCGTCTGGGACGCGTTCACGCATCACGACCGGTGGGGGTCGCGGCTGTTTCCGGCACTGGGGCACGGGCTTGCGGGCATGCCGCTGTACTCGTGGCTGCAGTACGGCAGTTCGGTGGCGGGCGCCGTCGTGATCGCGGTGTTCGTGGCCCGTGCGCTACGGCGGCTGCCCGCCGGCGAGCCCGCGGGGGTGCCCGTGCTGTCGGTACGGGACCGGGGGTGGGCCGGGGCGGTGATCGGCGGCTGCGCCGGGGCGGGGGCGGTGCAGCGGGCCACCCGGTGGTGGGACTACTGGGGGGCCACGGCCGGCCCCTGGGACCTGGTGCCCACCCTGTGCTTCGGGGCGGGCGCCGGACTGCTCCTGGGCCTGCTGCTGTACGCCGTCGGCGTCAGGGTGTGGCGTCCGGCCCCGGCTGTGGACGGCTCCCGGGACCCTGGGGAAGCCGTGGATTCCGGGCGGGGGCGGCCGGTCGCCCGGTGAGGGGCGCGACGAAGACGGTCAGCCTGGGCCGGGGGCGTGACCGCGGGATCAGGGTGAGGAGCAGGTCCAGATAACCGCGGGCGAGGTCGGCGCCGAGGCGCCAGGCGGGGGTACCGTCCGGCTCCGTGCGGATTCTGGCCCGCAGGGCGGCGCCGGTGCCGCGCAGGGCCGTCCTGGCGCCGGCCAGGGTCGTCGCCAGGTCGGCGGGGATGCGGGCGGTGCTTGCGTCGGCCGCGAGGGCCGGGACCGGCGAGGTGGGCGTGACCTGGGCCGAGGCGGCGTCCGCCCGGGCCGGGGTGCCGTTGCGTGCCTCGGGTGTCCGGCGGTGGAGCATGCGTATACCCATGCCCGCAGTGTTGCGGGTGGGGGGCGCGGGGGGCGTTTTGGCGGGGGCCACGTGAGTGAAGGGGCCCTCCGGGCGGTGGGTGGTCGCTGCGGGCCGGGTCCGGCTGTCGGGGCTGCGGTGAGGAGTGCGGTGGGTCAGGCACCGCCCCGGGCGCGGCGGGGGCTGCTCGCCGGGGCGGCGGAGGAGCGCTGGACGTCGATGAGTCGTGGCGCCGCCAAGGAGCCCTCGAGGGGCGGCGCAGGGGGGCGTTGTCCCGGCCGGGCCGGCAACGCCCCCTGCGGTAGGACAGCCGCGGGCTAGTGGGCCGCGGATTCCCAGTCGGGGCCGACGCCGACGGATACGTCCAGCGGGGCCCGGAGCTGGACCGCGTTCGCCATCTCGCGGCGGACGATCTCCTCCGTGGCCGCGCGTTCGCCGGGGGCGATCTCCAGGACGATTTCGTCGTGGACCTGCAGGAGCATGCGGGACCTGAGGTCCGCCGCGCGCAGGGCACGGTCGACGTTGAGCATGGCGATCTTGACGATGTCGGCCGCCGTGCCCTGGATCGGCGCGTTCAGCGCCATGCGCTCGGCCGCCTCCCGGCGCTGGCGGTTGTCGCTGTTGAGGTCGGGGAGGTAGCGGCGGCGCCCGAAGAGGGTCGCCGTGTAGCCCGTCGCCCGGGCCTCGTCGACCGCCCGGCGCAGATAGTCCCGTACGCCGCCGAAACGCTCGAAGTAGGTGTCCATCAGGGCGCGCGCCTCGGCCGCCTCGATGTTCAGCTGCTGGGAGAGGCCGAAGGCGGACAGGCCGTAGGCGAGGCCGTAGGACATCGCCTTGATCTTGCGGCGCATCTCCGCGTCCACCGCGTCCCGCTCGACGGAGAAGACCTGCGAGGCGACCGTGGTGTGCAGGTCCTCCCCGGAGGTGAACGCCTCGATCAGGCCCGCGTCCTCGGAGAGGTGGGCCATCACGCGCAGTTCGATCTGGCTGTAGTCGGCGGTCATCAGGGACTCGAATCCCTCGCCGACCACGAAGCCGCGGCGGATGGCCCGGCCCTCGTCGGTGCGGACCGGGATGTTCTGCAGGTTCGGGTCCGTGGAGGACAGCCGGCCGGTCGCGGCCACCGTCTGGTTGAAGGTGGTGTGGATACGGCCGTCGCCCGCGATGGTCTTGATCAGGCCCTCGACGGTGACGCGCAGCTTCGCCTGCTCCCGGTGCCGGAGCATGATCACCGGCAGTTCGTTGTCGGTCTGGGTGGCGAGCCAGGCCAGGGCGTCGGCGTCGGTGGTGTACCCCGTCTTCGTCTTCTTCGTCCTGGGCAGGGCCAGCTCGCCGAAGAGCACTTCCTGGAGCTGCTTGGGCGAGCCCAGGTTGAACTCGTGGCCGGCCGCCGCGTGGGCCTCCTTCACCGCCTGCTGGACGGCGCCCGCAAACATCTGTTCCATCGCTTCGAGGTGCGCGCGGTCGGCCGCGATGCCGTGGCGCTCCATGCGGGCGAGCAGCGCGGAGGTGGGCAGCTCCATGTCGCGCAGCAGATCGGCGGCGCCGACCTCCTGCAGGCGGCCCTCGAACGCCTCGCCCAGGTCCAGGACGGCGCGGGCCTGGATCATCAGTGCCTCGGCCTCGGCGCCCTCGTCCGCGCCGAAGGCGAGCTGACCGTCGGCCGCGGCGGCGGGGGTCAGCTCGCGGTGCAGGTACTCCAGGGAGAGCGCGTCCAGGTCGAAGGAGCGGCGTCCCGGCTTGACCAGGTAGGCGGCGAGCGCGGTGTCCATGCGCACGCCCTCGACGGACCAGCCGTGCTCGGCGAACACGCGCATGGCGCCCTTGGCGTTGTGGAACACCTTGGGCCGGGCGGCGTCGGCCAGCCAGGCCGCGAACGCGTTCTCGTCGGACTCGTCCAGCTCGGCGGGGTCGAACCAGGCCGCCGCTCCCCCGGCCGCGGCGAGCGCGACCTCGGCGACCGAGCCGGTGCCGAGGCCCCAGGTGTCGACGGTGGCGACACCCAGGGCGCCGGTGCCGTGCTCGGCGAGCCAGGGGGCCAGCTCGCCCGTGCGCAGGACGGTGCCGTCCAGCTCGACGCCGTCGGCGGCGACCGGAGTGACCTCGGCCTCCTCGGCGCCGGGGTCGACGGCGAAGAGACGCTCGCGCAGGGAGGGGTTGCGGATCTCCAGGGTGTCCAGGACCATCGCGACGGCCTTGCGGTCGTACGGGGCGCGCTGCAGGTCGGCGACCGCCCGGTCCAGCTCGACCTGGCGCTCCAGCTCGGTGAGGACGCGGTTCAGCTTGACCGACTCCAGGTGGTCGCGGAGGTTCTGCCCGGCCTTGCCCTTGACCTCTTCGACGCGCTCGACCAGCTCCGCGAAGGAGCCGAACTGGTTGATCCACTTCGCGGCGGTCTTCTCGCCGACGCCGGGGATGCCGGGGAGGTTGTCGGAGGGGTCGCCGCGCAGCGCCGCGAAGTCGGGGTACTGCGCGGGCGTCAACCCGTACTTCTCGAAAACCTTCTCCGGGGTGAAGCGGGTCAGCTCCGACACGCCCTTCGTCGGGTACAGCACGGTCGTGTGCTCGCTGACCAGCTGGAAGGAGTCGCGGTCGCCGGTGACGATCAGCACCTCGAAGCCCTCGGCCTCGGCCTGGGTGGCGAGGGTGGCGATGACGTCGTCCGCCTCGTACCCCTCGACGGCGAAGCGGGGCGCCTGCATCGCGTCGAGCAGCTCGCCGATCAGCTCGACCTGGCCCTTGAACTCGTCCGGGGTCTTGGAGCGGTTCGCCTTGTACTCGGTGAAGCGCTCCGAGCGCCAGGTCTTGCGGGAGACGTCGAACGCCACCGCGAAGTGGGTGGGCGCCTCGTCACGCAGGGTGTTGGCCAGCATCGACGCGAAGCCGTAGATCGCGTTCGTCGGCTGGCCCGTCGCGGTGGTGAAGTTCTCCGCGGGCAGCGCGAAGAACGCGCGGTAGGCCAGCGAGTGCCCGTCCATGAGCATCAGCCGGGGACGGGTGCCGCCGGGGGTCTTGTCGGTCTTCTTCGATGCTGTCTCTGCCACGCCCCCGATCCTGCCACGCCCCACTGACACCCGGCCCCGGCGGCTTCCCCGGGCCACCCCGAGGGGCAGCCTGTCCGGCAGCCCGCACCTGCTTCCCGTGCTCTCCCGCGAAGCAGGGGTGCCGGGGTCCGCTCCCTCCCCGGCCTCTTGTCGGTCCCGCGTGGGAGGATCGTGGGCGTATTTCTCGCAGGTGTCGAAGGGGAGCGTGCGATGGCGTCGAAGCCACCCATGGGAGATCCGGTGCAGGACGCGCCGCAGGTCGCGGAGCCGAAGCGCGCGGCGGCGGGGCTGCCCGCCATCGGGCACACGCTGCGCATCGCCCAGCAGCAGATGGGCGTCAGGCGCACCGCGCTGACCCTGCTGCGCGTGAACCAGAAGGACGGCTTCGACTGCCCGGGCTGCGCCTGGCCGGAGCCGGACCACCGGCACAAGGCCGAGTTCTGCGAGAACGGCGCCAAGGCGGTCGCCGAGGAGGCCACCCTGCGCCGGGTGACCCCGGAGTTCTTCGCCGCGCACTCGGTCACCGACCTCTCCCGCCGCAGCGGCTACTGGCTGGGCCAGCAGGGCCGGCTCACGCACCCCATGTATCTCCCCGAGGGCGCGGATCACTACCAGCCGGTCAGCTGGGAGCGGGCCTTCGCCGTCATCGCCGAGGAGATCGCCGCCCTCGGCTCCCCCGACGAGGCCGTGTTCTACACCTCGGGCCGCACCAGCAACGAGGCCGCGTTCCTGTACCAGCTCTTCGCGCGCGAGCTCGGCACCAACAACCTCCCCGACTGCTCCAACATGTGCCACGAGTCGTCCGGCTCGGCGCTCTCCGAGACGATCGGCATCGGCAAGGGCAGCGTGCTGCTGGAGGACCTCCACAAGGCGGACCTGATCATCGTGGCCGGGCAGAACCCGGGCACCAACCACCCGCGCATGCTCTCCGCCCTGGAGAAGGCCAAGGCGAACGGCGCGAAGATCATCAGCGTCAACCCGCTGCCCGAGGCCGGCCTGGAGCGCTTCAAGAACCCCCAGACCCCGCAGGGCATGCTGCGCGGCGCCGCGCTCACCGACCTGTTCCTGCAGATCCGCATCGGCGGCGACCAGGCCCTGTTCCGGCTCCTCAACAAGCTCGTCCTGGACACCGAGGGCGCGGTCGACGAGGCCTTCGTCCGCGACCACACCCACGGCTACGAGCAGTTCGTGGAGGCAGCCCGCGCCGCCGACTGGGACGAGACACTGGCCGCCACCGGCCTGTCGCGCGCGGAGATCGAGCAGGCCCTCGGCATGGTCCTCGCCTCGCAGCGGACCATCGTCTGCTGGGCCATGGGCCTCACCCAGCACAAGCACGCCGTCCCCACCATCCGGGAGGTCGTCAACTTCCTGCTGCTGCGCGGCAACATCGGCCGCCCCGGGGCGGGCGTGTGCCCGGTGCGCGGCCACTCCAACGTGCAGGGCGACCGCACGATGGGCATCTTCGAGCGGCCCGCTCCCGCCTTCCTGGACGCCCTGGAGAAGGAGTTCGGCTTCGCGCCCCCGCGCGAGCACGGCCTCGACGTCGTACGGGCCATCCGCGCCCTGCGCGACGGCGAGGCGAAGGTGTTCTTCGCCATGGGCGGCAACTTCGTCTCCGCCTCCCCCGACACGGAGGTCACCGAGGCGGCCATGCGGCGCGCGCGGCTGACCGTGCACGTGTCGACCAAGCTCAACCGCTCGCACGTCGTCACGGGCGCGCGTGCCCTGATCCTGCCCACCCTCGGCCGGACCGAGCGCGATCTGCAGGCGGGCGGTGAGCAGTTCGTCACCGTCGAGGACTCCATGGGCATGGTGCACGCCTCCCGCGGCCGGCTCGCGCCCGCGAGCGCGCACCTGAAGTCCGAACCGGCCATCATCTGCGGCCTCGCCCGTCAGGTGCTCGGCGAGAACTCCGTCGTTCCCTGGGAGGAGTTCGAGAAGGACTACGCGACGATCCGCGACCGCATCGCGCGCGTGGTCCCCGGCTTCGAGGACTTCAACGCGCGCGTGGCCCACCCCGGCGGCTTCGCCCTGCCGCACGCACCGCGCGACGAGCGCCGCTTCCCGACGGCCACCGGCAGGGCGAACTTCACGGCGGCGCCCGTGGAGTTCCCGGAGCTGCCCGAGGGCCGGCTGCTGCTGCAGACCCTGCGCTCGCACGACCAGTACAACACCACCATCTACGGCCTGGACGACCGCTACCGGGGTATCACGAACGGCCGCCGGGTGGTCCTCGTGCACCCCGAGGACGCGCGCGCCCTGGGGGTGACCGACGGGTCGTACGTCGACCTGGTGAGCGAGTGGCGGGACGGTGTGGAGCGGCGGGCGCCCGGCTTCCGCGTCGTGCACTACCCGACGGCCCGGGGCTGCGCGGCGGCGTACTACCCGGAGACCAACGTGCTCGTGCCGCTGGACGCCACCGCCGACACCAGCAACACCCCGGCCAGCAAGTCCGTCGTGGTCCGGCTGGAGCAGTCGCCGGCGCCGGCCCCCGGAGCCCGGTCGCAGCCCCGGCCGGATGCCCGTCTGGAACAATCGGCGACCGACTGAGCGTTTGCTCAGCGACAGACACATGCATGACGAACGGAGCCGGGCCCATGGGTGAGCAGCAGCAGGTGAAATTCCCGCAGGAGGTCATCGACGAGTACGCCGCACTCGGGGTGGACCTGCCCGCGCTGTTCTCGGCGGGCCACCTCGGGACCCGGATGGGCGTCCAGATCGTCGAGGCCTCGGCGGAGCGCGTCGTCGGCACGATGCCGGTGGAGGGCAACACCCAGCCTTACGGGCTGCTCCACGGGGGCGCGTCCGCGGTGCTGGCGGAGACCCTGGGCTCGGTCGGCGCCATGCTGCACGGCGGCAGCTCGAAGATCGCGGTCGGCGTGGACCTGAACTGCACCCATCACCGCGGGGTCCGCTCGGGCCTGGTCACCGGCGTGGCCACGCCCGTGCACCGGGGCCGCTCGACGGCGACGTACGAGATCGTGATCAGTGACGAGCAGGGCCGCCGCGTGTGCAGCGCCCGGCTGACGTGCCTGCTCCGGGACGTCACACCGGCGGACGGCCCCCAGGCCGGTTCGGCCGGCACCCCGCGCACCGACTGAGTACCCGGCACCCACCGCGCCCCGCGCGCCTCGGCCACCGCACGGATCCCGGCGGCCGGCCGAGGCCGCGCAGCCGCACCGGACCCAACTCGGCCACTGCGGGCGGAAGTTGGCAGGTCACGCCGCTGACAGCACGCGCCTCGCGCCGTCAGCAACACCCCCGTCCGACAGTGCACACGGGTCCTTCACGCCCTCAACACCCTTGCCGCACAGGCCTTTTCCGCCATTCACCGCCCCGTCCGGACCACCCGGCGCCGGCGGAATTCGATCTTCCGGCCCACCTGTGCGCGCCCGCCGCCGCGATGTCGATGCCCATTACATGGAATTCCGGAATATGGACGGCCCCCTTTCCCCGGCGTAACGCTGCGTAACGCGCCCGCAATGCGGGAGCCCCGCTCCGGCACCGTCCGAGCCCCCCTCCAGGGCCATTCGGGAGGCACTTGAGGGCCCCACCAGCCGCCGGGCCGCGGCTCCGGGCCACGGCCAACCGGAAGTGCACATTCTCAAAATGTGGACCGAGCGGAAATTCCGCCAAAACAGCCAAGATCCTCCTGGCCGGAAGTCAGTCGTCCACGTCGTCATAACAAGAAAGTCACAAGCCAGCGCACGGCGATGCCCAGGTCTCCATACCGGGCTTAGAGTCACGGCCAGTCACCGCTCCATCGGGAGTTCGGTACCGGCGCGGCACCCGCCGTCCCCCGACGGGGGGCGGACGTGCCAGCGGAAAGGATCGATTGTGCGACAGCGTTCTCTGGTGATTCTTACCTCCGTGCTGACCACCGGAGCTCTGACTCTCACCGCCTGCGGCTCCCGCGACAAGGACAACAAGAGCGGCGACAGCGGCAACGTCACGGTCACGATCGGCGTCGACGCGCCGCTGACCGGCCAGAACTCCGCCACCGGCCTCGGCATCCAGTACGGCGCGCAGATCGCCGTCGACGACGCCAACAAGAACAAAACCGTCCCGGGCGTCACCTTCAAGATCAAGGCGCTGGACGACAAGGCGATCCCGGCCACCGGCCAGCAGAACGCCTCCCAGTTCGTCGCGGAGAAGGACGTCCTCGGCGTCGTCGGCCCCCTCAACTCCGGTGTGGCCACCCAGATGCAGCAGACCCTCGCCTCGGCGAACCTGGTGGAGATCTCCCCCTCCAACACCGCCCCCGAGCTGACCCAGGGCAAGAACTGGCAGACCAAGCCGGTCCGCCCGTTCAAGTCCTACTTCCGCACCGCCACCACCGACGCCCTCCAGGGCGCCTTCGCCGCCGACTACGCCTACAACGGCCTGAAGAAGAAGAAGGCCTTCGTCGTCGACGACAAGCAGACCTACGGCGCCGGCCTCTCCAAGATCTTCAAGGCGCAGTTCGTCAAGCAGGGCGGCAAGGTCATCGGCACCGACCACGTCAACACCGGCGACCGTGACTTCTCCACCCTCGTCACCAAGATCAAGAACTCGGGCGCCGACATCCTGTACTACGGCGGCCAGTACGACGAGTCCCAGGTGCTCACCAAGCAGCTCAAGGACGCCGGCGCCAAGATCCCGCTCTTCGGCGGCGACGGCATGTTCACCCCGACCTACATCAAGACCGCCGGCAAGGCCGCCGAGGGCGACCTCGTCACCTCCATCGGCGTCCCCGTCGACACCCTGCCCGCCGCCAAGGACTTCGTGAACACCTACAAGGCCAAGAAGTACCCCGGCGACTACGGCACCTACGGCTCGTACTCCTACGACGCCACCACCGCCATCATCAAGGCCGTCGGCCAGGTCGTGAAGGACGGCAAGATCCCCTCCGACGCCCGCGCCCAGATCGTCGACGCCGTCCAGAAGACCTCCTTCGACGGCATCTCCGGCAAGATCTCCTTCGACCAGTACGGCGACACCACCAACAAGCAGCTGACCGTCTACCAGGTCACCAACGGCGAGTGGAAGTCCGTCAAGAGCGGCGTCGCCAACCCGAAGTAACCCAGCCGAACACTCCGCACCACCAGGGCCGCGCGGCGCAGACCACCGTCACCGCGCGGCCCGCCTTCTACGCCCCCCTTGACTCTCCCCACCACATGGAGGCCATGCGGTGAACACCCTGCCGCAGCAGCTGGCCAACGGGCTGTTCCTCGGCTCGATGTACGGGCTGATCGCCATCGGCTACACGATGGTGTACGGCATCGTCCAGCTCATCAACTTCGCCCACGGCGAGATCTTCATGACCGGAGGTTTCGGCGCCCTCACGGTCTACCTCGTCCTGCCGGACGGCATATCCATGTGGATAGCCCTGCCGGCGATGCTCATCGGCGGCGCCCTGGTCGCCGTCCTCATCGCCGTCGGCGCCGAGCGCTTCGCCTACCGGCCCCTGCGCGGCGCACCACGCCTGGCACCGCTGATCACCGCGATCGGCCTGTCGCTCGCGCTCCAGCAGGCCGTCTTCAACTGGTACCACGTCGACGGCGACGCCAAATCCGCCCGCGTCTTCCCCCAGTTGCCCTTCGGCCCCCTGCACATCGGCTCCGTGACCGTACAGAGCGGTGACGTCTTCCTCATCATCGCCGCCCCCCTGTGCATGGCCGTCCTCGCCTTCTTCGTCCGCCTCTCCCGCACCGGCCGCGCCATGCAGGCCACCGCCCAGGACCCGGACACCGCCCAGCTCATGGGCATCGACACCAACCGCATCATCGTGATCGCCTTCGCCATCGGCGGCTTCTTCGCAGCCGTCGCCGGTGTCTCCTACGGCCTCAAGTACGGCTCCGTCTCCTACGACATGGGCTTCATCGCCGGCCTCAAGGCCTTCACCGCGGCCGTCCTCGGCGGCATCGGCAACATCTACGGCGCCATGCTCGGCGGCCTCGTCCTCGGCGTCGCGGAAGCCATGGCCACCGCCTACATCTCCGACATCCCCGGCATGCAGCAGCTCGGCGGAGGCGGCTGGGCCGCCGTATGGGCCTTCGTCCTCCTCATCCTCGTACTCCTCTTCAGGCCACAAGGCCTGCTCGGCGAACGCGTCGCGGACAGGGCGTGAGCAGCATGACCGACACGATCACCACAGAGCCCACGGCCGGACACGGGCCCGTCCCGCTGCCCGCCGCCGCGGCCCGCCTGCTCATCACCGCCGGCGCCGTCGGCACCATCGCCAGCACCTTCCTCAGCTGGACCTGGACCCCGGACTTCCCCGGCGACCTGACCGTCTACGGCTACCCCGCAGGCCTGCAGATCCTCGCCCTCGTGGCCGGCGCACTCACCCTGCTGTTCGCGCTCCGCCTGTGGAACGTCCCCGGGCTGCGCTGGCTGAACCCGGCAGGCGCCACCTCCCCCGTCTTCCTGACGGCCCTGTCCGCCTTCAGCGTCTGCTGGTTCACCGGCATCGCCATCGCCGTCGACCTCGGCGGACTGGTCAACCTCGACCCCGGCGCCTACGTCGCCATGGCGGCCTCCGCGCTGCCCGTCGTCGGCGCCCTCGCCCTGCCCCACCCCGACCCCGGCACCGGCCTGCGCGGCTACCTCACCAAGCCCGCCCAGCCCCGCCCCGGCAAGCTCTCCCCGCTCGCCGAACGCGGCTTCATCACCGCCGGCACCGCCCTCGCCCTGGTGACCTTCACCTACGGCATCGGCATCGACAACGACGCCAGCGAAACGTTCATCGGCTTCCTGCTCCTTGTCCTCTTCGCCACCTGGGGCCTGATGCACACCGGCCTCGTCGACCGGTACGCCACCATCTCCGCCCACCACAAGGGCTTCGCCGCCGGCCTCGCGTTCGTCGCCGCCGTGATCTTCCCCTTCACCCAGAGCGACGACCACAACGCCAACGTCGGCGTCAACATCCTCATC
Source organism: Streptomyces sp. NPDC030798 (assembly GCF_055572275.1). Taxonomy (NCBI): domain Bacteria; kingdom Bacillati; phylum Actinomycetota; class Actinomycetes; order Kitasatosporales; family Streptomycetaceae; genus Streptomyces; species Streptomyces sp. NPDC030798. The sequence continues at coordinate 174,270 of NZ_JBVIDR010000007.1, read as the reverse complement.
TTCGCCACCGTCGCCCTCGGCCTGAACATCGTCGTCGGCCTCACCGGCCTCCTCGACCTCGGCTACGTCGCCTTCCTCGGCGTCGGCGCCTACGCGGCCGCCCTCGTCTCCGGCTCCGAGTACTCCCGGTTCTCCGGCGTCCACTTCCCCTTCTGGGCCGCCGCCCTCACCGGCATGGCCGCCTCCCTCGTCTTCGGCGTACTCATCGGCGCCCCGACCCTGCGGCTGCGCGGCGACTACCTCGCCATCGTCACCCTCGGCTTCGGAGAGATCTTCCGCATCACCGTCAACAACCTCGACGGCGACTCCGGACCGAACATCACCCGCGGTCCCAACGGCATCACCCAGATCCCGGACCTCAACATCTTCGGCTTCAACCTGGGCGAGGCGCACGACATCGGCGGATTCACCCTCGGCCGGTTCGCCAACTACCTCTTCCTGATGCTCATCGTCACGGCCATCGTCGTCCTCGTCTTCACCCGCGCCGCCGACTCCCGCATCGGCCGCTCCTGGATCGCCATCCGCGAGGACGAGACCGCCGCCACCGCCATGGGCATCAACGGCTTCCGCGTCAAACTCATCGCCTTCGCCCTCGGCGCCTCCCTCGCCGGCCTCGCCGGCACCGTGATGGCCCATGTCAACTACAGCGTCAACCCCCAGCCCTACCAGTTCGCCGGCGCCGCTCCGCCCAACTCGGCCTTCCTCCTCGCCGCCGTCGTCCTCGGCGGCATGGGCACCGTCAGCGGCCCCCTGCTCGGCGCCAGCGTCCTCTACCTGGTCCCCGAAAAGCTCCAGTTCCTGCAGAACTACGAGCTGCTCGCCTTCGGTGTCGCGCTGATCCTGCTCATGCGCTTCCGCCCCGAGGGCATCATCGCCAACCGCCGCCGCCAGCTGGAGTTCCACGAGATCGACCAGCTCGACGTACCCGAACAGAAAACGCTGACCGACGAACCGGCCGTCACCAAGGCAGGGGCGTAACGAACCATGACGACACCTGTACTCGAAGCCCGTGACGTCACCATGCGCTTCGGCGGCCTCACCGCCGTCCGATCCGTCGACTTCACGGTCAACAGCGGCGAGATCGTCGGCCTGATCGGCCCCAACGGCGCCGGCAAGACCACCTTCTTCAACTGCCTCACCGGCCTGTACGTCCCCACCGAGGGCACCGTCGCCTACCAGGGCAAGGTGCTCCCGCCCAAACCGCACCTGGTCACCCAGGCCGGCATCGCCCGCACCTTCCAGAACATCCGGCTGTTCGCCAACATGACCGTTCTGGAGAACGTCCTCGTCGGCCGCCACACCCGCACCAAAGAAGGCCTGTGGTCCGCACTGCTGCGCGGCCCCGGCTTCCGCAAGGCCGAGAAGGAGTCCGAGGCCAAGGCGATGGAACTCCTGGAGTTCGTCGGCCTGGCCGCCAAGCGCGACCACCTCGCCCGCAACCTGCCCTACGGCGAACAGCGCAAGCTGGAGATCGCCCGGGCCCTGGCCAGCGAACCCGGCCTCCTGCTCCTCGACGAGCCGACCGCCGGCATGAACCCGCAGGAGACCCGGACCACCGAGGAACTCGTCTTCGCCATCCGCGACAGAGGCATCGCCGTCCTCGTCATCGAGCACGACATGCGCTTCATCTTCAACCTCTGCGACCGCGTCGCCGTCCTCGTCCAGGGCGAGAAACTCGTCGAAGGCACCTCCGAGGTCGTCCAGGCCGACGAGCGGGTCGTCGCTGCCTACCTCGGCGAGCCCTTCGAAGGCGACCCGGGAGAGGCGGAGGCCGCCGAGGTCGAGGCCGCGGAGGCGGCAGCCGACTCCGACACCGGGTCCGAGCCCGCGACCGAGCCTGCCGACGCCGAGGAGACCGCGGTCACCGACGCGGACAGCACCACCAGCACCACCAAGGGAGACACCCAGTGACCGCACTGCTGGAGGTCGAGGACCTCAGGGTCGCCTACGGCAAGATCGAAGCCGTCAAGGGCATCTCGTTCAGCGTCGAGGCCGGCCAGGTCGTCACCCTCATCGGCACCAACGGCGCCGGCAAGACCACCACCCTGCGCACGCTCTCCGGCCTGCTCAAGCCCACGTCCGGCAAGATCGTCTTCGACGGCAAGCCGCTCACCGGCGTCCCGGCGCACAAGATCGTCTCCCTCGGGCTCGCCCACTCCCCCGAGGGCCGGCACATCTTCCCGCGCCTCACCATCGCCGAGAACCTCCAGCTCGGCGCCTTCCTCCGCAAGGACAAGGAAGGCATCGAGAAGGACATCCAGCGGGCCTACGACCTCTTCCCCATCCTGGGCGAACGGCGCAAGCAGGCCGCGGGCACCCTCTCCGGCGGCGAGCAGCAGATGCTCGCCATGGGCAGGGCCCTGATGTCCCAGCCCAAACTGCTCATGCTCGACGAGCCCTCCATGGGCCTGTCCCCGATCATGATGCAGAAGATCATGGCCACCATCGCCGAGCTGAAGTCCGAGGGCACGACCATCCTCCTGGTCGAGCAGAACGCCCAGGCGGCCCTCTCGCTCGCCGACCAGGGACACGTCATGGAAGTCGGCAGCATCGTCCTCTCCGGCACCGGACAGGACCTGCTGCACGACGAGTCGGTACGCAAGGCGTACCTCGGCGAGGACTGAACGCCGAACGACACGACGAGGCCCGCGCCCTCTTCTCCGGGGCGCGGGCCTCGTCCTGTCCGGGCGGGCTCAGCCCTTCTTCGCGGACTTCTTCTCCTCGCTGTCCGCGATGACCGCCTCCGCGACCTGCTGCATCGACATGCGCCGGTCCATCGACGTCTTCTGGATCCAGCGGAACGCCGCCGGCTCGGTCAGCCCGTACTCCGTCTGCAGGACCGACTTCGCGCGGTCGACCAGCTTGCGCGTCTCCAGGCGCTGGGTGAGGTCGGCGACCTCCTTCTCCAGCTGCTTCAGCTCCGTGAAGCGGGAGACGGCCATCTCGATCGCCGGGACGACGTCGCTCTTGCTGAACGGCTTCACGAGATACGCCATCGCGCCGGCGTCGCGGGCCCGCTCCACCAGGTCGCGCTGCGAGAAGGCGGTGAGCATCAGGACGGGGGCGATGGACTCCTCGGCAATCTTCTCGGCCGCGGAGATGCCGTCCAGCTTGGGCATCTTCACGTCCAGGATCACCAGGTCGGGGCGGTGCTCGCGGGCCAGCTCCACGGCCTGCTCGCCGTCCCCGGCCTCGCCGACCACGGTGTACCCCTCCTCCTCGAGCATCTCTTTGAGGTCGAGCCGGATCAGGGCCTCGTCCTCGGCGATGACGACACGGGTCGTCAGCGGAGGCACGTGCGACTTGTCGTCGTCGGGCGCGTCTACGGGCTGGGGCGACTCGGCGGTCACGGGGGCGCTCCTTGGTCCGGGGCGGGGCAGGTACTGCTGCCTATGCAGCCTACCTAGGGGCGGGGAGCCATGGTGACCCGGTATGCTTCCGTGCAGCCAGTCCCGCCGGGTTGGTGGAACGGTATACACGGAGGTCTCAAACACCTCTGCCTGTGAGGGCTTGCGGGTTCGAATCCCGCACCCGGCACTTCCCAAAGCGGAGGATCACGTACGCGTGGTTCTCCGCTTTCTGCTGCGTGTCGTATCGGATCACGCAGCGTGTCCACATGAACCGTCACAGCACACAAGTGCGACAGAAGGCCCTCACGCCGCTCCGGGACGGCGCAAGGAACGCGGACGTTGCACGACGCCTGAACGTCCCGCTCGGCACGGTCGGCCACTGGACACACGCCCTCTGGACCGCGTGGCGCCGGGGGCTCTTCCACTCCGACGGCGGCTCGGGGCAGCGACCCGTTCAACATCTCCGTCGCCCGCAAAGCCTCCGTAGCCCTGATGGACGTCCACGTGGGCCCCAAGCACTGAGCCACCGCTACTTCGGGCTGTCGTCCTCGCCGATGTGGTGGACGCGGACCAGGTTGGTGGAGCCGGAGACTCCGGGCGGGGAGCCGGCCGTGATGACGACCACATCGCCCCTTTGGCAGCGGCCGTACTTCAGGAGGAGTTCGTCCACCTGGTCGACCATCGCGTCGGTCGAGTCGACGTGGGGTCCGAGGAAGGTTTCGATGCCCCAGGAGACGCTGAGCTGCGAGCGGGTGGCCGGCTCGGGGGTGAAGGCCAGGAGGGGGATCGGGGAGCGGTAGCGGGAGAGGCGGCGGGCGGTGTCGCCCGACTGGGTGAAGGCGACGAGGAACTTGGCGCCGAGGAAGTCGCCGATCTCCGCCGCGGCGCGTGCGACGGCGCCGCCCTGGGTGCGGGGCTTGTTGCGTTCGGTCAGGGGCGGCAGGCCCTTTGCGAGGATGTCCTCCTCCGCGGCCGCGACGATCTTCGCCATGGTGCGGACCGTCTCGATCGGGTACTTGCCCACGCTGGTCTCGCCGGAGAGCATCACCGCGTCGGTCCCGTCGATGACCGCGTTGGCGACGTCGCTGGCCTCGGCCCGGGTCGGCCGGGAGTTGTCGATCATCGAGTCGAGCATCTGGGTGGCGACGATGATCGGCTTGGCGTTGCGCTTGGCGAGCTTGATGGCGCGTTTCTGGACGATGGGCACCTGTTCGAGGGGCATTTCGACGCCGAGGTCGCCGCGGGCGACCATGATGCCGTCGAAGGCGGCGACGATGTCGTCGATGTTGTGGACGGCCTGGGGCTTCTCGACCTTGGCGATGACGGGGAGGCGGCGGCCCTGTTCGTCCATGATGCGGTGGACGTCCTTGGCGTCCTTGCCGCTGCGGACGAAGGAGAGGGCGACAAGGTCGAAGCCGGTGGTGAGCGCCCAGCGCAGGTCGTCCTCGTCCTTCTCGGAGAGGGCGGGGACGGAGACGGCGACGCCGGGCAGGTTGAGGCCCTTGTGGTCGGAGATCATGCCGCCTTCGACGACGCGGGTGCGGATGCGGGGGCCGTCGACGGCGGTGACCTCGAGGCAGACCTTGCCGTCGTCGACGAGGACGCGTTCGCCGGGGGTGACGTCGTCGGCGAGGCCGGCGTAGGTGGTCCCGCACTGGTGGCGGTCGCCTTCGACGCCGTCCTCGACGGTGATGGTGAAGGTGTCGCCGCGTTCAAGGAGTACGGGGCCTTCGGTGAAGCGGCCGAGGCGGATCTTCGGGCCCTGAAGGTCGGCGAGGATGCCGACGCTGCGGCCGGTCTCGTCGGCTGCCTTGCGTACGTGCTGGTAGCGCTCCTCGTGCTCGGCGTGGGTGCCGTGGCTGAGGTTGAACCGGGCGATGTCCATTCCGGCCTCGACCAGTGCCTTGATCTGGGCGTAGGAGTCGGTGGCGGGTCCCAGGGTGCAGACGATCTTTGCTCGGCGCATGGTTCGAGCCTAGGCCTTACCCGCCGGTAGAGAATCCGGGCCGCGTGACTGCTCAACAACCTTTGGGTGAAGGGTCGTTGACAAGGGTTGAAGTGTGCGGCAGTCCGCTCCTCTGAGCGAGCGCGCCCGAACCGGTCACCCGATCGAAACGTTCCGGGTCTGGTGCAGCTGGTCATGGACGGGTCAGAATCTACGCGCGTTGTTGACCTTTCCCGGAGGAGACCGAGAGATGCCCTTGAACCGCCGGAAGTTCCTGACGAAGACCGCCGCGACCGGGGCGGGAGCGGCGATCGCCCATGCGGCGGCGGCGCCGGCGGCCGAGGCGGCTCAGGACCCGGAGACGAAGCACGGCAAGCGGTACGCGCTGACCGTCATGGGTACCACCGACCTGCACGGGCACGTCTTCAACTGGGACTACTTCAAGGACGCGGAGTACTCCGACAAGGCGGGCAACGCGCAGGGCCTGGCCCGGATCTCGACGCTGGTCGAGCAGGTGCGCGCGGAGAAGGGGCGCTGCAACACGCTGCTGCTGGACGCCGGCGACACGATCCAGGGCACTCCGCTGACGTACTACTACGCGAAGGTCGACCCGATCACCGCCGAGGGTGGTCCGGTGCATCCGATGGCGCAGGCGATGAACGCCATCGGCTACGACGCCGCGGCGCTCGGCAACCACGAGTTCAACTACGGCATCGAGACGCTGCGCCGGTTCGAGGAGCAGCTGGACTTTCCGCTGCTCGGGGCCAACGCGGTCGACGCGAAGACGCTGCGGCCGGCCTTCCCGCCGTACATGATCAAGAAGTTCCGGGTGCCTGGCGCGCCGCCGGTGAAGGTGGCGGTACTGGGTCTGACCAATCCGGGCATCGCCATCTGGGACAAGGCGTATGTGCAGGGGAAGCTGGCGTTCCCGGGCCTGGAGGAACAGGCGGCGAAGTGGGTGCCGAAGCTGCGGGCCATGGGCGCCGATGTGGTGGTGGTGTCGGCGCACTCGGGTACGTCCGGGAAGTCGTCGTACGGTGACCAGTTGCCGTACGTGGAGGACGCGGCGGCCAATGTGGCCCGTCAGGTGCCCGGGATCGACGCGATCCTGGTCGGGCACGCGCACCTGGAGATCCCGGAGCTGAAGGTCACCAACGAGCGGACGGGCAGGACGGTCGTGCTGTCGGAGCCGCTGTGCTTCGCGGAGCGGCTGACGCTGTTCGACATCGAGCTGGTGTTCCGCAGGGGCCGGTGGGAGGTCGAGTCGGTCTCGGCGTCGCTGCGCAACGCGAACGCGGTCGCGGACGACCCGAGGATCACCCGGTTGCTGCAGGACGAGCACGCGAAGGTGGTCGCGTACGTCAACCAGGTGGTGGGCCGCGCGACCGAGACGCTGACGACGGTGGAGGCCCGGTACAAGGACGCTCCGATCATCGATCTGATCACGAAGGTCCAGGAGGACGTGGTCAGGGCGGCGCTGGCGGGCACCGAGCATGCCGCGCTGCCGGTGCTCGCACAGGCCTCGCCGTTCTCGCGCACGTCGCAGATCCCGGCGGGCGACGTGACGATCCGGGACCTGTCGGGCCTGTACGTGTACGACAACACGCTGGTCGCCAAGCTGATGACGGGCGCGCAGGTGCGGGCGTACCTGGAGTACTCGGCTCAGTACTACGTCCGGACGGCCGCCGACGCGGTGGTGGACGTGGAGCAGCTGACGAACGCGGGTGGCCGTCCGGACTACAACTACGACTATGTCTCCGGCCTGTCGTACGAGATCGACATCGCGCAGCCGGCCGGGTCGCGGATCAAAAACCTGACGTTCGGCGGTGCCCCGCTGGACGACGCCCAGGAGTTCGTCTTCGCGGTGAACAACTACCGGGCGAACGGGGGTGGCGCCTTTCCGCATGTGGCCTCGGCCAGGGAGTTGTGGTCGGAGTCGACGGAGATCCGTACCCGGATCGCGGAGTGGGTGACCGCGAAGGGTGTGCTGGACCCGAAGGACTTCGCGTCGGTGGACTGGCGGCTGACGCGGAACGGTACGCCCCTGTTCTAGAGGCCGGGGTGGCGGGGCGCCGGCGGGGGTGGAGCCGCCGGCGTCCTCGGTGCCGTTACCGTCCGTCGACGAGCGGGGTCAGGTGCTGGGCCTGCCGGGTGTGCGGAACCCGGTGGGCCGGTTCCTGGAGTCCGAAGGTGGTGAAGGCGGTGCGGGCGGGCAGGGGGTACTGCTCCTTTCCGGTGAGGGAGTTGAGGATGGTGGCGCTGCGCCAGGCGGCGAGGCCGAGGTCGGGGGCGCCGACGCCGTGGGTGTGGAGTTCGGCGTTCTGGACGTAGACGGAGCCGATGACGCCGGGGTCGAGGGCGAGCCGGAAGTCCTCGTCGATGCGGGGGCGTTCGCTGCTGTCGCGGCGCAGGTAGGGGTCGAGTCCGGCGAGGATGCGGTCGAGGGGGCGTTCGCGGTAGCCGGTGGCGAGGACGACGGCGTCGGTGGTGAGGCGGGTGCGGCTGCCCTGCTGCAGGTGTTCGAGGTGGAGTTCCACCTTGGTGGTGGCGACGCGGCCTGCGGTGCGGACGCGGACTCCGGGGGTGAGGACGGCGTCGGGCCAGCCGCCGTGCAGGGTGCGCCGGTAGAGCTCGTCGTGGATGGCGGCGAGGGTGCCGGAGTCGATGCCCTTGTGGAGCTGCCACTGGGCGGGGACCAGCCGGTCGCGGACGGGTTCTGCGAGGGCGTGGAAGTAGCGGGTGTAGTCGGGGGTGAAGTGCTCCAGGCCGAGTTTGGAGTACTCCATGGGGGCGAACGCCTCGGTGCGGCCGATCCAGTGGAGTTGTTCACGGCCGGCGGGGCGGTGGCGCAGCAGGTCGAGGAAGACTTCGGCGCCGGACTGTCCCGAGCCGACGACGGTGACGTGTCCGGCGGCGAGGACGGTGTCGCGGTGGTCGAGGTAGTCGGCGGCGTGGACGACGGGGACGCCGGGTGCCTCGGCGAGGGGCTTGAGGGGGTCGGGCACGTAGGGGGTGGTGCCGATGCCGAGGACGACGTTGCGGGTGTAGGTGCGGCCGAGTGCTTCGGCTTCGCCGTCGGCGTCGAGTTGGGTGAAGTCGACCTCGAACACGTCGCGTTCGGGGTCCCAGCGGACGCCGTCGACCTGGTGGCTGAAGCGGAGCCCGGGGAGGTGCTGCGAGACCCAGCGGCAGTAGGCGTCGTACTCGGCGCGCTGGATGTGGTGGCGCTCGGCGAAGTAGAAGGGGAAGAGCCGGTCGTGGGCCTTGAGGTAGTTGAGGAAGCTCCACGGGCTGGTGGGGTCGGTGAGGGTGACCAGGTCGGCGAGGTAGGGGACCTGGATGGTGGCGCCGTCGATGAGGAGGCCGGGGTGCCAGTCGAAGCGGGGGCGCTGTTCGTAGAAGACGGCGTCGAGTTCGGCGAGGGGGTGGGCGAGGGCGGCGAGGGAGAGGTTGGAGGGACCGATGCCGATGCCGACGAGGTCGCGGGGTGAGTCGGGGGCGTGGCGTGGGGGGGTGGTCATCTGGGGGTCGTTCCTTCTGCGAGTTTGAGGAGCTGGGCCAGTTCGTCCGGCCGGGTGTGGGGGTTGAGGAGGGTGGCCTTGAGCCAGAGGCGGCCGTCGAGCCGGGCGCGGCCGAGGACGGCGCGGCCCTCGTGCAGCAGTCTGCGGCGCAGGTCGGCCACGGTGTCGTCGGTCGCGCCGGTGGGGCGGAAGCAGACGGTGCTGATGACGGGGCGGTCGTAGAGCTCGAAGCCGGGGTGTTCGCGGACGAGTTCGGCGAGGTCGCGGGCGTGGGCGCAGACCTGGTCGACCAGGGTGCCGAGGCCGGTGCGGCCGAGGGTTCTGAGGGTGACGGCGATCTTGAGGATGTCGGGGCGGCGGGTGGTGCGCAGGGCGCGGCCGAGGAGGTCGGGGAGTCCGGCCTCGGTGTCGTCCTCGGCGTTGAGGTAGTCGGCGCGGTGGTGGAGTGCGGTGAGGTCGCGGGGGCGGGCGACGGCGAGGAGGCCTGCGGCGGCGGGCTGCCAGCCGAGTTTGTGCAGGTCGAGGGTGACGGTGTGGGCGGCCTGGAGGCCGGCGAGTTTCTCCCGGTGCCGGTCGCTGAAGGCGAGGCCGGCGCCGTAGGCGGCGTCGATGTGCAGGCGGGCGCCGTGGGCGGTGCACAGGCCGGCGATCTCGGGCAGTGGGTCGATGAGTCCGGCGTCGGTGGTGCCGGCGGTGGCGGCGACGAGCAGGGGGCCGGGCAGGGCGGTGAGGGCGGCGTCGAGGGCGGCGGGGTCGAGGGTGCCGCCTGGGGCGGGGACGACGACCGGGTCGGGCAGGCCGAGCAGCCAGGCGGCGCGGGGCAGGGAGTGGTGGGCGTTGGCGCCGCAGACGAGTTGGACGCTGCCGCCGTGGGCTTCGCGGGCGAGGAGGAGGGCGAGGTGGTTGGACTCGCTGCCGCCGGTGGTGACGAGGGCGTCGGCGAGGCCGATCTCCTGGGCGAGGGCGCGGGCGACCTCGGCTTCGAGGGTGGCGGCGCCGGGGGCCTGGTCCCAGGAGTCCAGGGAGGGGTTGAGGGCGCTGACGGCGAGGTCGGCGGCGGTGGCGACGGCGAGCGGGGGGCTGTGCAGGTGCCCGGCGCAGAGCGGGTCGGCGGGGTCGGCGGCGCCTTCGGCGAGGGCGTGCACGAGGGTGCGCAGGGCGTCGGGGTCGCCGTGCTCGGGCAGGACGTCGCCGAGGGCGTCGGTGATGCGCGCGGCGACGGCTTGGGGTCCGCCGGCCGGCAGCGGCCCGCCGCGGGCCCGGCCGCCGCCGGCGAGGGCGTCGAGGACGGTGTCCAGCAGGGGCCGGAGGGCTCCGGGTCCGTCGGGTCCTGAGGCGAGGGGCGGCATGCTCATGGGCTCTCCTCCGGGGCGCGGGGGCAGGGCTGTTCGGTGCGGAGGCTGCTGTGCGGTGCTTGTGGCCGGTGGCCGGTGGCTTGTGGCCGGTGGCTTGTGGCTTGTGGCTTGTGGCTTGTGGCCGACGGTTTGCGTCCGGTGCGTGAAGGCGAGGCTGTTCGGTGCGGAGCTGTGACCGGTGGCTCGTGATCGGTGGCTCGTGTCCGGGCTTGTGGCCGGTGGCTCGTGTCCGACGGCTTGTGGCCGGCGGCGTGTGTCCGGTGGCTTCCAGCTTGTACGGGAAGAGGGCCACGCGTCCGGAAAGCCCAACGATCGGAACCCGAAAGGGGGTACTGCCGTACGGGGAAAACGCGTTGGAGCGGTGCGCTACCGTCGGTCGGGTGGTTGACGCGTGGATGATCGACGTGCCCGGTGAGCGGGTGGTGGTGCGTGAGCCCGGTCCCGCCGACGAGGGGCCGCTGCTGACGCTCTTCGAGGAGTGCGAGGACTGGTTCGTGGCGGCCACGGGGCTGCCGTCGGGGCCGGGCGATGTGCAGAGCCTGTTCTACTCGCTGCCGGAGGGCGCGAGCGAGGCCGACAAGGTGCTGCTGGTGCTGGAGCGGGACGGTGTGGTCGCGGGCCTGGTGGACGCGGTGCGGGACCATCCGCGGCCCGGCGCGGTGGCGGTGGGCCTGTTCCTGCTGGCGCCGTGGGCGCGCGGCCGGGGGCTCGGCCGTGCGCTGGCCGAGTCCCTGCTGGCCCGGGCCGGCGACCGGCCCCTGGTCACGGCGACGGTCCCGGCCGGCTGGCGCTCGGGCGAGCGCTTCCTGGAGCGTCTCGGCTTCACCCTGTACGCCCCGGCACCGGCACCGGCCGAGGTGGGCAACCGCCGCCCGGGCCCCCGCGAGGCGGGCGTACGCCGGGCGGAGTTGCGGCGGGCGGGGGCCGGCTGAGCCCGTAGGGCCTCCCGGCGGAGCCTATGGCTGTGGCCGGAAGTCCGCCGCGTGGTCGTGGGCCCACTGGGCGAAGGTGCGGGCCCGGGTGCCGGTGAGTTTCTCGACCGTGTCGGTGATCTCCGGGGGCACCCCGACCGTGTCCGCGATCGTCTTCAGCAGCGCGTCCCGCAGGTGCGGCGGCACGTGCGGGAACAGCTCGGGCCCGGCCGCCTCGGGCGGCAGTTCGACGAACGTCAGGTCCCGGCCGAGGGCGCGTCCGATCGCGGCGAGCTGCTCGGCGTTGGTGATCGCCTCCGGTCCGGTGAGGCGGTGCACGGCTCCCTCGTGGCCGGGGTCGAGCAGCGTGCGCTCGGCGACGGCGGCGATGTCGTCCTCGTGGATGGGCGCGCTGAGCCCGTCCGGGTGAACGCCGCGCACGGTGTTCCCGGCGCGGATCTGCGGCACCCACTGCAGGGCGTTGGTGGCGAAGGCGTTGGGCCGCAGGAACGTCCATGCCAGGCCGCTGTCGCGGATCTGCTGTTCGACGGTGGCGTGCATGACGTGGATGGGGTGGGTGGGGTCGGCGCCTTCCTTGACGATGCCGCTGGAGAGGAGGACGACGTGCCGCACGCCGTGGGCGCGGGCCGCGGCGAGCAGGGCGGCGGTCTGCCCGGCGCCGGCCTGGGCGTACAGGAAGAGCCGGGTGGCTCCTTCGAACAGGGCGGCCGGTTCGTCGGTCCGGAACCGCACGACCTCCGCCTGCTCGGGCAGTGCGGCCCGCTGCGGGTCACGGGTCAGCGCGCGCACGGGCCGGCCTGCGGCGAGCAGGCGGCGGACGAGGGCGCGGCCGACGTTGCCGGTGGCTCCGGTCACTACGATCACGGGTTCGCCTCCAGGGCTCGGTCGATCGTCTCCGACCCACCGCAGCCTAGGCAGCACGGCCGGTCCCCGCATCGCCTGCAGGGACCAGCCGGGTCCTGGGCCTGTGGTCCTACTCCCCCCGGACGCGCAGTGCCCGTGCCAGGTCGTCGAGTTCGTCGGCGAGCCTGCGGCGCAGGGCGGCGACCGGGTCGGACTCGCGCAGGCAGGCCTCGCCGAGGGCGAGGTGCTCGGCGTCGACCGCGTGGTGCGGGAAGGCCCAGCGGCCGGCTGCGGCGGCGATGGCGGGGCCGCGGCGGGCGGCGAGCGCGACGACGTCCTCGTAGTAGCGCGGTACGTAGTCCCGGACCAGGTCGGCCTGCTCGGGCTGCCAGAAGCCGCGCGCGGTGGCGGTGAAGAGGTAGTTGGAGAGGTCGTCGGTGGTGAACATCGCCTCCCAGGCGGTGCGCTTGGCCTCGGGGTCGGGCAGCGCGGCGCGGCAGGTGGCCGCGCCCTCCTGGCCGGTGGCGGAGGGGTCGCGGTCGAGTTCGGCGGCGATGGCGGCCTCGTCGGTGGCGCCGAGCACGGCGAGCCGGCCGAGGATGCGCCAGCGCAGCTCGGGGTCGAGTTCGGGGCCGCCGGGCACGGTGCCGTCGGCGAGCCAGGCGGCGATGGTCTCGGGGTGGGCGGCGACGTCGATGAAGTGCCGTACGGCGATCAGGCGCAGGCCGGGGTTGTCGCCGTCCTCGGTGCGGCGCAGCAGGTCGCGGCAGAGGGAGCTGAGGGTGGCGAGCGCGGCCGGGCGGTCCTCGGGGTGCAGGTAGCGGTCGGCGATGTGGGCGGAGGCGAAGGCGAGGACGCCCTCGGCGATGGCGAGGTCGGTCTCCAGCGGGAGGTGGGCGCGGGCCGTGTCGAGGTAGGCGCCGGGCGGGAGTTCGCCGTCGCGGACGGCGTCCCGGAGGGCGTTCCAGACGACCGCGCGGGTGAGCGGGTCGGGCAGGCCGGCGAGGCCGCCCCGGATCGCGGCGAAGGACTCGGGGTCGAAGCGGACCTTGGCGTAGGTCAGGTCGCCGTCGTTGAGCAGGAGCAGGGCGGGGCGCTTGCCGATGGGCTGGGGGGCGCCGTGGGGGACGTCGAGGCCGATGCGTTCGCGCAGGGTGAGGCGGCCCTCGTCGGTGAGGTCGTGGTCGTAGAGGCCGGCGGTGACGCGGTGGGGGCGGCTGCCGGCGCGGTCGACGGTGAGGGTGCAGGTGCCGTCGGCGGACTCGATGACCGGGGTGAGGGTGTCGACTCCGGTGGTGCGCAGCCAGGCGTCGGCCCAGGCGTGCACGTCGCGTTCGGTGGCCGCGGCGAGGGAGTCGATGAAGTCGGCGAGGGTGGCGTTGGCGAACCGGTGCCGCTTGAAGTGGATGTTGATGCCGGCGAGGAAGTCCTTCTCGCCGAGCCAGGCGACGATCTGGCGCAGCGCGGAGGCGCCCTTGGCGTAGGAGATGCCGTCGAAGTTGAGCAGGGCGGCGGCGGTGTCGTCGACGGAGTCGGGGGCGACGGGGTGGGTGGAGGGGCGCTGGTCGGCGTCGTAGCCCCAGGACTTGCGGGTGACGCCGAACTCGACCCAGGGTTGGGTGAAGCGGGTCGCCTCGAGGGTGGTCTGGTAGCCCATGTACTCGGCGAAGGACTCGTTCAGCCAGATGTCGTCCCACCACTTGAGGGTGACGAGGTCGCCGAACCACATGTGGGCCATCTCGTGGGCGATGACCATGGCGCGGGTCTGCCGCTCGGTGTCCGTGACGGCGGAGCGGTAGACGAAGTCGTCGCGGAAGGTGACCAGTCCGGGGTTCTCCATGGCGCCGGCGTTGAACTCGGGGACGAACGCCTGGTCGTAGGAGTCGAAGGGATAGGGCTCCTCGAACTTCTCGTGGTAGCGGTCGAAGCACGCGCGCGTGACGTCGAGGATCTCGTCGGCGTCGGCGTCGAGGTACGGGGCGAGGGAGCGGCGGCAGTGGATGCCGAAGGGCAGGCCGCGGTGCTCGGTGCGCACGGAGTGCCAGGGGCCGGCGGCGACGGCGACGAGGTAGGTGGAGATCAGCGGCGTCGGGGCGGCCCGCCAGCGGCCGCCGCCGAGGTGTTCGGTGATGCCGTTGGCGAGGACGGTCCAGCCCTCGGGGGCGGTGACGGTGAGGTCGAAGACGGCCTTGAGGTCGGGCTGGTCGAAGGCGGGGAAGACGCGCTGGATGTCGTCCAGGAACATCTGGGTGTAGACGTAGGTCTCGCCGTCGGTGGGATCGGTGAAGCGGTGCATGCCCTCACCGGTGCGGGAGTAGCGCATGGCCGCGTCGAAGCGGAGTTCGTGCCTGCCCGCGGTGAGGTTCTTCAGCGGCAGCCGGTCCTCGTGCAGGGTCTCGGGGTCGAGGGGTTGTCCGTCGAGGGTGGCGGAGCGCAGCTCGGCGGGCTTCAGCTCGACGAACGTGTCCCCGTCGGACCGCGCGGTGAACGTGATCACGGTGCGGGAGTCGAAGGTGTCGTCCCCCGTGGTGAGGTCGAGCTCGACGGTGTAGCGGTGGACGTCGAGGAACTCTGCTCGCAGCTGCGCTTCGTCGCGCGTGATGACGGACATGCAGGCCATGCTGCCTGATCGGACTGACAGCGCACAGGGGTGGGCCGTTACACGGCTTATGTCCACCCCGTGCGCCCGGGTCAGTCTCCCGACGGGGCCTGTCCGTTGGCGGTGTCCCCGGCGATGCGCTCGTGGTGCCGGATGACCTCGGCGATGATGAAGTTGAGGAATTTCTCGGCGAAGGCCGGGTCGAGCCGGGCGTTCTCGGCGAGGGTGCGCAGCCGCTCGATCTGCCGGGCCTCGCGGGCGGGGTCGGCGGGCGGCAGCTGGTGCACCGCCTTGAGCCGGCCGACCTGCTGGGTGCACTTGAAGCGCTCGGCGAGCATGTGGACGACGGCGGCGTCGATGTTGTCGATGCTCTCGCGCAGCCGTTCGAGCTCCTGGCGGACCGCGGGGTCGACGTCCCCGTTACCGGTGTTGCTGATGGTCATGGGCGCCCACCCTAAGGGCAGCGGCGGGTGCCGATCATGAGCTGTTCGGCATGCGGTCAGGCTTCGCTCCGCGTCCGCAGAAAATCCGGTCGGGCCCGCCTACAGTGGAAGGAAGTTCCAGGCGTCTTTGGGGGTCGGACGTGGCGGACGGCGGACCGGTCGAGCACGGCTACCCGCATCTGGAGACGGTGCGGGCCGCCGTCACCGCGCTGTACAGGCGGCTGTCGTACGACATCGTCCAGACCTTCGCCGGCAGCGTGGCCCCGGCGGACGTGACGTTCTGCGACACGGACGACCTGCATCTGGGCGCGCAGCGCGTGGCCCGGGAGATCGTGCGGCACTTCCGGCTGCCGGACGCGCGGCTGATCGTCGGTTTCCGGGAGATGACCCACGCGGCGAACGTGGAACTGGCGGCGGGGCCCGAGTACTTCGTGGAGCTGAACGACCGCTTCCGCACCCACCGCAGGGACATCGGTGCGGCCCTGGCCCACGAGGTCGCGCACGTCTACCTGCACCGTCTCGGCCTCACCTTCCCGACCACGGCGGAGAACGAGATCCTCACGGACACGGTGACGACCTACCTGGGCGCGGGCTGGCTGCTGCTGGACGCCTACCGGGAGGACGGGGCGTCGTCCCAGAAGCTCGGCTATCTCACCCCGGAGGAATTCGGGTACGTCCTCGCCAAGCGGTCCGCGCTGTTCCATGAGGATCCCTCCCTGTGGTTCACCAGCCCGCAGGCCTACACGGCGTACGTCAAGGGCAGGGACCGGGCCCGGCGCGACGAGCAGCAGCCTCCGCTGACGGCGGCCGGCTGGGCGGGGCGCCGCCGCTACGCCCACGACCGGCGCCACGTCGCCGGGGTGCAGCCGACGGCGTCGTACGCCTTCACCTGCGACAGCGGCGGCAGCCTCCGGGTGTCCTTCCCGTGCCCGACCTGCCACCAGCGGATCAGGGTGCCGGTGCGGGGCCGCGTGCGGGCACGGTGCGGGCTGTGCCGGACGGTGCTGGAGTGCGACACCTAGGGCCTCTCGTTCGGATCACGCCCTGATCCGGCCTGGTCCGAACGAAAGACCCTGGGCTTGTCGCACGGGCCGGTGCGGCAGGTCAGTCCGCGTGCCCGGCCACCGCCCGCCGGGGCAGAGCGGCGCACAGCGCCCCGCACACCACGAAGGAGCCCACGACCCACGGCATCGCGGCGGTGAGACCTGCGCCGAATCCCTCCCCCACGTGCCCGAAGAACACCGTGCCGACGACCGCCGCTCCCAGCGCTCCTCCGAACTGCTGAGCGGTGGAGAAGATCCCGGACGCCGCACCGGCCAGATCCCCCGGCACCGCCGACAGCACCACGTTCACCAGCGGCACCACCAGGAAACCGAGCCCCGCTCCGGCGACCACCAGCCCCGGCACCAGCGGCCATGCTCCGGTGTGCACGGCGCCCGCTCCGTGCACGGCACTCCACACCCAGCCGAAGCCGGCCGCCATCATCAGCGCCCCGGCGCCGAGCACCGTCCGGCCGTACTTCACGGCGAGTCCGTCCGCCGCGGGCGCCGTCAGGAAGCCGCCGACCGAAAAGGCCACGGTGACCAGCCCGGCCTGCATCGGCGTGTACCTCTGCCCGCCCTGCAGCCAGAGCGCGAACACCAGGAAGAAGCCCTGCATGCCGAGGGAGAACAGCAGCTGGACCAGGACGCCCACGGAGAACGCCGGGAGCCCGAAGGCGCGCGCCGGCAGCAGCGGCACCGTGCCGGGCCGGCGCCGCCGGGCCTCGTACAGTCCCAGCCCGGCGACCGCGACGATCCCGCCGGCGAGGCAGAGCCAGCCCCACAGGGGCCAGCCGTTCTCGCGACCCTGGACCAGGGGCAGCACGACCGCCACCAGGCCGCCCGCCAGCAGCAGGCTGCCCAGCACGTCCGGCCGGCCCGCCGACCGCTCCCGCGTGGCCGGGACCAGCAGCAGCCCGCCCACGAAGGTCACGACGGCGATCGGCACGTTCACCAGGAAGACCGAGCGCCAGCCCCAGCCGAACAGGTCGGCGTCGGTGAGCACTCCGCCGAGCAGCAGCCCGATCGCCGAGGCGAACCCTGCGACGGCGCCGTACATCCCGAACGCGGCTCCGCGCTCCTTGCCCTGGAACAGCGTGCGGAACGAGCCGAGCACCTGGGGCACCAGCACGGCCGCGAGGACGCCCTGCACCGCCCGTGCGGCGATCAGCTGTGCGGGCGTCTGGGCGATGCCGCAGGCGAGGCCGGCCAGTCCGAAGCCGGCGGTTCCGACGAGGAAGAGGGTGCGGCGGCCGAGGCGGTCGCCGAGGTGGCCGGAGAGGATCAGGGCGGCGGCGAAGCCGAGCAGGTAGGCGGAGACCGTCCATTGCAGTTCGCTCGGCGAGGCGTGCAGTTCGCGGCCGATGGACGGGAGTGCCACGTTGACGATCGTGCCGTCCAGCAGGTCCATCAGCTCCGCGACCATCATCACGACGGCGGCGGCCCAGCGGCGTGGATACGGCTCGGCGGTGGCGGGCGGGTCTGTGGTGAGTGTCGCGGACATGGAGGTCCCCCGGTCGTCGTCGCATTTATTTCGTTCGGCCTAACGAAACGATTGCACCGAGCGCCACCGGCCGCAAGTGGTTAGTTCGTCCGAACGAAATTTTTGCTAGCCTGGTGCCATGAGCGAGGCGGACGACAAGCGGGCCGAGACCCTGCGGCAGCTCATGGAGGTGGGCCGGGCGCACAGCGCGGTCACGGTCATGTTCCACTCGGCGATCGCCGCCAAGCAGGGGCTGAACGCGACCGAGGAGAAGACGCTCGACTACCTCCAGCGGCAGGGCCCGCTCACCGCCAAGGAGCTGGCCGGTCTCACCGGGCTCGCCCCCGCCTCCGTCACCGGCCTTCTCGACCGCCTGGAGGCCAAGGGCTTCGTCCGCAGGGTCCCGCACCCGACGGACGGACGCCGGGTGCTGGTCGAGCTCAACGACGCCAAACTCGCCGAGCTCGCCGAGTTCTTCGAGGACTGGGCGCGTGACATCGTCGAGGCCTGCGAGGCGTTCAGCACGCAGGAACTGGCGACGGTGACCCGCTTCCTCTCGGTGATGAGCGAACGGCAGCGCGCGGCCACCGCCCGGCTGACGGGCTGAACCGGCCCACTCCCGCTGAACCGGCCTACTCCCGGGCCCCGTACACCGCCCCCGGCCGCTCGGCGCGCGCCAGCAGCTTCCGTGCCGTCTCCCCCGCCTCCGCCGGGCTCCAGCGCGCCTGCCTGTCGGTGCTGGGACCAGGGCGCCAGCCCTCCATGACGGTGATCCGGCCGCCCTCCGCCTCGAACACGCGGCCGGTCACGCCGGCGCACGCGGCGGAGCCGAGCCAGACCACCAGGGGCGAGACGTTCTCGGGCGCCATCGCGTCGAAGCCGGCGGCCGGGGCCGCCATGGTCTCGGCGAAGGCGCGTTCCGTCATGCGGGTCCGGGCGGCCGGGGCGATGGCGTTGACCTGGACGCCGTACCGGGCCAGCTCGGCCGACGCGACCAGGGTGAGCCCGACGATCCCGGCCTTGGCGGCGCTGTAGTTGCCCTGCCCGACCGAGCCCAGCAGGCCCGCTCCGCTGCTGGTGTTGACGATCCGGGCCACCGGTGCACGGCCGGCCCGGGCCTCGGCCCGCCAGTGTGCGGCGGCGTGTCTGAGGGGCAGGAAGTGACCCTTGAGGTGGACGCGGACGACGGCGTCCCAGTCGTCCTCGTCGAGGTTGACGAGCATGCGGTCGCGCAGGAACCCGGCGTTGTTGACGAGGGTGTCGAGCCGGCCGTACGTGTCGAGGGCGGCCTGGATCAGCGAGGCGGCGCCGTCGGTGGTCGCGATGTCGCCGCCGTGCGCCACCGCCTGGCCGCCGGCCCGCCGGATCTCCGCGACGACCGACTCGGCGGGGCTGTCGGCGCCGGGCGCCCCGTCCAGTGCGACCCCCAGGTCGTTGACGACGACCCGCGCGCCCTCGGCGGCGAAGGCGAGGGCGTGGGCGCGGCCCAGTCCTCGCCCGGCGCCGGTGACTGCGACGACGCGGCCGGTGCAGATTCCGCTCATGTCAGGTCTCCTTGTCGGCGGGGGCTTGGGCGAGGGCGGCCGCGTCGGCGGTTGCGCCGGCCCCGGGAGCGGCCTTCACGCCGGTGTCCGCACCGGCCGTCGCGGCGTCCAGGAAGGCGGGGCGCTCGCCGCCCCCGTGGACGAGCAGGCTCGCCCCGCTGATGTAGGCGGCCGCGTCGGAGGCGAGGAACACGGCGGCCGCGCCGACGTCGGCCGGGGTGGCCAGCCGGCCGAGCGGGACGGTGCGGGAGACGGCGGCGACGCCGTCCGGGCCGCCGTAGTGGAGGTGGGACAGCTCGGTGCCCACCATGCCGACGACCAGTGTGTTGACGCGGACCTCCGGAGCCCATTCGACGGCCATGGAGGCGGCCAGGCCGGCCAGCCCCGCCTTGGCCGCGCCGTAGGCCGCCGAACCGGGCGAGGGCCGGGTGCCGCTGACGCTGCCGATCATCACGACCGAGCCGCGGGCCCGCCGCAGGTGCTCGTACGCCGCGAGGGACGCGGTCAGCGGCGCGATCAGGTTCAGTTCGACGACCCGGGCGTGCCGTTCGGCCTCGGCCTCGGTCAGGAGGCGGTGCGGGGTGCCGCCCGCGTTGTTGACGAGGACGTCGAGCCGGGGCAGGCCGGCGAAGAACGCGCGGACGGCGGGCGGGTCGCGCAGGTCGAGCGGGGTGAACTCCACGCCGTCGACCGGCTGTTCAGGGACGCGGCGGGCGCAGGTGAGGACCCGGGCGCCGGCGTGGGCGAAGGCGCGTGCGATACCGGCCCCGACTCCGCGGGTGCCGCCGGTGACGAGGACGGTTCTGCCACGCAGCGAGTTGCCCACAGGCGCTGCCCCGGAGTTTTCCACAGGCCCTCCCGCTCGTCTTCGGCGGCTGCTAGCTTCGAAGCCTCACACCTAACAAATGTTTGGTGGAAAGGCGTTGAGTGCGAAGGTAGCTGATGCGTCCATGGGTGTCTCCCTGTCGGCCCCGGAAAAGGGGATTTCCGTCGTCACCGTCGACTTCCCGCCGGTGAACGCGCTGCCGGTGCACGGCTGGTCCGCCCTGGCCGAGGCCGTGCGCGCGGCGGGCCGCGACCCCGGCGTGCGGTGCGTGGTGCTCGCCGCCGAGGGCCGCGGGTTCAACGCGGGCGTGGACATCAAGGAGATACAGGCCGACGGTCACGCGGCGCTGATCGGCGCCAACCGCGGCTGCGCCGAGGCCTTCGCGGCGGTGTACGAGTGCGCGGTGCCGGTGATCGCGGCGGTGCAGGGATTCTGCCTGGGCGGCGGGATAGGCCTGGCGGGGAACGCGGATGCGATCGTGGCGAGCGAGGACGCCACCTTCGGGCTGCCCGAGCTGGACCGGGGCGCGCTGGGTGCGGCCACGCACCTGGCCCGGCTGGTCCCGCAGCACCTGATGCGGGCGCTGTACTACACGGCGCGCACGGTGAGCGCCGCCGAGCTGCACGCGCACGGCTCGGTGTGGCGGGTGGTGGCGCGCGACCGGTTGCCGGCGGCTGCGCTGGAGCTGGCCCGGGAGATCGCCGCGAAGGACGGGGAGCTGCTGCGCCTGGCCAAGGCGGCGCTCAACGGCATCGATCCGGTGGATGTGCGCCGCAGCTACCGGTTCGAGCAGGGCTTCACCTTCGAGGCGGCCGTGAGCGGGGTGGCCGACCGGGTCCGGGACACGTTCGGAAAGGAGGGGGCGTAGGTGGGCGACAAGACGATGACCGCCGACGAGGTGGTGGCGCGGCTGGAGAGCGGCATGACCCTCGGCATCGGCGGCTGGGGTTCCCGGCGCAAGCCGATGGCACTGGTCAGGGCCCTGCTGCGGTCCGGGATCGGCGATCTGACGGTGGTGTCGTGCGGCGGCCCGGACATCGGGATGCTGGCCGCCGCCGGGAGGATCCGGAAGCTGGTCGCCGCCTTCGTCACGCTCGACTCCGTGCCGCTCGAACCGCACTATCGCGCGGCTCGCGAGCGGGGCGCCCTGCAGCTGACGGAGGTGGACGAAGGGATGTTCCTGTCCGGGCTGCGCGCGGCCGCGCACCGGCTGCCGTTCCTGCCGGTGCGGGCGGGGATCGGCTCGGACGTGATGCGGGTCGACCCCGGCCTGCGGACGGTCACGTCTCCGTACGAGGACGGGGAGACGTTCGTGGCCATGCCCGCGCTGCGGCTGGACGCGGCCCTGGTCCATGTCAATCGCGCCGACCGGCTCGGCAACGGGCAGTGTCTGGGCCCGGATCCGTACTTCGACGACCTGTTCTGCGAGGCGGCGGACGCGGCGTACGTCTCCTGCGAGCGGATCGTGGACACGGCCGAGCTGACGAAGGAGGCGGCCCCGCAGACCCTGCTCCTCAAACGGCATGTCGTGACGGGCGTCGTCGAGGCGCCGAGCGGGGCGCACTTCACGTCCTGCGCGGGCGACTACGGGCGGGACGAGGAGTTCCAGCGGGCGTACGTCTCCACGCCCTGGCCGAAGTTCACCGAGCGGTTCCTCGCGGGGGACGAGCAGGCGTACGCATCGGCGGTGCGGGACTGGCGGGAGGAGCGGCGATGACGGGAGCGACCCGTGCCGAGTACTGCGTGATCGCCTGCGCCGACGCCTGGCGCGGCGCCGGGGAGATCCTCGCCAGTCCGATGGGCCTGATCCCGTCGCTGGGCGCGCGGCTGGCCCGGCTCACCTTCGCACCGGACCTGCTGCTGACCGACGGCGAGGCGCTGCTGGTGCGGCCGGACGGCACCCCGGAGGGCTGGCTGCCCTACCGGCAGCACCTGGCCCTGGTGGCGGGAGGCCGGCGGCACGTGATGATGGGGGCGAGCCAGCTCGACCGGTACGGCAACCAGAACATCTCCTGCATCGGCGACTGGCAACAGCCCCGGCGGCAGCTGCTCGGGGTGCGCGGGGCGCCGCTCAACACGCTGAACAACCCGACGAGTTACTGGGTTCCTCGGCACTCCCGGCGGGTGTTCGTGGAGCGGGTCGACATGGTGTGCGGGGTGGGCTACGACCGGGCGGCGGAGCTGGGGAGCGCGGCCCGCTTCCACCGCATCCCCCGGGTCGTCTCCGACCTCGGCGTGTTCGACTTCGCCACGCCCGACCGTTCGATGCGGCTGGCCTCGCTGCATCCGGGGGTGAGCGTCGCGGCGGTGCGGGAGGCGACGGGGTTCGCGCCGGTGGTGCCGGACGAGGTGCCGGCGACTCGGGAGCCGACGGCAGAGGAGCTGCGCCTGATCCGCGAGGTGCTCGACCCGGACGGTGCCCGGGCGCGCGAGGTCCCCGAGGGGGTGCGGGGCTGATGGAGACCGCGCTCACCCGGCTGACCGGGGTCCGGCATCCGCTGGTGCAGCCGGGGATGGGCTGGGTGGCGGGCCCGCGCCTGGTGTCGGCGGCGGCGAACGCGGGGGCGCTGGGCATCCTGGCGTCCGCGACGATGACCCTCGACCAGTTGCGCGCGGCGATACGCGAGGTCGCGGCCCGCACGGACGCACCGTTCGGGGTGAACCTCCGGGCGGACGCGGGGGACGCCGGGGACCGGGTCCGTCTGATCATCGAGGAGGGGGTCCGGGTGGCGTCCTTCGCTCTGGCGCCCTCCCGTGAGCTGATCACCGAGCTGAAGGAGGCCGGTGTGGTCGTGATCCCGTCCGTCGGGGCGCGGCGGCACGCCGAGAAGGTGGCCGCGTGGGGCGCGGACGCGGTGATCGTGCAGGGCGGCGAGGGCGGCGGGCACACCGGTGAGGTGGCGACCAGCGTGCTGCTGCCGCAGGTGGTGGACGCGGTGCGGATACCGGTGGTGGCGGCGGGCGGCTTCTTCGACGGGCGGGGCCTGGTGGCGGCGCTGGCGTACGGGGCGGCGGGCGTGGCGATGGGGACGCGGTTCCTGCTGACCTCGGACTCGACGGTGCCGGACGCGGTGAAGGCGCGGTATCTGGCGGCGACGGTGCGGGACGTCACGGTCACCCGGGCTGTCGACGGCCTGCCCCACCGCATGCTGCGCACCGACCTGGTCGACGCGCTGGAGGGCTCGGGCCGCGCGAGGGCGCTGCTCCTCGCCGTGCGTCACGCGGCGGCCTTCCGCCGGCTCACCGGCCTCACCTGGCGCCGGCTGGTCCGCGACGGGCTGGCCATGCGGCACGGCAGGGAGCTGTCCTGGAGCCAGGTGCTGCTGGCCGCGAACACGCCGATGCTGCTGAAGTCGGCGATGGTGGACGGGCGTACGGACGCGGGGGTGATGGCGGCGGGGCAGGTGGCCGGGGTCATCGAGGATCTGCCGTCCTGCGCGGAGCTGGTGGAGCGGGTGATGGCGCAGGCCGGGGACGTCGTCGACGCGTTGGCGAAGGGCGGTGCTTCGCTGCGCGCATGACGGAGAGGACCAGTGGGCCCCGGGACGCATGGGGGGTACCGGGGCGCCACCTGTGCGAGCGGAGCCGAGGACATGGACACGGAGCAGCACGAGTTCCGCCCGTACCGGGGGCACGGCGGTGGGGCGGCGCGGCCGGCCGCCGCCCCCGTTCGGTCATCCGAGCCGTTCGATGATCGTCACGTTGGCCTGGCCGCCCCCCTCGCACATGGTCTGGAGGCCGAACCGCCCGCCCGTACGCTCCAGTTCGTGCAGCAGGGTGGTCATCAGGCGGGCGCCGGTGGCGCCGAGGGGGTGGCCCAGGGCGATCGCGCCGCCGTTGACGTTGACCTTCTCCGGGTCCGCGCCGGTCTCCTTCAGCCAGGCGAGGACGACCGGGGCGAACGCCTCGTTGATCTCGACGAGGTCGAGGGCGTCGATGGTCAGGCCCGTCTTCTTCAGGGCGTGCGCGGTGGCCGGGATGGGGGCGGTGAGCATGCGGATGGGGTCCTCGCCGCGCACGGAGAGGTGGTGGACGCGGGCGCGCGGGGTCAGGCCGTGTTCCCGCACCGCCCGTTCGGAGGCGAGCAGCAGGGCGGCGGCGCCGTCGGAGACCTGGGAGGAACAGGCCGCGGTGACGGTGCCGCCGTCGAGGACGGGCCGGAGCGCGGCCATCTTCTCCAGGGAGGTGTCCCGGCGCGGGCCTTCGTCCACAGTGACCTCGCCGTGGGGGACGGTCTCGCGGGTGAAGCGGCCGGTGTCGATGGCCCACACCGCCCGCCGGTGCGAGCGCAGGGCGTACTCCTCCTGGTCCTCGCGGCTGATGCCCCACTTGGCGGCGATCATCTCGGCGCCGGCGAACTGGTTGACGGGCCGGCTGCCGTAGCGGGCGCGCCAGCCCTCGCTGCCCGCGAAGGGGCCCTCGGTGAAGCCGAGGGGCTCGGCGGCCTGCCGGGTGGCGAAGGCGATGGGGATCTGCGACATGTTCTGCACGCCGCCCGCGACCACCAGGTCCTGGGTGCCGGAGAGCACGGCCTGCGCGGCGAAGTGCACGGCCTGCTGGGAGGAGCCGCACTGCCGGTCGACGGTCACGCCCGGCACCTCCTCGGGCAGTCCGGCGGCCAGCCAGCAGGTGCGGGCGATGTCCCCGGCCTGCGGCCCGACCGCGTCCAGGCAGCCGAAGACGACGTCCTCCACGGCCGCCGGGTCGATCCCGGTCCGCTCCATCAGGGCCGTGAGCACATGCGCGCCCAGGTCGGCCGGGTGGACCGCGCTGAGCCCTCCCCCGCGCCGCCCGACGGGCGTGCGGACCGCTTCGACGATGTAGGCCTCGGCCATGGCGACTCCCCACTGGGTTACGTGCGTACGGCGATCCCGTCCAGCACCATCGACAGGTACTGCCGGGCGATCTCCTCGGGGCTGTGCTGTCCGCCGGGCCGGTACCAGGACGCGGCGACCCAGACGGTGTCGCGGACGAACCGGTAGGTGAGGCGGACGTCGAGGTCGGCGCGGAAGACGTGCGCGGCGACCCCGCGTTCCAGCGTGGACAGCCACGCCTTCTCGAACTTGCGCTGTGACTCGGCGAGGAACGTGAACCGTTCCTGCGCGACCAGGTGCCTGCTCTCCTTCTGGTAGATCGCGACGGCGGCGCGGTGCCGGTCGATCTCCCGGAAGGACTCGGTGACCAGCGCCTCGAGCGTCTCGCGCGGGCCGAGTCCGGCGGCCAGCACGCTGTCGTAGCCGTCCCAGAGCTCGTCGAGGAAGGTCTGCAGGATCTCCTCCAGCATCGACTCCTTGGAGTCGAAGTGGTAGTAGAGGCTGCCCGCGAGCATGCCCGCATGGTCGGCGATCTTGCGTACGGTGGTGGCGTTGTAGCCCTGCTCGGCGAACACCTCTGCGGCGGTGTCGAGGAGTTCGCGGCGGCGCTCGGCGGCGGCGGTCACCTGGGGCTTCTTCTTGGTCGGCACGCCCCCATTGTGGTCCTAGGCATGCTGGCTGCTCACCGAGACGACCTCGCCCGTCAGATACGAGGAGTAGCCGGACGCCAGGAACACGATCACGTTGGCCACCTCCCAGGGCTCGGCGTACCGGCCGAAGGCCTCGCGCGCGGTCAGTTCCTCCAGCAGCTCGGGCGTCGTCACCTTCACCAGGTGCGGGTGCAGGGCGAGGCTGGGGGCGACCGCGTTGACCCGCACCCCGTACGCGGCCGCCTCGATCGCGGCACACCGGGTCAGCGCCATCACCCCGGCCTTGGCGGCGGCGTAGTGGGCCTGTCCGGCCTGGGCGCGCCAGCCGACGACGGAGGCGTTGTTGACGATCACTCCGCCGCCTGTTTCCCGCAGGGCGCGCAGGGCGGCCCGGGTGCAGCGGAAGGTGCCGTTCAGGGTGACGTCGAGGACGCGGGACCACTGCTCGTCGGTCATGTCGACGAGGTCCGAGGTGCCGCCCAGGCCCGCGTTGTTGACGACGACGTCCAGCCGGCCGTGCGCGGCCTCGGCCGCTTCGAACAGGGCCCGCACCTGGGCCTCGTCGGTGACGTCGCACGGCACGGCGGTCACCGCGCCGGGGAACTCGCGGCCGAGCTCGGCCTCGTGCTCCTTCAGGCGGCGCGTGTGCGCGTCGCTGATCAGGACGCGCGCGCCCTCCTCGAGGAAGCGGCGCGCGGTCGCCCCGCCGATCCCCGTGCCGGCCGCCGCGGTGATCACGGCGGTACGGCCGGCCAGCAGCCCGTGCCCGGGCACGTACGCCGGGCTCTCGACGCCTGTCATGGGGCCACGCTAACCTACCAAACACTTGTTAGGGAAGAATCACGGGGAAGGATGGTGACGGCAGCCGTGGACCTGACCCACGCCCCGGCCGACGAGGAGTTCCGGGCCGAGGCCCGCACCTGGCTGCGGGCGCATGTGCCGCGCGAGCCACTGCCCTCCCTGGAGACGGCCGAGGGCTTCGCGGCGCACCGCGCCTGGGAGGCCGAGCTGTCCGCGGACCGCTGGTCGGTGGTGTCGTGGCCGCAGCGGTACGGCGGCCGGGACGCGGGCCTGCTGCGCTGGCTGGTGTTCGAGGAGGAGTACTGGGCGGCGGGCGCGCCGGGCCGGGTCGGTCAGAACGGCATCAGCCTGCTCGCCCCGACCCTCTTCGACCACGGCACCGAGGAGCAACGCGCGCGTGTGCTGCCGCCGATGGCCTGCGGGGAGGTGATCTGGGCCCAGGCGTGGTCCGAGCCGGAGGCGGGCTCCGACCTGGCCGCGCTCACCTCCAGAGCCGTGCGGACGGACGGCGGCTGGCTGCTGCGGGGGCACAAGACATGGTCCTCGCGAGCGGCCTTCGCCGACCGGGCCTTCGGCCTGTTCCGCAGCGACCCCGGGGCGCCCAAGCCGCATCAGGGTCTGACGTACGTCATGTTCGACCTGCGGGCGCCGGGGGTCACCGTCCGCCCGATCGGCCGCCTGGACGGAAAACCGGCGTTCGCGGAGCTGTTCCTGGACGACGTGTTCGTGCCGGACGAGGACGTGATCGGCGCACCCGGGCAGGGCTGGCGGATCGCGATGTCCACGGCGGGCAACGAACGCGGACTCACCCTGCGCTCCCCCGGCCGCTTCCTCGCCTCCGCCGACCGGCTGCTCCGCCTGTGGCGGGCGCGGGGCTGCCCGGAGCACGCCCGGGCGCAGGTGGCCGACGCGCTGACCGCCGCCCGCGCCTACCAGTTGTTCACCTACGCGGCCGCCTCCCGCTTCCTGGACGGCGCCGCGCTCGGCCCGGAGTCCAGCATGAACAAGGTCTTCTGGTCCGAGCTCGACCTGGCGCTGCACGAGGCGGCGCTGGATCTCCTCGCTGAGGAGGGCGAGTTGGCGGACACCGAGTGGGCGGAGGGGTACGTCTTCTCCCTCGCCGGGCCCATCTACGCCGGCACCAACGAGATCCAGCGGGACATCGTCGCCGAGCGCCTGCTCGGCCTGCCGAAGGGACGCCGCTGATGCGCTTCCTCCCCGACACCGAGCAGCGCGCCTTCGCCGAGTCGCTGCAGGCGATGCTGACGGCGGCGGACACCCCGTCGGCCATACGGGACTGGGGGCGCGGGGACTTCACGAGCGGCCGTGCACTGTGGCGGCGGCTGGGGGAGGCGGGGGTGTTCGGGCTGGCGGCCCCGGAGGCGTACGGCGGGGTCGGGCGGCATCCGGTGGAGCTGGCCCTGGCGTGCGTGGAGCTGGGCCGGCATGCGGTGCCCGGTCCGGTCGCGGAGACGGTGGGCGCGGCGGTCCTGCTCACCGCGCTGGAGGATCCGGCGCCCGCGAAACGGCTTCTGCCCGAGGTGGTGTCGGGCGGGACACCGGCGACGCTGACCCTCGGCACGGCGCACACCCTGGACGCGGAAGCGGCCGGGATCCGGCTGACAGCGCGCGGCGGCCCGGGCAGCTCCCGCGACGTGACCGAAGAAAGCCCGAGCCCGGGCGGCCCCCACGCCCCGCCGACGCCACGGGACGAGCCGGGCGAAGCTCGGCACGGGGCCGGAGGGAGCCCGAGGCCGGGCGCGCCGGCGGGGCGGGGCGGCCCGCCCGGAGCACGGTATGCCGCCGGGGAGGGCCCGGCCGCCGAACTGCTCCTGGTCCCCCCGCCCACCGGCCCGGGGCGCCGCTCCCTCGATCCCGCCCGGCGGCTCTTCCCGGCCGCGTCCGACGGGGAAGTCCTCGCCACCGGACCACAGGTCGCCGTGGCCGCCGGGCAGGCGCTCACCTGGGCCCGCCTGGCCACCGCCGCCCAGGCCCTCGGTGTCGGGCTCGCCCTCCTCGACCGGACCGTCGGACACGTTCGCGGGCGCACCCAGTTCGGCGTCCCCGTCGGCTCCTTCCAGGCGGTCAAGCACCGGCTCGCCGATGCGAAGACCGCCCTGGAGTTCGCCCGGCCGCTGCTCTTCGGTGCGGCGCTGTCCCTGCGTCCCGCGGACGTGGCCGCCGCCAAGCTGCGGGCCTGCGAGGCGGCGTACGCCACCGCCCGCACCGCGCTCCAACTCCACGGCGCGATCGGGTACACGGCGGAGTACGACCTGTCGCTGTGGCTGACCCGGGCCCGCGCCCTGCGCTCGGCCTGGGGCACCCCGCAGGAGTGCCGGGACCTGGTCCTCGCGGACGCTCTCGGCCCCGCCTGACGGCGACGGCCTCACGCCTGGCCGACGGCGGGCACCCTCAACCCCGCCCGGCGCCCACAACCCCGGCGGCCCGGGCGGCGGCCAGCCACTGGGGGAACTCGGCGACGAGGCGGTCGTACAGCTCCGCGTCGGAGACGCGCCGCGGGTCCTGGCCGGCGTGGAAGAAGCCGGCGTTGTCGAGGATCCGCTTGCCGGGCACCGCCAGTTCGTCCAGCTTCCGCAGGAACTCGAACTGGCGGCTGCCCGGGTCGCCGAAGCCGACGAACTGCCAGAACAGCGGCAGTTTCGCGGCCTTGCACAGATATCGCTCGGCGGCGAGCTTGTTGATCGGGCCGCCGTCGGTCTGGAAGACGACGAGTGCGGGGTCGGTGGCCCCGCTGTCGAGGTAGTGGTCGATGACGGCGTCCATCGCCAGGTGGTAACTGGTCCTGCCCATGTGCCCGAGCCCGGACACGATCCGCTCGATGCGGCCCTCGTGGCCGTCGAGGGCGATGTCGGTGACCGCGTCGATGCCGGTGGAGAAAAACACCACCGGCACCCGGCCGTCGTCGTCCAGGTGCGCGGACAGGCCCAGCACCCGGTCGGCGAGCGCCTGCACGCTGCCGTCCCGGTAGTAGGGCTTCATCGAACCCGAGTAGTCGACCACGAGGTAGACGGCGGCCCGCAGGCCGTCCAGGCCGTGCTTGCGCAGGCAGACCCCGGCCGACCGGTACGGCCCGACGAGTGCGGGCGCGGTCTCCTCGACCTTGCGCAGACTGATCGCGGCCATGGTTCCCCCCTTGGCGTTCCGGGAGTCGAGCCTACGTGATCACCGGGCCCCGGCCGTCGCTGCCGTCACTCGAGTTCGCTATTTTGTTCGCCGCCGTCCCCACCGGCTCACCCTGTCCCGATCTTCCCCGAGGAGCCGGCCGTGACCGCCGAGTCCGCCGTGACCACCTGTTTTCGTCATCCCAAGGTGGAGTCCCACGTCCGCTGCACCCGCTGCGAGCGCTACATCTGCCCGGACTGCATGCGGGAGGCCGCCGTCGGCCACCAGTGCGTGGAGTGCGTGAAGGAGGGCGCGCGGACGGTACGGCAGGCCCGCACCGCGTTCGGCGGCCGGGTCACGGCGGTGCCGCTGCTGACGTACGTCCTGATCGGGCTGAACGTGCTCGCCTATCTGGCGGAGCTGGCGCGGCCCTCGGTCGAGGACCGGTTCGACATGCTGGGCACGGTGCCGGCGGGCTATCTGCCGGAGGGTGTCGCCCACGGGGAGTGGTACCGGCTGCTGACCGGTGCCTTCCTGCATCTGACGCCCACCGAGGGCGCGTTCGGCATCACCCACATCCTGGTCAACATGCTGTCGCTGTGGAACGTCGGCCGGGTGGTCGAGGTGCAGCTCGGGCGGGTGCGCTATCTCGCGCTGTACCTGCTGTCGGCGCTGGGCGGCTCGGTCATGGTGCTGCTGCTCGCCCCCGAGACGCCGACGGTCGGCGCGTCCGGCGCCATCTTCGGCCTGGGCGCCGCGTACTGGGTGATGGGCCGCCGCCTCGGCTACGACATGCGCGCGGTCAACCAGTACATGACCGGTCTGCTGCTGTGGCTGGTGATCTCCGCATGGATGACGTCCTGGCAGGGCCACCTCGGCGGGCTGCTGGCGGGCGCGGCCGTGACGGTGGCGTACGCGTACGCCCCCCGGGACCGCCGCCGGACCCTGGTGCAGGCGGGCGTGTGCGTGGCCCTGCTGGCGCTGCTGCTGGTGCTCACGGTGGTGAAGGTGTCCTCGCTGAGGTCCGGCACGGCCTGACCGGCCGGCCCGGGCCCGGGCATGCGGCGGCGCCTGCCCAAGCGTCCGGTCGGGGACAGGTGGGCAGGCGCCGTCTGCGGGGTCCGGGGGTCTCCCCCCGGACGACCCGCCCGTACGCCGTTGTACGGGAGGTTCTTCGGGTGCCGTCAGACCATCAGCGAGCGGTCCGTCGGACGGATCGGGGCCGGCAGGTCGCTGGCACCGGTCAGGAAGCGGTCGCAGCCGCGGGCGGCCGAGCGGCCCTCCGCGATCGCCCAGACGATGAGCGACTGGCCGCGGCCCGCGTCACCGGCGACGAAGACACCGGGGACGTTGGTCTGGAAGTCGGCGTCGCGGGCGATGTTGCCGCGCTCGTCGAGCTCCAGGCCGAACTGCTCGACCAGGCCGTTCTCCCGGTCGGTGCCCGTGAAGCCCATCGCCAGCGTCACCAGCTGGGCCGGGATCTTGCGCTCCGTACCCGGCTTCTGGGTCAGCTTGCCGTCGACGAACTCCACCTCGACCAGGTGCAGCCACTGGACGTTGCCGTCCTCGTCGCCCTCGAAGTGGGTGGTGGAGACGGAGTAGACCCGCTCGCCGCCCTCCTCGTGGGCCGAGGTGACCTTGTAGAGCATCGGGAAGGTCGGCCACGGCTGGCTGACCGGGTGCCGCTCGTCGCTGGGGCGGGGCATGATCTCCAGCTGGGTGACGGAGGCCGCGCCCTGGCGGTGGGCGGTGCCCACGCAGTCCGCGCCGGTGTCGCCGCCGCCGATGACGACGACGTGCTTGCCCTCGGCGGAGATCGGGGTGGTGACGTAGTCGCCCTCCTGGACCTTGTTGGCCAGGGGCAGGTACTCCATCGCCTGGTGGACGCCCTTGAGCTCGCGGCCCGGCACCGGCAGGTCACGGGCGGTCGTCGCGCCGGCGGCGATGACGATCGCGTCGTACCGCTTCTTCAGGTCGGTCGCCTTGAGGTCGCGGCCGATCTCGATGCCGGTGCGGAAGCGGGTGCCCTCCGCGCGCATCTGCTCGATACGGCGGTTGATGTGCCGCTTCTCCATCTTGAACTCGGGGATGCCGTACCGGAGGAGGCCTCCGATGCGGTCCGCGCGCTCGTAGACGGCGACCGTGTGGCCGGCCCGCGTGAGCTGCTGGGCGGCGGCGAGACCCGCCGGGCCCGAGCCGATGACCGCGACCGTCTTGCCGGACAGGCGCTCGGGCACCTGCGGGGCGACGTCACCGGTCTCCCACGCCTTGTCGATGATCGAGACCTCGACGTTCTTGATGGTGACCGGCGGCTGGTTGATGCCGAGCACGCACGCCGACTCGCAGGGGGCGGGGCAGAGGCGACCGGTGAACTCCGGGAAGTTGTTGGTCGCGTGCAGCCGCTCGGAGGCGGCGCCCCAGTCCTCGCGGTAGGCGTAGTCGTTCCACTCCGGGATCAGGTTCCCGAGCGGACAGCCGTTGTGGCAGAACGGGATGCCGCAGTCCATGCAGCGGCTGGCCTGCTTGCTGATGATGGGCAGCAGGGAGCCGGGAACGTAGACCTCGTTCCAGTCCTTGACGCGCTCTTCGACGGGACGGGACTTGGCGACCTCACGGCCGTGGTTCAGGAAGCCCTTCGGGTCAGCCATTGATCGCCGCCTCCATCATCTTCTCGGTGATCTCGGTCTCGGTCAGACCGGCTCGCTCGGCGGCGTCCTTGGCGGCGAGCACTGCCTTGTACGTGCTGGGGATGATCTTGCTGAAGCGCTCCACGGCGGCTTCCCAGTCCGCGAGCAGCTTCTCGGCGACCGTCGAACCGGTCTCCTCGGCGTGGCGGCGCACCACGTCGTGCAGCCACTGCTTGTCCGCCTCGTCCAGCGCCTCGACCGACCGGGCGTTGCCGACGTTGACGTTGTCGCGGTCGAGGTCGATGACGTAGGCGACGCCGCCGGACATGCCCGCCGCGAAGTTGCGGCCGGTCGGGCCGAGGACGACCGCGTGACCACCGGTCATGTACTCGCAGCCGTGGTCGCCCACGCCCTCGGAGACGACCAGCGCGCCGGAGTTGCGGACGCAGAACCGCTCACCGGTGCGGCCGCGCAGGAACAGCTCGCCGCCGGTGGCGCCGTAGCCGATGGTGTTGCCCGCGATGGTCGAGTACTCGGCGAGGTGGTCGGCCGCGCGGTCCGGGCGGACGATGACACGGCCGCCGGACAGGCCCTTGCCGACGTAGTCGTTGGCGTCGCCCTCCAGGCGCAGCGTGACGCCGCGCGGCAGGAACGCGCCGAAGGACTGGCCGGCGGAACCGGTGAAGGTGATGTCGATGGTGTCGTCGGGCAGGCCCGCACCGCCGAACTTCTTCGTCACCTCGTGGCCGAGCATGGTGCCGACCGTGCGGTTGATGTTGCGGATGGCGACCTGCGCGCGCACCGGCTGGGCCTCGGTGGCGTCCGAGGCGGCCAGGGCGTCGGCCGCGAGCTTGATCAGCTCGTTGTCCAGGGCCTTCTCCAGGCCGTGGTCCTGCTCGATCAGCTGGTGGCGGACGGCGCCCTCGGGCAGGTCCGGCACGTGGAACAGCGGCTCCAGGTCCAGGCCCTGCGCCTTCCAGTGGTCCACCGCGCGCTCGACGTCCAGCACCTCGGCGTGGCCGACGGCCTCCTCGATGGAGCGGAAGCCCAGCTCGGCCAGCAGCTCGCGGACCTCCTCGGCGATGAACTGGAAGAAGTTCACCACGTACTCGGCCTTGCCGGCGAAGCGGTCGCGCAGCACCGGGTTCTGGGTGGCGATGCCGACCGGGCAGGTGTCCAGGTGGCAGACGCGCATCATCACGCAGCCGGAGACCACGAGGGGCGCGGTCGCGAAACCGAACTCCTCGGCGCCGAGCAGCGCGGCGATGATCACGTCACGGCCGGTCTTGAGCTGGCCGTCGGTCTGGACGACGATCCGGTCGCGCAGGCCGTTGAGCAGCAGGGTCTGCTGGGTCTCGGCGAGGCCGAGCTCCCAGGGGCCGCCGGCGTGCTTCAGCGAGGTCAGCGGGGAGGCACCGGTGCCGCCGTCGTGACCGGAGATGAGCACGACGTCCGCGTGGGCCTTGGACACACCCGCCGCGACCGTGCCGACGCCGACCTCGGACACCAGCTTCACGTGGATGCGCGCGGCCGGGTTGGCGTTCTTGAGGTCGTGGATCAGCTGAGCCAGGTCCTCGATGGAGTAGATGTCGTGGTGCGGCGGCGGGGAGATCAGGCCGACACCCGGCGTCGAGTGACGGGTCTTGGCGACCCACGGGTAGACCTTGTGGCCGGGCAGCTGGCCGCCCTCGCCGGGCTTGGCGCCCTGGGCCATCTTGATCTGGATGTCGTCCGCGTTGACCAGGTACTCCGAGGTGACGCCGAAGCGGCCGGAGGCGACCTGCTTGATCGCCGAGCGGCGCGCCGGGTCGTACAGGCGCTCCGGGTCCTCGCCGCCCTCACCGGTGTTGGACTTGCCGCCCAGCTGGTTCATGGCGATGGCGAGGGTCTCGTGCGCCTCCTTGGAGATGGAGCCGTACGACATGGCGCCCGTCGAGAAGCGCTTGACGATCTCGCTCGCCGGCTCGACCTCGTCGACGGGGATCGGCTGCCGGTCGGACTTGAAGCCGAACAGGCCGCGCAGCGTCATCAGGCGCTCGGACTGCTCGTTCACGCGGGACGTGTACTTCTTGAAGATGTCGTACCGGCCGGTGCGCGTGGAGTGCTGCAGGCGGAAGACCGTCTCCGGGTCGAACAGGTGCGGCTCGCCCTCGCGGCGCCACTGGTACTCGCCGCCGATCTCCAGCGCGCGGTGCGCCGGGGCGATGCCGGAGGCCGGGTAGGCCTTGGCGTGCCGGGCGGCCACTTCCCGGGCGATGACGTCGATGCCGACGCCGCCGATCTTGGTGGCGGTGCCGTTGAAGTACTTCTCGACGAAGGCCTCGTCCAGGCCGACGGCCTCGAAGACCTGCGCGCCGCGGTAGGAGGCGACGGTGGAGATGCCCATCTTGGACATGACCTTGAGCACGCCCTTGCCGAGGGCGTAGATCAGGTTCTTGATGGCCTTCTCGGGCTCCAGGCCGCTGAGGAAGGTGCCGGCGCGCAGCAGGTCCTCGACCGACTCCATCGCCAGGTACGGGTTCACGGCGGCGGCGCCGAAGCCGATGAGCAGGGCGACGTGGTGGACCTCGCGGACGTCGCCGGCCTCGACCAGCAGGCCCACCTGGGTGCGCTGCTTGGTGCGGATGAGGTGGTGGTGGACGGCCGCGGTGAGCAGCAGCGACGGGATCGGCGCATGCTCGGCGTCGGAGTGCCGGTCCGACAGGACGATCAGGCGGGCGCCGTTCTCGATGGCCGCGTCGGCCTCGGCACAGATCTCCTCGATGCGCGCGGCCAGCGCGTCACCGCCGCCGGAGACCCGGTACAGGCCGGACAGGGTCGCGGCCTTGAAGCCGGGCATGTCGCCGTCGGCGTTGATGTGGATGAGCTTGGCCAGCTCGTCGTTGTCGATCACCGGGAAGGGCAGGGTGACCGAGCGGCAGGAGGCGGCCGTCGGGTCCAGCAGGTTGCCCTCGGGGCCCAGCGAGGAACGCAGGGAGGTGACCAGCTCCTCGCGGATCGCGTCCAGCGGCGGGTTGGTGACCTGGGCGAACAGCTGGGTGAAGTAGTCGAAGAGCAGGCGCGGGCGCTCGGACAGGGCCGCGATCGGGGAGTCCGTGCCCATGGAGCCGATCGGCTCGGCGCCGGAGCGGGCCATCGGGGCGAGGATGACGCGCAGCTCCTCCTCGGTGTACCCGAAGGTCTGCTGGCGCCGGGTGACCGAGGCGTGGGTGTGGACGATGTGCTCGCGCTCGGGCAGGTCGCCCAGCTCGATCTCGCCGGCCTCCAGCCACTCCGCGTACGGCTGCTCCTGAGCGAGCGTCCGCTTGATCTCGTCGTCCTCGATGATGCGGTGCTCGGCGGTGTCGACGAGGAACATCTTGCCGGGCTGCAGGCGGCCCTTGCGGACGACCTTGGCCGGGTCGATGTCGAGGACGCCGACCTCGGAGCCGAGGACGACGAGACCGTCGTCGGTGACCCAGTAGCGGCCGGGGCGCAGTCCGTTGCGGTCGAGCACGGCGCCGACCTGGGTGCCGTCGGTGAAGGTGACGCAGGCGGGGCCGTCCCAGGGCTCCATCATCGTGGAGTGGAACTGGTAGAAGGCGCGCCGGGCCGGGTCCATGGAGTCGTGGTTCTCCCACGCCTCCGGGATCATCATCAGCACGGAGTGCGGCAGCGAGCGGCCGCCGAGGTGCAGCAGCTCGAGGACCTCGTCGAAGGAGGCGGAGTCGGAGGCGTCCGGGGTGCACACCGGGAAGATGCGCTCGAGGCCCCGGTCTCCGAAGAGGTCGGAGACGAGCTGCGACTCGCGGGCGCGCATCCAGTTGCGGTTGCCCTTGACGGTGTTGATCTCACCGTTGTGCGCGACGAAGCGGTACGGGTGCGCGAGCGGCCAGGAGGGGAAGGTGTTCGTGGAGAAGCGCGAGTGGACGAGCGCGACGGCCGAGGCGAAGCGGCGGTCGGACAGGTCCGGGAAGAAGGGCTCGAGCTGGCCGGTGGTCAGCATGCCCTTGTAGACGATGGTGCGCGCGGACAGGGACGGGAAGTAGACACCGGCCTCCCGCTCGGCGCGCTTGCGCAGCACGAAGGCCTTGCGGTCCAGCGCGATGCCCTCGCTGGCGCCGTCGGTGACGAAGACCTGCCGGAAGACCGGCATGGTGGAGCGGGCGGTGGCGCCGAGCAGCTCGGGGGCGACCGGGACCTCGCGCCAGCCGAGGACGGTGAGGCCCTCCTCGCCGGCGATCGTCTCGATCGTCGAGACGGCGTCCTGGGTGCCGTCCTCCGGCAGGAAGGCGATGCCGACGGCGTACGAGCCCGCGGCGGGCAGCTCGAATCCGGCCACCTCGCGGAAGAAGGCGTCGGGGACCTGGGAGAGGATGCCCGCACCGTCGCCGGAGTCCGGCTCGGAGCCGGTGGCGCCACGGTGCTCGAGGTTGCGCAGAACAGTCAGCGCCTGCTCGACCAGCGCATGGCTCGCCTCTCCGGTGAGGGTGGCCACGAAGCCGACGCCACAGGCGTCGTGCTCGTTGCGGGGGTCGTACATACCCTGCGCAGCAGGGCGAGCATCCATGAACGACCACTTCTGGCCATTCGCGGAATGCTGGGACGGCTGGCGCGGCGTACGCATCGGCTCTCCCGTCGTCGTCATGTGGCATGTGCTGGTGCCGAGGGACGACGTTGGCCCTCTGCGTAAAGTGCAAAATTTCGTGCAGATTACATGATGGAGCGATTCTCGGGAACCGGATACTCCGTTCCAACATGCGGACGCCGCGGTGGCGGCAGGGCGCCGTGGGTCACGGCGCGGGTGCCGCACTCGGCGGCGGAAAGTATGGGGGGCCGAACCGGACAAGATCGATCAGATCGGCATCCGGTGACCCGAGGGGGCGGGGAGAGCGTCTTCGCCCGCCCCGGGAGTGCGCCGCAGGCGTCATTGCCCACAGTGCTTACGGCTCATGCCCGGTGGTCATGCATCTGAAACCAGCGAGTAACGGCTACTTATGCGGTCCGACGCATAAGATCCGCTCCGGTCATCCTACGGCGGTTCCGAACAGGCTGCCCAGGGCGTACGTCACACCGGCCGCGGCACCGCCCAGCGCGAGCTGACGCAGCCCGCTGTACCACCAGGTGCGCGCGGTCACCTTGGCCACCACCGCGCCGCAGCCGAACAGGCCGGCGAGGGCGAGGAGCACGGCGGGCCACAGGGCGGTCGCGCCCAGCAGGTACGGCAGGACGGGGAGCAGGGCGCCCAGCGCGAACGAGCCGAACGACGAGACGGCGGCGACCAGCGGCGAGGGCAGGTCACCGGGGTCGATGCCGAGCTCCTCGCGGGCGTGGATCTCCAGGGCCTGCTCGGGGTCCTTGGAGAGCTGCCGGGCGACCTCGCGGGCCAGGTCCGGCTCGACGCCGCGGGCCACGTACAGCGCGGCGAGCTCGTTCTCCTCGTCCTGCGGGTGCTTGCGCAGCTCGCGGCGCTCGACGTCGAGTTCCGCCTCGACCAGTTCGCGCTGGGAGGCGACGGAGGTGTACTCACCGGCCGCCATGGAGAAGGCGCCGGCGGCGAGGCCGGCGAGGCCGGTGATGACGATGGTCTGGTGACCGACGGACCCGCCCGCGACACCGGTCAGCAGGGCGAGGTTCGAGACCAAACCGTCCATCGCACCGAAGACGGCGGGGCGCAGCCAGCCGCCGTTGACGTCGCGGTGGGTGTGGTTGTCGCGGTGCGCCTCGTGCAGCGCCGCCTCGGTCTCGATGATGGCCATGCGGGGTCCCCCAGGAAAGCTTAGCCAAAGCTAACTTTGGACGAGTTCTACTTTTCGACTCTCCTGAACCTACGCCGTTCAGGCCCTCGCCGCCAGCAAGGAAAGGCTGGGCTAACCAGCGGGTATGCCCGTTTGTGCTCATCCGTGTCACTGGCTGCTCAGATGCCGACCGGGTGACACCGGGCCCGCCGAGGCTCGGGGACGCCGCTGCCGTGGGACACATCCGCAGAGGAAGGAGAGGCCGCCCATGGCATCCATCGCCTGCACTCCCCCGGCCCCGGCGCCCGGGGACGCCGCCGGACTGCGCGAGCGGGCACGCGGCGCGCTGCTCGGCCTGGCCGTCGGCGACGCGCTGGGGGCGCCCGCGGAGAATCTGAAGCCGTCCGAGATCCGCGCCCGCTGGGGCCGCATCACCGGGTACGTCACCGAGAGGCCGTGCGGAACGGACGACACCGAGTACGCGATCTTCTCGGGACTGCTGCTGGCCCGGCACGGCTCGGCGCTGACGCCGGCGCATGTGGAGGCGGCCTGGCACGAGTGGATCGCCGACCGGGCCGAGGGGCCCTTCCGGGGCGCGGGCTTCAGCGAGCGGGGCACCCTGGAGAACCTCCGCCGCGGCCTCGCGGCACCCATCTCCGCCCAGCACCGGCACGCCTGGAGCGACGGCCTGGCGATGCGGGCGGCGCCCTTCGGCGTCTTCGCCGCCGGGCGGCCGGCCGAGGCGGCCCGGCTGGTGGCGATCGACGGTTCGGTCAGCCACGAGGGCGAGGGCATCTACGGCGGGCAGGCGGTCGCGGCGGGTGTGGCGGCCGCGATGGCGGGGGCGGCCCCGCCCGTCGTGGTCGCCGCGGCCCTCGCCGCGATCCCCGAGGACTCCTGGACGGCCCGCTCGCTGCGCCGCGCGGTGACCGTGGCGCACCGCGGCGAACGCGCGGTCCGCTCCGGGGTGGTCATCGGCGGCTATCCCTGGACCGACCTGGCCCCCGAGGCGGTCGCCCTCGCGTTCGGCGCGTACGCGGCGGCCGACGGCGACTTCGTCCAGGCGGTCCTGACGGCCGTCAACATGGGGCGCGACGCCGACACGACGGCGGCGGTCGCGGGCGCCCTGTCCGGCGCGACCCAGGGCATCTCCGCCATCCCCCCCGGCTGGTCCGCGGCCATCGGCCCGGCCCGCGGCCGCTGCCTCCCCTCCATGGCCGGCCACCACATCCTCGACGTGGCGGAACTCCTGGTCCCGGAGGAGGGCGGCAAGTGGGGAGCGGAGGTCGTACCCCCGGGCTCCCTGGCCGACGCGCTGCGGGGGTGGGGGGTACGGGACCTGACGGGACCGGGCGTGGGGGTACGGGAATCGGCGGCACCGGGCGTGGTGGTACGGGACGTGGCACTGCGGGACCTGGTTCTCCCCGAGCCGGGGAGAGGGGGCACGGAGGTGCGGGACCTGGCCACGCAGGAGGCGGGGACGGCGGACCCGGAGACGCGGGACGCGGTAGCGGACAGGGGCGTACGGGAGCCGGTGGCGCGGGAGCTGCTGGCGCGCGATCCGAAGGTGTTGGACCCGGTGGCGCCCGGCCCGGTGGCGCCGAACCCGGAGATGCCGGACCCGGTGGCGCAGGACCCGGAGATGCCGGGCCCGCAGGCGCAGAACCCGGTGGCGCAGGACCCGGAGATGCCGAACCCGCAGGCGCAGAACCCGGTGGCGCAGGACCCGGAGATGCCGAACCCGCAGGCGCAGAACCCGGTGGCGCAGGACCCGGAGATGCCGAACCCGGAGGCGCAGGACCCGGAGGTGCGGGGCAAGGAGGTGCGGGAGCCGGTCGTGTTGGCTCTCGCGGGGCCTCCCGGCACGTTGCAATCGCCCGAGGCTCCCGTACCCCTCGTCGCGCCCACCTCGCCACCCACCGAGCCGTCCCTCCCCCTCGTCGCGCCCACCTCGCCACCCACCGAGCCGTCGGTACCCCTCGTTGCGCCCACCTCGCCACCCACCGAGCCGCCCCTCCCCCTCGTCGCGCCCACCTCGCCGCCCACCGAGCCGCCCCTCCCCCTCGTCGCGACCGCTCCCGCTCCCCAGGAGGTGCGCCTCCTCCCCCCGGCCGCCCCCGAGTCGCCCGCGGCCGTCTCTCCTCCGGTCGAGCCGGTGGCCTCGGCGGGTGCCGGTGGGTCGGGTGGTGGGCGGACGGAGGGACGGGGGTCCAGGGGGCGCAGTCCCCTGGTCGGCATCCGCGGTCCCGGGCGGCAGGACAGTGAGGGCGAGGCATGACGACGCGCCGTATCGAAGGCCTGCTCCTCGGGCTTGCCGCGGGGGACGCCGCCGGCTGGCCCGCGGCCCGCCACCGCGCCGCACGCATGCCCGAGTGGACCCGCCGCCTGACCCGCGAACTCGACACCTTCGCCGAGCAGAACGCCACCACCACCCTCCCCGTACCGATCGCCCTCAACCAGCCCCCCGAGCCCCTCCGCCTCGGCCCCTCCGACGACGCCGAGTGGGCGGCCTTCGCCGCGGAGGCGGTCCTGCGGGCCGGCGCCGACGACGTCCTCGGCGACCTCAGCCGGGAACGCCGGATGCGCGCCGCCATCGACCTCACCTGGACCGCCGTGGCCGCCGAAGTCGCCGCGGCAGCGGACCGCGCGCCCGAGATCGAGTCCGCCGTACTCCCCCTGCGCGCCCGCATCTCCGTCCGCGCCGGTCTCGGCAACCTGGCCACCGGCCTGCGTCCGCCCGCCACCGGCCACGACAACCCGCACTACTTCGACGACGCCGCCTGCGTCCGCGCCTGCGTCCTGGCGGTGGCCCACCCCGGCGATCCCGAACGGGCCGCCGACCTCGCCGAGTTCGACGCCCGCTACACCCAGGACGGCGACGGCGTGCACGGCGCCCGCGCGATGGCGGCGGCCCTCGCGCTCGCCCTCGCCGGCGCGGAGCCGGACACCTGCGTCAAGGCCGCCCTCGCCGAACTGCCCGCCGCGACGGAGATCGGCCGCAACACCCGGTGCGCCCTCGCCCTCGCCCAGGACAGCGACTCGGCCTTCGCCCTGGTCCCGCCTCTGGAGCACCAGATCGTCGACCACGTCTACAGCTACGGCATCGCCGCCGCCGAGACCGTCCCGGTCGCCCTCGCCCTGGCCACCGCGGCCCGCGGCCGCATCGCCGAGGCCGTGCCGGCCGCCGCCTGTCTGTCCCGGGTCGCCGACTCCGCCCCCGCCCTCGCCGGAGCCCTCACCGGCGCGCTGGGCGGCGGCGCGGCGATTCCGGCCACCTGGCGGGACGCCTGCCGCACCCTCTCCGGCTGCGCCCTGCCCCGCCTCACCGGCACCGACCTGGTGGAACTCGCCGGACTCCTGGAAGCCGCGCAACGGGCCCGACCAGGAGGATGATTCGGGGCATGACGCCCAAAGAAGAAGAATGCGGCGACCCGGGCCGGCACAGTCTCGACGAGCGCATCACCGCGGCCCTGGTCGGAGCCGCCGTCGGCGACGCGCTCGGCGGCCCGGTCGAGGGCTACTCCCCCGACCAGATCACCGACCGCCACGGCGGCCGCGTCCACGGCGTCGTCGGCCCCTGGCACGGTGACGCCTGGCGCACCGCCCGCCCGATCGCCCCGTACCACAAGGGCGACGGCCACGTCACCGACGACACCCTGAT
The DNA here is from genome assembly GCF_055572275.1 of Streptomyces sp. NPDC030798. Lineage (NCBI taxonomy): Bacteria > Bacillati > Actinomycetota > Actinomycetes > Kitasatosporales > Streptomycetaceae > Streptomyces > Streptomyces sp. NPDC030798. The sequence continues at coordinate 132,996 of NZ_JBVIDR010000007.1, read as the reverse complement.
GACCCACGCGCTGATCCGGGTCTACGAGCGCGTCCGCGACCACCTCGACGCCTACGCGGTCGCCGACCACCTGGTCCCGGACCTGATGACGAACCCGCGCTGGATCCCGGAGCTGGAGACCGAGACGCTGCCGCTGCACCGGCTCTTCCTCGCCGAGAAGTGGCTCGTGACCCGCATCGCCCACGGTCACGCGGACCCCAGGGAGGCGGGCGTCGGCAACATCGTCAACTGCGGCGCGGCGATGTACATGGCCCCGGTCGGCCTGGTCAACGCCGCCCACCCGGCCGCCGCGTACGCCGAGGCGCTGGACGTCGCGGGCGCCCACCAGTCGTCGTACGGGCGCGAGGCAGCCGGGGTCTTCGCCGCCGCGGTCGCCGCCGCCACCGCACCGGGCGCGACCCCGGACTCGGTGGTGGCCGCCTGCCTGTCCCTGGCGAAGGACGGCACGCGCACGGCGATCGAGAAGGTCTGTGAAGTGGCGCACGGCCACAGCGACTTCGAGTCGGCGCTCCAGCCCCTGCGCGCGGCGGTGGAACCGTACGACACGGTCGGCCCCGACTACCGCGCCCCCTCGCTCGGCGCCCGGCGCCCCTCCCGGCTGCACTCCATCGAGGAACTCCCGGTCGCGCTCGGCATACTGGTGGTCTCCGGCGGCGACTACCGGCACGCGGTCCTCGGCTCGGTCAACTACGGCCGCGACTGCGACTCGATCGCCACGATGGCCGGCGCGCTCGCGGGCGCCCTGGGCTCCCCGGTGCCGGAGGACTGGGCGAAGACGGTGGCGGAGGCCAGCCGGCTGGACCTGTGGGAGCCGGCCCGCGCCCTGGCGGAGGTCACCCGGGAGATCTTCGCCCGGGACGTACGCCGCCGGCGCGCCCACGAGGAGGCCTTCGCGGCGCTCGGAGGCACCGCATGCTGCGACTGACCTGGGTCCAGCCGGAGGACCTGCTCGGCCACGAACTGCGCCAGGCCCGCCTGGACGGCCGGGAACCCTCGCGGATCGAGGCCCGCTGGCGCGCGGCCGGCGGCCTGGACGCCCCGGAGCGGGCCGGCGCCTCCCCGGACCGGGCCTCCCGCTACCTCCGGCTCCTGGCCGAGGATCTGCTGGACGAACTGGCCGACCTGCCCAGCCGGCTGGCCGAGGACGAGCCGGTGGACCTGGCCGGCATCAGGGCGGCCTGCCCCGACTGGCCGGCCGCGGCCGGCCGCGCGCGCACCACACCCCTCGCCCTGGAGGGGTCCTGGCTGGGCCGCGCCATCGGCTGCCTGCTCGGCAAGCCCGTGGAGAAGCTCCCCCTCGACGCCATCCGCGCCCTGGCCCGGGCGTCCGGCAACTGGCCGCTCACCGGCTACTTCACGGCGAAGGGCGTCCCCCGCGACCTGCTGGACGCGCACCCCTGGAACCGCCGCTCGGCCGGCACCTCCCTCGCCGAGAACATCGACGGCATGCCCGAGGACGACGACCTCAACTACCCCCTGATCAACCTGCTGCTGCTCCAGCGCCACGGAAGGACCTTCACCACCGCCGACGTGGCCCGGCTCTGGCTCGACGAACTCCCGCCGGGGCGCACCTTCACCGCCGAGCGCGTCGCCTTCCGCAACCTCCTCAGCGGCATCGAGCCCCCGCACACCGCCCGCCACCGCAACCCGTTCCGCGAGTGGATCGGCGCCCTCATCCGCGCGGACGTCCACGGCTGGACCAACCCGGGCGACCCAGGTGCCGCCGCGGAGCAGGCGTACCGGGACGCGGCCCTCACCCACACCGCCAACGGCGTCTACGCGGCGATGTTCACGGCCGCCGTCCTCGCCGCCGCGGCCACCGGCACCCAGGACGTCCACGCCTGCCTGCGCACCGGCCGCGCGGTGGTCCCGCCCCGCTCCCGCCTGGCGAAGGCGATCGACCACGCGCTCGAAGTGGCCGCCCGGCACCCGGACTTCGACGACGTCGTGGACGCGCTCCACGCCACCTACGCCGCCACCCACCACTGGGTCCACGCCATCCCCAACACCGCGCTGACCGTCGCCGCCCTCACCCACGCCGACGGCGACTTCTCCGGCTCCGTCTGCCGGGCGGTGTCCGGCGGCTGGGACACAGACTCGGGCGGCGCGACCACCGGCAGCATCGCCGGTCTCCTCGCGGGCGGCCCGGAGGCACTGCCCGACCGCTGGCGGGCGCCGCTGAAGAACCGGCTCGCCACCACCGTCGCCGACTTCGACGGCACCGGCTTCGACACCCTCGCCCACCTCACGCACCTGGAGGCGACCCGCCCATGACCCACATCGCCGTCCTCGGCAGCACGAACATGGATCTCGTCACGTACGTCGGCAAGGCTCCGCAGCGCGGCGAGACCGTGACAGGACGGGAGTTCCGTACGATCCCGGGCGGCAAGGGCGCCAACCAGGCCATCGCCGCGGCCCGCGCCGGCGCCACCGTGTCGATGATCGGCGCGGTCGGCAACGACGGGTTCGGCGCGCGGCTGCGCGAGACCCTCGAACACTCGGGTGTGGACACCGACTCCCTGCGCACGGTCGAGGGCCCGTCGGGCACCGCGCACATCGTGGTGGACGACGAGGGCGGCAACTCCATCGTCGTCATCCCCGGCGCGAACGGCACCGTCGACCACCTCTCCCCCGGCGACGAGGGGGTGATCGCCTCCGCGGACGCCCTGCTGCTCCAGCTGGAGATTCCCCTGGCCGCGGTCGTCGCGGGCGCCGAGGCGGCCCGCCGGCACGGTGTCCGTACCGTCCTCACGCCCTCCCCCGCCCAGCCGCTGCCACCCGAACTCCTCGCGGCGACGGAGCTGTTGCTGCCCAACGAGTACGAGGCCGTCACCCTCACCGGCCGGACCGACCCGCGGGAGGCGGCCGCCGCGCTGCTGGAGCTGGTGCCGGAGGTCGTCGTCACCCTGGGGGCGACCGGCAGCCTGTACCTGGCGCGGGGCGCGGAGCCGCTGGTGGTGCCCGCGCCGCAGGTGCGGGCCGTGGACTCCACCGGCGCCGGTGACACCTTCGCCGGTGCGCTCGCGGTCGCCCTCGCCGAGGAGAAACCGGTGCGCGAGGCCCTGTCCTGGGCGGCGGCCGCGGCGGCCCTGTCCGTGCAGCGGGCGGGGGCGTCGGCGTCGATGCCGTACCGCCCGGAGATCGACGCGCAGTACACCGCATGAGGACGACGGCACGTGCGCAGCCCCTCGACGGCCTGCGCGTCCTGGATCTGGCCACCCTGTTCGCCGGCCCCCTGGCCGCCACCCTGCTCGGTGACTTCGGCGCCGAGGTGATCAAGGTGGAGCACCCGGACCGGCCCGACCCCTCCCGCGGGCACGGCCCGGCCAAGCAGGGCGTCGGCCTGTGGTGGAAGGTGCTCGGGCGCAACAAGCGCGCCATCACCCTGGACCTGTCCACGCCCGGCGGCCGCGCGACCCTGCTCCGGCTCGCCGCGACCGCCGACGTGGTGATCGAGAACTTCCGCCCCGGCACCCTGGAGAAGTGGAACCTGGGCTGGTCCGAGCTGTCCGCCGCGAACCCCCGGCTGATCCTCGCCCGGGTGACCGCCTTCGGGCAGTTCGGCCCCTACGCGCACCGGCCCGGCTTCGGCACGCTGGCCGAGGCGATGAGCGGCTTCGCCGCGCTCACCGGTGAACCGGACGCGCCTCCGACGCTCCCGCCGTTCGGGCTCGCGGACTCCGTCGCGGCGCTGGCGACGGCGTACGCCGTGCTGACGGCACTGGCCGCCCGGGAGCGGACCGGCGAGGGGCAGGTCGCGGACCTGGCCATCGTCGAGCCGATGCTCGCTGTGCTGGGCCCGCAGCTCACCTGGTACGACCAGCTCGGCCATGTCCAGGAGCGCACCGGCAACCGGTCCGCGAACAACGCGCCGCGCAACCTCTACCGCACCGCCGACGGCTGCTGGGTCGCCGTCTCCACCTCCGCGCAGTCCGTGGCGGAACGGGTGATGCGGCTGGTGGGCCGCCCGGAGCTGATCGAGGAGCCCTGGTTCGCCACGGGCGCGCAGCGGGCCGCGCACGCCGATGTACTGGACGAGGCGGTCGGCTCCTGGATCGCGGCCCGCACCCGCGCCGAGGTGCTCGCCGCCTTCGAGAAGGCGGAGGCGGCGGCGGCCCCGGTGCAGGACGTCCGGGACGTCATGACGGACCCGCAGTTCCAGGCCCTGGGCACGGTGACCACCGTCGACGACCCGGAGCTGGGCCCGCTGCGCATGCAGAACGTCCTCTTCCGGCTCTCCTCCACCCCCGGCGCGATCCACTGGGCCGGCCGGCCGCACGGCGCCGACACGGAGGCGGTGCTCACCGAACTGGGCCTCACCCCGGCCGAGCTGCGCGCCCTGCGCGAGGAGGGCGCCCTGTGACCCCCTTCCCGTTGACCTGGCTCTACGTCCCCGGGGACCGGCCGCACGTCGTGACCAAGGCGCTGGCGGCGGGCGCCGACGTGGTGGTGATCGACCTGGAGGACGCGGTCGCCCCCGACCGCAAGGAGTACGCCCGCTGCGCCACCGCCGACCTCCTTGCCGACCCCCAGCCGGTCCCGGTGCATGTGCGGCTCAACGCGCTGGACACACCGTGGGCGGCGGCGGAGCTGGCCGCGCTCGCCGCCCTGCCGGGCGTGTCCGGGCTGCGGCTGACCAAGGTGACGGGGCCGGAGGAGGTGCGGGAGGCCGCCGCGGCCACCCGGCGCCCGCTGTACGCGCTGCTGGAGACGGCCCTCGGCATCGAGCGGGCGTACGAGATCGCCGCCGCCCACCCCTGCCTGCGGGGCATCTCCCTCGGCGAGGCCGACCTCCGGGCCGACCTGGGGGTACGGGCCGACGCGGGCCTCGACTGGTCCCGTTCCCGGGTGGTCGTGGCGGCCCGCGCGGCGGGACTCGCGCCGCCGGCCCAGTCCGTCCACCCCGACATCCGTGACCTCGACGGCCTGACCGCGTCCTGCGCCCACGGCCGCGCGCTGGGCTTCCTGGGGCGGGCGGCGATCCATCCCCGGCAGCTCCCGGTGATCGAGCGGGCCTATCTGCCGACGGAGGCGGAGATCGAGGAAGCGGAGACGATCATCAAGGCAGCCGCCACCCACCAGGGTGCCCAGGCCCTCCCCAACGGCCGCTTCATCGACACGGCGGTGGTCACAGCGGCCCACAGGACCCTGTCGCTGTCCCACCGGCGCTGACCATCGGCGCGGCCCGCCTGCCGGCACACGCCGAGGGCGCCCCACACGTGCGGGGCGCCCTCGGCGTCGTACAGCCCGGTCAGCTCTTCTTCGGCTCGGCCTCCACCGCTTCCGGCTCGGCCTTGCCCTCCGCCGCGTCCTGCGCCTTGTCCTGCGGGCTGTCCTGCGCCTTTGCCTCGGCCTTGTCGTGGGCCTCGGCCTCGGCAGACTCCGTCTCGGCGGCAGCCTTGTGCTCCGTCTCCTCGGCGCCCTCGGCAGGGGCGTCGTCGGAGGCGCCGGGTTCGACCACGGCCTCGCGGCCCGGGCGCTTCTTCGCCGAGACCACGATGTACGTCACCGCCAGCAGGAAGACGATCAGCGCCGTCCAGTCGTTGAGGCGGATGCCCAGGAAGTGGTGGGCGTCGTCGACGCGCATGTACTCGATCCAGCCACGGCCCACGCAGTAGGCGGCGACGTACAGCGCGAAGGCCCGGCCATGGCCCAACGTGAAGCGGCGGTCGGCCCAGATGACGAGCAGCGCGACGCCGATGCACCACAGCGACTCGTACAGGAACGTCGGGTGGTAGTACCCCGGCACCCGGCCGCCCTCGGAGGAGGTGATGTGCAGCGCCCAGGGAACGTGCGTCTCGCGCCCGTACAGCTCCTGGTTGAACCAGTTGCCCCAGCGGCCGATGGCCTGTGCGAGGGCGATACCGGGCGCGACGGCGTCGGCGTACGCGGGCATCGGGATGCCCCGGCGCCGCGCCCCGATCCACGCCCCGAGCGCGCCCAGGGCGATGGCGCCCCAGATGCCCAGGCCGCCCTCCCACACCTTGAAGGCGTCCACCCAGTCACGGCCCTTGCTGAAGTACAGCTCGTAGTCCGTGATCACGTGGTAGAGCCGGCCGCCGACCAGGCCGAACGGCACGGCCCAGACCGCGATGTCGGCCACCGTGCCGGCGCGGCCACCGCGGGCGACCCACCGCCTGTTGCCGAGCCAGACGGCGACGAAGACGCCGATGATGATGCAGAAGGCGTAACCGCGCAGCGGGATGGGGCCGAGGTACAGCACCCCGCGCGACGGGCTGGGAATGTAGGCAAGTTCCATGGCAGGGTCGACGCTACCGTGCCGGGCCGCGAGCACGGCAGGCAGCCCGGCTACGGCTCCATAACGGGCACGTGAGAAACGCCCTTACCCGCGGTCGGCCGCCTCCACCATCTGCTTGAGCTTGTCCGGGGTCAGCGTCTGGTCCTCGTAGATGTTCTTCCCGCCGAACAGGACGGTGGGCGTGCCGCCGTAGCGGGCGTCCTGGAAGGCCTGGTGGTTCTTGTCCACCCAGCTGTTGTGGGTGCCGTCCTTGACGCACTTCTGGAACGCGGGGGTGTCCAGGCCCTTCACCTTGCGCGCCAGGTCGATCAGCTTGGCGTCGTCCGCGAAGGCGTCGGTGGTCTCCGGCGGCTGGTTGTCGTACAGCACGTCGTGGTAGTCGCGGAACCTGCCCGCGTCCTGGGCGCAGGCCGCCGCGTTGGCCGCGTGCAGCGAGCCGCGCCCGCCCGTGTTGCCGTCGATCAGGCGGACCAGGTGGTACTCGATCCTGAGCTTGCCGGAGTCGGTCAGCTCGTGCAGCGTCGAGCGGTATCTCGTCTCGAAGGCCTGGCAGGCCGGGCAGCGGAAGTCCTCCCAGACCGTGAGCGTCGACTTGGCGCCGTCCTTGCCGACCGGGATCGCGAGGCTGTTCTTGCCCTGCGCGCCCGAGGGCGCCACGACCGGGCCCGCGCTGCTGCTTCCCTTGTTCTTGCCGGCGTTGGCGGCGATCACGCCGATCACCGCCGCGAGGCCGAGGACGCAGACGACGCTCGCGCCCACGATCAGCGTGCGCCGTCGCTTCTCCGCGGCCTTCTGCTTCGCGCGCTCGACCGCCAGCCGCTCCCGGGCGGTGCGCTTTCCGTCACGGTTCTTCTCGCTCACACCCCCAGAACGAACCGGGGAGGCGCAGCGCGCCTCCCCGGCCCGATGTCCACCCGTTCGAGTGACCGAATTGGGGTGTTACGCCTGTCCGCGCACGCCCTTCGCCAGCTCGCCGGCGAGCACCCGCACCGCCTCCAGGCCGGAGGGGTGGTCGGGGGCGTCCAGCATCCGCTTCACGAACGCCGAGCCGACGATGACGCCGTCGGCGAAGCCGGCGACCTCGGCGGCCTGGGCCGCGTTGGACACGCCGAGCCCGACGCACACGGGCAGCTCGGTGCCGGTCGCCCGGGTGCGCCCGACCAGGTCCTGGGCCTGCGCGCCGACGGACTCGCGGGTGCCGGTGACGCCCATGAGGGAGGCGGCGTAGACGAAGCCGCTGCCCGCCGCGGTGATCTGCGCGAGCCGCGCGTCCTTGCTGCTGGGCGCGACGACGAAGACGGTGGCGAGGCCGTGCTTGTCGGCGTGCTCCCGCCACAGCGCCGACTCCTGGACGGGCAGGTCGGGCAGGATGCAGCCCGCGCCGCCCGCCTCGGCCAGCTCGGCGGTGAAGCGCTCGACGCCGTAGCGGTCGATGGGGTTCCAGTACGTCATGACGAGGACGGGCTTGCCGGTGGCCGCGAAGGCCTCCTTGACCGTCCGCATGACGTCGGCGATCTTCACGCCGCCGCGCAGGGCGATGTCGTCGGCGGTCTGGATGACGGGGCCGTCGAGGACGGGGTCGCTGTGCGGCAGCCCCACCTCCACGACGTCCGCCCCGCCGTCGAAGACGGCCTTGATCGCCTCGATGCCGCCGTCCACGGTCGGGAACCCGGCCGGGAGGTAGGCGATGAGCGCGGCGCGCCCGTCCGCCTTGGCGGCGGCGAGGGTGTCGGTCAGCAGCTGCACGTTCCCGCTCACTTGGCGTCCCCCTCGATCTCGGCGGTGTCGGCCTCGTTGGCGGCCACCTGGGCGTCGGTGTCGTAGAGGCCGAAGTAGCGGGCCGCGGTGTCCATGTCCTTGTCGCCGCGGCCGGACAGGTTGACGACGATGAGCCCGTCCTCGCCCAGTTCCCGGCCGACCTCCAGGGCGCCGGCGAGGGCGTGGGCGCTCTCGATGGCCGGGATGATGCCCTCGGTGCGGGACAGCAGGCGCAGGGCCTGCATGGCCGCGTCGTCGGTGACCGCGCGGTACTCGCCGCGGCCGGAGTCCTTGAGGTAGGAGTGCTCGGGGCCGATGCCCGGGTAGTCCAGGCCGGCCGAGATGGAGTAGGGCTCGGTGATCTGGCCCTCCTCGTCCTGCAGGACGTACGACCGGGAGCCGTGCAGGATGCCGGGTTCACCGGCGGTGAGGGTGGCGGCGTGCTCACCGGTCTCGATACCGTGTCCGGCCGGCTCGCAGCCGATGAGGCGGACGCCCTCGTCGGGGATGAAGGCGTGGAAGAGGCCGATGGCGTTGGAGCCGCCGCCGACGCAGGCGATGGCGGCGTCGGGCAGGCGCCCGGCGCGTTCGAGCAGCTGGCGCCGCGCCTCCACACCGATGACCCGGTGGAAGTCGCGGACCATGGCCGGGAACGGGTGCGGTCCGGCGACGGTGCCGAACAGGTAGTGGGTGTGGTCCACGTTGGCGACCCAGTCCCGGAACGCCTCGTTGATGGCGTCCTTCAGGGTGCGGCTGCCGGACTTCACGGCGACGACCTCGGCGCCGAGCATGCGCATGCGGGCGACGTTGAGGGCCTGGCGCTCGGTGTCGATCTCGCCCATGTAGATGGTGCATGCGAGGCCGAACAGCGCGCAGGCGGTGGCGGTGGCGACGCCGTGCTGGCCGGCGCCGGTCTCGGCGATGACGCGGGTCTTGCCCATGCGCTTGGTGAGCAGGGCCTGGCCGAGCACGTTGTTGATCTTGTGGGACCCGGTGTGGTTGAGGTCCTCGCGCTTGAGGAAGACCCGGGCACCGCCGGCGTGCTCGGCGAATCTCGGCACCTCGGTGAGGGCGCTGGGCCGGCCGGTGTAGTTCACGAGCAGGTCGTCGAGCTCGCGGGCGAACTCGGGGTCGGCCTTGGCCTTGTCGTACTCGACGGCGACCTCGTCCACGGCGGCGACGAGGGCCTCCGGGATGAACTTGCCGCCGAACGCGCCGAAGTAGCCCTCGGCGCTGGGCACCTGGCCGGTGGGGTCAGGGATGAAGAACTCGCTGGGCATGCGGATACCTCGCAGGGGCGTACGCCCCGGGTAGCTGGACTTGGGGTACGAATACGCGTGCGCTGCCCTGACGGTGCTTTCCCACCACCCTCCCCATGCTGTCGGGAAGGCCGGAGTGGGCAAAGGCCCGGGGTGCGGGGGGGGCGGAGCCCCTGGTGGTCCGGGCGCAACGAGGAGCACAGGTCGACCGGCGTGGGAGGACCGGCTCAGCTCACCGCAGGTGACAACGCACGGCCACGCCATCGCATCCCGTTCACCTGCCCGGGCTCGTCCCCGATCACATACCGCACCCGCCGCCCGTGCACCCGCCGCGCGGGCGCACGGCAGCCCCGGGGCCGGCAGCCCCGGGCGAGGCGGGCATAGGGGTCCCGCATCGCCGGCGTAGTGATCGAGAGCGTCATCGGCGGACAGCCTACCGAAGCTCAGCCCCGCCCGTGCCGCAGCGCGGGATGCTCCCCGGCGGCGACCAGGTCGGAGACGGCGGCCTTCGGGTCGCGCCCGGTGACGAGGGACTCGCCGACCAGCACCGCGTCCGCACCGGCGTTGGCGTAGGCGATCAGGTCGTGCGGCCCGCGCACCCCGGACTCGGCCACCTTGACGATGCCGTCGGGGATCTCCGGGGCCACCCGCTCGAAGGTGCCGCGGTCGACCTTCAGCGTCTTCAGGTTGCGCGCGTTGACGCCGATGATCCGGGCCCCCGCGTCCACCGCCCGCTCGACCTCGTCCTCGTCGTGCACCTCGACGAGCGGGGTGAGCCCGATGGAGACGGCCCGCTCGATCAGCGACTCCAGGGCCGGCTGGTCCAGGGCGGCCACGATCAGCAGCGCGAGGTCGGCGCCGTAGGCGCGGGCCTCCCACAGCTGGTAGGAGGTGACGATGAAGTCCTTGCGCAGGATGGGGACGTCCACGCGCGCGCGGACGGCCTCCAGATCGGCCAGCGAGCCGCCGAAGCGGCGCTGTTCGGTGAGGACCGAGATGACGGCGGCGCCGCCCGCCTCGTAGTCCGCGGCGAGACCTGCGGGGTCGGCGATCGCGGCCAGCGCGCCCTTGGAGGGGCTGGAGCGCTTGACCTCGCAGATCACCTTGACGCCGTCGCCCTTGAGCGCGGCCACCCCGTCCTTGGCGGCAGGGGCCTTCGCCGCACGCTCCTTGAGCTCGTCGAGGCTGACGCGCGCCTGCCGCTCCGCGAGGTCGGCACGGACTCCGTCGATGATCTCGTCGAGCACACTCACGCGAGCGGCCCCCTTTCAGACGGTCGTTCCTTCAGGTTGAAGCCCCGGGCGGGTTCTGCAACCCGGGGTTCGAAAACCCGTGGTCACTGCGATGGTATCCGCAGGACCGCACGGGCTTCGCATCCGCTCCGTCCCGGTCCCACTACCTGGACATTCGCCGGACGATCAAGGATGCAGCCAGCCACCGAACGGCAGGTTCCGGACAACGGTGAAGACGAGCAGCAGCGCGCCGACGCCCCATGTCTGCGCCGGCCCGAGGGCGAGCCGCACCGGCCGCCCGCGCACCGCGCGCACCGCCCAGAGGGTCCACAGCACCGCGAAGCCCAGATAGGCGGCCACGCCCAGCGCGTTGTCGTGCAGGGCGGCCGTGAAGTCACCGTGGATGAAGGCGTGCGCGCTGCGCAGCCCACCGCAGCCGGGGCAGTACAGCCCGGTCAGCCGGTACAGCGGGCACACCGGGTAGTGCCCCGGCTCGTCGGGGTCGACGGCGCCGACGTAGGCGAAGGCCCCGGCGACGGCCGCGAGGACCCCGCCCGGGACGGCGAGCCGGCTCCAGAGGGGGGTGGGTGTGGGCGCGGTACGGCTGTCGACTGTCACGCGGGCATTGTCCCCCGTGCCCTCGCCCCACGCGCGCGAGGGGCGGCCCGCACCAGGTCCTCCGGTGCCGGGCCGCCCCTCGTCGGACGCGCCGGTGCTCAGCTCTCGACGCCGGCCGGCTCGCGGGTCGGGGCGGCGACGGCGTGCGGGGTGGCGTGGGTCTTCTTGGGCTGGCCGAGGCCCATGGCGCGCATGACGCCGCCGACGACGCCGCCGAGCAGCACGATCACCATGCCGGCCCAGAAGCCGACCGGCTGGGCCATCACCATGAAGGCGCCCGCGACGCAGAAACCGATGAAGGCGATGGTGACGCCGGTCCAGGCGGCCGGGGTGTGACCGTGGCTGCTGCCCGCCATGACTTGCTCCTCGTTGCTGTGGACGTGTCGTAGTACGCGTCGTACGTCTCGTCGTACGGTGCCGAGCCCGCCCGTCACTGTCCGAGCCGGACGCTCTTCGTCCATTGTTCCGTACGCGCACGTGTGCCGGACGCGGGGGTGGCGTCTGGTTCGCCACATCCGGCGCGGTCAGGCGCCGGTGGGGTCCTCGCCGCGGTCCAGGGCCTTCCAGATCTCCTCGGGCCGCTCCGGGTCGGCCGGCCGGGCCGTGCGCCGGGGGCGCTCGGTGCCGCGCTCGTAGCGGCCGGACATGGCGGGCCACAGGCGGCCGTAGCGCAGGGCGAGCAGGCCGGCGAGCAGGAGCAGGACGCCGCCGACGGCCGCGACGTAGGGCCAGCCGGTGTGGCTGAGGGCGGAGACACCGGCCGAGGTGTCGCCGGTGGCCTGGGCGGCCTTCTCGTCCAGCGCGGAGCTGTCGGAGGCGCCGACGAGCGCCGCGGCCACGATGCCGGCGCCGGAGAGCGCGAGCAGGCCCGCCACCACGACGCGACCGGCCCGGCGCACGGCGAAGACCGCGACGAGCGCGGCGAGGCCCACTATGGCCAGGGCGGCGGGGACGCCGGTGACGTCGCTGCCCTTGGCGGTCAGCGGGAACGCGCCGCCGGCCACCGAAGCGGTGCCCTCCGACCAGCGCTGCCGCGTCGCGAGCAGCGCCACGGCCGCGCCGAGCGCACCGCACAGCAGGGCGACGGCGAGACTCCGCCGGCCGGATCCAGTGGGTGCGGCGGCTTCGGAACGGGGGTGAGGTACGGCAGTCACGCACACCACTATCGCTCGAACCCCGGGCGAACCGTCACCCGGGGTTCGTATGAGAAGCACCCCACTTGCCTGAGAAGCGCCCCACTTGACCGTGCAGGCGCCGCCGTGAGCGCCTCAGCCGCCCAGGCGGTTGGCCGTGTGCACTGCCCGCAGCACCGCCGCCGCCTTGTTGCGGCACTCCTGGTCCTCGGCGGCCGGGTCCGAGTCGGCGACGATGCCGGCGCCGGCCTGGACGTAGGCCGTGCCGTCCCGCAGCAGGGCGGTGCGGATGGCGATGGCGGTGTCGGAGTCGCCGGCGAAGTCCAGATAGCCGACGCAGCCGCCGTACAGGCCGCGCCGGGACGGTTCGAGCTCGTCGATGATCTGCATGGCGCGCGGCTTGGGGGCGCCGGAGAGGGTGCCCGCCGGGAAGCAGGCGGTGAGCACGTCGAAGGCGGTACGTCCCGGTGCCACGCGGCCGGTGACGGTGGAGACGATGTGCATGACGTGCGAGTAGCGCTCGATGGACATGAAGTCCACGACCTCCACCGAGCCGGGCTCGCAGACCCGGCCGAGGTCGTTGCGCCCGAGGTCGACCAGCATCAGGTGCTCGGCGCGCTCCTTGGGGTCGGCGAGCAGCTCGTCGGCGAGGGCCTGGTCCTCCTTGGGGGTGGCCCCGCGGTGCCGGGTGCCGGCGATGGGGTGGACCATCGCGCGCCCGTCCTCGACCTTCACCAGGGCCTCCGGGGACGAGCCGACGACGTCGAACCCGTCGAACCGGAAGAGGTACATGTACGGGGAGGGGTTGGTGGCCCTCAGGACCCGGTAGACGTCGAGGGCGCTCGCCGTGCACGGGGTCTCGAAGCGCTGCGAGGGGACGACCTGGAAGGCCTCGCCCGCGCGGATGCGCTCCTTGATGTCGTCGACGGCCCGCCGGAAGTCGGGGCCGCCCCACAGCGCGGTGTACTCGGGCAGCTCGGAGGGCGGCAGCACGGCCGGGGGCTGGGCGACCGCGCGCGTGAGGTCGGCCTCCATCGCGTCGAGCCGGGCCACGGCGTCGGCGTACGCCTCGTCGACGCCGGTGTCGAGGTCGTTGTGGTTGATCGCGTTGGCGATCAGCAGGACCGAGCCCTCCCAGTGGTCCATGACGGCGAGGTCGCTGGTGAGGAGCATGGTCAGCTCGGGCAGCTTCAGGTCGTCGCGCTCGCCGGGGCCGATCTTCTCCAGGCGGCGGACGATGTCGTAGCCGAGGTAGCCGACCATGCCGCCGGTGAAGGGGGGCAGGCCCTCCTGGTGGGGGGTGTGCAGGGTCTGCAGGGTGGCGCGCAGGGCGGCGAGCGGGTCGCCGTCGACGGGGACGCCGACGGGCGGGGTGCCGAGCCAGTGGGCCTCGCCGTCGCGCGAGGTCAGGGTGGCCGCGGAGCGCACGCCCACGAAGGAGTAGCGGGACCAGGAGCGGCCGTTCTCCGCGGACTCCAGCAGGAAGGTGCCGGGGCGTTCGGCGGCGAGCTTGCGGTAGAGCGCGACCGGGGTGTCGCCGTCGGCGAGGAGCTTGCGCGTGACCGGGATGACGCGCCGGTCGGTGGCGAGCTTGCGGAAGGTCTCGAGGTCCATGGCGGCAGACCTTACTGATCCGAGGACGGCTCGCCGGAACCGGCGCCGTCCTTGAGGAGGACGTCCGCGTCGAAGCAGGTGCGCGCACCGGTGTGGCAGGCGGCGCCCACCTGGTCGACCCGGACCAGCAGGGTGTCGGCGTCGCAGTCCAGGGCGACGGACTTCACCCGCTGGACGTGGCCGGAGGTGTCGCCCTTGACCCAGTACTCCTGGCGGCTGCGCGACCAGTAGGTGCAGCGGCCGGTGGTGAGGGTGCGGTGCAGCGCCTCGTCGTCCATCCAGCCGAGCATCAGTACCTCGCCGGTGTCGAACTGCTGGGCGATGGCGGGCAGGAGCCCGTCGGCGCTGCGCTTGAGGCGTGCGGCGATCTCGGGATCGAGGCTGCTGGGCCGGGGCGTACCGGTCGTACTGGTCATGGCTGCCATTGTGCCGCGCGGCACCGGCGGGGCCGGGTCCCTGTCCACTGCGCGGACGCGGCAGCGGGTCGTAGGCTGACTGTATGTCGACCTTCGCCCAGCGTGAACGGCTCTTGCTCGCCGACCTCTTGGAAACCGTGGGCCCCGACGCCGAGACCCTCTGCGAGGGCTGGCGCACCCGGGACCTGGCCGCGCACGTGGTGGTGCGCGAGCGCCGTCCGGACGCGGCCGGGGGCGCGCTGATCAAGCCGCTCGCGGGGCGCCTTGAGAAGGTGATGGCCGAGTACGCCGCGAAGCCGTACGAGGAGCTGATCCAGCTCATCCGCACCGGACCGCCGCGCTTCTCCCCCTTCCAGCTCAAGCAGATCGACGAGGCCGCCAACATCGTCGAGTTCTACGTGCACACCGAGGACGTGCGCCGGGCCCAGCCCGACTGGAGCCCGCGCGAGCTGGACCCGGTCTTCCAGGACACCCTGTGGTCGCGTCTGGAGCGCACCGCCCGGCTGATGGGCCGGGGCGTGCCGACGGGTCTGGTGCTGCGCCGTCCGGACGGCCAGACGGCGGTCGCCCACCGGGGCACTCCCGTGGTCACGGTGACCGGTGAGCCCTCGGAGCTGCTGATGTTCGCCTTCGGCCGGCAGGACGCGGCCAAGGTGGACCTGGACGGCGACGCGGACGCGATCGACACGCTGCACGCGTCCAAGCAGCTGGGCATCTGAGGCGGGCCCGGCCGTGATCAGGGTCGCGATGACCAGCGTGTACGTGGACGACGTGGCCCGGGCGCACACCTTCTACACGGAGGTGCTGGGCTTCGAGACCCGGCTGCGCATGGATCTCGGCGACGGCACGCCGTTCGTCACGGTCGGCGCACCCGCGGGCGCCCAGCCGGACCTTCAGCTGCTCCTGGAGCCCGGCCAGGGGCCCATCGCCGAGCCCTACCGCACGGCTCTGTACGAGCAGGGCATCCCGTGCATCGTCTTCTCCGTCGACGACCTGCCGGCGGAGTACGCCCGGCTGCGGGCCCTCGGGGTCCGCTTCACCCACCCGCCGCAGGAACAGGGGCCGGTCCTCGCGGCGGTCTTCGACGACACGCTCGGCAATCTGGTGCAGCTGGTTCAGCCGAAGGAGTGAAGCGGCCCGGGCCTACCTGACCGGATGCCCGGCCTCGCGCAGGGTCTGCTTGACCTCGCCGATGCGGAGGTCGCCGAAGTGGAAGACGGAGGCGGCCAGGACGGCGTCCGCGCCCGCCCGGACGGCCGGGGGGAAGTCGGTGAGCCGGCCGGCGCCGCCGGAGGCGATCACCGGGACGGTGACGTGCTTGCGGACGGCGGCGATCATCTCGAGGTCGTAGCCGTCCTTGGTGCCGTCGGCGTCCATCGAGTTGAGCAGGATCTCGCCGGCGCCGAGTTCGGCGGCCCGGTGGGCCCACTCGACGGCGTCGATGCCGGTGCCACGGCGGCCGCCGTGGGTCGTGACCTCGAAGCTCCCGGACTCGGTGCGGCGGGCGTCGACCGACAGCACGAGGACCTGACGGCCGAAGCGCTCGGCGATCTCGCGGATGAGGTCGGGGCGGGCGATCGCGGCGGTGTTGACGCCCACCTTGTCGGCGCCCGCCCGCAGCAGCTTGTCGACGTCCTCGGCCGTGCGGACGCCGCCGCCGACGGTCAGCGGGATGAAGACCTGCTCGGCGGTGCGGCGCACCACGTCGTAGGTCGTCTCCCGGTTGCCCGAGGAGGCGGTGATGTCCAGGAACGTCAGCTCGTCGGCGCCCTCGGTGTCGTACACCTTGGCCATCTCGACGGGGTCGCCCGCGTCGCGCAGGTTCTGGAAGTTGACGCCCTTGACGACCCGGCCGTTGTCCACGTCCAGGCAGGGGATGACTCGGACCGCCAGGGTCATGAATCCACGGCTCCTCTGTATGCCTCTAGTTCCACTTCGACCAGGATGCGCGGGTCGACGAAGCCTTCCACGACCAGCAGGGTGGAGGCCGGGCGGACGCTGTCGAACAGCTCCTTGTGGGCGCGGCCCACGGCGTCCACGTCCCGCGCATGGGTCAGGTACATCCGGGTGCGGATCACGGACCCGATGTCGAGCCCGAGCTCGCCGAGCGCCTCGAGCGCGCTGGTGAAGGCCACCTTGGCCTGTTCGTAGGGGTCGCCCTCCCCGTACAGCACACTGCCCCTGAAGGACGTCGTGCCGGCCACCAGCACCCGGTCACCCGCCGCGACGGCGCGTGCGAACCCGAAACTCTCTTCCCAGGGACTTCCGCTCTGCACACGCCGCACGGCATCGCTCATGACGACACAGCCTCCAAGGCCTCTTCCAGGGTGAACGCCTTCGCGTACAGGGCCTTCCCGACGATGGAGCCCTCGACACCGAGGGGTACCAGCTCGGCGATGGCGCGGAGGTCGTCGAGGGAGGACACGCCGCCGGAGGCCACGACCGGGCGGTCGGTCGCCGCGCAGACGTTCCTCAGCAGCTCCAGGTTCGGCCCCTGAAGGGTGCCGTCCTTGGCGATGTCGGTGACGACGTAGCGGGCGCAGCCCTCCTTGTCGAGGCGCTCCAGCGTCTCGTAGAGGTCGCCGCCGTCGCGGGTCCAGCCGCGGCCGCGCAGGGTCGTGCCGCGTACGTCCAGGCCGACGGCGATCTTGTCGCCGTGCTCGGCGATGACCTTGGCGACCCACTCGGGGGTCTCCAGGGCGGCCGTGCCGAGGTTCACGCGCGTGCAGCCCGTCGCCAGCGCGGCGGCGAGCGTGTCGTCGTCGCGGATGCCGCCGGACAGCTCGACCTTGATGTCCATGGCCCCCGCGACCTCGGCGATCAGGGCGCGGTTGTCGCCGGTGCCGAACGCGGCGTCCAGGTCGACCAGGTGCAGCCACTCGGCGCCGGAGCGCTGCCAGGCGAGGGCGGCCTCCAGCGGGGAGCCGTACGACGTCTCGGTCCCGGACTCGCCGTGCACGAGGCGGACGGCCTGGCCGTCGCGGACGTCGACGGCGGGGAGCAGTTCGAGCTTGGCCATGTCTCTACAGGGTTCCGATCCAGTTGGTGAGGAGCTGGGCACCGGCGTCGCCGGACTTCTCGGGGTGGAACTGGGTGGCCCACAGGGCGCCGTTCTCCACGGCGGCCACGAAGGGCTTGCCGTGCGTGGACCAGGTGACCTTGGGGGCCGCGATCACCGGGTTGTGCGTCTCCAGGGCCCAGTCGTGGACGGCGTAGGAGTGCACGAAGTAGAAGCGGGCGTCGGCGTCCAGGCCGGCGAACAGCTCGGAGCCGGCCGGGGCCTCGACGGTGTTCCAGCCCATGTGGGGCACGACGTCCGCCTGGAGCGGCTCGACCGTGCCGGGCCACTCGTCCAGGCCCTCGGCCTCCACGCCGTGCTCGATGCCGCGCGCGAAGAGGATCTGCATCCCGACGCAGATGCCCATCACGGGCCGGCCTCCGGACAGCCGCCGGTCGACCACCCAGTCGCCGCGCGCGGCCCGCAGGCCCTGCATGCAGGCCGCGAACGCGCCGACGCCGGGCACCAGCAGGCCGTCGGCGTTCATCGCCCGGTCGAAGTCCCGGGTGATCTCGACGTCGGCGCCCACGCGCGCGAGGGCACGCTCGGCGGAACGGACGTTGCCGAAGCCGTAGTCGAAGACGACGACCTTTTTCACAGAAGCGCTCAATTCCACACCTCCAGTCGCATGACGCCCGCGACGAGGCACATGCCCGCGCCGATCGACAGCAGCACGATCAGGCTCGTGGGCATCTTCTGCTTGGCGAAGGAGATGATCCCGCCGACCAGGAAGAGGCCGACGACGATCAGCAGGGTCGAGAGACCGTTCATGGGGTTACAGCGCGCCCTTCGTCGAGGGGAGGATGCCGGCCGCGCGCGGGTCCCGCTCGCTGGCGTACCGCAGCGCCCGGGCGAGCGCCTTGAACTGGCACTCCACGATGTGGTGCGCGTTGCGCCCGTAGGGCACGTGCACGTGCAGCGCGATCTGCGCCTGGGCCACGAAGGACTCCAGGATGTGCCGGGTCATCGTGGTGTCGTACTCGCCGATCATCGGCGCCATCTTCTCGGGCTCGGTGTGCACGAGGTAGGGGCGGCCGGAGAGGTCGACGGTGACCTGGGCGAGGGACTCGTCCAGCGGGACCGTGCAGTTGCCGAAGCGGTAGATGCCCACCTTGTCGCCGAGCGCCTGCTTGAAGGCGGCGCCGAGCGCGAGGGCGGTGTCCTCGATGGTGTGGTGGGAGTCGATGTGCAGGTCGCCGTCGGTCTTCACGGTCAGGTCGAACAGGCCGTGCCGGCCGAGCTGGTCGAGCATGTGGTCGTAGAAGCCGACGCCGGTCTTGATGTCGGTCTTCCCGGTGCCGTCGAGGTCTATCTCGACCAGGACCGAGGTCTCCTTGGTGGTGCGCTCCACGCGTCCAACGCGGCTCATGAACCCTGCTCCTTCTTCAGCTGACGGACCGCGTCGAGGAACGCGTCGTTCTCCTCCGGGGTGCCGGCGGACACCCGCAGCCACCCCGGTACGCCGTTGTCCCGGACCAGGACGCCCCGGTCGAGGATCCTCTGCCAGGCGGTGTGCGCGTCCGCGAACCGGCCGAACTGCACGAAGTTCGCGTCGGAGTCGGTGACCTCGTAGCCGATCGCACGCAGCTCGGCGACCAGCCGGTCCCGCTCCGCCTTGAGCTGTTCGACGTATCCCAGCAGGGTGTCGGTGTGCTCCAGGGCGGCCAGGGCGGTCGCCTGGGTGATCGCCGACAGGTGGTACGGCAGGCGGACGAGCTGGACCGCGTCGACCACCGCCGGGTCGGCGGCGAGGTAGCCGAGGCGCAGGCCGGCGGCGCCGAACGCCTTCGACATCGTCCGGGAGACGACCAGGTGCGGCCGGCCCTCCAGCAGCGGCAGAAGCGAGGCGCCGTGGCTGAACTCGATGTAGGCCTCGTCCACGATCACCATCGACGGCTTGGCCGCCTGGGCCGCCTCGTACAGTGCGAGGACCGTCTCGGGCGGGACCGCGTTGCCGGTGGGGTTGTTGGGGGTGGTGATGAAGACGACGTCCGGCTGGTGCTCCGCGATCGCCGCGACGGCCGCCGGGACGTCGATGGTGAAGTCCTCGCCCCGCGGACCAGAGATCCAGCCCGTGCCCGTGCCCCGCGCGATGAGCGCGTGCATCGAGTACGAGGGCTCGAAGCCGATCGCCGTGCGGCCCGGTCCGCCGAAGGTCTGCAGCAGTTGCTGGATGACCTCGTTGGAGCCGTTGGCGGCCCACACGTTCTCGGTGCCGAGCGGGTGCTTGCCCGTCTTCGTCAGGTACTTGGCCAGCTCGGTGCGGAGCTGGACCGCGTCCCGGTCGGGGTAGCGGTTCAGGTTGCGGGCGGCCTCGCGCACCCGCTCCGCGATCCGCTCGACCAGCGGTTCGGGCAGCGGGTAGGGGTTCTCGTTGGTGTTCAGCCGTACGGGGACGTCCAACTGGGGCGCGCCATAAGGGGACTTGCCGCGCAGTTCGTCCCGTACGGGAAGATCGTCGATCCTCACGTCGCTCACTTGCTCTCGGGTACCTTCCAGCCGAACCTCGCCTTGATCGCCGCGCCGTGCGCCGGCAGGTCCTCCGCCTCCGCCAGCGTCACCACGTGGTGGGCGACCTCGGCGAGCGCGTCCTTGGTGTAGTCGACGATGTGGATGCCGCGCAGGAAGGACTGGACGGACAGGCCCGAGGAGTGGCAGGCGCAGCCGCCGGTGGGCAGGACGTGGTTGGACCCGGCCGCGTAGTCGCCGAGGGAGACCGGGGCCCAGGGGCCGATGAAGATCGCGCCGGCGTTCTTCACCCGGTCCGCCACGGCCGCCGCGTCGGCGGTCTGGATCTCCAGGTGCTCGGCGCCGTACGCGTCGACGACCCTGAGGCCCTCCTCGACGCCGTCGACCAGCACGATCGCGGACTGTCGGCCTCCCAGCGCGGGCACGATCCGGTCCTCGACGTGCTTGGTGGCGGCGACCTGCGGCTGCAGCTCCTTCTCCACCGCCTCCGCCAGCTCGACGGAGTCGGTGACCAGGACGGCGGCCGCGAGCGGGTCGTGCTCGGCCTGGCTGATCAGGTCGGAGGCCACGTGCACCGGGTCGGCGGTGTCGTCCGCGAGGATCGCGATCTCGGTCGGGCCGGCCTCGGCGTCGATGCCGATCTTCCCGGTGAAGAAGCGCTTGGCCGCGGCCACCCAGATGTTGCCGGGGCCGGTGACCATGTTGGCGGGAGCGCAGGACTCGGTGCCGTAGGCGAACATCGCGACGGCGGTGGCGCCGCCGGCCGCGTACACCTCGTCCACGCCGAGCAGCGCGCAGGCGGCGAGGATCGTCGGGTGCGGCAGGCCCCCGAACGCGGCCTGGGCCGGCGAGGCGAGCGCGATGGACTCGACGCCGGCCTCCTGCGCCGGGACGGCGTTCATGATCACGGACGAGGGGTAGACCGACCGGCCGCCCGGCGCGTACAGCCCCACGCGCTCGACCGGCACCCACTTCTCGGTCACGGACCCGCCGGGCACCACCTGGGTGGTGTGCGTGGTCCGGCGCTGCTCGCGGTGGACCAGACGGGCGCGGCGGATGGACTCCTCCAGCGCGGCGCGCACGGCCGGGTCGAGGGCCTCGAGCGCGTCGGTGAGCGCCTGGGCCGGGACACGGACCGATTCCAGCCGCACTCCGTCGAACTTCTCGGCGAAGTCGATCAGCGCCGCGTCGCCCCGATGATGCACGGCCTCGCAGATCGG
Source organism: Streptomyces sp. NPDC030798 (assembly GCF_055572275.1). NCBI lineage: Bacteria > Bacillati > Actinomycetota > Actinomycetes > Kitasatosporales > Streptomycetaceae > Streptomyces > Streptomyces sp. NPDC030798. The sequence goes on along the minus strand of NZ_JBVIDR010000007.1, from coordinate 111,960 downwards.
ACGCACCTTCTCCAGGGCGGCCGCAACGTCGAAGTCGGCTCGGGGCAGCAGGTCGCGCAGGGCGGGGCCCTCGGGAAGGGCGTCGCCGCGCAGATCGATTCGGGAGATCACGTACTCAATTCTCTCAGACCGGGGTCGGGAGACGTGCGCGCGTATCAATGGCTGATACGGAACACGGCTCAATGGCTGCTACAGAACGTGGCCGGAACTCAGAAGATCACCTTCACCGCATGTGTTCCGGGCGTCACAGATCGGGCATGAACAGCTGTACGACACAGGTGACGCACAAGTGGACACGGAACGTAGTCGTTTTCTGTACGGGGCGAGGAAGAGGGAACAGCGGTGACCGAGGGGGCCGGCCTCCGCGCCGGGGACCTGCCGGACGACCTGACGGCGGCCGAGGCCGGCATGTGGCAGGCCTTCCGCAACGGCAGCGTGTACGACCTGAGCAGCGGGGACGCCGTCGTGGACGATCCGCACGGCGGGCATCCCTGGGGACCCGGGCGCAGCGTCCGGGCGCGCATCGTGTGCTGGCTGCTGCTCGACGGGCCGCCGGCGCTGGCCGGCCGGGTGTCCTCGCTGAAGCTGGCCGGCGTCCGGATCACCGGCACGCTGGACCTGGCGGGCGGCACGGTGACGCCGTACGTGGAGCTGCGCGGCTGTCGCTTCGACGAGCAGGTGCTGCTGCCCGAGGCCCGGTTCACCACGCTGCGGCTGGTGGACTGCGCGGTGCCGCGGCTGGAGGCGGCCCGGGTGCACACCGAGGGCGATCTGCATCTGCCGCGCTGCCGCTTCCAGAACGGGGTGCGGCTGACCGACGCGCACATCGGCACCGATCTGCTGCTCAACCAGGCGATCGCCTACCGGGACCGCAGCGGGCGGTCCATCGCGGCGGACGGCCTGACCGTCGGCCAGGACCTGCAGGCCGAGCTGCTGGAGTCGCACGGCGAGTTCAGTCTGCGCAGCGCCAAGGTGGGGGTCTCGCTGAGTCTGCGGGGTGCGAAACTGGCCAACCCCTACGCGCGTCTCGCCCTGAACGCGCCCCAGCTGACGGTGGAGCGCACGCTGTACCTGACCCCGGCGGGCGTGGGCAGCCCGCTGCTGAGCGGGACGACTCCCGCGCGCGGGACGCGGATCCAGCGCTTCGAGTGCCGGGGCGGGGTGCGGCTGGACGACGGGCGGTTCGGGGACGCCGTGGACCTGGAGCGTGCCCGGTTCGTCTTCACCGACGACCAGGAACTGTCGCTGCGCCGGATCCAGACGCCGGAGCTGCGCTTCCTGGGCGACCGGCCGCAGCGCGGCAAGGTGGTGCTGTCCGGCGCCCGGATCGTCAACCTGATGGACCGCGCGGGCAGCTGGCCGGATCCGGGCAACCTGCAGATGGGCGGCTTCACGTACGAGAGCCTGGTGCCGCGGGGCCCGTTCCCGCTGACCCGGCGTCTGGACTGGGTGGCGGCGGCCACCGCCGAGTACCACCCGGAGCCGTACGAGCGGCTGGCCGCCGTGCTGCGCGCGGCCGGGGAGGACGAGGACGCGCGCGAGGTGCTGCTGGCCAAGCAGCGCCGGCGTCGCGAGACGCTGCCGTTCGCGGCCAAGTTCTGGGGCTACGTGCAGGACTGGACGGTCGCCTACGGTTACCGGCCGGGCCGGGCCGCGGTGTGGATGGCGGTGCTGTGGGCGGCGGGCACGCTGGCCTTCGCGCACGCCGACCATCCGCCGGTGAACTCCGGGGGCCATCCGACCTGGAGCCCCGCCCTGTTCACGCTGGATCTGCTGCTGCCGGTGATCGACCTGGGCCAGGTCGGCCAGTGGCAGCTGCGCGGCGTGTGGCAGTGGCTGGCGGCGGTGATGGTGCTGCTGGGCTGGATCCTCGCGACCACGGTGGCGGCGGGGGCGACCCGGCTGCTGCGGCGCAGCTGAGGCACGCTGACAGGTACGCCACAATAGTTGAACACTAACCTTTTACCCGTCCTTGACCTGTGGGCGTACAACTTTCCACGACTTGTCCGCTCCCTCTGGCGCAGCGCGGACCAGCGGTCTTTCAATGGTCGACACCATGGCTCTGCTGCCGGCGTTTCTCCGCCCCACTCGGACGATACGACGTGCCCCGCGCCCGGCCTCCCCCCTGCCGGCCGGCGACGAGGCCGTTCTCGACGCGCCCGACGCACTCCTCTCGCCCGCGCTGGTCGCGGCCGCGCAAGGTGAGTACGGCGCCGCCTCCGCCCTGCTCGCCGCCACCCGTACGGGGGCCGCCTGGGAGGACCGCGACCGGTACGCCCGGCAGCTCGCGGCGTTCGCCCACGCCCGGCCGGAGTGGTTCGAGCAGTGGCGCGCGGCCGCCCCGGACGACCCGGACGCCGCTCTCGTGGCCGCCCAGCTCGCGGTGGACCGTGCCTGGCCCTCGCCGGCCCGCGCGGAGCTGCTGCGCGAGGTGAGCCCGCTGATCACGGCCGCCGCGCGGGCCGACGACCGGGACCCGGTGCCGTGGCGGATCGCGCTCGACCACGCGCGCGGCTCCCGGGCCGGCCACCGGTACTTCGAGGAGCTGTGGGAGGCGGCGGTCCGGCGCGCCCCGCACCACTACGGCTGCCATGTGGCCGCGCTGCGCTACCTGGGCACCTTCTGGCACGGCTCGCACCGCGAGTGCTTCGACTTCGCCGACCTGGCCGCCCAGGACGCCCCGGCGGACTCGCTCGTCCAGGCGCTGCCGACCCGTGCGGCCTTCTCCTACCTGACCGACGGCTGCGGGCCCGAGGTGCCGCTCGAGCGGCTGCACGCGGCGGCCGACCGGGCGGTGGCGCTCTCCTGGCGCTTCCCGGCGGCCACGCCCTGGCCCGCCGGGATGCGCAACAAGCTGGTCTACGTCCTCGCCCGGCTGGAGCGCTGGGAGGAGGCCGGCGCCCAGCTCCGGCTGACCGGCCCGTACGCCACCTCCTTCCCCTGGGACCGCTTCTCCGACGACCCGCTGGGCCACTTCCTGCGGGTGCGCGAGGCACTGCTCGGGTCCGCTCCCCGCGCGGTCCTGACGGAGCTGGTGCAGGCGCCGCCGCGGCCGCGCAGCGAGCACCGCGGACGAGCGCGCGCGGATGACCATTAGGCTGGGGCGCCGTGACCACCGTCCGTCTGCCCCTCTTCCCGCTGAACTCGGTGCTGTTCCCCGGGCTCGTGCTGCCCCTGAACGTCTTCGAGGAGCGCTATCGCGCCATGATGCGCGAGCTTTTGAAGACTCCCGAGGACGAGCCGCGCCGGTTCGCCGTCGTGGCGATCCGCGACGGCCACGAGGTGGCGCCGAGCGCCCCGGGCATGCCGGATCCGACGGCACAGCCCGAGCGGGGCCCGGCCGCGGGCTTCGGCCAGGATCCCCTGAAGTCCTTCCACGGCGTGGGCTGCGTGGCGGATGCGGCGACCGTCCGGGAGCGCCCCGGCGGCACGTTCGAGGTGCTGGCGACCGGGACGACCCGGGTGCGGCTGCTGTCCGTGGACACCTCGGGGCCGTTCCTGACGGCCGAGCTGGAGGAGCTGGAGGAGCAGCCCGGCGACGAGGCGGGCGCCCTCGCGGAGGGGGTGCTGCGCTCCTTCCGGCAGTACCAGAAGCGGCTGGCGGGGGCCCGCGAACGGTCCCTGTCCACCGGCGCGGACCTCCCGGACGACCCCTCGGTGGTCTCCTACCTGGTGGCGGCGGCGATGGTCCTGGACACGCCGACGAAGCAGCGGCTGCTGCAGGCGCCGGACACGGCCTCCCGTCTGCGGGACGAGCTGAAGCTCCTGCGCTCCGAGACGTCCATCATCCGTAGCCTGCCGTCGTTGCCCGCGTACGAGTTGACGCGCGCGCCGACGAGCCTGAACTGAGGAAGACCGAGGCCGGCGCACCCCGATGGCGAAGAAGTCGAAGAAGCAGCAGCAGTCCGCAGGCACCCCGGCGACGGTGGCCCTGACGGCAGCGGGCGTGGAGTTCACGGTCCACGCCTACGACCACGACCCCTCCCACCCGTCCTACGGCGAGGAGGCCGCGGAGGCGATGGGCGTCTCCCCCGACCGCGTCTTCAAGACCCTGGTGGCCGACGTCGACGGCCACCTGACCGTGGCCGTGGTTCCGGTCTCCGGCACGCTCGACCTCAAGGCCCTGGCCGCGGCGGTCGGCGGCAAGCGGGCCACCATGGCCGACCCCACCCAGGCGGAACGCACCACCGGCTATGTCCGCGGCGGCATCTCCCCCCTGGGCCAGCGCAAGAAGCTCCCGACGGTCCTGGACGACTCGGCCCTCTCCCACCCCACGATCTGCGTGTCGGCGGGACGGCGGGGCCTGGAGGTGGAGCTGGCGCCGGAGGACCTGACGAAGCTGACGGGGGCGGTCTCGGCGCCGATCGGGCGGGGCTGACCTCAGCCCTGCGGGTGCGGGTACGGGACCTCGGGGTCCCGGGGCCCGAACAGCGCGGTGAGGCCCAGATGCACCAGCACGGCGCCCAGCGGCCACGCCAGCAGCGCGCCCTTCGCGCCCAGCCTCAACGGCGCCGAGAAGGTGACCCCCTTCCCGACCGCCTTCGCGTGCGCGATCACGTCCGACTGGGGCCCCAGCCATATCCCGAGCCGCCACGCCAGCAGCGACCCCAGCACCCCGCCCAGGCAGAGCGCCACCACGAGCGGCACACCGCCGCGCCGCCGCGCCAGGAACACGGCCACCGCGCTGACGAGCCCGAACGCGAGCCCGAGCAGCGTGAACGTTCCGTCCACCCCGGCCGCCTGCTCCCCCTCGGTGTCCTCGAGGTAGACCACCCAGCTCTTGCCGACCTGGTCCCCGACCAGCGGCACGTGCGGCGCCAGCCACCACCACAGCAGCCCGAGCAGCACCCCGCTCAGCGCCACGGCCACCGTGACCACGGCGGCCTCCCGCACTTCGGTCTTCATTCCAGGGCCGTCCTGTTCGTGCCTGTCCCCGGTCAGGACCCCGGCAGGCGGTGCCTGCCGGACCTGGTGCGGGGAGTCGTCGTGCGGCGGCGGAGGCGGCGTCAGCGGTGCGGTCACCCTGCCATCGTGCCAGGTGGCATCGCGCGCCGCGTCACCGGACGGCCGCCCTGCGGTACGCCCGGGCCGCCACGGCCAGCGAGACGATTCCGACACCCGCGCACACCCCCAGGTCAGCGACGACAGCGGTCCAGTCCGGGTGTTCCCCGAACGTCCGCGCGTAGGCCTCCACGCCGTACGTCGACGGCAGCAGATCACGGGCCAGCCGTACGACCTCCGGCATCCGGTCGGCCGGCAGCACCCCCAGCAGCAGCGCCGCCGACATGCCGAGCTGACCGAGCAGCGTGGCCAGCTCGGGCCGCGGCGCGAGCAGCCCGCAGGCGGCGCCCAGCCCGGACAGCGCGGCCCCGGCGAGCGGGATCACGGCCACCAGGATCCACAGGTTGGACAGCGGCAGCCCGAACAGCACGCACCCGAAGACGGCGGTCACCAGGGTGCCCGGCACGGTGAAGGAGGCGTACGCCCCCGCCGCGCCCAGCACCACGGCGGCCGGCGGCACGGGCAGCGTGGCGTAGTGGTCGAGGCCGCCGCTGGCCCGCAGCTGCCCGAAGTACTGCGACAGCAGGTTCAGCGCCACATAGGCGACCACCAGCACCGAGGAGCCCGCCACCACGGACCGCGCCTCGCCGGCGTTGTCGACGACGCCGCGCATCATCACGGCGATGCCGATGGACTGGAAGGTGGCCACGAACAGCAGCGGGATCCGCGCCACCCGGGCCCGGGACAGCTGGGCGCGGTAGACGGCCACCAGCGACGGCCACAGCCGCGCGCGCGGCCCGAGCTCGGCCGCGTCCCGGGCCGGCTCGGGCAGGGCCCGGGCGCCGCCCGGCAGAACGTCGGCGGGTACCACACTCACGACGAGCTGCTCCTCTTCCGTACGGCAGTCGCGCACACCGATACGCATGCCGCGGCCCGCGCGCTCATGCCTTCACCAGCCCCTGCCGGGCCGCGCCGCCCAGCGCCAGGTAGACGTCCTCCAGGCTGGGCGTGGCGAGCGTGAAGTCGTCCAGCGCGGCGAAGGCGGCCCCGCCGGTCACCGTGGCGACGGCGGCCCGGGCCTCCTCGGGGGCGAGCCGGAGCGTCCAGCGCCGGCCGGACTCCACGGCGCGTTCGCGCAAGGAGGCGACCTCGGGCACCTCCAGCGGCGCCCGCTCCCGCCACACCAGTTCCACCCGCACCTCGCCGGAGACCTGCTCCTTCAGCCCGGCGGGGGTGTCACAGGCGATGACCCGGCCCCGGTCCAGGACGGCGACCCGGTCGAGGACGGTCTCGGCCTCGATGACGTTGTGGGTGACCAGCAGCACGGTCGTACCGGACTCGGCGCGGCGGCGGTCCACGGCCGCCCAGACCGCGCGCCGGGCCACCGGGTCCATGCCCGTGGTCGGCTCGTCCAGCACGAGCAGGTGCCGTTGACCGACCAGGGCGGCGGCGAAGCAGGCGAGCCGGCGCTGGCCGCCGGACAGCTTCTTCAGCGCTCGTCCGGCGATCGGGGTGAGCCCGAGTTCCTCGAGGACGGCGTCCCGTTCGGCCCGCGCCTGCCGTACGTCCAGCCCGCGCAGGCGCCCGGTGGTCTCGGCGGCGAGCGCCACGGTCAGCTCGTCCAGGGCGGAGGACTCCTGGCCCAGATAGGCAAGGATCCGCGCGGCCCGCTCGGGGTAGCGCACGATGTCGTGGCCGAGGATCTCGACGCTGCCCGCGTCCGGCCGCAGCAGCCCGGTGAGCTGCCGTACGAGGGTGGACTTGCCGGCACCGTTGGGGCCGAGCAGCCCGAAGATCTCCCCGCGCCGTACGTCCAGTTCGACCCCGTCGGTGGCCCGCACCTCGGGGGTGCCCGGCGCCCCGCGCCGCCCCTTGACGGCCGGGTAGGTCTTGCTGAGCCCACGCACGCGTACGACCTCGTCGTACCGAAGTGCCTGTCCCGCGCGCGTACTCACAAGGAACGAGCCTAAGGGGTCCGGGCGCTTTACTCGCCTTTGGGTCGCCCTACGAAGCCGCGCCCCGGTCCGCCCCGAGCCCACCTGGGGCGCCGGTTCGGAGGTGGGTTGCGTGCTGCGGGGCGCCCCACCTGCGGACCGGGACCACCCAGTGGTCCAGGGCCCGCAGCCGGAACCGACGGCCACCTCGCACCCCCACGGCCAAGGCGCCCTTCGGCCCCGGGCGGAGCCGCCGGCCGCGCGCAAGCCCCGCCCCGGAGCCAACACGGCGCTCGGCCCGCAGACGGAGCCGGCCGCCGCGCGCACGTCCCCGGCACCACGATCAGCCCCCACGGTGTCCGGCCCGCAGGCGACCGCCCCGCAAGTCAGGACGCCCCTCGACCGTCGCGCGGAACCCACGGCGCCGCGCAGGCCCCCGCCTTCGCACCCAAGACGGCGCTCACTCGCGGAACCCACCGCCGCGCGCAAGCCGGGCCCGCTATCAGCCGCGGCACCGTGTCGGCGTCGGGCGGCGTTGGGCGTTCAGTCGCCGGTTCCGGCGTGCTCGGCCGTCGCCGGGACGTCGATCTCTCGCCAGAAGCCCGCCCGGATGGCGTAACGGTCGTGCTCGTCGATCTGGTCGTCCTTGTGGGCGAGCAGCCCGAACCGGGCGGCGTAGCGCAGCAGCTCGCCGTCGATGCGGTGCGGGATGCGCGGGTACATCGTGGACAGCCGCTGCAGATGGCTCTGGTCGCCGAGCCGGGAGATCCACCGGCGGGCGAACACCTGCCCGACCTCGTACGGGTCACCGCCGACCGTGGTGATGTCCTCCTCCCGGTCGGCCCAGCGCTGCTCGGCGGTGGTGAGCTGGGCGAGCGTCGGCATGGAGGCGATCTCGGGCGGCTCGGAGACCGCCCCCGGCCGGTCCACCCAGCCCTTGTCGGAGGACCAGCGCAGGGTCGCGGTGGTGGGGTGCTGCACGGCCTGGACGCCGGGTGCGCGCAGTGCGGCGAGGTCCTTGGGGGTCGGGACGCCCTTGGAGGCGGGCACCCGCTCCTGGGCGCCGTTCTCCGTGGCGGCGGCGGCCGGCGGGTGCGGCCGCTCCTCGGCGGGGCGCTCGGCGGCCGTGCCGAGCGCGGACTCCGGCAGCGGCGCCGAGAGGATCGCGGCGATCTCCGGGCGGGGCACGGGCGGCGGTGCGCAGACGCCGGTCAGCTCCTTGGCGCGGACGGCCTGGGTGATCCAGGCCCGGTCCAGGACGCGCCGCTCGTCGGCCTCGGCGACCAGGTCCTCGGACTGGTTGTAGTCGCCGTCGGCGGCCTGGACGGCCCACAGGTGGACGGCGACGCCGTGCTCCTTGGCGGCCATCATGCCCGGCAGCAGGTCGCCGTCGCCGGTGACCAGGACGACGTCCGAGCACGCGCGGTTGCGGGCCAGTTCGGTCAGCTCGGCGTGCATGGCGGCGTCGACGCCCTTCTGCGCCCAGCGCCCGTCACTGCGAGTGAGGGCGCCGAGCCGGACGGTGACCCGGGGCATCACGCGCAGCCGGCGGTGCTCCGGCTGGGGGACCCGGTCGGGGGCGCCGTCGAACCAGTAGATGCGCAGCAGCGGACGCTCGGTCTCCGACTCCGCCCGCTCGCGCAGGGCCTGGATCAGCGCCGCGTGGTCGACGGTGATCCGGGACCGCGAGGGCTCACCGGCGAGGAGGCTGGCGGCGGCACCCAGCAGATACCCGGCGTCCACCAGGACGATGCAGCGGTCCACGCGACTCACCCTCTTCCCGGGAGGCTTTGCTTCGGACTTCCTTCGAGTCTGCCCGACCTGGCGGGGGTTAACGGCCCGAACTCGATCTTCGGCGTGGCGTTTGCGACGCGCGTCCGCCCACCTGCCCTGTCACACACGGTAATTATCCGACATGCGCTTGATGTCAGCGTATGTGAATCTGGTCCCGGCCCTGGCCCCTAGATCCCCCACAGGAGGCAGATCACCATGGCCAAGAACAAGAACCGCAAGCAGGCCGGCCCGCAGAACCGTGCTCCGCAGAACGAGCACGCACCGGAGCGCGCGCAGCGTCCCTCGGCCGAGGAGCACGAGTCCGAGATGGCACACATCTCCGGCAGCCCCTCGGAGGCCGCGCGCAAGAAGCAGAAGAGCTTCGGCCACAACTGAAGGCTTCGGCCACGACTAAAGGGCAGTTGTTGAAGCCCAGGCACACAGAAGGGGCGCACCCCGCCGGGTGCGCCCCTTCGCGCGTGACCGGGTTCAGCCCGCCAGGCAGGACGGACCGAGCAGCACCTTCAGGTCGCCGAAGAGGGCGGGGTCGGGCTTGACCCGGTGCCGGTCCAGGCGCAGCACGGTGGTCTTGCGCGGGCCCTGGAGCTTGATGCGGACCTCGCTGTCGCCCTTGTGGTGGCTGAGGATCTCGCCGAGGCGGCTGACCATCGGCGGGGTCACCTTGACCGCCGGAATCGTGAGGATCACGGGCGCGTTGGTGCCGGCGTTGGACAGGTCCGGGACCATCAGTTCCATGGCGACGAGCCGGGGCACGTCCTCGCGCTTGTCGAGGCGGCCCTTGACGAACACCACGGCGTCCTCGACCAGTTGGGTGGACACCAGCTGGTAGGTCGCCGGGAAGAACATGCACTCGATGGAGCCGGCCAGGTCCTCGACGGTGGCGATGGCCCAGGCGTTGCCCTGCTTGGTCATCTTGCGCTGCAGGCCCGAGATGATGCCGCCGATGGTGACGACCGCACCGTCGGCGTGCTCACCGCCGGTGAGCTGGGCGATGCCCGCGTCGGCCTTGTCGGACAGCACGTGCTCCAGGCCGAAGAGCGGGTGGTCGGAGACGTACAGACCCAGCATCTCCCGCTCCTGGGCGAGCAGATAGGTCTTGTCCCACTCCTCGGTGGTGAACTCCACGTCCAGGCCGAAGCCGGGCTCGCTGGTGGTCTCCTCGCCCATGCCGCCGAAGAGGTCGAACTGGCCCTCGGCCTCCTTGCGCTTGACCGCGACCACGTTGTCGATCATCGGCTCGTACTGCGCCATGAGCCCCTTGCGGGTGTGGCCCATCTCGTCGAAGGCGCCGGCCTTGATCAGGGATTCCGTGGTGCGCTTGTTGCAGACCACCGCCTCGACCTTGTCGAGGTAGTCGGGGAAGGAGGCGTACTTCCCCTTGGCCTTGCGGCACTTGATGATCGACTCGACGACGTTGGTGCCGACGTTGCGGACGGCGGAGAGGCCGAAGAGGATCACGTCGTCGCCCTGGGCGGCGAAGTTGGCCTCGGACTCGTTGACGTTCGGCGGGAGCACCCGGATGCCCATGCGGCGGCACTCGTTGAGGTAGACCGCCGACTTGTCCTTGTCGTCCTTGACGGAGGTCAGCAGGGCGGCCATGTACTCGGCGGGATGGTTGGCCTTGAGGTAGGCCGTCCAGTACGACACCAGGCCGTACGCGGCCGAGTGCGCCTTGTTGAACGCGTAGCCGGCGAAGGGGACCAGCACGTCCCACAGCGCCTGGATGGCCTCGTCGCTGTAGCCGTTCTTGCGGGCGCCGGCCTGGAAGATGGTGAAGTTCTTCGCCAGTTCCTCGGGCTTCTTCTTGCCCATCACGCGGCGGAGGATGTCGGCCTCGCCGAGCGAGTAGCCCGCGATGATCTGGGCGGCCTTCTGCACCTGCTCCTGGTAGACGATCAGGCCGTAGGTGACGTCCAGGACCTCCTTCAGGGGCTCTTCGAGCTCCTTGTGGATCGGCGTGATCTCCTGCTGCCCGTTCTTGCGCAGCGCGTAGTTGGTGTGCGAGTTCATGCCCATCGGGCCCGGCCGGTACAGGGCCGACACGGCGGAGATGTCCTCGAAGTTGTCGGGCTTCATCAGCCGCAGCAGCGAGCGCATGGGGCCGCCGTCGAACTGGAAGACACCGAGGGTGTCGCCGCGCTGGAGCAGTTCGAAGGTCGTGGGGTCGTCGAGCGGCAGGGAGAGCAGGTCGATGTCGAGGCCCTTGTTGGCCTTCACCATCTTGACCGCGTCGTCCATGATCGTGAGGTTGCGCAGGCCCAGGAAGTCCATCTTCAGCAGGCCGAGCGACTCACAGCTCGGGTAGTCCCACTGGGTGATGGTCACGCCGTCGGTGTGCCTCACCCAGACCGGGACGTGCTCGGTGATGGTCTCGCTGGACATGATCACGCCGGCCGCGTGCACGCCCATCTGCCGGACCAGGCCCTCGACGCCGCGCGCGGTGTCGATGACCTTCTTCACGTCCGGCTCGTTCTCGTACATAGCGCGGACCTCGCCGGCCTCCGAGTAGCGGGGGTGCTCGGGGTCGGTGATGCCGGACAGAGGGATGCCCTTGCCGAGGACGTCGGCGGGCATGGCCTTGGTGATGCGGTCGCCCATGGCGTACGGGTAGCCCAGCACGCGCGCGGAGTCCTTGATGGCGTTCTTGGCCTTGATGGTGCCGTAGGTGCCGATCATGGCGACCTTGTCGGCGCCGTACTTCTCGGTCACGTACCGGATCACCTCGACGCGCCGGCGCTCGTCGAAGTCGATGTCGACATCGGGCATCGAGATGCGCTCGGGGTTGAGGAACCGCTCGAAGATCAGGCCGTGCGGGATGGGGTCGAGGTCGGTGATGCCCATGGCGTAGGCGACGATCGAGCCGGCCGCGGAGCCTCGGCCGGGGCCGACCGCGATGCCCTGCTTCTTGGCCCACATGATGAAGTCGGCGACGACGAGGAAGTAGCCCGGGAAGCCCATCGAGATGATCGTGTCCATCTCGTAGTCGGCCTGCCTCTGGCGGTCCTCGGGGATGCCGCCCGGGTAGCGGCGCTCCATGCCGCGGCGGACCTCCTCCTTGAACCAGGTGACCTCGGTGTAGCCCTCGGGGATGTCGAACTTGGGCATGAGGTCGCGCTTCTCGAACATGCCGGTGGTGTCGACCATCTCGGCGACGAGGAGCGTGTTGGCGCAGCCCTCCTGCCAGGCGTCCGAGGAGTCGATGGCGTACATCTCGTCCGTGGACTTCAGGTAGTAGCCGGTGCCGTCGAACTTGAAGCGGTCGGGGTCGGAGAGGTTCTTGCCGGTCTGGATGCACAGCAGGGCGTCGTGGGCGCCGGCCTCGTGCGCGTACGTGTAGTGCGAGTCGTTGGTGACCAGGGGCGGGATGCCGAGCTTCTTGCCGATCTCCAGGAGGCCCTCGCGGACCCGGTGCTCGATCTCGATGCCGTGGTCCATCAGCTCCAGGAAGTACCGGTCCTTGCCGAAGATGTCCTGGTAGTCGGCGGCGGCCTTCAGGGCCTCGTCGAAGTGGCCGAGGCGCAGCCGGGTCTGCACCTCGCCGGAGGGGCAGCCGGTGGAGGCGACGATGCCCTCGGACCACTGGGCGATGGTCTCCTTGTCCATGCGGGGCCACTTCTGCAGCCACCCCTCGGCGTAGGCGTCGGAGGAGAGGCGGAAGAGGTTGTGCAGGCCCGTGCTGTTGACCGCCCACATCGTCTTGTGGGTGTAACCGCCGGAGCCGGAGACGTCGTCCCGCTTCTGGTGCGGCTGACCCCACTGGATCTTGCGCTTGTTGCGTCGCGACTCGGGAGCGACATACGCCTCGATCCCGATGATCGGGGTGATTCCGGCCTTCTTCGCGGAGTGGAAGAAGTCGTACGCCCCGTGGAGGTTGCCGTGGTCGGACATGGCGATGTGCGTCATGCCCATCTCGTTGCAGGCGTTGAACATGTCCTTGAGCCGCGCGGCACCGTCCAGCAGCGAGTACTGGGTGTGGACGTGCAGGTGCGTGAACGGCGGCTTCGACACGGTGTGGCCTCCAACGGAAACTCTCGGCGACGGGTGGGCGGACAGTCTGGGGGTCAGCGTCGAAGTCTATGCCCGGCCACTGACACCGGACGGGCACTCCCGCGTACCTTCATGCGTTGGGTACGGCAGAGACGCTGTCGTACAGGTATTGCACCAGGAGGCACCCCGCGATGTCGGTCCCCCAGCTCAACGACGAGCAGCGCGGCGAGGAGATCCTCGCCGTCTTCGACACCGCCTTCGGCCGGCTCCTGGCCGCCGACCCGGCCGCGTTCCGGGTGAAGTTCCGGAAGATGGCGGCCTCGGCCTTCGCGTTCTACCGGGGCACGGCGTGCCTCTTCTACCACGACCTGACTGCGAACAATCAGTTCGGGTCGAGGCGCGGCGGTCCGTACCTGGACGACCGCACCTCGCGCGTGTGGATCCACGGCGACCTGCACGCGGAGAACTTCGGCACCTACATGGACTCCAACGGCCGCCTGGTCTTCAACGTCAACGACTTCGACGAGGCGTACGTCGGCCCGTTCACCTGGGACCTGAAGCGCTTCTCGGCCTCCATCGCGCTGATCGGGTACGCGAAGGCGCTCAGCGACGAGCAGATCACCGAGCTGGTGACGGTCTACGCGGGCGCCTACCGCGAGCGCATCCACGCGCTGGCCACGGGCGCGAAGAGCGACGAGGTGCCGCCGTTCACGCTGGACACCGCGCAGGGTCCGCTGCTGGACGCGCTGCGTGACGCCCGCTCGCTGACCCGGTTCGCCCTGCTGGACTCGATGACCGAGATCCGCGACTTCGAGCGCCGCTTCGCGCCCGGCGGCGGCTCCGTCGAGCTGGACGCCGCCACCCGGTACAAGGTCCTCGCGGCCTTCGACGGCTACCTGGAGACCCTGCCGGACTCCTCGCTGGCCCGCCCGGACTCCTACCGCGTGAAGGACGTCGTCGGCCGCCGGGGCATCGGCATCGGCTCGGCGGGCCTGCCGTCGTACAACATCCTGCTGGAGGGCCACAGCGACGCCCTCGAGAACGATGTGGTGATCTACATCAAGCAGGCCCAGACCCCGGCCGTCTCCCGGCACATCACGGACCCGGCGATCGCGGAGTACTTCCAGCACGAGGGCCACCGCACGGTGATCTCCCAGCGCGCCCTGCAGGCGCACGCCGACCCGTGGCTGGGCTGGACCGAGCTGGACGGCACCGGGCAGCTGGTCGCCGAGGTCTCGCCGTACGCCGTCGACCTGGACTGGGGCGACATCGACGATCCGGAGGAGATCGCGGCCGTGGTCGCCGACCTGGGCCGGGCCACGGCCACGATGCACGCGGCGGCGGACGACACCTCCGGGGAATCCCTGGTGCCGTTCTCCACCGAGCGGGCCATCGACGCGGCGCTCGCGGCCGACGAGGAGGGCTTCGCACCGCTTCTGGTGGACTTCGCGCACGCCTACGGCGCACGCGCGCGTGGCGACCACCAGATCTTCCTCGACCTGTTCCGCAACGGGCGCATTCCGGGGCTGTGACCTTCGCCCGCTCACAGGCACCCTTTAGGGGTCTCCTACCCGCGTCCGTGACACACTCTGATTTCGCTATGGACATATCCGGGACCCATCTCAGAGCCGTGCGCGCGGCGCTGTTCACGGCCGTCGTCGTGACGCTCAGCACCGCGTCGCACGTTCTGCTGTCCAGGGCCCCGCTGCCGGCCGCGACCGTGGCCGCGGTCGCCGCCGGCGTGTTCGTCACCGCGTACGCGCTGGCGGGCCGGGAGCGCGGCTTCGGCCGGATCGCGGCCCTGCTGATCCCGCTGGAGCTGGCCGCGGACACGGTCTTCACCACCGGCCAGGACGCCTGTTACGGCCGGGCGGGCGGCCCGGTGGCCGGTCCGCTGCGCGCCGTCGGCCTGGACGTGCTGTGCCGGGGCGGCGTGGGCACTCCGCTGGCCCAGGTGACCGGTCACTCCGGCCGGGGCGCCGCGGCGCTGCTCGCGCACGCCAGCCCGGCCGCCGCCTGGCTGCTGCTCGCCGTGCACGTGTGCGTGGGGCTGCTGGCCGCCGTCTGGCTGCGCCGGGGCGAGCGGGCCCTGACGCAGTTGCTGCGCGCGGTCGCCGCCACCACCTTCCGGCCGCTGCTGCTGGCGGTGGCCGCGGTCACCGTCCGGCTGTCCCCGGCCCACCGGCTGCCGCGCCCGGCGCCACGGCCGGCCACCGCCCGCGACCGGCTCCTCGTGCACTCCCTGGGACGGCGTGGACCGCCGTGCTCGCCCGCCCTCGCCCGGGCCCTTGTCCGAGGCCTGAGCGTCGGCAGCTGAGCACGACGAGTCCCCCACACGTATCCCGCGTACGACATGTGCGCGTCCCACATGGAGATCACCAACATGAGCAAGCGGAACAGCCAGGCCTCGAAGACGGCGGCCCGGGAGCGGCTGCGTCTGGAGCGCGAGCGGCAGGCCAAGCGCGACAAGGCCAAGCGGCAGGCCATCGTGGCCGGCTCGGTCGTGGCCGTGCTGGCGGCCGCCGGCGGCATCAGCTGGGCCGTCGTCCAGGCCAACAAGCCGAGCTACTGGGAGGGCCTGAAGGACACCGACAAGGTCGTCGCCCCCGCCCACACCAGCGGCACCGACGGCACCACGGTCGTCATAGGCAAGGACACCGCGAAGAAGACCCTCAAGCTCTACGAGGACCCGCGCTGCCCGGTGTGCGCCGCGTTCGAGCAGTCCGTCGGCTCGACGGTGAAGAAGGACATCGACGACGGCAAGTTCAAGATCCAGTACATCGGCGCGACGTTCATCGACAACCACGACAACGGCGTGGGCTCCAAGAACGCGCTCAGCGCGCTCGGTGCCGCGCTGAACGTCAGCCCGGAGGCGTTCCTCGAGTACAAGTCCGCGCTGTACTCGACGAAGTGGCACCCGGACGAGAACGACGACAAGTTCAAGGACGACGCCTACCTCATCAAGGTGGCGGACACCGTCCCCGCGCTGAAGAACAACACGGCGTTCCGGAACGCGGTCAAGAAGGGCACCTACGACGCCTGGGCGATGGCCGAGTCGAAGCTCTTCGACACGAACAAGGACGGCGTCTCCGGCACGCCGAGCCTCGTCATGGACGGCAAGAAGCTCACCACCGACGGCCGACCCGACGGCAACCCGCCCATGACGGTGGCGGACTTCAACCGGCTGATGGACGCGGCCCTCAAGGGCTGAGTGCCCCTCAGGCCGGTCCGCGTGTGAAGAGCGGGCGAACTTTCGGAGTTCGCCCGCCCTCGGGCGTACCGATCAGTAACCTGATCGGTCGTGACCAGTCGATACAGATCATCCGAGGCCTACCAAGCCCTCAACTCTCTGTCGCCCCGCCGCCGTACGGTCGTCAAGGCCGCGGCGGCGACGGCTGTGCTGGCCGGCCCGCTCGCCGCCACCCTTCCGGCGCACGCGGCCGACCAGGCCCCCGCCTTCCTGCACGGCGTCGCCTCCGGTGACCCGCTGCCCGACGGCATCCTGCTGTGGACCCGGGTCACCCCCGTCCCCGAGGCGATACCGGGCTCGGGGGTCGGTCCGGACACCGAGGTGAGCTGGGTCGTCGCCCGGGACAAGGCGTTCACCGACGTCGTCGCCAAGGGCTCCCTCACCGCGACGGCCGCCTCCGACCACACCGTCAAGGCCGACATCCGCGGTCTGGAACCGGCCACCGACTACTGGTTCCGCTTCTCGGCCGGCGGTACCGTCTCCCCGGCGGCGCGCACCCGCACCGCGCCGGCGGCGGACGCGGTCGTCCCCTCCCTGCGCTTCGGCGTGGTCTCCTGCGCCAACTGGGAGGCCGGCTACTTCTCCGCCTACCGCCATCTCGCTGCCCGCAGCGACCTGGACGCCTGGCTGCACCTCGGCGACTACATCTACGAGTACAAGTCCGGCGAGTACGCGGCGCGCGGCACGGTCGTACGGCAGCACGCCCCGACGAACGAGATCCTCACCCTCGCCGACTACCGGATGCGGCACGCCAAGTACAAGACCGACCCGGATCTGCAGGCCCTGCACCTGAAGGCGCCGGTCATCGCCATCTGGGACGACCACGAGTTCGCCGACAACGCCTGGTCGGGCGGCGCGGTCAACCACACCGAGGGCGCCGAGGGCACCTGGACCGCCCGTCAGGCGGCCGCCAAGCAGGCCTATTTCGAGTGGATGCCGGTCCGCCCGGCGATCGCCGGCACCACCTATCGCCGGCTGCGCTTCGGCAAGCTCGCCGACCTGTCCCTGCTCGACCTACGCTCCTTCCGCTCCCAGCAGGCGTCCACGGCCAGCGGCTCGGTCGACGACCCGAATCGCACGATCACCGGCCGCGCCCAGCTGGACTGGCTGAAGGCCGGTCTGCAGGCCTCCGACACCCGGTGGCGGCTGGTCGGCAACTCCGTGATGATCTCGCCGTTCGCCATCGGCTCGCTCCCCGCCGACCTGCTGAGGCCGCTCGCCAAACTGCTCGGGCTGCCGCAGGAGGGCATCGCCCTCAACACCGACCAGTGGGACGGCTACACCGACGACCGCCGCGAGCTGCTGGACCACCTGCGCTCCCACGCCATCGGCAACACCGTCTTCCTGACCGGTGACATCCACATGGCGTGGGCCAACGACGTGCCGGTGGACGCGGGCACCTACCCGCTCTCGCCCTCGGCGGCCACCGAGTTCGTGGTCACCTCGATCACCTCCGACAACCTCGACGACATCGTCAAGGTCCCCGAGGGCACCGTCTCCGCCATCGCCTCCCCGATCATCAGGGCCGCCAACCGGCACGTCCACTGGGTGGACACCGACCGGCACGGCTATGGCGTGCTGGACATCACAGCCGACCGCGCGCAGATGGACTACTACGTCCTGTCCGACCGCACCGACGCCGACGCCACCTCCACCTGGGTCCGCTCCTACCGCACCCGCAGCGGCACCCAGAAGGTCGAGCGCACCTACGACCCCGTGTAACCGGCGTCACGGCCGTCGGCTACAGGGATGCGAGGAAGCCGAGCGCCACCCGCCAGGTGGCCTCGGCGGCCTCCGCGTCGTGGTCCGGCAGTCCGGGGTCGGTGTAGAGGTGGCCGGCCCCGGCGTACCGGTACACCTCCACGTCCGCTCCCGCCCTGCCCATCTGCAGGTACCACGCGCTCAGCCAGTCGTCCGTCTCGAACGGGTCCGGCTCGGCCACGTGCAACTGCACCGGCAACTCGTCCACGTGCGCGTTCGGCGCGATGTCCGACGTGCCGTGCAGGAGCAGCAGGCCGCGCGCCTTCTCGTCGCCGAGGGCCAGGGTCTGCGCGACGGAGGCCCCGAGCGAGAACCCGGCGTACACCAGGCCGCGCTCCGAGTACGGCGCCGCCGCCAGCACGGCCCGCTTCAGCAGCTCGTCCTTGCCGATCCGCTCCTTGAACTCCATGCCCTCCTCGACCGTGTCGAACGTGCGCCCCTCGAAGAGGTCCGGCGTCCACACCTCGTGGCCGGCCGCGCGCAGCCGGTCCGCGGCCTCGCGCACCGCGGGCCTGAGCCCGTAGGTCGAGTGAAAGAGCATGATGTTCATGGGGCCATGGTGCCAGCCGGATACGGCAGTGCCGGGGCAGCCCTACCCACATTCCCACCGGACTCACATGTTCATGCCCGCCGCCCGCCGGTTAGGAGCGGAGGCATGGAGAACGTACTCCGCCCGATGATCGTGATCGGCAGCACCGTCCTGCTCACCCTGGCCCTCGGCTGGGTCACGGACCGGCTGCTGCGCAAGGCCGACGACCGGAACACCGACACCCCGCTGTGGGGGCTGCTGCGGCGTGGCCGCATCCCCTACCAGCTCGTCCTGTGCGCCGCGATGCTCAGAGGCTCCTACGACCAGGCGCAGCTGCTGCAACGGCATCAGGTGGGCATCGGCCGGACACTGACCCTGGTGCTGATCGGGTCCGCGGCCTGGCTGGTGATCCGGATCGCCGCGGCCGTCGTCGAGACGACCTACAGCCGCTATGCCCGCATCCACCGGGACGCCGCGCGGGTCCGCCGGGTCCGCACGCAGGTGGAACTGATCATGCGGGTGGTCTCGGCGATCGTCATCGTCGTGGCCGCCTCCTCGATGCTGCTGACGTTCCCCGCGATGCGCGCGGCGGGCGCCTCGCTGCTGGCTTCGGCGGGCATCATCGCCGCCATCGCCGGTGTGGCCGCCCAGTCGACGCTGTCCAACATGTTCGCCGGCCTGCAGATCGCCTTCGGCGACATGGTGCGCATCGGCGACACGGTGGTCGTCGACGGCGAGTGGGGCACGGTCGAGGAGATCACCCTGACCTTCCTGACGGTACGGACCTGGGACGAGCGCCGGATCACCATGCCGGTGTCGTACTTCACCTCCAAACCGTTCGAGAACTGGTCGCGGGGCACCCCGCAGATGACGGGCATCGTCTACTGGCACCTCGACCACAGCGCGCCGATCGAGGCGATGCGCGAGAAGCTGCGCGACATCCTGCGCCAGTGCCCGGCCTGGGACGGCCGCGCCTACGGTCTGCAGGTGACGGACACCACCCAGAACACCATCCAGGTGCGCGCCCTGGTGACCGCGAAGGACGCGGACGACATCTGGACGGTGCGGGTCACCGTCCGCGAGGAGATGATCACCTGGCTGTCGGCGGAGCACCCCTACGCCCTTCCCCGGGTCAACACGTCGGACTCGGTGCTGCCGCCGACCCGCGTCCCGTCCCCGGACCGCACAGCGCTGCGCAAGGCCTACGACTTCCCGCGCACGGGCCGGGGCTGACCGGCCCGCCCCCTCAGTGCCCCCGCTCGGCACCGCCGTTGACCTGGATGATCTGCGAGGTGACATGCCCGGCGCCGGGCGAGGCCAGCCAGTGCAGGGTGGCGGCCACGTCCCCGGGTATACCGGGGCGGCCGGTCGAGGTGTCGTCGATGAGCCGCTGCCGCCGGGCCTCGTCCATGGTGTCGCCGAAGAACTCGGTCTCCTCGACATACCCGGGCGCCACCACGTTCACGGTGATGCCCCGCGGGCCCAACTCGCGGGCCAGGTCGTGGGCGTAGGGATGCAGCCCGGCCTTGGCCGCCGCATAGGCGCCGCTGCCCGAACCCCGGTAGGCGGCGATGGAACTGATCAGGAGCACCCGGCCGCCGGGCTCGGCGAGCCGGTCCTTCAGGGCTTCGGTGAGGAGGGCGGCGGTCAGGGTGTTCTGCCGGAAGTTGACGGTCCAGGCGTGCGCCACCCGGTCGAGGGGGTCGTCGCCGGCGGCCGGGGGCTCCAGGTTGCCGGCGCCTCCGGCGCTGTGCACCAGCACGTGGACCGTGCCGAGTTCCCCGGCGACGAACCGGGCGACGCCGCGCACCTCCTCGGGTTCGGCGAGGTCCGCCGCGTAGGTGAGCGCGCCGGGCACGGCGGCCTTCTCCAGCACCTCCCGGCGCCGCCCGAGCAACAGCACCCGGTCGCCGTCCGCCGCGAACGCCCGCGCCGCCGCGAGCCCGATGCCCGTACCGCCACCACTGATCACGATGTTGCGAGTCATGCTGCGAGCGTAGGAGGACACCCCGGGGCGTGCGCAAAGTTGTCCACAGGATCGGTGCTCTTGTATGACTTACCGTCAGGTCCTGTGACGGCCGGAAGGACCGACGACAAGCATGCCGCTCGCGGTGCCGCTCACCGCAGGCTCCGCACGTCGAGATGGCGCAGGACGCGGTCCACGATCTCCGGATCCGCACCGGGTTCGCTCCGGGCCGCCAGCACCTCGTGCCGCGCCGCGCTGAGCATCTCGCCCTGGATCCGCCGCACCCTCTTCAGGCGCTGGGCCCGCCGGTGGTGGGCCTCCCTGCGCTCCTCCTCCCCCATGTCGGGGCTGATCCGGATGCCGATGTCGTAGGCCCGCCGCAGCATCTGCTCCGACAGTTCCTCCGGCAACTCCTCCACCTGCTCGATCTCCCTGAGCCGGCGCTTCGCGGCCTTGGCCGCCCGCACGGCGAGTTCCTTCTCGAACTCCTTCTCCCGCTCGGAGTCGGCCCGTACCTCCAGCCGCCGCACCAGCCAGGGCAGCGTCAGCCCCTGCAGCACCAGTGTGGCGATGATCACCCCGAACGCGATGAACACGATCTCGTTCCGGTCGGGGAAGGGCGAACCGGCGTCGGTCTTGAGCGGAATGGCCAGCACCAGCGCCACCGAGGCCACGCCGCGCATCCCGGACCACCACATCACGACGGTCTCCCGCCAGCTCACCGGGATCTCCTCGTCGTAGTCCCGGCGGGCGTGCAGCCGCTTGGTGAGCCAGGTGGCCGGCAGCAGCCACACCAGCCGGACGAAGACCACCACGCCCGTGATCGCGCCCGCCCAGCCGAGCAGTTCGCCCCACCGCCCGGACGCCGTCCTGATCGCGTTGTGCAGCTCCAGACCGATCAGCCCGAAGGCGACCCCGGTGACGAGCGTGTCGACGATGTCCCAGAAGGTGTGCCCGGCGAGCCGGGTCAACACGTCGTCGGCGCCGGTGGCGTACTCGGCGAGGAAGAGCGCGGTGGTGAGCACGGCCAGCACCCCGGAGCCGTGCAGCTCCTCCGCCAGCACGTAGGAGGCGTACGGCACGAGCAGGGTCAGCCCGATCTGCAGGGTGGGGTCGCCGAGCAGGTCCATCAGCTTGTTCGCGCCCCAGCCCAGCGCCAGCCCGACGGCGACCGCGACCACGGCCGACAGCACCAGGTCCAGCCCGGCGCGCCACCACGAGAACTCACCGCTCACCGCGGCGGCGATCGCCACGTGGTACAGCACGATGGCCGTCACGTCGTTGAAGAGCCCTTCGCCCTCCAGGATCGACACCAGCCGGCGCGGCAGCCCGAGCTGCCCGGCGACGGCGGTCGCGGCGACGGGGTCGGGCGGGGCGATCAGCGCGCCCAGCGCCACGGCGGCGGCGATCGACAGTCCGGGCACGATCGCGTTGGCGACCACCGCCACGCACGCCGTCGTCACGAACACCAGCGCGACGGCCAGCAGGAAGATGGGCCGCCGGTTCGCCGCGAACTGCCGCCAGGAGGTGCGGCGTACGGCGGCGTAGAGCAGCGGCGGCAGCAGCGCGGGCAGGATCAGGTCCGGCGGGATGTCCACGTTGGGCACGAAGTCGGCGATCGCCAGGCCTCCGCCGAGCAGGGTCATCAGCACCGGCGCCGGCACCCCGAGCCGGTCCCCGACCGGGACGCTCACCAAGGCCCCGAGCAGCAGCACGAACAGCAGGGCCAGTTGATCCACGGCGGGCGCTCCGGGAGTCGACGATCACATGGCAGGCCTCAAGCCTGCCACGCCGGGCGCCGCCCGGAGGTGCCGGGCACGCCCCCGCCGGCCCCTGGGCCCCAGGGGCATGAGGCGCCTACAGGACGCGGCGCATCGCCCGGTGCGGGATGCCGGCGTCCGGGAACTCCGGGCCGTACGCCTCGTACCCGAGGCGCTCGTAGAAGCCGAGCGCCTGCGTCTGCGCGTGCAGGTCCACGGCCGTGAGGCCGCGCGTGCGTGCCGCCTCCTCGATGGCCCGCACCAGGGCCACGCCGACGCCCAGCCCGCGCGCCGCACGGGTCACGGCGAGCCGCCCCAGGGACCCCACGGAGATGTCCCCGCCGGTCTTCGCGGCGGCCGCCTCGCCGTACAGCAGGCGCCCGGTGCCGAGCGGCACGCCGTCCTCGCGGACCGCCAGGACGTGCACGGCAACGGCGTCGTAGGCGTCGTACTCGATGTCCTCGGCGACGCCCTGCTCGCGGACGAAGACGTCCTTGCGCACCGTGAAGCAGGCCTCGCGGTCGGCGGGGTCCTCGGCGATCCGGACGGTGTACGGCGTGCTCACCCGTAGGTCTCCTCACGCACCTGGTCGAGGGCCTTCTGCAGGTCCGCCGGGTAGTCGCTCTCGAACTCGACCCACTGCCCGTCGCCGGGGTGCTCGAAGCCGAGCCGGACGGCGTGCAGCCACTGGCGGGTCAGGTGCAGGCGCCTGGCGAGGGTCGGGTCGGCGCCGTAGGTCAGGTCGCCGACGCAGGGGTGGCGGTGGGCGGCCATGTGGACGCGGATCTGGTGGGTGCGGCCGGTCTCCAGCTTGACATCGAGCAGGGAGGCGGCGCGAAAGGCCTCGATGAGGTCGTAGTGGGTCACGGAGGGCTTGCCGTCGGCCGTGACCGCCCACTTGTAGTCGTGCTGGGGGTGGCGGCCGATCGGCGCGTCGATCGTGCCGCTCGTCGGGTCCGGGTGGCCCTGGACCAGGGTGTGGTAGCGCTTGTCGACCGTGCGCTCCTTGAACTGGCGCTTGAGCGACGTGTAGGCCCGCTCGGACTTGGCGACCGCCATCAGGCCGGAGGTGCCCACGTCGAGGCGGTGCACGATGCCCTGGCGCTCGGCGGCACCGGAGGTGGAGATCCGGTACCCGGCGGCGGCGAGACCGCCGATGACCGTCGGCCCGGTCCAGCCCGGGGACGGGTGGGCGGCCACGCCCACGGGCTTCACGATCACGACCACGTCCTCGTCGTCGTGCACGATCTCCATGCCCTCGACCGGCTCCGCGACGACCTGCACGGGCGCGGGCGCCTGCGGCATCTCGACCTCGAGCCAGGCACCACCGCGCACCCGCTCCGACTTGCCGACCACCGCGCCGTCGACCTGGACCTTGCCGGACGCGGCCAGCTCCGCCGCCTTCGTGCGGGAGAAGCCGAACATGCGGGAGATGGCGGCGTCGACGCGCTCGCCCTCCAGGCCGTCGGGCACGGGCAGGGTACGGATCTCGGGAAGGGTGCTCACCCGTCGAGTATGCCGGACGGCTTCGACCGCCCCGAACGAGCCTGTGGACAACCGTCCCCGCGACGACCCGGCTCAGTCCTTGTGGACCGTGCCGTCCGGGTCCAGGCCGCGGAAGGAGAGCAGCACGATCAGGATGCCGCCGCACACGATCGCCGAGTCGGCCAGGTTGAACACCGCGAAGCCCTTGGGCGCGATGAAGTCCACGACCTCGCCCTCGAAGACGCCGGGCGCCCGGAAGATCCGGTCGGTGAGGTTGCCGAGCGCACCGCCGAGCAGCAGGCCGAGCGCGATCGCCCAGGGCAGGCTGTACAGCTTGCGGGCCAGGCGGATGATGACCACGATCACGGCGGCCGCGATCACCGTGAAGATCACGGTGAAGGCCGCGCCGAAGCCGAAGGCCGCGCCCGGGTTGCGGATGGCGTGCAGCTCCAGCCAGTCGCCGATGAGCTGGATCGGCGCGCGGTGCTCCAGCTTCGCGACCACCAGCGTCTTGCTGATCAGGTCCAGGGCGTACGCGAAGGCGGCCACCGTGAACAGCACCGCGATCCGGCGACCGCGCCCGGTCCGCTGCGGCTGCGCCGCCTCCTGCGCGTCCGTGCCGGGCGCCGCCGTCCGCTCGCCGCCGTCGTCCGGGGTGTCCGGCGTACCGATGATGCGCTCCGCCTCTGCCACGTGAGTCCCTCAACCCTAGGTGCCTGACTGAGGACGAGACTACGGCACGCCCGCGCGGACCCCGATGGTCAGGAGCGACGTTCCTGCTTCTGCTTGCACTCCACGCACAGGGTGGCCCTCGGGAACGCCTGCATGCGGGCCTTGCCGATGGGATTGCCGCAGTTCTCGCACAGGCCGTAGGTGCCCGCGTCCAGCCGTTCCAGGGCGCGCTCGGTCTGGATGAGCATCTCGCGCGCGTTGGCGGCCAGCGCCATCTCGTGCTCGCGCGTGATGTTCTTCGTGCCGGTGTCGGCCTGGTCGTCGCCGGCGCCGTCCCCGGAGTCCCGCATCAGGCCCGCCAGGGACGTCTCCGAGGAGCTGATCTCGTCGGTGAGCCGCTTCGCCTCGCCGGTCAGCTCCGCGCGCGCCTCCGCGACCTCCTCGGCGGTCCAGGGATCCTCACCCGGGCGCACCGCCAGCTCGCCGGGCTCCGCCGCGGCGACCCGTGCCTTGGGAACGGCGGACTGGTCCGCCATGGCCGTGCCAGGAGTCTTCTTCGCAACCACTGTCGTGGCTCCCGTCTGCTTCGCGGCCCGCGCCGCGCCCGCTTGATTGGCCGTGCTCTTCTCGGCCGCTCCCGTCGAGACGTCCTCGGCGGCCGCCTTCTCCACACCGGCCTCCCCGGCCGTCGCCCCGCCGACTCCTTCCTCGGTGACCGTCCCGGGCTGCTTCCCGCCGACGGCGCTCTTCCCGACTGCCCGCTCCGGCGCCGCTTGGACAGCGGGCTGCTCGGCGGCCGTTTCGCGGACAGCTGCCTTCTCGGCGGCGGTCTTGTCCGCGGCCGCCTTCTGCGCGGCCGTCCTGTGGCCGGCCGGCTTCTCGGCGGCTGTGCTCTTGGCGGCTCCCTTCCTGGCCGCCGCCTTCTTCACCGCGGTCTCTTCGACGGCCGTGTCCTTGACAGCAGCCCCTTCGGCAGCCGTTTCGGCGGTCGTTTTCCTGGCCGCCTCCTCCCTGCCGGCCGCTTCCGCGGCGGGTGCCCTCTTGGCGCCCGCCTTTTCGGCGGCCGCGGCCTTGCCCGTGGTCTTCCTGGCTGCCGTCTTCTCCGCGGCCGTCTTCTTCCCGGCCGTCTTCTTCCCGGCCGTCTTCTTCCCGGCCGTCTTCTTGACCGCTGCCTTCTTGACCGCTGCCTTCTTGACCGCTGTGCTCCGTGCCGCTGTCTTCCCAGGGACCGTTTCCTCGGGCACCGCCTTCTTCGCCGCCGCCTTCTTCGCCGCCGCCTTCTTCGCCTCAGCGGCCTTCTTCGCCCCCGTCTTCTTCATGACCGCCGACGCATCCACCTTCTCGGCGGCTTTCCCGGCGGCCTTCTCCGCCGTCTTCCCCGCCGCACGCCGCTTCTCCGCGGAGTTCTGCCCAGCGGCGGCCGTCCTGTCACCGGCAGGCGGCTTCCCCGCGCTGCCCGCCGGCCGCCCAGCGCTCGCCGCCGCCATGGCCCCGCGCGCAGCAGCGGGCGCCCGCGCGGTCTTCACCGGCGTGGCCGACGCCGCACGCGCGCGGGTGGTCTTCTTGCCGTCCGCTCCCTTGGCCTCGCCGCCGGGGGCAGCCGTAGCACCGGAGGCGGCCGCGCCCCTGGGGCGGCCGGTCGCCGGCTGCTGTACGGCGGTCTTCTTCGCCACCATGGCCGCGGCCCCTTCACATATTGTGATCTTGCTCGCGAATCGTGCTGGGACGATAAATCGACTTGAGTCCCGCGGCAACGGGGCACACCGCCCGATTCGCCCGCCCGCACCCCCCGCGTCGGCGGACCTGCATCCGTTGTGCCCAGCTCCCCGCCGGGTAATCCGCCGAGCCCGGCGTCCGCGGAGACGAGCTCCTGCCCCCTCGCCATTCGGGGCATCCCGCCGCCTGCCCGGCCGCTCACCCGCCCGCGCCGGAAAAGCGGTCGGCCGCTGTCCGCGCGGCGCCGTACACTGGGCGGAGCGAAAAGCGTGGATGGGGACGAGTAGCGGCGTAAGCAGCCCAGAGCGACCCGGGGACGGTGTGAGCCCGGGGGCGAGCGCGACGTGAAGATCACCCCGGAGCCGCCGGAAGAAAGCCGCTGCCGAAGGGCCAGCGCGAGTAGAACCGGCTTCGCGACCCCAATGAGGGGGCTCACCGGCGCGTACGGCGCGACGGAGGGCCAAGGAGGGTGGTACCGCGGGAGCGCGCCGCACACGGCGCAGGCGAAACAGCAGGCTCTCGTCCCTCCGACGGAAGGCAGCAAGTCCGTTGGAGGATGCTCGCAGATGACAGCGCCGACGTACCGCCAGGTGCCCGCCCAGGTCGACCTGCCCGCGCTTGAGCACGCCGTGCTCGACTTCTGGCGCGACCAGAAGATCTTCGCCAAGAGCCTGGAGCAGTCCGAGGGACGCCCGGAGTGGGTGTTCTACGAGGGCCCGCCCACCGCGAACGGCATGCCCGGCACCCACCACATCGAGGCACGCGTCTTCAAGGACGTCTTCCCCCGCTTCCGCACCATGCGGGGCTACCACGTGGCCCGCAAGGCCGGCTGGGACTGCCACGGCCTGCCCGTGGAGCTGGCGGTGGAGAAGGAGCTGGGCTTCTCCGGCAAGCAGGACATCGAGGCGTACGGCATCGCCGAGTTCAACGCCAAGTGCCGCGAGTCGGTGACCCGGCACACGGACGCCTTCGCCGAGCTGACGACCCGCATGGGCTACTGGGTCGACCTGGACGACGCGTACCGGACCATGGACCCGGAGTACGTGGAGTCGGTCTGGTGGTCGCTGAAGGAGATCTTCACCAAGGGCCTGCTGGTCCAGGACCACCGCGTCGCCCCCTGGTGCCCCCGCTGCGGCACCGGCCTGTCGGACCACGAGCTGGCGCAGGGCTACGAGACGGTCGTCGACCCGTCCGTGTACGTTCGTTTCCCGCTCACCTCCGGTCCGCTGGCCGGCGAGGCCGCGCTGCTGGTCTGGACGACGACCCCCTGGACCCTGGTGTCCAACACGGCGGTCGCCGCGCACCCGGAGGTCACCTACGTCGTCGCCACGAACGGCGAGGAGAAGCTCGTCGTCGCCGAGCCGCTGGTCGGGAAGGCGCTCGGCGAGGGCTGGGAGACCACCGGCCAGACCTTCACCGGCGCCGAGATGGAGCGCTGGACGTACCAACGGCCGTTCGAGCTCGTCGACTTCCCCGAAGCGGCGCACTTCGTGGTGAACGCCGACTACGTCACGACCGAGGACGGTACGGGTCTGGTCCACCAGTCCCCCGCGTTCGGTGAGGACGACCTCAGGGTCTGCCGCTCCTACGGCCTGCCCGTGGTCAACCCGGTCCGCCCCGACGGCACCTTCGAGGAGGACGTCCCGCTGGTCGGCGGTGTCTTCTTCAAGAAGGCCGACGAGAAGCTCACCGAGGACCTGAAGCAGCGCGGCCTCCTCTTCAAGCACCTGCCGTACGAGCACAGCTACCCGCACTGCTGGCGCTGCCACACCGCGCTGCTCTACTACGCGCAGCCGTCGTGGTACATCCGCACGACGGCGATCAAGGACCGGCTGATCCAGGAGAACGAGAAGACCAACTGGTTCCCGGAGACCGTCAAGCACGGCCGCTACGGGGACTGGCTGAACAACAACATCGACTGGGCGCTGTCCCGCAACCGCTACTGGGGCACCCCGCTGCCCATCTGGCGCTGCGAGGACGACCACCTCACCTGCGTCGGCTCCCGCGCGGAGCTGACCGAGCTGTCCGGCACGGACCAGTCGAACCTGGACCCGCACCGGCCGTACATCGACGACGTCACCTTCGCCTGCCCGCACGAGGGCTGTGCGAAGACGGCCACGCGCGTGCCGGAGGTGATCGACGCCTGGTACGACTCGGGTTCGATGCCGTTCGCGCAGTGGGGCTACCCGTACAAGAACAAGGAGCTGTTCGAGAGCCGGTACCCGGCGCAGTTCATCTCCGAGGCGATCGACCAGACCCGCGGGTGGTTCTACACGCTGATGGCCGTCGGCACGCTCGTCTTCGACCAGTCGTCGTACGAGAACGTCGTCTGCCTGGGCCACATCCTCGCCGAGGACGGCCGCAAGATGTCCAAGCACCTGGGCAACATCCTGCAGCCGATCCCGCTCATGGACCAGCACGGCGCGGACGCGGTGCGCTGGTTCATGGCGGCCGGCGGCTCGCCCTGGGCGGCCCGGCGCGTGGGCCACGGCACCATCCAGGAGGTCGTCCGCAAGACCCTGCTCACGTACTGGAACACGGTCGCCTTCCAGGCGCTGTACGCCCGTACGTCGAACTGGGCGCCGTCCGCCGCCGACCCGGCCCCGGCCGAGCGTCCGCTGCTGGACCGCTGGCTGCTGTCCGAGCTGCACGCGCTCACCGACCAGGTGACGCAGGCGCTGGAGGCGTACGACACCCAGCGCGCCGGCAAACTGCTGTCCGCGTTCGTCGACGACCTGTCGAACTGGTACGTCCGCCGTTCGCGCCGTCGCTTCTGGCAGGGTGACAAGGCCGCGCTGCGCACGCTGCACGAGGTGCTGGAGACGGTCACCAAGCTGATGGCGCCGATCACCCCGTTCATCACCGAGCGGGTGTGGCAGGACCTCGTCGTGCCGGTGGCCCCGGGTGCCCCGGAGTCGGTGCACCTGGCCCCCTGGCCGGAGGCGGACCTCTCCGCCATCGACCCGGAGCTGTCGAAGCAGATGGTGCTGGTGCGCCGGCTGGTGGAGCTGGGGCGGGCCACGCGCGCGGAGTCGGGCGTCAAGACGCGTCAGCCGCTGTCGCGGGCGCTGGTCGCGGCGGCCGGTTTCGAGTCCCTCGACCGTGAGCTGCACACCCAGATCACGGAGGAGCTGAACGTCTCCTCGCTGGCGTCCCTGTCGGAGGTCGGCGGCTCGCTGGTCGACACGACGGCCAAGGCGAACTTCCGGGCGCTGGGCAAGCGGTTCGGCAAGCGGGTGCAGGAGGTGGCCAGGGCGATCGCCACCGCGGACGCGGCGGCGCTGTCCCTCGCGCTGCGCGAGGGCACGGCGTCGGTGGAGGTCGACGGGGAGACCGTCTCGCTCGCCCCGGACGAGGTGATCATCACGGAGACCCCGCGCGAGGGCTGGTCGGTGGCCTCCGACTCCGGTGCGACGGTCGCCCTGGACCTGGAGATCACCGAGGAGCTGCGGCAGGCGGGCCTGGCCCGTGACGCGATCCGGCTGATCCAGGAGGCCCGCAAGAACAGCGGGCTGGACGTGGCCGACCGGATCGCCCTGCGCTGGACGTCGACCGACCCGGCGGTGGTCGCGGCGCTCACCGAGCACGCCGAACTGATCGCCGAGGAGGTCCTGTCGACCGACTTCGGCCAGGGCGAGGCCGACGAGACGTACGGCGAGCCGTTCACCGACGAGGGGCTGTCGCTGACGTTCCGGCTGCGCAAGGCGTAAGCGCCCGCGCCTTCTCGACAAGGCCCGGCCTCCAGCCCGGAGGCCGGGCCTTCCTTTTCCCGAGTGGCCCGAGCAGCCCGAGCAGTCCCGGCAGTCCGAGCAGTCCCGGCAGTCCGAGCAGTCCCGACACTCCGAGCAGAAAGAGCCGCCCGAGCAGAAAGAGCGGAGCCCCGGACCGAAGTCCGGGGCTCCGCTCTGAACGCTGCCGACGCCGTTGTCGTACTCGTTTCAGTGACCTGTCAGTTGTCGTCCTCGTCGATCAGGAAGCCTCGCATCGGCGAGGGCGCCTGGCCCATCGGGGACGGACCCTGGGGGCGGACCGGAGCCATGGGCTGGGTCATCGCCGGGGTCATCTGCTGCTGACCGCCGTAGGACGGGGCGGACGGCGCAGGGGACCCGCCCATCGTCTGGTTGCCGCCGTAGGACGGGGCACTCGCGCCGGCCGGGGCCATGGACGGCGCCGGGGACGGCGGGAGGGACGCGGTGGCCGGGGTGCGCGGCGGGGCCAGCGAGTCGTCGGCCTGGGTCTCGAGCTGGCGCAGCTGGGACTCCAGGTACGACTTCAGGCGCGTGCGGTACTCGCGCTCGAAGCCGCGCAGGTCCTCGACCTTGCGCTCCAGCGTGGCGCGCGCGGACTCCAGGGAGCCCATGGCCACGCGGTGCTTCTCCTGCGCGTCCCGCTCGAGCGCGTCGGCCTTGGCGCGGGCGTCACGCTCGAGACCCTCGGCGCGGCTGCGGGCCTCGCCGACGATCTTGTTGGCCTCGGAGCGGGCCTCGGCGATCGCCTGGTCGGCGGTCTGCTGGGCCAGCGAGAGGACTCGGGCGGCGCTGTCGCCACCGGGGCCCTGACCGGGGCCGCCCATCGGACCGCCCATGGGGCCGCCCATCGGACCGCCCATCTGCTGCTGCATGGGCGGCTGACCGCCCATGGGGCCACCCATCGGACCCTGGCCCATCGGACCGGGGCCCTGCGGGCCACCCTGACCGCCGGGACCGGCGGGCAGCTGCGGAGCACCGCTCGGCAGCTGGGGCGGACCACCCATGGGGCCACCCATCTGCTGCTGCGGCGGGCCCGATATCCCGGCGGGCACTGGCGCGCCGGGACCTCGCATGCCCTGCTGCTGGGGATGCGGTGGCTGGTCCTGCTCCGGAGGTTTGCGCATGTTCTGCTGGTTCTGCGCAGCAGCGCGCGTGGCCGCGGCCAGCTTGGCGCGCAGGTCCTCGTTCTCGCGGAGCAGACGGGTCAGTTCGGCTTCGACCTCGTCGAGGAAGGCATCGACCTCGTCCTCGTCATAGCCTTCTCGGAGGCGGACGGTCGTGAACTGCTTGTTCCGCACGTCCTCGGGGGTCAACGGCATCTCTTCACCTCAACGTAGTCATCGGCAGTCGGCAAGACCGTATCGTCCACCCTCATCACAGGAAGCTCTGCGCAACGGAGATGAGGATCCAGACAATGATCATCAGTACGAAGAAGGACAGGTCGAGCGCCACGCCCCCGAGACGCAGCGGCGGGATGAACCGCCGCAGAAGCTTCAGCGGTGGATCGGTGACAGTGTAGGTGGCCTCCAGGACGACCACCATCGCCTTGCCGGGTTGCCACGAGCGGGCGAACTGGAAGACGTAGTCCATGACCAGCCGGAAAATGAGCACGACGAGGAACACCATCAGCGCGATGTAGATCACCTGCGCGAACACGCTCATGGCCTGACTTTCCCTCTCCCCTGTCCCGTGCTTCTTTCCGGTGGTGCGTCTCAGCTCTGGTTGAAGAACCCGCCCTCTGCGATGCGGGCCTTGTCCTCCGCCGTGACATCGACGTTAGCAGGCGACAACAGAAACACCTTCTGCGTCACCCGCTCGATGCTGCCGTGAAGACCAAACACCAAACCGGCCGCAAAGTCGACAAGTCGCTTCGCGTCTGTGTCATCCATCTCAGTCAGATTCATGATCACCGGCGTGCCCTCACGGAAGTGTTCCCCGATGGTACGGGCCTCGTTGTACGTCCGGGGGTGCAGCGTGGTGATCCGGTACGGCTCTCGTTCGGACACGACCTTGGGCATGATCACCGGTGCGTTCTTCTCCAGGGACTGACGTTCTTGTGTGATGGATGCCACGGGCGCGATGCGCGCCGGACGCCCGGATTCCGCGGCGAGCGAAGTCGATCGGGCCACCGGTTCGCGTGGCGCGGGCGGTTGCACGATTCGTACCTCTTCGTCCCTTTGGGTCTGAAGTGCACCGTGCGACTGGTGTGACGGCTCGTGCCGCCGATGGTCCCGCTCGGGCTCCGGGTCCAGTTCGGGCTCGAAGTCGTCGTCGGGGTCGAATCCACGGCCGTCGTACCCATCGTCCTCCACGAGGCCGAGGTAGACCGCCATCTTGCGCATCGCGCCGGCCATGCTCTGAGTCCTCCGCTCTGTGGTGGATCCGCTGACGACCGCCAAGTGCCCGCGATCCACGTGGTCGTTGTGCCCTTCTGCACGGCACTGACCATATTTTCTGCTGTGGTCCGACTTCCTGGCGACGTTACCCGAGCCTGGGGCGGACTCCGAGTACCGCGGTGCCGACGCGCACATGTGTCGCCCCGGCGGCCACGGCCTGTTCGAGGTCCGCACTCATCCCTGCGGACACCATGGTTGCAGCCGGATGGGCTCGGCGCAGGTCGGTCGACAAATCCATGAGCCGCTCGAACGCCGCCTGTTCGCGTCCCGCGTACTCGCCGGTGAGCGGGGCGACGGTCATCAGACCGTCGAGCCGCAGTCCGGGTGAACCGGCGACGAGGTCGGCCAACTCTTCGATTCCGCCCGGCGCGACACCTCCGCGCTCCCCGCGCCCGCTCACGCCGGCGTCGAGTGCGACCTGGAGCAGACACCCCACCTCGCGCCCGGCCCGCACGGCCTCCTTGGACAGCGCCGCGACGAGCCGCGAACGGTCCACGGACTGCACCACATCCGCATAACCGACCACGGAGCGCACCTTGTTGGTCTGCAACTGCCCAACAAAGTGCCATTTCAGGGGCAAATCCGCGCAGGCGGCCGCCTTCGGGGCAGCATCCTGGTCCCGGTTCTCGGCGACATGGCGCACCCCGAGTTCCGAGAGGATCCGTACATCGCTCGCCGGGTAGGTCTTGGTGACCACGATCAGGGTCACCTCCGCCCGGTCGCGCCCCGCTGCCACGCACGCGGCGGCGATGCGCTGCTCCACTTTCGCCAGATTTGCGGCGAGTTCGGTCTTACGGTCCGTCATGCCCCATCAGTCCAGCCAGACGTAACCCGCGAGCCGCCCGGTGGTGCGGTCGCGGCGGTACGAGAAGTGGTCGTCCGACTCCCGCGTGCACACCGGCGAGTGCGCCCGGTCGCGCACCCCGAGCCGGTCGAGCTGCGCGTGCACTCCGGCGCTCACGTCGACAGCGGGCGTGCCCCAGCGCGTCTCGGCGTGCGCCGCCGGCTCAGCGGCGGCCACCTCGGCGCGCATCTCCTCCGGCACTTCGTAGCACCCGCCGCACACGGCCGGTCCGGTGCGGGCGACGATCCGGCGCGGCTCGGCACCGAGTTCGGCCATGGCCCGAACCGCGGCGGGGACGACACCGCGGACCATGCCGGGCCGCCCGGCGTGCACCGCGGCGACCACGCCGGCGACCGGGTCGGCGAGCAGGACCGGCACGCAGTCGGCGGTGAGAACGGCGAGGCCGAGGCCCCGCACCGTCGTGACGACGGCGTCGGCCTGCGGGGGCTGCCGGTCGCCCCACGGTCCGTCGACCAGGACGACCTCGTTGCCGTGCACCTGGTTCATCCAGACGACCCGGCCGGGGTCGAGACCGAGCGACTTGGCCGCGAGGTCCCGGTTGGTGCGTACGGCCTGCGGGTCGTCGCCGACCGCTCCGCCGAGGTTGAGCTCCTCATACGGAGCGGCGCTCACCCCGCCCCACCGGTCGGTGAAGGCGAAGTGCGCGCCGCTCACGCTCTCGCGCTGTCCTATCACTTCAGGAAGTCCGGTACGTCCAGTTCCTCGGCCCCGCTGTCCGAGTAGGAGGTGCGCGGCGACGGCGTGACCGGCGGGGGAACCGGGAGGTCGGCCACCGGCTCGGCGGGGACCGGCTCCGGGTCCTCCTTCGGCGTCACGCTGCCGAGCGAGCCGAAGGACGGGCGGCTCTCCGGCTGGCGTACCGGCGCCGGCTCGTCCCGGCGGGCCGGCGCCGAGGAGGAGGACGAACCGAGCACGTTGTCCCGGCGGGCCGGGGGCTGGCCCCCGTCGAATCCGGCCGCGATCACGGTGACCCGGACCTCGTCGCCGAGGGCGTCGTCGATGACCGCACCGAAGATGATGTTGGCCTCGGGGTGGGCGGCCTCGCTGACGAGCTGGGCGGCCTCGTTGATCTCGAAGAGACCGAGGTCGGAACCACCGGAGATGGAGAGCAGCACGCCCCGGGCGCCGTCGATGGACGCCTCCAGCAGCGGCGAGGAGATCGCCATCTCGGCGGCGGCCACCGCGCGGTCGTCGCCGCGGGCCGAGCCGATGCCCATGAGGGCGGAACCGGCCTCGGACATGACCGACTTGACGTCGGCGAAGTCGAGGTTGATCAGGCCGGGGGTGGTGATGAGGTCGGTGATGCCCTGCACGCCGGAGAGCAGGACCTGGTCGGCGGACTTGAACGCGTCCAGGACCGAGACCTGGCGGTCCGAGATGGACAGCAGCCGGTCGTTGGGGATGACGATGAGGGTGTCGACCTCTTCGCGGAGTTCGGCGATGCCGTCCTCGGCCTGGTTGGCGCGGCGGCGTCCCTCGAAGGTGAAGGGACGGGTGACCACGCCGATGGTCAGGGCGCCCAGCGAGCGCGCGATGTTGGCCACGACGGGTGCCCCGCCGGTGCCGGTGCCGCCGCCTTCACCGGCCGTCACGAAGACCATGTCGGCCCCCTTGAGGACCTCCTCGATCTCCTCGCGGTGGTCCTCGGCGGCCTTGCGGCCGACGGCCGGGTTGGCTCCGGCGCCGAGTCCGCGGGTGAGTTCCCGGCCGACGTCGAGTTTGACGTCCGCGTCGCTCATCAACAGCGCCTGTGCGTCGGTGTTGATGGCGATGAACTCGACGCCCTTGAGACCGACCTCGATCATCCGGTTGATGGCATTGACACCACCGCCGCCGACACCGATGACCTTGATGACTGCGAGGTAGTTCTGCGGTGCTGCCACGTCGAAGGCCTCTCGCCTCGAATTACGTTGTCGCCGCCGTGCGGTGCCCCGCGCCGGGACGACGGATGCCGAATGGGACGGTCCGTAGCGCCGACCCGAACCCTAACCCTGAAGTTTAGGGTTACCAGTGTGTCTGTTCCCTGGAGTCTTCTGAACAGGACACTAAGTCGACAAGTGGCGCCCGTTCAACGAACACGCCGAACCTCCCGTTTTTCTTTTCACCCTATGTGATCAGCCGTAGCAGTGCCCAACCAGGGTGCTGGCCTGCGCTGATGTGCGTCAACTCCCCGATGACGCAGGGGCGGTGGGGACACTCACGTCGAAGTGCCGCGCGCCGGGAGCTGCTTTCATGAGAGCTGTGAGGGCCCGTGCCTTGGCGCCGCCGTTCTCGCTGCTGCCCCATGCCACCACGCGGCCGTCGCCCAACTCCAGTTGGACGTCGTCGTAGGAGTGGACACGCAGCGTCCGGGTGTCCCGCGCGACCACCGGCGGCAGGTCGCCGGCGATCCCGACCGCCTCCCGCACCAGCCTGTCGGTGCCGAAGCGCCGGAAACTCGCGGCGGCCGAACCCGACCGGGATGCGGTCAGTTCCAGCAGCGGGACGCCTTTCGGCGGCTGCGAAACCGTGGCGAAACGGACGCCTTCGTCGTCGACTTCGACATAGTTCCCGGCTTTCCGGACCAGGAGGACCGGAGTCCGCTCGGTCACTTTCAGGCTGATTCCGTGGGGCCAGGAACGGACGACATCAACGGTGTCAATTCTGGGCAATTTCCGGCGAAGTCGGGCTTCGATGGCTTTCGTGTCGACCGAGACGAGCGGTCCCCCGATCGGCACGGAGGCGGCCTCGCGGACATCGGCGGGGGTGAGCATGCGCGTGCCCGAGATCGAGACGTACTGCACACGCAGCCACGCGGAGCCGTACAGCACCCAGGTGGCGCCGGATCCGAGGAAGACCAGGAGGGCGGCCAGGACCACGAGCAGGCGGAGGCGGCGTTTGGCCGACCACCCCGCGGGCGGCGGGCCGGACGACTCCTGCTGGCGGTCACCGCGCTCGGCGGTCGTCGGTCCGGCCACGCTCACTGCCCTCCGTGCATATCGTCCTATCGGCGCGAGGCGATCGCCTCGTACACCATCCCGACGAGCAGCTCGTCGGCGTCCCGGCGGCCGAACTCGCTTGCGGCGCGGGACATCTCGTACAGCCGGTGCGGATCGGCGAGCACGGGCAGGACGTTGTGCTGCACCCACTCGGGCGTGAGTTCCGCGTCGTCGACGAGAAGTCCGCCGCCGGCCTTGACCACCGGTTGGGCGTTCAGCCGCTGTTCACCGTTGCCGATGGGCAGCGGGACGTAGGCGGCCGGCAGCCCGACGGCGGAGAGTTCGGCGACGGTCATCGCGCCCGCGCGGCAGAGCATCATGTCGGCCGCGGCGTACGCGAGGTCCATCCGGTCCAGGTAACTTACCGGGATGTAGGGGGGCATTCCCGGCATCTGCTGCACCTGCGGCAGTTCGTTCTTCGGGCCGACCGCGTGCAGGATCTGGATGCCGGCCTGCTGCAGCCGCGGGGCGACCTGCTGGACCACCTCGTTCAGCCGCCGGGCGCCCTGGGAGCCGCCGGAGACCAGCAGCGTGGGCAGGTTGGGGTCGAGGCCGAAGCGCGCGCGGGCCTCCGGGCGCACGGCGGCGCGGTCCAGGGTGGCGATGGAGCGGCGCAGCGGGATGCCGATGTAGCGCGCGTCGCGCAGCTTGCTGTCCGGGGTGGAGACGGCGACACGGGCCGCGTACCGGGAGCCGATCTTGTTGGCCAGGCCCGGGCGGGCGTTGGCCTCGTGGATCACGATCGGCACGCCGAGGCGCTTGGCCGCCAGGTAGCCGGGCAGGGCGACGTAGCCGCCGAAACCGACGACGGCGTCCGCCTTGGTGCGCTCCAGGATCTGCTCGGCGGCCTTGATCGTGCCGCGCAGCCGGCCCGGGACGGTGATCAGCTCGGGTGTGGGCTTGCGCGGCAGTGGCACGGCCGGGATCAGCGCCAGCTCGTAGCCGCGCTCCGGGACGAGCCGGGTCTCCAGGCCCCGCTCCGTGCCCAGGGCCGTGATCCCCACGGTCGGGTCCTGCCTGCGCAGGGCGTCCGCGAGGGCGAGCGCGGGCTCGATGTGGCCGGCGGTCCCCCCACCGGCGAGTACGACATGCACCGAAATTCACCGCTCTCCGGACGGACGCGCCGCCGAGGCACGCCGTCGCATCGTGTTCCATCTCCGAGGCCCCCGCTCGGCACCGGAGCCTCCCGCCCGCTTTCTACCAAAGCGAGGTTGCCGCATCGCAAGCGCCGCCCGCGCAGCGGGCTCGTCACGCGCGAAGGCGATCAGCAGCCCGATGGCGAACATGGTCGGCAGCAGGGCGGACCCTCCGTAGGAGAACAGCGGGAGGGGGACGCCGGCGATCGGCAGCAGGCCGAGCACCGCACCGATGTTGATCACCGCCTGGGCGGTGATCCAGGTGGTCACGCCTCCCGCGGCGTACCTCACGAAGGGGTCCTCCGTGCGTCCGGCCACGCGGATACCCGCATAGCCTAGAGCCGCGAACAGGGCGAGCACCGACAGCGTCCCCGCCAGGCCCAGCTCCTCACCGGTGACGGCGAAGATGAAGTCGGTGTGGGCCTCAGGGAGTTGGCCCCATTTTTCCACACTTGCGCCGAGCCCGGAGCCGAAGAGTCCGCCGGACGCCAGGGCGTAGATGCCGTGCACGGCCTGCCAGCAGTCGGCGACGCCCGACCGGGGCTCGGTGGCGCCGATGCAGGCGAGCCGGGCCATCCGGTTGGGGCTGGTCTTGATGAGGACCAGTCCGATCAGCCCGGCGACCGACAGCACCCCCGCGAACAGCCGGGTCGGCGCCCCCGCGAGCCACAGCAGGCCGAACAGGATGGCCGTGAGGATGATCGCGGTGCCCATGTCGCCGCCGAGCATGATCAGGCCCAGCAGCAGGAAGGCGACCGGCACCAGCGGCACCAGCATGTGCTTCCACTGGGTCAGCAGCTTCTTCTCCTGCTTGCGCGCGATCAGGTCCGCGCCCCACAGCACCAGGGCCAGCTTTCCGAACTCGCTGGGCTGGATCTGGAAGGAGCCGCCGAGGGAGATCCAGTTCTGGTTGCCGTTGACCGCCATCCCTATCCCGGGCACCTGTACCAGGGCCATCAGGAAGACGGCGCCGGCCAGGATCGGATAGGCCAGCGCGCGATGCAGCTTCACCGGCATGCGGGAGGCGACGAACAGCAGTGCGCTGCCGATGACCGCGGCGAGGAACTGCTTGCGGAAGAAGTACGACCCCGGCAGCGACAGCTGCAACGCGGTGACCTGGGAGGCCGAGTAGACCATCACCAGGCCGAGCACGGTGATCAGCAGGCTGCCGCCGAGGATCAGGTAGTAGGCGGTCAGCGGGCGGTCCCAGGCCTTGCGCGCGCGCGTGTAGAGCCGTTGGACGGCGTTCTCGCGGGCGGTCCGGGCGACGGCGGGCCGCCGGGACGCCTTCTGTACGGGCGGGCGGCCGCCGGTACGGCTACCGGGCATCGGCGCCTCCACTGAACGTCGGCCGTCCCACGCGTCCCTCCCAAGATCCGCCCGGCAGGCGGGCCGGGGTCAGGCGCCGAGTTCGCGGACCGCCTCCGCGAACGCGTCACCGCGCTGGTTGTAGTTGGTGAACATGTCCATGGAGGCGCAGGCCGGGGCCAGCAGCACCGTGTCGCCGGGCTGCGCGAGCCGCTTGGCCTCCGTCACCGCCTGGAGCATCGCCCCAGTGTCGGTCCGTTCGAGGTCGACGACGGGTACTTCCGGGGCGTGTCGCGCGAGGGCGTCGCGGATCAGGGCGCGATCGGCGCCGATCAGCACGGCGGCGCGCAACCGGCGCGCGGACCTGGCGACCAGTTCGTCGAAGGTCGCGCCCTTCGCCAGACCACCCGCAATCCATACGATCGGTTCATATGCCGCCAACGAGGCTTCGGCGGCATGGGTGTTGGTCGCCTTGGAGTCGTCCACGTACGCCACCCCGTCGATGTCGGCGACGTGCGTGATGCGGTGGGCGTCGGGGCGGAAGGCCCTGAGGCCGTCGCGCACGGCCGCGGCGGGCACCCCGAAGGCGCGCGCGAGGGCCGCGGCGGCAAGGGCGTTGGCGACGTTGTGCGGGGCCGGCGGGGTGATGTCGGAGACCTCCGCCAGCTCCTGCGCGTTCTTCTGCCGGTTCTCGACGAAGGCGCGGTCGACCAGGATGCCGTCCACGACGCCGAGTTGGGAGGGCGCCGGGGTCCCGAGGGTGAACCCGACGGCCCGGCAGCCCTCTTCGACATCGGCCTCGCGCACCAGCTCCTCGGTGAGCTTGTCGGCCGCGTTGTAGACGCAGGCGACCCGATTGCCCTGGTAGACACGGCCCTTGTCGCGCGCGTACGCCTCCATGGAGCCGTGCCAGTCGAGGTGGTCGG
Organism: Streptomyces sp. NPDC030798; assembly: GCF_055572275.1. Lineage (NCBI taxonomy): Bacteria > Bacillati > Actinomycetota > Actinomycetes > Kitasatosporales > Streptomycetaceae > Streptomyces > Streptomyces sp. NPDC030798. The sequence goes on along the minus strand of NZ_JBVIDR010000007.1, from coordinate 72,747 downwards.
GCGCGAGGTTGAGGACCGCCGCGGAGTGGGCGCGCAGGGAGGGCGCCCAGTGCAGCTGGTAGCTGGAGAGTTCGACGGCGAGGACGTCATGGGTCTCGGCGCCGAGGACCGCGTCCAGCAGGGAGACGCCGATGTTGCCGACGGCTGCCGTGCGCAGGCCCGCCGCCTTCAGGATGGAGGCGAGCATCTGCACGGTGGTGGTCTTGCCGTTGGTGCCCGTCACGGCCAGCCAGGGGGCCGCGTCGGGCCCCCTCAGCCGCCAGGCCAGCTCCACGTCGCCCCAGACCGGCACGCCCGCCTTCCCGGCCGCCAGGAACAGCGGCTTGTCGGGCTTCCAGCCGGGCGCGGTGACGATCAGCTCGGTGCCCTCCGGCAGGGTCGATCCGTCGCCGAGGCGCACGGTGACGCCGAGCGCCCGCAGCTCCTCGGCCTGCGCACGCGCGCGTGCGTCGTCGCCGTCGTTGACGACCGTGACGGCCGCCCCGCGCGCGTGCAGCACTTTCGCCGCCGGGACGCCCGAGACGCCGAGCCCGGCGACGGTGACGTGCTTGCCCTGGAAGTCGAAGAGCTCCGAGCCGGTGGTCACTTTTCCGCTGCCCATCCCGCGTAGAAGAGGCCCAGTCCGACGATCACACAGATGCCCTGAATGATCCAGAAGCGGACCACCACCAGGACTTCGGACCAGCCCTTGAGTTCGAAGTGGTGCTGGAGCGGTGCCATCCGGAAGACGCGCTTGCCGGTGAGCCGGAAGGAGCCGACCTGGATGACGACCGACATGGTGATGAGGACGAACAGGCCGCCCATGATGGCCACCAGCAGCTCCGTGCGGGAGAGGATGGCCAGGCCGGTGAGGACGCCGCCGAGCGCGAGCGAGCCGGTGTCACCCATGAAGATCTTGGCGGGCGAGGTGTTCCACCACAGGAAGCCCAGGCAGGCGCCCATCAGCGCGGAGGCGACGACGGCGAGGTCGAGCGGATCGCGCACCTCGTAGCAGGCGTTCGGGTTGGTCAGGGTCTGCGCGTTGGCGCAGGACTCCTGGAACTGCCAGACGCCGATGAACGTGTAGGCGCCGAAGACGAGCACGGAGGCGCCGGTGGCGAGGCCGTCGAGGCCGTCCGTGAGGTTCACGCCGTTCGACATCGCGAGGATCATGAACAGCGCCCAGACGACGAACAGCACCGGGCCGATCGACCAGCCGAAGTCGGTAATGAACGACAGCTTCGTGGACGCCGGGGTGTTGCCGCGCGCGTCGGAGAACATCAGGGACAGCACGGCGAAGGCGATGCCGACGATCAGCTGGCCGGCCATCTTGGCCTTGGCCCGCAGGCCCAGCGAGCGCCGCTTGACGATCTTGATGTAGTCGTCCAGGAAGCCCACCAGGCCCATGCCGAACATCAGTCCGAGGACCAGCAGTCCGGAGTACGTCGGCGGCTTGCCGGTGATCACCTTGCTGAGGAAGTAGGCGGCGATCGTCGCCAGGATGAAGGCGATGCCGCCCATGGTGGGCGTACCGCGCTTGCTGGCGTGCTCGCGCGGGCCGTCGTCACGGATGTACTGACCGTAGCCCTTGCGTGCCAGGAGCTTGATCAGCAGCGGGGTGCCGACCAGCGTCAGGAAGAGGCCAATGACACCCGAGAACAGGATCTGGTTCATCATCGGGCGGCGACCTCACCCTCGGCCCCCGTCTCGACGAGCGCCTGGGCAACGCTCTCGAGCCCCACCGAACGGGACGCCTTCACGAGTACGACGTCCCCCGGGCGCAACTCGCTGCGCAACAGGTCGACCGCCGCCTGTGCGTCGGACACGTGCACCGACTCCTCACCCCACGAACCCTCGTTATATGCGCCCAGTTGCAGCCAGGAGGCCTCGATCCCCCCGACCGCGACGAGCTTGCTGACGTTGAGCCGGACGGCGAGCCGTCCGACGGCGTCGTGCTCGGCGAGCGCCTCGTCCCCCAGCTCGGCCATCTTGCCGAGCACCGCCCACGTGCGCCGCCCCCTGCCCATGGCCGCGAGTGCCCTGAGGGCGGCCCGCATGGACTCGGGGTTGGCGTTGTAGGCGTCGTTGACGATGGTCACGCCGTCCGGGCGCTCGGTGACCTCCATGCGCCAGCGGGAGAGGGAGCCCGCCTCGGAGAGCGCGGTGGCGATCTCTTCCGCGGACATGCCCAGCTCATGGGCGACGGCGGCCGCGGCGAGCGCGTTCGACACGTGGTGCTCACCGTACAGGCGCATCGTCACATCGCTTGCACCGGAGGGTGTGTGAAGCCTGAACGAGGGCTGTCCGCTGTCCGTGAGTCGTACGTTCTCGGCCCGTACGTCCGCTTCGGCCGACTCTCCGAAAAGGACCACCTTCGCCTTGGTACGGGACGCCATGGCGCGCACCAGCGGGTCGTCGGCGTTCAGGATCGCCGCCCCGTCCTCCGGAAGGGCTTCCACCAGTTCACCCTTGGCCTGCGCGATCTGCTCACGGCCGCCGAACTCGCCGATGTGGGCGCTGCCGACGTTGAGCACCAGGCCGATCCTGGGCGGGGTGAGGCCGGTGAGGTAGCGGATGTGCCCGATGCCGCGGGCGCCCATCTCCAGCACGAGGAAGCGGGTCTCCTCGGTGGCGGACAGGGCGGTCAGGGGCAGCCCGATCTCGTTGTTGAGCGAGCCGGGCGTGAACACGGTCGGCGCCTTGCGCTGCAGCACCTGGGCGATGAGGTCCTTGGTACTGGTCTTGCCGGCCGAGCCGGTCAGGGCGACGAGGGTGGCGCCGAGCCGGCGTACGACATGGCGGGCGAGGGCGCCGAGGGCCGCCTGGACGTCCTCGACGACGATGGCGGGCACGCCGACGGGGCGCGACGCCAGTACGGCGACCGCGCCCGCCTCCACGACGGCCCGGGCGTAGTCGTGGCCGTCCACGCGTTCGCCGACGAAGGCGGCGAACAGGCTGCCGGGCACCACCTCACGGGAGTCCCGGACGACCGGTCCGGTGACAGCCGCGGACGGATCCGGTATGTCGTGCGTCTGCCCGCCGACGACTGCTGCGATCTCGGCGAGGGAGAGGGCGATCACAAGTTCATCCCTGGGTCTTCTGGATAGCTTCGCGAAGCACCTGGCGGTCGTCGAAGGGACGGACCACGCCGGCGATGTCCTGGCCCTGCTCGTGGCCCTTGCCCGCGACCAGCACGGTGTCGCCGGGCGCGGCGCGGCCCACCGCGGCGGCGATCGCGGCGGCCCGGTCCTCGAAGAGGAGCACCTCGCCCCGTTCGTGCGCGGGCACGGAGGCCGCGCCCTGGAGCATGGCGGCGAGGATCGCGAGGGGATCCTCGGAGCGGGGGTTGTCGGAGGTCAGTACGGCCGTGTCGGCGAACCGGGCCGCGGCGGCGCCCATCGGGGCGCGCTTGGTCCGGTCGCGGTCGCCGCCGCAGCCGAGGACGACGTGCAGATGGCCCTTGGTGACCTTGCGCAGCGCCTTGAGGACCGACTCGACCGCGTCGGTCTTGTGCGCGTAGTCGACGACGGCGAGGTAGGGCTGCCCGGCGTCCACCCGCTCCAGGCGGCCGGGGACGCCCGGCACGGCGGCGATGCCGTCGGCGGCGGCCTGCGCATCGAGGCCGGCCGCGGCGAGGGCGACGATGGCGGCGAGGGTGTTCGCCACGTTGAAGGGCCCGGCGAGCGGCGACCTGGCGTGCACGCGCTCACCGTGCGGGCCGAGGACGGTGAACGTCGAGTCCAGGGGGCCGATCCGGACGTCCTCGGCACGCCAGTCGGCGTCCGGGTGGCCCTCGGCGGAGAAGGTGACGACCGGGACGGTCGCCTCCGTCGCGAGCCGGCGGCCGTAGGCGTCGTCGGTGTTGACGACGCCCAGTCTGCTGCGTTTCGGGGTGAAGAGCTGTGCCTTGGCCCGGAAGTAGTCCTCCATGTCGGAGTGGAACTCCATGTGTTCCGGGCTGAGGTTGGTGAACACCGCGATGTCGAACACGCAGCCGTCGACCCGGCCGAGGACCAGGGCGTGGCTGGAGACCTCCATGGCGACGGCCTCGACGCCGCGTTCGCGCATGACGGCGAACAGGGCCTGCAGGTCGGTGGCCTCGGGGGTGGTGCGCTCGGACTTGATGCGCTCGTCGCCGATGCGCATCTCGACGGTGCCGACCAGGCCGGTGGACTTGGCCGTCCTGAGGCCGCCCTCGACGAGGTAGGCGGTGGTGGTCTTGCCGGAGGTGCCGGTGATGCCGATCTGGAGCAGGTCGCGGCCGGGCCGGCCGTAGATGGTGGCCGCGAGTTCGCCCATCCGCGCGCGGGGGTCGTCGACGACCAGGACCGGCAGTCCGGTCGCGGCGGCGCGCTCGGCGCCCGTGGGGTCGGTCAGCACGGCGACCGCGCCGAGGCCGGCGGCCTGGGTGACGAAGTCGGCGCCGTGCAGGCGGGCCCCCGGGAGGGCGGCGTACAGGTCGCCGGGGCGGACGGCGCGCGAGTCGTGGGTGATCCCCGTGACCCCGGCGGCCGCCGCCGGAGCGGCGGTACCCAGCTGATCGGCCAGTTCCGCGAGGGGTGTGGCGGAGACCTGAACCGGTCGCGGCGGCCCCGGGTATGTCACGGAAGCGCCCTTCTGGGTGGTTTGGGACTGATCAGCGTGTGGCACGGCGGTGAGCGTACCGGGCGCACCCGCTCCGGAGCGAAGTGAGGGCTCCTGGGTGCCCTCGGGGGCGCCTTGGTTCCCGGAATCGGGAGTGATCGTCGTCACGGGTTCGTTCCTGGGGGTCGTTCGCCGCCGCGGGCGGCTGATCAGGGCTTGTAGCTGACGGGCAGGTTCGCGGGCTTCGCCCCGGTCGGCGGGACCTGGAGGGTCTTCAGGGCGAACTCCATCACCTGCTTGTAGACGGGGCCGCAGATCTGGCCGCCGAAGTAGCTGCCGGACGTGGCGTTCTGGATCGCGCAGTAGACGGTGATCCGCGGCTTGTCCGCGGGTGCGAATCCGGCGAACGACGAGGTGTAGCCGCGGTACCGGCCGGTGGCCGGATCCACACGGTTGGCCGTGCCGGTCTTGCCCGCCACCCGGTACCCGGGAATGCGGGCCTTGATGCCGGTGCCCTGCTCGTCGTCCACGACGGACTCCAACATCTGGGCGACCGTCCTGGCGGTCTTCGCACTGACCACGCGCGTCTTCTTGGGCTGCGGGGCCGGCGTGAAGCGCCCGTCGGGGCCCTTGGTGCCGCGCACCAGGGTCGGCTCCACCCGGACGCCGCCGTTGGCGATGGTCGAGTACACGGAGGCGGCCTGCATGGCACTGAGCGAGAAGCCCTGGCCGAAAGGAATCGTGTACTGCTGCGACGTCGACCACGCGCCGGGCGGGGCCAGGATGCCACTGGTCTCGCCGGGGAAGCCGAGCCCGGTGGGGGCGCCGATGCCGAACTTGTGCAGGTACGAGTAGAGCACCTTGTTGGCCTGCGGCTGGGTTTTGCCCAGCTCGCCGGTGGCGAGGATCGTGCCGATGTTGCTGGACTTGGCGAGCACGCCGTTGAGGGTCAGGTACCAGGTGCCGTGGTCGACGTCGTCCTGGAAGAGCCGATCGCCTCGGTGCAGCCGGTTCGGTACGACGACATGGGTGAGCGGGGTGGCCACGCCCTGCTCCAGCACGGCCGCCATCGACATCACCTTGGCGGTGGAGCCGGGCTCGAAGGCGTCCTGGACGGCCGCGTTGCCCATGGCGTCGCCGTCGGCCTTCGCCAGGTCGTTCGGGTCGAAGCCGGGCGAGTTGGCCATGGCGAGCACCTGCCCGGTGCGGGTGTCCTGGACGACGACGTAGCCGCGGTCCGCCCTGGACTGCTTGACCTGCTCGGTGATGGCGTTCTGCGCAGCCCACTGGATGTCGCGGTCGATGGTGAGCTCGACGTCGGAGCCGGGCACGGCGGGAGTCTCCGTGGAGCCCGCGGTGGGCACCTCGCGGCCGCCGGACTGGGCGTAGCGGATCCGGCCGTCCTTGCCGGACAGCTGGTTGTTCAGCTCCTGCTCGATGCCGCCGCCGCCCTTGCCGTCGGCGTTGACCCAGCCCAGTATCCCGGCGGCGAGGTCGCCGTTGGGGTACACGCGCTTGCTGCTGGGGTCGGCGAAGACACCGGCGAGGACGTTGGCGGACCTGGCGTCGGTCCCGGCCTTCTTGGCGAGCGCGGCCTTGAGGTCCTTGATCTGCTTCCAGACCTCGGGGGTCTGGCGGGAGGCGAGCTTGGCGTAGCGGGACAGCTTGTTCTGGGGCCTGAGCTTCTTGACGATCGCGGCCTGGTCCTGGCCGAGGATCGGCGCGAGCAGCGCGGCGGCCTGCTCGGGCCCGTCGGCGATCTTCAGTTGCTTGGCGGTGAACATCGTGGGATCGGCCGTGATGTCGTACGCGTCCTCGCTGATGGCGAGCGCGACGCCGTTGCGGTCGGTGATCCCGCCGCGCTCGGCGGCCAGGGTGTGCACGACGTATCTGTTCTGCTCGGCCTTGGCGGTGTAGGTGCTGGCGTCCACGGCCTGGACCTGGAGCAGTCGTACGACGAAGGCGGCCAGCACCAGGGTCAGGGCGAGGCCCACCATGCGCAGCCGGGGCCGGGGGCTGCCGAGCCTGAGGACGGGCGGGGGCGGGGGCCGGTAGCCGCCGGGGCGGCGGGCCGCCGGGCGGGCGCCGGGGCCGGGCTGCCGCCGCACGGCGCCTCGCGGCCGGGGTGGCTTCGCGGGGCCGGGGACGCGACGGCGCGGCGGTTCCCTGTCGGACACTTCCGTCACCTGCCGGGGGTCGGGGTGGGAACGGGCTGGAGGGTGGTGAGCGGCGCCACCGCCGTCGCCGGGGTGGCCGCCCCGGCCGGCGCCGAGGACGTGGGCGCGGGCGTGGCGGGGGGCTCGGCCGGCGGCGCCGAGGAGGCCGCGGGGGCCGCGGAGGGTCCGGCGGCCGGGGTGGCGGCGGTGCCGGGGGCGGCCGGGCCGGTGAGGGAGGCGGGCTCGGGGCTCGCCGGGCCGGGTACGCCCTTGACGGTGCCGTCGGGGGCGAGGAAGGCCGGGTCGCCGCCGGGGACCATGCCGAGTTCGCGGGCGCGGCGCTGGAGGGCGTCGGGGGACGAGTAGGCGTCGATGTCGCGCTGGAGGGCCTGCTCCTCGTCGGTGAGGTTCTTCGTCTGCTTCTGCAGGTCGTCGAGTTTGAAGGAGCCCGCGCTGAGCGCGGAGTTCAGCACCAGCAGCCCGATGAGGCCGCCGCCGAGCAGCAGAACGACGAGGAGGACGAACGGGGCGCGGGCGGCGCGGGCGCGGCCGGCCGGGAAGAGCCGGGCGAGCCGGGCGGCCCTCCCCTTCAGTTCGGGTGTCCTACTCACTGGGCCTCCGGTGGCTTCGGGGCGCCGACGGTCGAGTGCGGAAAGCCAACCGACCCGTTTCGCTCACTCGGCGTCCTCCCTGATGCGCTCGGCACCCCGCAGCCGGGCCGGAGCGGCCCGGCGGTTCTGGGCGATCTCTTCCTCGGTGGGAAGTTCGGCACCGCGCGTGAGCAGCTTGAGCCGCGGCTGGTAGCGCTCGGGCACGACCGGCAGCCCGGGCGGCGCGGTGGAGGCGGCGCCCGCCGCGAACACCTGTTTCACCAGCCGGTCCTCCAGCGAGTGGTACGACAGCACGGCGATGCGCCCGCGCACGTCGAGCGCCTTCACCGCCGCCGGGACGGCCCGCTCCAGGACCGACAGCTCGCCGTTGACCTCGATGCGCAGCGCCTGGAAGGTGCGCTTGGCCGGGTTGCCGCCGGTGCGCTTGGCGGCCTGCGGCAGGGCGTCCCGGATCAGTTCCACGAGCCGCGCGCTGTTGCTGAACGGCTCCTTCTCGCGCTCGCGGACGATCGCGGAGACGATCCGCTTGGCCTGCTTCTCCTCGCCGTACGCGCGCAGGATGCGCACCAGCTCGCCGGCCGGGTAGGTGTTGAGGACCTCGGCGGCGCTGATGCCGGTCGTCTGGTCCATGCGCATGTCGAGGGGGGCGTCCTGGGCGTAGGCGAAGCCGCGGCCGGCCTCGTCCAGCTGCATGGAGGAGACGCCGAGGTCGAACAGCACGCCCTGCACGCGCGGGATGCCGAGCCGTTCGAGGACGTCGGGCAGCTCGTCGTAGACGGCGTGCACGAGGGTGGCGCGCTCCCCGTACGGCGCCAGCCGCTCACCCGACAGGCGCAGCGCCTCCTTGTCCCGGTCGAGGCCGATCAGCCGCGCCTCGGGGAACCGGGCCAGCAGCGCCTCGCTGTGGCCGCCGAGGCCGAGGGTGCAGTCGACGACCACCGCTCCCGGCCGCTCCAGGGCGGGTGCCAGCAGATCCAGGCACCGCCGGAGCATGACGGGGACGTGTCGACTCTCGCTCAAGGGGGGCCTCTCGCTTTCCGGCGGGCCCGTACGCACCGCCGGGTCCCCGCCCGCTCGGTGAAGGGGAGGCCTGCCGGCGCCGGAAGCGTCAGCCGGCCGGGAGCGGGAGGAGGCCGAGCCGTACGTACGCGCCGCGCACGTGGGGAGACGGTCCGGGTGTCGGCCGGGGTCTCCGGGGGTTTCACCAGCAGGGAGAGCCGCGCCTCCCGCTGCGCGTCACTTTAGTCCACCGCGTCTCGCGGTCAATCAACCGGCCTGCGCGTCGCCCGGTCGAGTGCGGATCCGGTTTGCCCTGCGTGTGGAGTCGCTCACAACAAGCCACAATGGCGTTCTTTGTCCGCTCTGCACAGCAGGACCGGAACGCGGATGACCATTACCTTCTTGAGTATGACGACTTCTGCAGCAGCTCCCACCGGGCGCGAGGGCGCCATAGCAGGCGGCGAAACGGTCACCGATCGCCTCTTCGAGGCCAACCAGGCGTACGCCGACGAGTTCACCGACCCCGGGATGGACGCCCGTCCGGTCCTCCGCGTCGCGGTCGTGGCCTGCATGGACGCCCGACTCGACCTGCACAAGGCCCTCGGTCTCCAGCTCGGCGACTGTCACACCATCCGCAACGCGGGCGGAGTCGTCACCGACGACGTGATCCGCTCCCTGACCATCAGCCAGCGAGCGCTCGGCACCCGCAGCGTCGTCCTGATCCATCACACCGGGTGCGGGATGGAGTCCCTCACCGAGGACTTCCGGCACGACCTCGAGCTGGAGGTCGGCCAGCGTCCCGCCTGGGCCGTGGAGGCCTTCCGGGACGTCGACCAGGACGTGCGCCAGTCGATGCAGCGCGTGCGGACCTCGCCGTTCCTGCTGCACACCGAGGACGTGCGCGGATTCGTGTTCGACGTCAAGACCGGCCGGCTGCGCGAGATCGACCCCGCCTGACGACGGGCACCGGCCCGCCGCGAACACCCGTGCCGCGCCGGGATGCCGCCGCACCGTGTCGAAAAGAGCGGCCGAAAAGACCGTAAGACCGACATAGTGCGGGCAGTTGTCCACAGGCGAGTGACACGAATCGGTAACGGCAGCAAGAATGCGGGTGTGGCGTCGCGCGGAACTTTTTCCGCACGGTGTCCGTGATTCGGGGTGGGCCGGTTTCGCAGCACAGAGCGTCGGCCCGGAGTAAGAACGGGCCGAGGAGGGCCGGGTGACGACCTATGACGATCGAGCGAGCCTCACTGATCTGACCGCCACTGTGGAGCGCGTCCGCAGTTCGGTGGAGGGTGTGATCGAGGGCAAGCCCGAGGTCGTACGGCTTTCGCTGACCGTACTGCTCGCCGAGGGACACCTGTTGATCGAGGACGTCCCCGGGGTGGGCAAGACGATGCTCGCCAAGGCACTGGCGCGGTCCATCGACTGCTCGGTGCGGCGCATCCAGTTCACGCCCGACCTGCTGCCCTCGGACATCACGGGTGTGTCCATCTGGGACCAGCAGCGCCGGGACTTCGAGTTCAAGCCGGGCGCCATCTTCGCGCAGATCGTGATCGGCGACGAGATCAACCGCGCCTCGCCCAAGACCCAGTCGGCGCTGCTGGAGTCGATGGAGGAGCGGCAGGTCACCATCGACGGGCAGACCTACGAACTGCCCAGCCCCTTCATGGTGGTGGCCACCCAGAACCCGGTCGAGATGGAGGGCACCTACCCGCTGCCCGAGGCCCAGCGCGACCGCTTCATGGCCCGGGTCTCGGTGGGCTACCCGAGCGTGGAGGCCGAGCTGCAGATGCTCGACGTCCACGGCGGGGTGAGCCCGCTGGAGGACCTGCAGCCGGTGGCGCACGCGCACGACATCGTCAAGCTGATCGAGGCCGTGCGCGGGGTCCACGTCTCCGAGGCCGTCCGGCGGTACGCGGTCGAGCTGGTCGCCGCCACCCGCACCCACCCCGACCTCAGACTCGGCGCCTCCCCGCGCGCGACGCTGCACCTGCTGCGCGCGGCCAAGGCGGCCGCCGCCCTCGGCGGGCGGGAGTACGCGCTGCCGGACGACGTCCAGGCGCTCGCGGTCGCCGTCCTCGCCCACCGGCTGCTGCCCACCGCCCAGGCCCAGCTGAACCGCCGTACGGCCGAGCAGGTGGTGCAGGAGATCCTGCAGCACACCCCGGTGCCCGCGACACCGCAGCAGAACGGCTTCGGCGGGCTGGGCCGCACCATCCCGGCGTATCCCCAGCAGCCGCCGCGGAGTCTGTGATGAGCACCGGGGGGACGGGGCGGGCGGAGGCCGACCGCGGGGAGGCGGGCGGCGTCCGTACGGCCCTCGCGGGCCTCACCACCCGCGGGCGCTCCTTCCTGGCCGCCGGGGTCGCGGCCGCGATCTGCGCGTATGTGCTGGGCCAGAGCGATCTGCTGCGGGTCGGCCTGCTGCTTTCCGTGCTGCCCCTGCTGTGCGCGGCCGTTCTCCACCGCACGCGCTACCGCGTGGCCGGCGGCCGCCGGCTCTCCCCCGCACGCGTGCCCGCCGGCAGCGAGGCCCGGGTGCATCTGCGGGTGGACAACGTCTCCCGGCTGCCCACCGGCCTGCTGATGCTCCAGGACCGGGTGCCCTACGTGCTGGGGCCCCGGCCCCGCTTCGTGCTGGACCGCGTGGAGCCGGGGGGCCGCCGCGAGGTGTCCTACCGGGTCCGCTCCGACCTGCGCGGCCGCTATCCGCTGGGCCCGCTGCAGCTGCGGCTGAGCGACCCGTTCGGGATGTGCGAACTGACCCGCGCCTTCTCGGCGTACGACACGCTGACCGTGATCCCGCGCGTGACGCCGCTGGCCCCGGTCCGCTTCAGCGGCGAGGCCAAGGGGTACGGCGACGGGCGGCAGCGCGCGCTGGCCCTCGCCGGCGAGGACGACGTGATCCCGCGCGGGTACCGCTACGGCGACGACCTGCGCCGGGTCCACTGGCGCTCCACCGCGCGCTACGGCGAGCTGATGGTGCGCCGCGAGGAGCAGCCGCGCCGCTCCCGCTGCACGGTGCTGCTGGACACCCGGGCCGTCGGCTACGAGGGCGCGGGCCCCGACTCGGCCTTCGAGTGGGCCGTCTCCGGCACCGCCTCGGTGCTGGTGCACATGCTGGAGCGGGGCTTCTCGGTGCGCCTCCTCACGGACGGCGGCAGCGCGGTGCCCGGCGAGGGCGCCGACGGGTTCGCGGGCGGGCAGGAGACCGCGGACGCGGCCGGGCTGATGATGGACACCCTCGCGGTGATCGACCACTCCGACGGCGTGAGCCTGTCCCGGGCCTACGACACGCTGCGCGGCGGGAACGAGGGGCTGCTGATCGCCTTCCTGGGCGACCTGGACGAGGAGCAGGCGGCGACGATCGCCAAGATGAGCCGGCGCAGCGGCGGCGCGGTCGCCTTCCTGCTGGACCCGGACACCTGGGTGCGCGAGGCGACCGACGTGCCGAAGCCGGGCGACCGGCACGCGGAGCGGCTGCGCATGCTGCGGGAGGCGGGCTGGACGGCGCTGAGCGTGCCGCGCGGCGCCTCGCTGGACGATCTGTGGCGGCAGGCGGACCGGGAGCGCTCGGGTCTGACCGCCGTGAGCGGGGAGGCACGGGGATGAGCGGGCGGGCACGACTGGCGCTGTGCGCCGCGGCGGCCACGCTGCTGGCCGCGTGCGCCCTGCTGCCCCTGGTCGATCAGCCCACCTGGCTGCTGCAGGCGGGCGTGCTGGTCGCGGTGCAGACCATCGTGGGCGCGGTGGCCCGGCGGGTTCCGCTGGCCCGGCCGCTGACCGTGGCGGCACAGGCCCTGGTGTCCCTGATGCTGCTGTGCCTGGTCTTCGCCCGGCAGCAGTCGGTCGCCGGGCTGATCCCCGGCCCGCAGGCCTTCCAGCACTTCGCCGACCTGCTCCAGCAGGGCTCGGACGACGTCAGCCGGTACGCGATACCGGCGCCGCTCACCGACGGCATCAAGCTGATGCTGATCGGCGGTGTGCTGCTGATCGGCCTGCTGGTGGACACCCTCGCGGTGACCTTCCGCAGCGCGGCCCCGGCCGGGCTGCCGCTGCTCGCGCTGTACTCGGTGGCCGCGGGGCTGTCCGACGGCGCCGGCGACTGGGTGTGGTTCCTGCTCGCGGCGGCCGGCTATCTGATGCTGCTGCTCGCCGAGGGCCGGGAGCGGCTCGCCCAGTGGGGGCGCGTCTTCGGCGGCGCGGCCCGCGCCCCGGGCGCCCCGGAGGGCGGTGCGGTGGCCCCGGTGCGCACCGGGCGCCGGATCGGCGCCGTCGCCCTCGGGGTCGCCCTGATGGTGCCGCTCGCCCTGCCCGCGATGCAGGGCGGTCTGCTGGACGCGGCCGGAACGGGTGTGGGCACGGGCAACGGGAACGGCGGCACGATCTCCGCGGTCAACCCTCTGGTGTCGCTGCGCGACAGCCTGAACGTGGAGAACGACCGCCAGGTGCTCTCGCTGAAGACCAGTGCGTCCGACCTCTCCGACATGTACTTGCGGATCGTGTCCCTGGACGACTTCGACGGCACGACCTGGAAGCCGTCCCAGCGGCACATCGTGGGCGTGCCGGACGTCTTCCCCACGCCCATCGGACTGGACCCGGGCGTCAAGCGCGCGACGGTGAGGACGACGGTGCGGGCGGCGGACTGGTACGCGCAGGACTGGCTGCCCATGCCGTACCCGCCGAGCGGCGTGAAGGTCAGCGGCAACTGGCGGTACGAGCCGGTCGGCATGACGCTCGTCGGCGACCACGGGCAGAGCACGCGCGGGGCGGCCTACCAGGTCACCAGCCTGGACGTGCAGCCGACCGCCGCGCAGCTGGCCGCCGCGCCGCAGCCGCCCGCGGCCCTGAAGCGCGAGTACACCAAGGTGCCGTCGGCGCTGCCGAAGGTGGTGGCGCGGACGGCCAGGGAGGTCACCGCGGGCTCGGCCGGCCACTACGAGGAGGCGGTCAAGCTCCAGGACTACTTCTCGGTGACCGGCGGCTTCCAGTACGACACCCGGGTGGAGGTCGGCCGCGGCCCGGACGCGATCGCGAACTTCCTGAAGAAGAAGCAGGGTTTCTGCGTCCACTTCTCCTTCGCGATGGCGGCGATGGCCCGCACGCTCGGCATCCCGGCCCGGGTGGCCGTGGGATTCGCGCCCGGCACCCCGCAGGCGGACGGCACGGTCTCGGTGACGCTGAAGGACGCGCACGCCTGGCCCGAGCTGTACTTCGAGGGCGTGGGCTGGACCCGCTTCGAGCCGACCCCGAGCCGCGGCACCGTGCCGTCGTACACCCAGCCGGACACCCCCGGCACCTCGCTGCCGGACGAGGCCCTGCCCTCGCGCGGGGCGTCCCGGGCGCCCTCGGCGGCGGCCTCCCCGAGCGACAGCTGCTCGGCGCAGCTTCGCAAGCTGGACTCCTGTGAGAGCCCGTCGGCGGCGGTGGCACCGCAGAGCGGTGGCGGCAGCCCCTGGCAGGGGCTGTGGTACGGGCTGATCGCGCTCGGTGCGCTGGCGGCGCTGGCGGTCCCGCTGTCGCCGCTGCTGTGGCGGACGCGGGTGCGTGCCAGAAGGCTCGGCGGGCACGCCCGGACCGAGGAGGGCGCCGCAGCCCACACGCTGGCGGCCTGGCAGGAGCTGACCGACAGCGCCTGGGACCTCGGCATCCCGCTGGACGAGTCGCAGACCCCGCGCACGGCGGCGGCACGCATCGTCCGGCTGGGGCAGCTCGACCCGGCGGCCGGGGCCGCGGTGCACCGGGTGGCGGACGCGGTGGAGCAGGTGCTGTACGCGCCCCGGCCGCGCCCGGTGGCGGGCCTCGCGGAGGATGTGCGCCGGGTGGTCGCCGCGCTGAACGGCACGGTGAGCGGGCGGACCCGGCTGCGGGCGCTGCTCGCTCCGCGTTCGGCGGTGCGGGTGCTGTGGGCGGCGTCGGCCCGATGGGCGGCGCTGCGGGCGCGGCTGGTGGCGGCGCGGCCGACGCTGCGCAGGCCGAGCGGGCAGCAGAGCTGAGGCACGGGAAGAGCGAAGAGCCGGGACCCAGAAGTGGGACACGCGTGAGGGGCGGCCACCGGCTGGTGGCCGCCCCTCACGTCTGTCGGACACGGAGGTCGCTGTGCCGGGGAGCGGCTAGCGGCCCTGCTCGTCCCGGCGGCGCTGCCAGCGCTGCTCGATCCGGTCCATCATGGAGCGCTTCGGCCGCACCTGGCGGCGGGCGACGCCCGCCGGCTGTTCACCGGGCCTGGGCGCCTTGCGCCAGCCGGTGACGGCGAGTACGGCACAACCCAGCATGACGAGGAAACCCACCACGCTGACCCAGATCTGCTGTGCGACCATTCCGGCCATGAGGAGCGCGATACCCACGAGGAAGCCCGCGACCGCCTGGTAGACCCGCCGCCGGGTGTACGTGCGCAGCCCGTTTCCCTCAAGCGCTGTCGCGAACTTGGGGTCTTCGGCGTACAGCGCTCGCTCCATCTGCTCAAGCATTCGCTGCTCGTGCTCAGAGAGCGGCACGGAGTCCTCCTCATCGTGCAGTCGCCGGGGCGACCCGGGGGGTCCCTTCAGGATAGGCAGGGAATCGACCCCGTGAAACCCGCCCCTCTACGCCAATTGGCCAACCGGGATCCGCCCTGGCCGTCCCGGCTCGCTGAGGCTTCCATTCCCCGGCGGCCGACCCGTCATGCCGGACCGTGTACCTCGATCATACGGCGCAAACCGCTCGATCGGGGGGCTTGTGGCGTACTCCATCCGCTGCCGAGGCCCTGATCAGCGACGGGTCGCAGGGGGCGCTCAGGCCTCCGCCGACCCCTCGGTCTCACCGAGCACGTGGAGCTGGGTGGCCACCGAGCGGAACGCGGGCAGCTCGGCCGCCGCGGCCTCGAGCTGCAGCAGGGCGTCGAGGGCGCCGGGCTCGGTGTCCACCAGGACGCCGGGCACCAGGTCGGCGAAGACCCGGACGCCGTGCACGGCGCCGATCCGCAGGCCGGCACCCTCGACCAGCGCGGTGAGCTGCTCGGCGGTGAAGCGCCGCGGCACCGGGTCGCCGGCGCCCCAGCGGCCCTCGGGGTCCTCCAGGGCCCGCTTGGCCTCCTTGAAGTGCCCGGCGAGGGCGCGGGCGAGCACGGCGCCGCCGAGCCCGGCGGCCAGCAGGCTGAGCACGCCCTCGGAGCGCAGCGCCGCCACCGCGTTGCGGACACCCTCGGCGGGGTCGTCGACGTACTCCAGCACGCCGTGGCACAGCACCGCGTCGTAGCCGCCGCGCTCGACCACGTCGAACAGGCCGTGGGCGTCGCCCTGCACGCCCTTGACCCGGTCGGCGACGCCGGCCTCGGCGGCACGGCGCTCCAGCGCGAACAGGGCGTTGGGGCTGGGGTCGACGACGGTGACGCGGTGGCCGAGGCGGGCGACGGGCACGGCGAAGTTGCCGCTGCCGCCTCCGGTGTCGAGCACGTCCAGCGACTCGCGGCCCGTGGCCTTGACCCGGCGGTCGAGGGCGTCCTGCAGGACGTCCCAGACCACGGCGGTCCGCAGGGAGGCCCGCGGCCGGGGGTCGGAGCGCAGCGACGCCGTCGGGGGGCGGTGGTGGGACGCGGGCGGGCGCATCGGGTCCGACACGGCAGTTGACTCCTCGGCGCGGCACCGCCTGTTGCCCGGCGGCGCGAACGGGGTGCCTCCCCGGCCCGGGCGTGGCAGGAGGGGAGGCCTTCAGGCGCTCTCCACCCTATTGCCTCCCCGCCCCACCCGGTCGTCGCGGCCGGGTACGGCCCGCTGCGTCTCGCACGTCGGACCGGCGGGGCGGCCGACGGGGGGGCGAGGGAGGCGGCAGGGGCGGCCGCCCGGTGGCCGGCGGTGCGGGTCAGCCCGCGTCCGGCAGGCCGCCGCGCCCGCCCGGGGCGCCCGGCTCTGCGGGGTCCGGGCGTGGCCGGGGCGGCGCGGGGGCGTCCTGACGTGGCTGGGGCGGGACGGAGGTGTCCTGGCGGGGCTGGGGCAGGACGGGCTGGAGCACCAGCATCCGCTCGACGATGCGGAGGAACATCGCCACGTCGCGTATCAGGTCGTCGGCGTCCCGCTGTCCGGCCGCGCCCTGGATGCCCGCCTCGGCGCGGGCGCGGCGGGCGGCGCCGGAGGCGAACAGGGCGCTCCACTCGGTCAGTTCGGGGGCGATCTCGGGAAGCACCTCCCAGGCGCTGCGGATCCGGGCCCGGCGGCGCGGGGAGGTCTCGGGGCGGCCCCGGGCGGCGAGCACGGCGGCGGCGGTGCGCAGGGCGGCCAGATGCGCCGTCGCGTAGCGCTCGTTGGGCGTCTGCAGGACGGTGGCCTCCTCCAGTGCGGAGCGGGCCTGGGCGAGCAGGTCGAGGGCGGCGGGCGGGGCCGTGGCCCGGCGGAGCACGGGGTGCACGTCGCTCGCCGGGCCGGTCAGTGAGGGGGCAGGGCCGGAGGCGCGGCGCCGGCGGGCGGCGGCTGCGGACGAGCTGGCCATGACGAACCTCCTGTCGTCTGGGTGACGGCACTCCCTGTCAGGTGGTGCCGTATGTGCCCATCGTGAGGTATGGCACTGACAATCCGTTCTGACCTGCGGCTTTGCCTCGGTCATGGGTTCGGGCGTATTTTTGAACTGACCAGTCAGTTCAAAAACGGGAAACAGCAGGGGGGCTTGTGGACGGCGTGGACGTCACAGCCGAGGACCTCGGGCTCAAGGGGCCGCGGGGGTGGGCCTTTCGCGGCATCACCCTCGATGCGGAGCCCGGCTCGCTGATCGCGATCGAGGGACCGTCCGGCTCCGGCCGCACGTGTCTGCTGCTCGCGCTCACGGGACGGATGAAGCCCACCGAAGGAGTGGCCGCGGTGGGCGGGTTCAAACTCCCCCGGCACATGGCGGCCGTGCGGCGGACCGCCGCCGTGGCCAACGTGCCCGGGGTCACCGACCTCGAACCGGCCCTGACCGTCGGGGAGCACCTGCGCGAAGCGGCCCTGCTGCGGCGCCGGTTCGGCGACTCCCTGCGCGAGGCGCTGCGGCCCCGCCCGCAGCGCGCCCTGGAGGCACGGCTGCGCGTCGACGCGGCGCTGGCCGCCGCCGGGCTCGACCTGGAGACGCTGCCCAAGGGCTCCCGGACGCCCGTACGGGATCTGGAGCGGGTCCAGGAGCTGCGCCTGTCCCTCGCGTTGGCCCTGCTCGGCGGCCCCCGGCTGCTCGGGGTCGACGACGTCGACACGAAGCTCTCGGAGACCGAGCGCGCCGACGTCTGGAAGCTGCTGCGCTCCCTCACGCGCGCGGGGACGACTGTCCTCGCCGTGTGCCGCACCGCTCCCGAGGATTGCGTGACCGTCTCGACGGTCCGCGGCGACGACGGGAACGACGCCCGGAACGGCACCGCGAACGACACCGCGAACGAGACCTCGACCGCCGCCCGCGGCAACGACGAGAGCGACCGGAAGGAGGACGCCGATGCGCTCGCCGAGGCTCGCCGCGCTTGAGCTGAGGCGCTTCGGGCGGGGGAAGCTGCCGCGCGCCGCCCTGGTCGCGCTGCTGGTGCTGCCCCTGCTGTACGGAGCCCTGTACCTGTGGTCCTTCTGGGACCCCTACGGCCACCTGGACCGCATCCCGGTGGCCCTGGTGAACGACGACAAGGGCGCCACGGCCGGCGGGAAGAAGGTCACGGCCGGCGACGACATCGTGGACGGGCTGCGCGACAGCCGGACGTTCGAGTGGCACGAGGTGAGCGACGCCGAGGCCCGCCGGGGCGTCGAGGACGGCACCTACTACCTGTCCCTGACCATGCCGGCCGACTTCAGCAGGCGGATCGCCTCCAGTTCGGGCGACTCCCCGGAGACGGGCGCGCTGCGGGTGCGCACGAACGACGCGAACAACTACATCGTCGGCCAGATCTCCCGGTCGGTCTTCAACGAGATCCGCTCGGCCGCTTCCACCAAGGCGTCCCGGACCTTCCTGGACCGGATCTTCGTCTCCTTCTCCACCATCCACGACAAGACGGTGACGGCGGCCCAGGGCGCCGACCGGCTCAAGGGCGGCATCGGGAAGGCGGAGAAGGGCTCCAAGGACCTCGCCGACGGCCTGAAGGACGCCAAGAGCGGCAGTGGCAGGCTCGCCAAGGGACTCAAGAAGCTCGACTCGGGCGCGAGCCGGCTCGAGGACGGCTCGCGGCAGGTCGCGGACGGCACCCGGACCCTCGCCGACCGCGTCAACGGCGTCTACGAGAAGGCCGGTCCGTTCCTGAAGGACAACGAGAAGACCATCGGGGACACCGCGCGACTGGTCGCCGACTCGGCGGGAGCCGTCCGTCACAACCTCGACGTCCTGGTCAAGCTCGCGCCGGGCGCCGCGAAGACGGCCCACGCGGCCTCCGACACCCTGGACGAGATCTACCAGCGGCGCTGCGAGACCGCGACGCTCCCCGACCCGGTCTGCCCGGACCTGAAGAAGGCCCGGCAGGCGGCCGCCGACGTGGCCACCGTCGCGGACGACCTCAACACCCTGATCGCCGACCAGAACGGCGACCTGAAGACGCTCAAGGACAACCTCGGCACCCTGCAGCGGCAGGCGCAGGCCCTCGCCGACCGCGCGCCGCATCTGTACGAGGACGTCGACGACGCGGTCACGAAGATCAACAAGCTGAACGACGGCGCCGCCCAGGTCGCCGCGGGCGCGAAGAAGCTCCACGCGGGACTGGGCACCGCGAGCACGGGCGCGTCCCGGCTGGACCAGGGCGTGGGCACGGCCGAATCGGGCGCCCAGACTCTCAGCGGCGGCATGTACAAGCTGGTGGGCGGCTCCGGGAAGCTCGCCGGCGGTCTGCACGACGGTGCGCGGAAGATCCCGGACTACGGCAAGCAGGACCGCGACCGGCGCACCGGTGTGATGGCCGACCCGGTCCAGCTCGCCTCGCACGACCTGCACAGGGCGCCCAACTACGGCACCGGTTTCGCCCCGTACTTCATCCCGCTGTCCCTGTGGGTGGGCGCGATGGTGGCGTACATGCTGATCCCGCCGCTCAACCGGCGTGCGCTCGCGGCCGGTTCGCCGGCCTCGCGGATCGCGTTGGCCGGCTGGCTGCCGGTGGTCGCGGTGGGCGCGCTGCAGGTGGTCGCGCTGATGGCCGTCCTGCACTGGGCGATCGGCCTGCAGATGCTGCGGGCGGCCGGCACGATCGGCTTCCTGTGCCTGGTCACGGCGTGCTTCGCGGCGATCGTGCAATGGCTGAACGCCCGCTTCGGCGCGGCCGGACGGATCCTGGTGCTGGCGCTGCTGATGCTGCAGCTGACCTCGGCGGGCGGCACGTATCCGGTGCAGACCAGCCCGGGCTTCTTCTCCGCCATCCACCCGTTCCTGCCGATGAGTTACGTCGTGGAGGCCCTGCGCCGGCTGATCACGGGCGGCGGGCTGGGCCCGGTGTGGCAGGCGTGCGCGGTGCTGACCGCCTTCACGGCGGGCGCCCTGGCGCTGACCGCGCTCGCGGCCCGGCGCCGCCAGGTGTGGACGCTGGACCGGCTGCACCCGGAGCTGAGCCTGTGATCCCCGCGCGTCCCCGCACGCGCGCGTACCTGTGAGAATCAGGGCCATGGAACGCAGCAGCGCCACGTCCGGCGGCAGCACGCGCCGCGAGGCCACCCGGCAGAAGCTCTACGAGGCGGCCGTCACGCTCATCGCCGAGCAGGGCTTCTCCGCCACCACGGTGGACGAGATCGCCGAGCGGGCCGGGGTCGCGAAGGGCACGGTCTACTACAACTTCGCGAGCAAGTCGGTGCTCTTCGAGGAGTTGCTGCGGCACGGTGTGGGTCTGCTGACCGCCTCGCTGCGGGAGGCGGCGGAGCGGACGGCGGCCGAGGGCGGCAGCAGGGTGGACGCGCTGGACGCGATGGTCCGCGCGGGCCTGGTCTTCATCGACCGCTACCCGGCCTTCACGCAGCTGTACGTGGCCGAGCTGTGGCGCACCAACCGCGCCTGGCAGTCCACGCTGATGGTGGTCCGGCAGGAGGCCGTCGCCGTCGTGGAGGGGGTGCTGCGCGAGGGCGTGGCGGCCGGCGAGTTCAGCGAGGAGATCGATGTGCAGCTCACGGCGGCGGCGCTGGTGGGCATGGTCCTGGTGGCCGCGCTGGACTGGAAGTCCTTCCAGCCGCAGCGGTCCCTGGACGACGTCCACGCGGCGCTGTCCCGGCTGCTCCAGGGGCGGGTGAGCGGCAAGGACTGAGCGGGCGGGGACACGTCGGCACGTCGGAAGGCGCCGGCCCGATGCCGGACCGGCGCCTTCCCACTCCCCCGTACTTCCCGTACTCCCCCGTACGGTTTCCCCCGGTTGTTCCCCCGTGGTGGTCTGCCCCGGGCCCCCCGTGCCTCGCTTCCGCCGGCGGACCGGCGGAAGGAGCGGCCAGGGCGCGTGCGCCGTTCCGCCGCCCCGTGCCGGCGGTGCCGGGCCGCGCCCCTTGCCGTGCCTCCACTCTCCCGTCCGCGCAGGTCGCGCCCCATCCGCGCGCGTACTCATCTCGGTGCCTAGGTACGGATACTCATGTCTGCGCGCACGGGCCCACCCCGCCGGGCGGTTCTCTGGCTACGATCGCGGGCGTGTCCGTACTCCCCCTGGTCTTCACGAGCGGCTGGGCCAGCGGCGTCAACGCCTACGCGGTGGTGCTGCTGCTCGGCCTCTTCGGCGCGACGGGGATCAGCGACGACGTCCCGCAGACGCTGCAGCGGCCCGAGGTGCTGATCGTGGCCGGCGTGCTGTTCCTGTGCGAGGCGGTCGCCGACAAGATCCCGTACGTCGACTCGGTGTGGGACTCCGTGCACACGGTGGTCCGGCCGCTCGCGGGCGCCTGGGTCGGGGCGCTGCTCGCCGGGCACAGCGGTTCGCTCACCGATGTGGCGGCCGGGCTGATCGGCGGGTCGGCGGCGCTGGCCAGTCACACCGTGAAGGCCGGGACGCGGATGGCGGTCAACACCTCGCCGGAGCCGTTCAGCAACATCGTCCTGAGCCTCGCCGAGGATCTCGGGGTGGGCGCGATCGTCTCGTTCGCGATGTTCCATCCACTGGCGGCGGCGGTCGTCGCGGGCGTCCTGCTCGTCACCGGCCTGGTGGTGCTGGTGTTCCTCGTCTCCCGTATCCGGCGCTTCCTGCGGCGCCGGGCCCGGCGGCGGGAGGAGCGGCGGGAGGCCTCCCGGGTCTCCGGGCCGCCGGGCTGACCCGCCCCGCACCGCCCGCGGGGCGGAGTGTCGGTGGCGGTCGATACAGTCGCAGGCATGGCACGGATTGCGGTGATCGGCGCCGGGATGGGCGCGATGGCGGCCGCTGCCCGGCTGGCCGTCGCGGGCCACCGGGTGGCGGTGTACGAGCGGGGCGAGACCTACGGCGGTGCGGTGCGCCGCTTCGAGCGGGACGGCTTCGCCTTCGACACCGGCCCCGGCCTGCTGACGCTGCCCGCGGTCTACCGGGATCTGTTCGTCAAGACCGGCAAGCAGCCCCTGGAGGACGTGGTCGAGCTGGTCCAGGTCGACCCGGCCGCCCGGCACGTCTTCGCGGACGGCACCGAGGTGTCCCTGCCGAACGCCTCGCGCGCGGGTGTCGTCGCGGCCCTGGACGAGGCACTGGGAGCGGGGGCCGGGCAGCGCTGGGGGGACTTCCTGGTCCGGGCCCGCGAGGCCTGGGACCGCACCCGCCGGCCGCTGCTGGAGGAGCCGCTGTGGCCCAACTGGCAGGTGCTGGCCGAGCGGGAGCCCTATCCGGCGGTCCCGCACAAGCGGCTGCTGCGCACCCGGCGGGCGGGCACCCTGGCGGAGATCGGCGCGTGGGAGCTGCGTGACGAGCGGCTGGCGGCCCTCCTGGACAGCCATGCCCTCGCCCACGGCCTCGACCCGCGGACCGCTCCGGCGAGCGCGGCCGTGCTGCCGTACATGGAGCACGCCTTCGGCACCTGGTACGTGCGCGGCGGCATCCGGGAGCTGGCGCGCGCGGTGTACGAGCGGTGCGTGCAGCGGAAGGTGGAGTTCGTCTTCGGCGCCGAGGTCACCGGGGTCGTGGAGAAGGACGGCCGGGCGGCGGGGGTCGAGCTGGCCGACGGGGCGGTGGCCGAGGCGGACTTCGTGGTGGCGCCGGGCCCCTGGCGGCTGGCCGGGACGGCCGGGGGCCGGACGCTGTACGGCGCGCACGACGTGGCGCCCGGGGCCGAGGACCGGTTCCCCGGCCGGGTCGTGGTGTGCCTGGCGCTGCGCGGCGCGCGGGAGCCCGGCGCGGTGCACCGCACGGTGGTGCACTCCGCCGTCGTGGAGGGCGGAGTGGACCTGTTCGGGCAGGGTGTGGCGTCCGGCCGCCCGGCGGTCCGCGTCGATCGGCCGGACGACCCGGCGTTGCGGCCCGACGGGGACCACGAGTCCGTGGTGCTGACGGCGACCGTGCCGTCCGCGACCGCTCACGACTGGGCCGCGCCGGGGGCCGCCGACGCCGTCGCGGACCGGATGGTCACCGCCGCCGAGCGGGCGGTGCCGGGGCTGCGCGAGCGGCTGCTGTGGCGCGAGGTGCGCACCCCGGTGCACACCGAGCGGGAGACGGGGGCCCGGGGCGGTGCGGTGCCGCCGCCCGCGCTGGCCGCGGACGGGGAGATCCTGCACCCCGCCAACAGCACGGCGCTGCCGGGCCTGTTCGCCGTCGGCGGCTGGTCCCACCCCGGTGGCGGGCTCCCGCACGCGGGCATGTCGGGCACCCTGGTGGCGGGCCTGATCGTGGAGGGGCCGGACTTCCGGGGCTCGCAGTGAGCCGAACGCCGGGAGCGCGGCCCGCGTTCACCGAGGCGGTCCCGACGGCTCGGGAACGGTACTGGGCCCGGGTCCGCCACCGGCCTCAGAAACGGTACTGCTCGTCGTAGCCGGTGCCGGGCTGCTGCTGCCCGTCCTGCTGGTAGGGATACGGCTGTTCCTGCGGGAGTTCGCCGCCGTAGGTGTCGTCGGTGCGCTGCTGCGGGACCCAGACGCCGCCGGGCGGGGTCCCGCCGTAGCCGCCGGTGCCGTAGGCGTCCTGGCCGTAGCTCTGCTGCTGGCCGTACTGCTGGTCGTAGCCCGTGGAGTAGGAGGCGCCGTAGGCCTGGGCGCCGATGTACGGGTCGGAGTAGTTGGCGTAGCTCTGCTGGCCGCCGGTGCCGTAGGCGTCCTGGGCGTAGCCCTGCTGCTGGCCGTAGCCCGAGTAGTCGTAGGCGTAGGCCTGCTCGGCGCCCTGGGGCTGGGCGGCGGTCGCGTAGCCGGCGGTGTCGCCGTAGACGCCGTAGGAGCCGGAGTCCTCCTCCAGAGGCTGGGGCTCGTAGACGGTGGTGGTCTCGGCGGCGGGATCGGGGGTGCGGATGGGGGTGAAGACGTCGTCGCGGTCGTAGTCGTCGTCGCCGTAGGCGAAGGCCTCGCCGGCCGGGCCGGCGTCCTGGCCGTCCGCCCCGTGCGCGGCCTCGAGGTCGGAGACCTCCAGCGTCGGGTCCTGGCGCTCCGCCCGGCCGCGGCGGCGCTTGCTGCTGCCGCCGGACCCGGCCTCCGGCCGCTTGACCGCCCAGCCGGCCGAGAAGCCGCGGCGGAAGGACAGCGTGACGTAGGTCTGGCCGATCGCGAAGGCGATCGCACCCAGACCGATCACGACGACGGACGGCATCAGCACGCCGAGGACGACGCCGAGGAAACCGGTGAACGCGAGCAGCCGCCAGCGCAGCCGCGCCTTGTACTGCAGCAGCACCTCGCCGAGCAGCCACAGTGCGACGACGCCGAACGCGATGTAGAGGACCGTCCAGCCCATGTACGCCCCTCTCCCAGTGGCCGCTACGCAGTGTGTCGTATCGCGGTGCGGCCGGTCTAGGCCTGCGGGGGATGGTGCAGGCCCAGGTTCTCGTAGATTTCCAGGGTCGCCGTGGAGTTGTTGAGCGTGATGAAGTGCAGTCCGGGCACTCCCTCGGCCAGCAGCCGTGCGCAGAACTCCGTGGCGAACTCGATACCGATGGAGCGTACCGCCGCCGGATCGTCCTTCGCTGTGAGGATCCGCTCTTTCAGGGCGTCCGGGAACAGGGCGGTGCTCAGCTTGGGCACGCGCTCCAGCATCTTCACGCTGGTGACCGGCAGGACCTCCGGGATGACCGGGGTCTCGCAGCCCGCGGCCGCCACCCGGTCGCGCAGCCGCAGATACGACTCCGGCTGGAAGAACATCTGTGTGATGGCGTAGTCGGCGCCCGCCCGGCACTTGTCGACGAAGTGCCGGACGTCGGTGTCCCAGTCGGTGGAGCGCGGATGCATCTCCGGGAAGGCGGCGACACCGACGCAGAAGTCGCCCGACTCCTTGATGAGCCGCACGAGTTCGGCCGCATAGGTCACGCCCCGGGGATGCGGCACCCACTCGCCCATCGGGTCGCCGGGCGGGTCGCCGCGCACGGCGAGCATGTTGCGGATGCCGGCGTCCGCGTACTGACCGATGATGTTGCGCAGTTCGGCGAGGGAGTGGTCGACCGCGGTGAGGTGGGCGACCGGGGTGAGCGTCGTGTCGACGACGATCTGCTGGGTCTCCCGGACGGTGGTCGTGCGCGTGGTGCCGCCGGCACCGTAGGTGACGGACACGAAGTCCGGCGCCACGGCCTCGACCCTGCGCAGCGCGTTCCACAGGTTCCGCTCGCCCTTGGGCGTCTTCGGCGCGTAGAACTCGAACGAGTACGTCGTCTTGCCGGTGGCGAGGATGTCGCGCACGGTGCGGGCGCGATCAGTCCTGGTGGATGCGGTTCCGAGGGCCATACCGGCAGGTTAGCCAGGGGTGGGCGGGCCCCCAACCGTATGGCGGAAATTTGCCCGAATTGCCGCTTCCTTGTCCACCCCTTGGACAAAAACCTGGACAGCGGCCCTGTCGGGGCGGGCGCTAGACCTGCCGGAGCCGCTTCGCGAGTGCGGCCGCCGCGTCTCCGGGGTCGTCCGCCTCGGTGATCGCGCGGACCACGACCACTCTGCGGGCGCCCGCGTCCAGTACCTGGTCCAGATTGCCGAGGTCGATGCCGCCGATGGCGAACCAGGGGCGGTCGGTGGCCAGGCCGGCGGTGTACCGGACCAGGCCGAGGCCGGGGGCGGACCGGCCGGGCTTGGTCGGGGTGGGCCAGCAGGGGCCGGTGCAGAAGTAGTCCACGCCGTCCTGGACGGCGGCCGCAGCGGCCTCGGACTCGGCGTGGGTGGAGCGGCCCACCAGGACGTCGTCGCCGAGGATCGCGCGGGCCGCGGGCACCGGGAGGTCGCCCTGGCCGAGGTGCAGCACGTCGGCGCGGGCCGCGTGGGCGACGTCGGCCCGGTCGTTGACCGCGAGCAGCTTGCCGTGGCGGGCGCAGGCGTCGGCGAAGACCTCCAGGTGCTCCAGCTCCTCGGCGGCCTCCATGCCCTTGTCGCGCAGCTGGACGATGTCGACGCCGCCGGCGAGGGCCGCGTCCAGGAACTCGGCGAGGTCGCCCTGCCGCTTGCGGGCGTCCGTGCAGAGATAGAGACGGGCGGCGGCGAGCCTGCTGCGAGCGGTGTCGGACATGCGTGGGTCCCCCCGGGTGATCGGTGTGTCCCTGAGCGTACGGACGACGCACACCATCGCATGCCCCGCCCCACGGCACGGACGCACCTGCCCGGGACGCGCGACGCCCATGCCGCGGGCAGCGGCGGCGTGGACGGCACCCGCGCCGCACGCGCCCCGTGCTGTGCGCGGCGCGGGCGGCGTTCGTCGGGCGGGGCTGTCAGACGGCGAGCGCCTGGGCGCGGCGCTTCACCTCCGTGCCGCGGTTCTCGTTCAGGGCCTGCGCGGGGGTGCCGGGCAGGGTCGGGTCGGGGGTGAAGAGCCACTCGATCATCTCTTCGACCGTGAAGCCGTCGTCCCTCAGGAGCGTCAGGGTGCCGGTGAGGCCCTTGACGACCTTGTCCCCGTCGATGAAGGCGGCGGGGACGTGCAGCGCCCGGTTCTCCCCGCGGCGCACGGCGATGAGCTGGCCCTCCTTGACCAGCTGCCGCACACGCGTCACCTCGACACCGAGCTGTTCGGCGATGTCGGGGAGGGTGAGCCAGGCGGGGACGAGAGCATCGATCTTTGCGTCAATCTCGGTCACGGGATCTAGCCTGCCATCCACCACTGACAGTCGGAAGTCAGACCGGTCCACCTGGGAGGACGCGCCTACGGAGCGGTGGCGTCCTTCAGCGGCCGGGAGGGGTCGGCCAGCGCCCCGGGATCCATGTGCCGGCCCGCCTCGATCAGCCGCCGCCCCTGGGCCAGGTCGCGCGGCCGGCCCACGGCCAGCAGGGCGACCAGCCGGTCCCCGCGCAGCCAGCACACCGTCCAGGCCGGGCCCGCCGGGTCGCCGCGCCACACCAGCCGGTCGGCGCCCGCGTGGTGGCCGGCGTACTGGACGAACCGGCCGAACTGCTCGGACCAGAAGTACGGCACCGGGTCGTAGACCACCGGCGTCTCGCCGAGGATGTTGGCGGCGACCGTGCGCGGGCCCTGCAGGGCGTTGTCCCAGTGGTGGACCATCAGCCGCTCGCCGTACCGGGCGGAGGGGAAGGAGGCGCAGTCGCCGACGGCGTACACGTCGGGCAGGGAGGTGCGCAGTCGGGCGTCGGCGACGACCTCGCCGTGCGCGCCCAGTGCGATGCCGGAGCCGGTCAGCCAGGCCGTGGCGGGCCGGGCCCCGATGCCGACGACGACGGCGCCCGCGGGCAGCCGGGTGCCGTCGGCGAGCACCACCGCGCCGGGCTCGACGCGCTCCACGCGCGCGTGGGTGCGCAGTTCGGCGCCCGCGTCCGCGTACCAGCCGGCCATCGGCGCGGCGACCTCGGCGGGCAGGGCGCCCGCGAGCGGCCGGCCGGCGGCCTCGACGACGGTGACGGCGCACCCGGCCTCGCGGGCGGCCGTGGCGAACTCGGCGCCGATCCAGCCGGCGCCGACGACGACGATGTCGTGCTGCCGGGCGAGGACGGGCCGCAGCCGTTCGGCGTCGTCCAGGGTGCGCAGCAGATGCACGCCGGGCACGCCCTCGGTGCCCGGCAGCCGGACGGGTTCGGCTCCGGTGGCGAGGACCAGCACGTCGTAGGGCACCGGCCCGGCCTCGGTGTCCAGCTCGTGCTCGGCGGGGCGCACGCCCAGCACCTCGCAGCCGAGCCTCAGTTCGACGCCGAGCGCGTCGAAGTCGACGTCGAAGGCGGAGCCCTCGGCCTTGCCGAGCAGGACGGCCTTGGACAGCGGCGGCCGGTCGTACGGCTGATGGGGTTCGGCACCGATGAGGGTCACGGTGCCGGTGAAGCCCTGTTCCCTGAGGGCGACCGCGGTCTGCACCCCGGCCATGCCCGCGCCGACGACAACCACCCGCCGCCCCGGTGACGTGCTCTGTCGCGCTGTCTGCTCGCTCACCCGATCACCATAGTCAACCGGCAGGTCGACTGACAGGGCGTCAGTCAGCGGACGTCCTCGGTGACCTGCTCCACCACGCTGGTCCCGGCGCCGTCCTGCGACTCCCACTGCCAGGTCTCCTCCAGCCGCACCCGCCCGTCCGGCAGCTCCACGACGGTCGAGACGCAGTGCCCCGAGGAGGTGGTGCCGTCGCGCTTCAGCTGCACGTACCGGAAGTCCAGCCGGTCGCCCCGCCGGGTGCCCACCAGATGGCCGCGCACGACGTCGCCGCCCGCGTAGTCGGCCCAGATCTCGCCGTCCTGCTCGTGGTAGGCGAAGCGGGTGCGGGTCCCCACCTGACCCGGGGCCTGATCGGCCACCGGGGCGAGGATCAGGCCGTCGAGCGACCGGGCCATGAACGAGGCTCCCTTACGAGTGCGGCGCCCTGCGGGCTAGGGTGGCCACCGTACAAGCACTCGCGGGAGCCCGGACGCACCGGGCTGAGAGGGAGGCTGGCGGCCTCCGACCGTACGAACCTGATCCGGGTCATGCCGGCGAAGGGAGGGGCTGGACGCCCATGTCGTCACGTACGTCCGACGTCCTCGTCATCGGGGGCGGCATCATCGGCCTGGTCACGGCCTGGCGCGCCGCGCAGCGCGGGCTCGCCACGGCCGTGGTGGACCCCGAGCCCGGCGGCGGGGCCGCGCGGGTGGCGGCCGGAATGCTGGCCGCGGTCACCGAACTGCACTACGGCGAGGAGACACTGCTCGCCCTGAACCTCGAATCGGCCCGGCGTTACCCGGAGTTCGCGGCCGAGCTGACCGAGCTGACCGGTCACGACCTCGGCTACCGCCGCTGCGGCACCCTCGCCGTCGCGCTGGACGCCGACGACCGCGCCCACCTGCGCGAGCTGCACGCCCTGCAGCAGCGCTGCGGGCTGGAGTCGGTGTGGCTCTCGGGCCGGGACTGCCGGCGTCTGGAGCCGATGCTCGCGCCGGGGGTGCGCGGGGGGCTGCGGGTCGACGGCGACCACCAGGTCGATCCCCGGCGGCTGGCGGCGGCCCTGGTGACCGCGTGCGAGCGGGCCGGAGTGGTGTTCCACCGGGCCTGGGCCGAGCGGCTGGAGGTCGCGGCGGGCCGGGCGACCGGTGTCACCACGGCGGACGGCACCGCGCTGCACGCCGGCCAGGTGGTGCTCGCGGCCGGCAGCATGAGCGGGCGCCTCGCGGGCGTGCCGGACGCCCTCCTGCCTCCGGTGCGGCCGGTCAAGGGGCAGGTGCTGCGGCTGACCGTGCCCCGGCGGTACGCGCCGTTCCTGAGCCGCA
Source organism: Streptomyces sp. NPDC030798 (assembly GCF_055572275.1). NCBI lineage: Bacteria > Bacillati > Actinomycetota > Actinomycetes > Kitasatosporales > Streptomycetaceae > Streptomyces > Streptomyces sp. NPDC030798. The sequence continues at coordinate 43,742 of NZ_JBVIDR010000007.1, read as the reverse complement.
CCGTGCGGGCCGTGGTGCGCGGCAGCCACGTCTATCTGGTGCCCCGGGAGAACGGAGAGCTGGTCGTCGGCGCCACCAGCGAGGAGCTGGGCTGGGACACGACGGTGACCGCGGGGGGCGTGTACGAGCTGCTGCGCGACGCCCACGAGCTGGTGCCGGGCATCACCGAGCTGCCGCTCACCGAGACCCGGGCCGGGCTGCGGCCCGGTTCCCCGGACAACGCGCCGCTGCTCGGCCCGTCCGGGCTGGACGGGCTGCTGCTGGCCACCGGGCACTACCGCAACGGCGTACTGCTCACACCGGTCACCGGGGACGTGATGGCCGAGGTGCTGGTCGGCGGCGAGCTGCCGGCCGAGGCCCGTCCGTTCGCGCCGGAGCGCTTCGGCGCCGTTCTCGAGGAGCAGCCCGCATGAGCATCTCGATCTCCGTCAACGGGCAGCGCCGGGACATCGCCCCGGGCACCGCTCTCGACACGCTGGTGCGGACCCTCACCGCGGCACCCTCCGGGGTGGCCGCCGCCGTCAACGAGACGGTCGTCCCGCGCGCGCAGTGGGCGGCCACCGCGCTCGCGGAGGGCGACCGCGTCGAGGTTCTCACCGCCGTGCAGGGAGGCTGAGCCATGGCCGACGATCCCCTGGTGATCGGTGGCGTGTCCTTCGGCTCACGGCTGATCATGGGCACGGGCGGCGCGCCCAGCCTGGAGTTGCTGGAGCGGGCGCTGGTCGCCTCCGGCACCGAGCTGACGACGGTCGCGATGCGGCGGGTGGACCCGTCCGTGCACGGCTCGGTGCTGTCGGTGCTGCAGCGGCTGGGCATCCGGGTGCTGCCGAACACGGCGGGCTGCTTCACCGCCGGCGAGGCCGTGCTGACCGCGCGGCTGGCCCGGGAGGCGCTGGGCACGGAGCTGGTCAAGCTGGAGGTCATCGCCGACGAGCGGACGCTGCTGCCGGACCCTGTGGAGCTGCTGGAGGCGGCGGAGACGCTGGTCGACGACGGGTTCACGGTGCTGCCGTACACGAACGACGACCCGGTGCTCGCGCGCAGGCTGCAGGACGTGGGCTGTGCGGCGGTGATGCCGCTGGGGTCGCCGATCGGGTCGGGGCTCGGCATCCGCAACCCGCACAACTTCCAGCTGATCGTGGAGCACGCGCGCGTGCCGGTGATCCTGGACGCGGGCGCCGGGACGGCGTCGGACGCGGCGCTGGCGATGGAGCTGGGGTGCGCCGGTGTGATGCTCGCCTCGGCGGTCACGCGCGCACAGGAGCCGGAGCTGATGGCGGCCGCCATGCGGCACGCGGTGGAGGCCGGCCGTCTGGCCCGGCTGGCCGGGCGGATCCCGCGCCGGCACTTCGCGGAGGCCTCCTCGCCGGCCGAGGGCCGGGCGCGGCTGGACCCCGAGCGCCCCGCCTTCTGATCGCGGACCCGTCACAGCTGTGCTGCAGTCCGTCACCGGCAGCGGCGCAGCGTGGGGCACTGTCGGCGGGTCCTCGTAGACTCCCCTGCGTGGATACGACCCTTCAGGACCCCCTCGTCGGGCAGGTGCTCGACGGCCGGTACCGCGTGGACGCGCGGATCGCGGCCGGCGGGATGGCCACGGTCTACCGGGCCCTGGACACCCGCCTGGACCGGGTTCTCGCGCTCAAGGTGATGCACCCGACCCTGGCGGCCGACGGGTCGTTCGTGGAGCGGTTCATCCGGGAGGCCAAGTCGGTCGCCCGGCTGGCCCACCCGAACGTGGTGCAGGTCTTCGACCAGGGCACCGACGGGTCGTACGTGTACCTGGCGATGGAGTACGTCGCCGGGTGCACCCTGCGCGACGTGCTGCGGGACCGGGGTGCGCTGCAGCCGCGCGCGGCGCTGGACATCCTGGAGCCGGTGCTCGCCGCGCTCGGTGCCGCGCACCGGGCCGGGTTCGTGCACCGGGACATGAAGCCGGAGAACGTCCTGATAGGGGACGACGGCCGGGTCAAGGTGGCCGACTTCGGGCTGGTGCGGTCCGTGGACACGGTGACCAGCACCACGGGCGCCGTGCTCGGCACGGTGTCGTACCTGGCGCCGGAGCAGATAGAGCACGGCACCGCGAACCCGCGCGTCGACGTCTACGCGTGCGGGGTGGTGCTGTACGAGATGCTGACCGGCTCCAAGCCGCATTCCGGGGACTCCCCGGCGCAGGTCCTCTACCAGCACATCCACGCGGACGTTCCGCCGCCCTCGGCGCTGGTGCCGGGGCTGCCGTACGAGCTGGACGAGCTGGTCGCCGCGGCCACCGCGCGCGTCCCGGACGTGCGGCCGCAGGACGCGGCGGCGCTGCTCGGGCAGGTGCTGCAGGCGCGGGCCGGGCTCGGTGCCGCGCAGCTCGACGCCCTGCCGCCGCAGGCGCTGGCCGCCGAGCACGACAGCGCCGAGGACCGGACGAGCGTGATCCCGCGCTCGCTGACGGTGCCCCGGCCGCTGCCGGTCAACGAGGAGGACGAGGGCCGGGCGGCGGTCCAGCACACCAGCCGGCTGGAGGCCCCGCCGGTCGCCGGGCGGCGTGCGCGGCCCCGGCGCGGGCTCCTGACCCTGATCGCCGCCGTCCTGGTGGTGTTCGGCGTGGGCGCCGGGGTCTGGTACATCAACTCGGGGCAGTTCACCAAGGTCCCGCTCCTGCTGGCCAAGACCGAGAAGCAGGCGCGGGCGCGGCTCGACGCGGCCGGGCTGAAGGTCAAGCAGGTCAAGCAGGAGTACAGCGACACGGTGCGGCGCGGCACGGTGATCAGCACCGACCCGGCGGCCGGGGCGCGGATCCGGAGCAACGACTCGGTGACGCTGGTGATCTCCCGGGGCCCCGAGATCGTGAAGGTGCCGGACCTGCACGGCGTCCCGCTGGGCAAGGCGCAGGCACAGCTGAAGGCGGCCGGGCTCGAGCCGGGCATGGTCACCCGGGAGTTCAGCGACGCCATCGCCCGGGGCGCGGTGATCGGCACCAGTCCCGACGCAGGCACCGGGCGGCACGCCGGCTCGGCGATCGCCCTGGTGGTCAGCAAGGGCAGCCCGGTCGACGTGCCGGACGTCACCGGGGAGGACCTGGACAGCGCCCGGCAGGATCTCCAGGAGGCCGGTCTGAAGGTGACCGTCTCCGCCCAGCGGGTCAACTCCGAGTACGACGCGGGGCAGGTCGCCCGGCAGACCCCGGTGGGCGACAGCCGGGCCGCCGAGGGCGACACCGTGACGCTGACGCTGTCCAAGGGCCCGGAGATGCTGAAGGTGCCGGACGTGACGGGCGACAGCGTCGACGACGCGAAGAAGGCGCTCGAGGACGCGGGCTTCCAGGTGAACGTGGACCGGGGGCTGCTCGGGCTCTTCGGCGACACGGTGAAGCGGCAGTCGGTGGCGGGCGGCGAGCGGGCGCCGAAGGGGTCGACGATCACGATCACCATCCGGTGACCGGGGGCGTCGCCGGACCGCGGTCCGGCGGGCCGGGGCGGCATGACACCCTGAACGGGTGACACCTCGGCGAAACACCCCCCTGCGCAACCCCGTCGGCAGTCATGTCCCCGTGGCCGGGGGCCTGCACACGGTGGGGCTGTCGTACGCGCGCGACCTGAAGGCGGAGACCGTGCAGGTCTTCGTGGCCAACCCGCGCGGATGGGCGACCCCGGCCGGGAACCCCCGGCAGGACGAGGCGTTCCGGCAGGCGTGCGCCGAGGAGTCGGTGCCGGCGTACGTGCACGCCCCCTATCTGATCAACTTCGGCTCGCACACCGAGGCGACCGTGGAGCGGTCGGTGGACTCGCTCAGGCACTCGCTGCGGCGCGGGCGGGAGATCGGCGCGCTGGGCGTGGTCGTGCACACGGGCAGCGCCACCGGCGGGCGGGCCCGGGAGGTGGCGCTGAAGCAGGTGCGGGAGCACATGCTGCCGCTGCTGGACGAGCTGACCCACGACGACGACCCGTTCCTGCTGCTGGAGTCGACCGCCGGGCAGGGCGCCTCGCTGTGCTCGCGCACCTGGGACTTCGCGCCGTACTTCGAGGCACTGGACGCCCATCCGAAGCTCGGCGTCTGTCTGGACACCTGTCACGTCTTCGCCGCCGGGCACGACCTGACCGGCCCGCACGGCATGCACCAGACCCTGGACCTGCTGGTCGAGACGGTCGGCGCGGGCCGGCTGAAGCTGATCCACGCCAACGACTCCAAGGACGTGGCCGGCGCGCACAAGGACCGGCACGAGAACATCGGCGCCGGGCACATCGGCGAGGACCCCTTCCGCGCCCTGATGACCCACCCGGCGACCGCGGGCGTCCCGCTCGTCATCGAGACGCCGGGCGGCAAGGAGGGACACGCGGCGGACGTGGAGCGCCTGAAGAAGCTCAGGGACGGCTGAGGCCCGGGGCGGTCAGAGTTCCGGTCCCTCCCCCGGCTCCTCCTGGTAGGAGTAGCGCTGCTCCTTCCAGGGATCGCCGACGTTGTGGTAGCCGCGCTCCTCCCAGAAGCCGCGGCGGTCGGCGGTCATGTACTCCACGCCCCGCACCCACTTCGGGCCCTTCCAGGCATACAGGTGGGGGACGATCAGCCGGACCGGGAAGCCGTGCTCGGCGGTGAGCAGTTCGCCGTCCTTGTGGGTGGCGAAGATCGTGCGGTCGGAGGCGAAGTCCGCGAGGCGCAGATTGGCGCTGAAGCCGTACTCCGCCCAGACCATCACATGGGTGACGTCCGGCGCCGGCGGGGCCTCGTCCAGGATCACGCGGGCGGGGATGCCGCCCCACTCCGCGCCGAGCATGCTGAACTTGGTCACGCAGTGCAGATCGGCCACCACGGTGGTGTACGGCAGGGCCGTGAACTCCTCGTGGTTCCAGGTGCGCTTGTCACCGTCGGCGGTGGCGCCGAAGACCCGGAACTCCCAGCGTTCGGGGCGGAACTTCGGCACGGGTCCGTAGTGCGTGACCGGCCAGCCACGCTGGAGTCGCTGCCCCGGCGGAAGCTCGGACCCTGCCGCTGCCCCAGACGCGCGCTCCACCGGATGACCCATGTCTCCATCCTGACAGACCTGGGGCAGTGCCCTTGACCACCCCTCTTTGAATCGGACAATCAGCATCAACTCAGCACGAACTTACTAAGTACGCACTTACTGGACGATCTTCGCCGCCGGTGCAATCATGCGGGCCGCACCCCTCCCCCGTCCCCCTTGTGGAAGGAGCCGCTGCGATGCAGGGCGACCCCGAGGTCATCGAATTCCTCAACGAGCAGCTCACCGGCGAGCTGACCGCGATCAACCAGTACTTCCTGCACGCGAAGATGCAGGAGAACTTCGGCTGGTACAAGCTCGCGGCGTACACGCGGCGCGAGTCGTTCGACGAGATGAAGCACGCCGAGGTGCTCACCGACCGGATCCTGTTCCTGGAGGGTCTGCCCAACTACCAGCGGCTGTTCCATGTGCGGGTGGGCCAGACGGTCCGGGAGATGTTCGAGGCCGACCGGCAGATCGAGGTGGAGGCCATCGACCGGCTGCGGCGGGGCATCAAGGTGATGCGCGAGAAGGGCGACATCACGTCGGCGAACATCTTCGAGGACATCCTCGCCGACGAGGAGCACCACATCGACTACCTCGACACCCAGCTGGAGCTGGTGGACAAACTCGGCGAGGCGCTCTACATCGCCCAGATCATCGAGCAGCCGAAAAGCTCGGACTGACGCGAGGGCTAGGCGGCGTCCGGGAGCTCGGTGAGCACCGGCCTGCCCTGGTCGGCCGACTCGCGGCGCGGACAGGCGCCCCGGCCGAGGAGGGCCTGGATGCGGCGGACGCACGAGCCGCAGTCGGTGCCCGCCTTGCAGGCGGACGCGATCTGGCGCGGGGTGCAGGCGCCGTCCTCCGCGTGCTGCTTGACCTGGGCCTCGGTGATGCCGAAGCAACTGCACACGTACACGCGGATTCCACCTCCCGGACGGGATCGCTCGTCGACTGCCGCCCCGTTCCCGCATTCCGGTTCCCGGTGAGGCAAACCTAACCTTACCTGCCCCTCGGAGGACCGCAACAGTGCGAAGGGGCGCGGACCGGTGTGATCCGCGCCCCAGATCGCCGGGCCGGGCTACTGGTCCCGGTACATCTCCGCGACGAGGAACGCCAGGTCGAGGGACTGGCTGCGGTTCAGCCGCGGGTCGCAGGCCGTCTCGTAGCGCTGGTGCAGGTCGTCGACGAAGATCTCGTCGCCGCCGCCCACGCACTCGGTGACGTCGTCGCCGGTCAGCTCCACGTGGATGCCGCCCGGGTGGGTGCCGAGCGCCTTGTGGACCTCGAAGAAGCCCTTGACCTCGTCGAGCACGTCGTCGAAGCGGCGGGTCTTGTGCCCCGAGGCGGCCTCGAAGGTGTTGCCGTGCATCGGGTCGGTCACCCAGGCCACGGTGGCACCGGAGGCGGTGACCTTCTCGACCAGCTCGGGCAGCCGGTCGCGGACCTTGTCGGCGCCCATGCGGACGATGAAGGTCAGCCGGCCGGGCTCCCGGTCGGGGTCGAGGCGGTCGATGTACTGCAGCGCCTCCTCGGCCGTCGTCGTCGGGCCGAGCTTGATGCCGATCGGGTTGCGGATCCGGGAGGCGAACTCGATGTGCGCGTGGTCGAGCTGCCGGGTGCGCTCACCGATCCACACCATGTGCGCCGAGACGTCGTACAGCTTGCCGGTGCGGGAGTCGACCCGGGTCAGGGCGGACTCGTAGTCCAGCAGCAGCGCCTCGTGCGAGGAGTAGAACTCGACGGTCTTGAACTCCTCCGGGTCGGTGCCGCAGGCCCGCATGAAGTTCAGCGCGTTGTCGATCTCCCGCGCGAGCTGCTCGTAGCGCTGGCCGGACGGGGACGACTTCACGAAGTCCTGGTTCCAGGCGTGCACCTGGCGCAGGTCGGCGTAGCCGCCGGTGGTGAAGGCGCGCACCAGGTTCAGCGTGGAGGCGGACGCGTGGTACATCCGCTTCAGCCGCTCCGGGTCCGGCACGCGCGCGGCCTCGGTGAAGTCGAAGCCGTTGACGGAGTCGCCGCGGTAGGTCGGCAGGGTCACGCCGTCGCGGGTCTCGGTCGGCTTGGAGCGCGGCTTGGAGTACTGGCCGGCGATCCGGCCCACCTTCACCACGGGCACGGAGGCCGCGTAGGTCAGGACGGCACCCATCTGGAGCAGCGTCTTGAGCTTGTTGCGGATGTGGTCGGCGGACACCGCGTCGAAGGCCTCGGCGCAGTCGCCGCCCTGGAGAAGGAACGCCTCTCCCTTGGCGACGGCCGCCATCCGGGCGCGCAGCTGGTCACACTCGCCCGCGAAGACGAGCGGCGGATACGACTCGAGGTCCGCGATCACTGCGCGCAGAGCCTCGGCGTCGGGGTACTCGGGCTGCTGCGCCGCGGGCAGGTCTCGCCAGGTGTTGCCGGCGCTCGGGCCGGTCTTAGCGTTCACGGTCACCCCTCAAACATTACGGGGTCGTGTCGAGTGGTTTTTGCCCGGCTCGAAGAGTGAGACGGACTGATTACCCCGTGGACCGACGGACGTGCGGTAGGGTTCCCCCCATGTTCGCGCCGTCGATCCAGAACTGGTGGTGGACCGCTCATCCGGCGGCCCACTGACTGCGCGTACGCTCGACTTCGCGAAGGCCGCCCGAGGGGCGGCCTTCGGCGTGTCCGGGGTCGTTCCTCCTCACCGACGGAAGAGGAACCATGGACCCGGCACAGCTGCTGCACGACCCCCGCCCCTTCGCCCTGCTCCGCCGCCGCACGCCCGGCCGGGACGAGCAGACGGTGGAGGTGCTGGTCGGCCCGGTGACCCCCCGCGACCGGCTGGCCGACCTGCCCGACGAAGGCCTGGCGCTCGTCCCGTTCCGGCAGATCCGCGAGCGCGGCTTCGACGTCCGCGACGACGGCACCCCGCTGCTGGTGCTGACCCCCGAGGAGTCGTACGAGGTCCCGCTGGAGGAGGCCCTGCGGGCGCTGCCCGCGCACGACGTGCGGGTCGAGGGCGGCCGCTTCGACGTCGGCGACGAGGAGTACGGCGAGATCGTCGGGCGGGTGCTGCACGAGGAGATCGGCCGCGGCGAGGGCGCGAACTTCGTCATCCGGCGGACGTACGAGGGCGAGATCCCCGGCTTCGGACGGGCGGACGCGCTCGCGCTGTTCCGGCGGCTTCTGGAGGGCGAGCGGGGCGCGTACTGGACCTTCGTCGTGCACACCGGGGACCGGACGCTGGTCGGGGCGAGTCCCGAGGTGCACGTCAGGATGTCCGGCGGCACGGTCGTCATGAACCCGATCAGCGGCACGTACCGCTATCCCGCCGAGGGGCCGACACCGGAGCATCTGCTGGACTTCCTCGCGGACGGCAAGGAGATCGAGGAGCTCTCCATGGTCGTCGACGAGGAGCTGAAGATGATGTGCACCGTCGGCGACATGGGCGGCGTGGTCGTCGGCCCCCGGCTGAAGGAGATGGCACACCTCGCGCACACCGAGTACGAGCTGCGCGGGAAGTCCTCGCTGGACGTGCGCGAGGTGCTGAAGGAGACCATGTTCGCGGCGACGGTGACCGGGTCGCCGGTGCAGAACGCCTGCCGGGTGATCGAGCGGCACGAGTCCGGCGGCCGGGGGTACTACGCGGGGGCGCTGGCGCTGCTCGGCAAGGACTCCGGGGGCGCCCAGACCCTGGACTCCCCCATCCTGATCCGCACCGCCGACATCCTGGCCGACGGCCGGCTGCGCGTCCCGGTCGGCGCGACGCTCGTGCGGGGCTCCGACCCGGCGGGCGAGGTGGCGGAGACGCACGCGAAGGCGGCGGGTGTGCTGGCCGCGCTCGGCGTACGGCCCTCCCGGCCGCGCGCGGAGCGGGAGCGGCCCGGGCTGGCCGACGACCCCCGGGTGCGCGCGGCGCTGGACGGGCGCCGGGCCTCGCTCGCGCCGTTCTGGCTGCGGATGCAGGAGCGGTCCGCGTCGCTCGACGGCCACGCGCTCGTCGTCGACGGCGAGGACACCTTCACCGCGATGCTGGCGCACGTGCTGCGCTCCGGCGGGCTGGAGTTGACGGTCCGGCGGTACGACGAGCCCGGACTGCGGGAGACCGTGCTCGCGCACGAGGGGCCGGTCGTGCTCGGGCCGGGCCCCGGCGACCCCGCGGACCTCGCCGACCCGAAGATGCGCGTCCTGCGGGGGCTGACCGCCGAGGTGATCCGGGAGCACCGGTACGGCGTGCTCGGGGTCTGCCTGGGCCACGAGCTGATCGCGGCGGAGCTGGGCCTGGAGATCGTCCGCAAGGAGGTGCCGTACCAGGGGGCGCAGACCACGATCGACCTGTTCGGGCGGCCGGAGACCGTCGGCTTCTACAACAGCTTCGTCGCCCGCTGCGACGACCGGGCCGCCCGCGAGCTGGCCGCGCACGGGGTGGAGGTGAGCCGGGCGGAGAACGGCGAGGTGCACGCGCTGCGCGGGCCGGGCTTCGCGGGGGTGCAGTTCCACCCGGAGTCGGTGCTGACCCTGAACGGCGCGGCGGTCGTGCGGGAGCTGGTCGGCCGGTTGCGCGGGGCGAGCAGGGCCACGTGAGGGGGCGGACCCGGGGACTGCCGCGGTCCCCGGGTCCGCCAGAACGAGCCGGACGAGCCGGACGAGCCGTCAGCCGAAGAAGACCCCGACCTCCTCGTACAGCTTCGGGTCGACCGTCTTCAGCTTCGCCGTGGCCTCGGCGAGGGGCACGCGGACGATGTCGGTGCCGCGCAGGGCGACCATCTTGCCGAAGTCGCCCTCGCGGACGCAGTCGACGGCGTGCAGGCCGAAGCGGGTGGCGAGCCAGCGGTCGAAGGCGCTGGGGGTGCCGCCGCGCTGGATGTGCCCGAGGACCGTGGTGCGGGCCTCCTTGCCGGTGCGCTTCTCGATCTCCTTGGCGAGCCACTCGCCGACCCCGGACAGGCGCACGTGCCCGAAGGAGTCCAGCGAGTCGTCCTTGAGGACCACCTGGCCGTCCTTGGGCATGGCGCCCTCGGCGATGACGACGATCGGCGCGTACGAGGCCTTGAAGCGGGAGGTGATCCAGGCGCACACCTGGTCGAGGTCGAAGCGCTGCTCGGGGATGAGGATGACGTTGGCGCCGCCGGCCAGGCCCGAGTGCAGGGCGATCCAGCCGGCGTGACGGCCCATCACCTCGCAGACCAGGACCCGCATGTGGGACTCGGCGGTGGTGTGCAGGCGGTCGATGGCCTCGGTGGCGATGTTCACGGCCGTGTCGAAGCCGAAGGTGTAGTCGGTGGCCGACAGGTCGTTGTCGATGGTCTTGGGCACGCCCACGCAGGGCACGCCGTACTCGTCGGACAGGCGTGCCGCCACGCCCAGGGTGTCCTCGCCGCCGATCGCGACGAGCGCCTCCACCTCCTGCTTGGCCAGGTTCTCCTTGATCCGGCGGATGCCGCCCTCCACCTTGAGGGGGTTGGTGCGCGAGGAGCCGAGAATGGTGCCGCCGCGGGGCAGGATGCCGCGCACCGCGGGGATGTCGAGACGGACGGTGTCGTTCTCCAGGGGCCCCCGCCAGCCGTCCCGGAAGCCGACGAAGTCGTAGCCGTACTCCTGCACGCCCTTGCGGACGACGCCCCGGATGACGGCGTTGAGCCCGGGGCAGTCGCCGCCTCCGGTCAGTACTCCGACCCGCATGCCACTTGTCCCTTCGCTGCGGTTACCTGACGCTCACTCACGGTAAGGGTGATGTGCGTCACGCAGCGAGAGGCGGGGACGGTGATTCCGGTGAACCGCGCGGACGCCGGTTTACCGCCGGCGCCGGTTCACTCGTCGTCGAGGCCGCGCTCTATCGCGTAGCGGACCAGCTCGACCCTGTTGTGCAGCTGCAGCTTGCCGAGGGTGTTCTGGACGTGGTTCTGGACCGTGCGGTGGGAGATGACGAGGCGTTCGGCGATCTGCTTGTAGCTCAGGCCCTTGGCGACCAGGCGCAGCACCTCCGTCTCGCGGTCCGTCAGCCGCGGGGCGCCTGGCTCGTCGGTGTCGGGGGCGGGCGCGGGTTCGGAGGCCAGGCGCCGGTACTCGCCGAGGACCAGTCCGGCCAGGCCCGGGGTGAACACCGGGTCGCCGACGGCGGTACGGCGCACCGCGTCCAGCAGCTCCTCGGTCGAGGCGGACTTCAGCAGGTAGCCGGTGGCGCCGGACTTCACGGCCTCCAGCACGTCGGCGTGCTCACCGCTCGCGGACAGCACCAGGACGCGCAGGGCCGGGTTGTGGGCCACCAGCTCCTTGCACACCTGCACGCCGGGCTTGGCGGGCAGGTTGAGGTCCAGCACGAGGACGTCCGGGGCGGCGGCCTTGGCGCGGCGCACCGCCTGCTCGCCGTCGCCGGCGGTGGCGACCACCTCGAAGCCGGACTCGGCCAGGTCCCGGGCGACCGCGTCGCGCCACATGGGGTGGTCGTCGACCACCATGACCTTGATCGGGTCCTGCTGCGTCATCGCTTCTCCGCCTTCCCCCGCGCCGCGCCGGCGCCCTTCGGTACCTTCAGTTCGACTTCCGTGCCCTGTCCGGGGACGGAGATCAGCTCGGCGCTGCCGCCGAGGTCGCGCAGCCGGCCGCGGATCGACTGGGCCACGCCCAGCCGGCCCTCGCCCTCGGCCTGGGCGAGCCGGCCCTCGGGGACACCGGGGCCGTCGTCCCGCACGGTCACGATGATCTCTTCTGGCTCGTCCTCGACCAGGATCCAGGCGCGGGCCCGTTCACCCGCGTGCCGGCGCACATTGTCCAGCGCGGCGCCGACCGCCGCGGCCATTTCCCGGGCGGCCGCCGGCGGCAGCGGGACCGGGGCGCCGGGCTCGGCGAGGCTGACCCGTGCTCCGGCATACGGGGCGAGCAGGGTCCGCAGGTCGACGGGACCGTCGTCGTCCGGGACGTCCACGGCGCGTACGACGGCTCCGGCGGCCGCGTCCTCCGAGACCCGGGAGACCGGCAGCAGCCCGCCGGAGACCAGCGTGCGCAGGGCCACCTCCTGTTCTCCGGCCAGCCGCCCCAGTTCGGCCGCCTCCCCGCCGATGACCGCGCCGCGCCGCTGCACCATCGCCAGCACCTGGAGCACGCTGTCGTGGATGTCCCGGGCCAGCCGCTCCCGCTCCCGGGTCGCGGCCTCGATCTCCAGGGCGCGGGCGAGGGTGCGCTCGGAGGCGCGGGCGACCTCGACGACGTAGCCGATGGCGATGGAGGCGACCCAGACCAGGATCACGTTGTGCACGGTGTCCCGGGCGGGGCTGCCGCGCTCGACCAGGTTGACGGCGGCGACGGCCGTGGAGGCGACGGCGGCCCAGCGCCAGCCGCCCTTGAGGGCGAAGGCCAGCACCGAGCCGGCGGTCCATATCGACGGCAACGTGGGGCCGCCGCCGGCGATCCGCTCGTGGCTGTCGGCGAGGGGGGTGAGCAGGATGCCGGTGAGGGCGACGGTCAGGTCGGCGGCCAGGAAGCGCTTGGTGCAGGCGGCCGCGTTCGCGACCCGGGGCAGGGTGGCCACCGTCCAGACGACGAGGACGGCGTAGTAGCCGACGGCGATCCAGGGCCGTACGAAATGCTCGTAGGCCGTGGCGCACAGGCCGATGGCGTACAGCATCGTCAGGACGCGATACCCGGTGAGCGCACGCCACAGCGGCAGCTCCACCGACATCCGCAGAACCCGCTCCCGCTCGGCCATGCCCCCGCTCCCCCCGCTCTCCCCGCTCTCCCCCGGAACTTCCGCTGCCGCTAGGAGTCGGCCTTCTTCTTCTCGGCCTCCTTGGCCGCCTTCGCCGCCTCCGCGATCTGGCGCTTGGCGGCGGTGGCGTACATGTCGACGTACTCCTGGCCGGAGAGCTTCATGATCTCGTACATGACCTCGTCGGTCAGGGCGCGCAGGACGAACCGGTCGTGCTCCATGCCCTGGTACCGGCTGAAGTCCAGCGGCTTGCCGATGCGGATGCCGGGCCGCATCAGCTTGGGCATCACCTTGCCGGGCGGCTGGATCTTCTCGGTGTCGATCATCGCGACCGGGATGACCGGCGCGCCGGTGGCGAGCGCCACGCGCGCGAGGCCGCCGGGCTTGCCCCGGTACAGCCGGCCGTCGGGCGACCGCGTGCCCTCCGGGTAGATGCCGAACAGCTCACCGCGCTCGAGCACGTCTATGCCGCTCTTGATCGCCGCCTCGCCCGCGCCGCGCGCCCCGGAGCGGTCCACCGGGAGCTGTCCGACGCCCTTGAAGAAGGCCGCGGTGAGGCGGCCCTTCACGCCGGGGGTGGTGAAGTACTCGGCCTTGGCGATGAAGGTGACCTTGCGGTCCAGGACCGCCGGCAGGAAGAAGGAGTCCGAGAAGGAGAGGTGATTGCTCGCCAGGATGGCGGCGCCCTCGGGCGGAATGTTCTCCAGGCCCTCCACCCAGGGTCTGAAGGCGACCTTCAGTGGCCCTCCGATGGCGACCTTCATCGTGCCGTACAACACCCGCGTGCCTCCTGTTTCCGTCGATCAGACCTTATCCCGGAGTTCCGCCGATGGACCCGACGACCCTGGTCGGTGTCGGTGCGGTCGCGTACGGTGAGGCACATGCCAGTTCTCCCCGGCGCCGAGCCGTACCGCCATGAGGGCGGGGAGGTGGGTGTCCTCCTCTGTCACGGCTTCACCGGCTCGCCCCAGTCGCTGCGCCCCTGGGCGGAGCACCACGCGGCGCACGGCCTGACCGTGTCGCTGCCGCTGCTGCCCGGGCACGGCACCCGCTGGGAGGACATGCAGGTCACCGGCTGGCCGGACTGGTACGCGCAGGTGGACCGAGAGCTGCGGCTGCTCTCCGACCGCTGCTCCCGGCTGTTCGTCGGGGGCCTGTCGATGGGCGGGGCGCTGGCGCTGAGGCTCGCGGCCAAGCACGGGGAGCGGGTCACCGGCGTGATGACCGTGAACCCGGCGAACCGGGTGCACGGCCTGTCCGCCCACGCCCTCCCGGTCGCCCGGCACCTGGTGCGCACGACGAAGGGCATCGCCAGCGACATCGCCAAGGGCGGGGCGGCGGAGCTGGGGTACGACCGGGTGCCGCTGCACGCGGCGCATTCCCTGAGGGCGTTCCTGCGCCGGCTGGACGGCGAGCTGCCCCAGGTGACCCAGCCGTTGCTGCTGCTGCGCAGTGCGCGGGACCATGTGGTTCCGGCGGGCGACTCGGCGCGGGTCCTGAGCCGGGTGTCCTCCGTCGACGTAACGGAGGTCGTGCTGGAACAGAGCTACCACGTGGCGACGTTGGACCACGATGCGGACCGGATCTTCGAGGAGAGCCTCGCCTTCATCGGCCGGCTCGCACCCAGTGTCGGCAAGGAAGGGACGGCCGCAGTTGGCTGAGCACGACTCCGACCGCGAGGACCGCGAGCCGGACGAGACGAAGGTGCCCTTCGACGAGGAGGCCGCCTGGCAGGCGATCGTCGCGGCGTACGGCGAGGAACCGCCGGACCCTCCGGGCGCCAAGCCCTACAAGCCGTTCAGGCCGGTGGAGGATCTCGCGCTGCCCGAGAAGGACGTCCGGGAGGAGGGCGCCGACGACCCCGGTGAGCCGCGCCCGCCCGTCCGGCCGCTGGGCAGCTCGGTCTCGTTCGCGCCCGGTGTCGGCCCGCGCGACCACCGGGCGCCTGAGCCGTCCGAGGACGACTTCGACGAGGACGACGAGGGCCACTTCGTGCCGCCCGAGCCGCCGCCGCTGCCGGACTCCGACACGACCGCCAGGTTCGCCTGGCTCGGGGTCGTCGGAGGGCCGGTCCTGCTGCTGCTCGCGGTGGTGCTGGGCTGGCAGATGACCTGGTGGCTGACCACGCTGGGCATCGGCGGCTTCCTGGGCGGCTTCGCGACGCTGGTGATGCGGATGCGGACGGACGAGGACGAGGACGACGACCCCGGGCGCGGGGCGGTCGTGTGATCCGCTAGGACGCCGGGACTTTGAGGGCGGCCAGGACCGGGAGGTGGTCCGTGGCCGCCCTCAGGTCTGTCTCGGTGATGCCGGGCTGGTCCAGGGGCACGCCGCAGCCCAGTACGTCGACGCCCTTGGTGGCGAAGATCGCGTCGATGCGGCGGTGGGGTCCGGTGCGGGTCCAGGTGTGCTCGCCGCCCCACGGCGCGGTGGCCCGGCAGTCCTGGAGACTCGCGGCGAGCCTGCGGAAGGTGCGGCCGTCCGGAGGGTCGTTGAGGTCGCCGCCCGCGACGGCGTGCTCGACGCCGAGTCCGGCCAGGCGGTCGAGAAGCATTCCGCCCTGCTCGTACCGCTCGTCGCTCCGCAGACCGAGGTGACAGCTGATCACTCCCAGGCGGGCGCCGCCGAACCGCACGACGGCGGTGGCGAGGCCGCGCCGGTGCTCGCCCGGGGTGAGCGGCAGCAGTACGTCCTCGGTGCGTTCGACGGTGGCCCGGAGCGAGCAGAGGATCGCGGGGCCGGCCGCCGTGGCACCGCCCGTGAGGATCACCTGGCCGGAGTCGGCGGCGAGCCGGGCGAGCTTCTTGCGCCAGCGGAAGAAGCGGGGGGCTTCCTGGACGAGGACCAGGTCGGGGGCGCAGGCGGTGATCACTCGGGCGAGGGCGTCGGTGTCGTCGCGCATCGAGCGGATGTTGTAGCTCAGGACGCGGACGAGGGCGGAACCATCCGGTTCGGTACGCGAGTTGGGGAGCAGCGTGGTGGTCGCCATACGATCAACATACGACGATGCCCGCCGTCCCGGGAGCGGACTCGGCGGGCACTGCCGTAGGGGCTCACTACATGATCGGGTCGGGCTCCCGGGCCAGGTCGGCTGCTCCCACCAGGCCTGCCTTGTTGCCGAGCTGGGCGGCGATCACGTCGGCCACCGGGCGCCAGTTGCCGCCGACCAGCCAGCGCTTGTAGGACTTGCGGATGGGGTCGAGGACCAGGTCGCCCTCGTCGGAGAGGCCGCCTCCGACGATGAAGGCGGAGGGGTCGAAGAGGGACGCGAGGTCGGCGAGGCCCGCGCCGGCCCAGCGGGCCAGCTCGCGGTAGGAGTCGACGGCGACCGGGCAGCCCTGGCGGGCGGCCATGGAGATGTGCTTGCCCTCGATGCCCTCGGGGGTGCCGTCGCCGAGGGCCAGCAGGATCTCGGCACGCTCGGGGGTGGCGTTGGCGCGCTGCTTGGCGTAGCGGACGAGGGCGCGGCCGGAGGCGTACTGCTCCCAGCAGCCCTGGGAGCCGCAGCCGCACAGCAGGCCGTCCGGGACCATGCGGATGTGGCCGAACTCGGCGGCCACGCCGAAGTGGCCGCGGCGCAGCTTGTTGCCGATGATGATGCCGCCGCCGAGGCCGGTGCCGAGGGTGATGCAGATGACGTTGCGGTGGCCCTTGCCCGCGCCGAACCTGTACTCGCCCCAGGCGGCCGCGTTGGCGTCGTTCTCCACGACGACCGGCAGGCCGGTGCGGGCCTCGACCTTCTCCTTCAGCGGCTCGTTGCGCCAGTCGATGTTGGGCGCGAAGTAGACGGTGGAGCGCTGCCGGTTGACGTAGCCGGCGGCGCCGATGCCCACGCCCACGATCTCGTGCCCCGCGCGTGCGCCCTCCACCGCCGAGGCGATGGCGTCGATGATGGCCTCGGGCGTGGTGGGGGTCGGCACCTTGAAGGTCGAGAGGATGTTGCCTTCCTCGTCGACCACGCCGGCCGCGATCTTCGTGCCGCCGATGTCGACGCCGATGGTGAGTCCCATGAATCCCTCAGTTTCGGTCGAGCCCCGCTACGGCCAACCGTACCCGAGGCCCTGCCGGGGGAGGGTTTCAGTCCAGGTCGATGCGTTGCCCCGGACCGGTGCCCTCGCCCCCGTCGGGACGGTCGGGCCGGTCGTCGTCCAGGTCGGCCGCCCGGGTGGTCCAGCGGTGCTCCTGGGCCTGGACGGCGGAGCGGTAGGCGGCCAGTAGTTCGGTGCCGGCCGCGGCGAGGTGGTCGAAGACCTCCGGGTTGCGTTCCACGACGGGCTCCACGGCGGCCTTGGCCTGCTGGACGACCTGGCGCACCACCTGCTGGGCCGCGGGGCCGGCCAGGGTGCCGAGGAGGGGGGACTGCAGGCCGGACAGCTTGTCGGCCACGGTGTCCATGAACCTGCGCAGCTCCTCGGCGGCGGAGCCGGGGGGCGGGCCCTGCTCGGCGCGGCGGCGGGCCTTCTCGGCCGCGAGGTCCTCGGCGCAGGCCGTGG
The DNA here is from genome assembly GCF_055572275.1 of Streptomyces sp. NPDC030798. Classification (NCBI taxonomy): domain Bacteria; kingdom Bacillati; phylum Actinomycetota; class Actinomycetes; order Kitasatosporales; family Streptomycetaceae; genus Streptomyces; species Streptomyces sp. NPDC030798. Next base: position 26,596 of record NZ_JBVIDR010000007.1, on the reverse strand, counting down.
CCCAGGCGTCGGCGTCGGTCGCCCGCTGTTCCGCCTCGGGGGGTTCGGGTGCGGGGCGCTCTTCGCTCATGGCGGACTCCTGACTACGGTTCGCCCTTACGACGTTACCCGAACGGCTCCGGCCGGTTCACCGTCCCGGGGCGGGCCACAGGGCGGGGTCCGGGGCGAAGCGGATGCGCAGCTCGCCCTCGCGCAGGGCGGCGCCGGCGACGGTGCAGCGGCGCAGGGCGGAGGGGAGCGCGACGATCCGGCGGAAGGGGCCGGCGGTGATCAGGAGTTCGTCGCCGCGCCGGATCAGGTCGAGGTCGTCCCGTATCGCGCCGGGCAGCGGGATGTGCCAGAGAAGGACGCCGTCCGTGGCGAGCGCGTCGCTGACGGCCCACTCGACCGGGGCGGGCTCGGGGTTGACGCCGGGGACGGCGAGGGCGTCGAGGTCGTCGCCGCCGTGCGGGTCCCTGCCGAGGTGGGGCACGGTGTGCAGGGCGTAGGGGCGCTCGCTGTCCTGCCACTCGCTGAGGGTTTTGTGCTGCTGGGCGAGGAGGCCGGCGAGCCAGGTGTGCGGCGGGCCGTCCGGCAGGACGCGGTTGGCGACGAGGGCCTCGGTGGCCAGGCCGCGCAGGGCGAGGCCGAGGGTGGCGGTGCGCACGGCGTCGGCACCGGCCGGGCCGGGTTCGGCGACCAGGCGTACGGCGGTGCGGCGGTCGGCGACGACGGTCTCGACGGCGGCCAGTTCGAGGTCCCAGCGGGCGGCCGTGTCGTACAGCCACTCGGCCGGCATGGGCACGCCGGCCAAGCGGCCGAGGACGGGCCTGAGGGCGCGGGCCGCCTGCCGCTCGGGCGGGAGCAGGCGGCGCAGGTAGCGGCGCAGTTCCTCGGGCAGGGCGAGCAGCGCGAGGGCCTGCGGCAGCGGTGGGAGGTCGACGACGAGGAGGTCGTAGCGCTCCGAGAGGGCGGCGTCCCTGAGGGCGCGCAGGAAGGACAGTTCCTCGGCCCCGGGCAGCGGGGTGACCTCCTCGGCGTCCAGCCGGGCGGCGCCGAGGAGGTTCAGGACGTTCGCGGCGCGGGTCTGGAAGGCGGTGAGATCCTGCCGGAACCGGTCGGCCGCGTCGGGGCGCCAGGCGGTGAGGTTCTCCGCGACCTCGGTGGGGACCGGTCCGGTCCCGGCGCCCAGTGCCGCGCCCGGGGTGTCCGTGCGGTCGGCACTCAGCAGCAGGGTGCGGGTGCCCTCGCGGGCGGCGTTCACCGCGGTCGCGGCAGCCACGGTCGTACGCCCGCTGCCGCCCGGGCCGGTGATCAGGATGGTGCGCATGAGGGTGAACGGTAACGGAGACCGCAGTGCCGGAGGGCCCGCGGCGGGGGCCGCTCCTACTCCCCGGATTCGACCCGCTTCTTCAGGCCCGCCAGCGCCCGGTCGATGATGACCTTCTCCGCCTTGCGCTTGATCATGCCGAGCATCGGGATCTTGACGTCGACGGTGAGCTGGTAGGTCACCTCGGTCGCGGAGCCGCCGGCCGGCTTGAGGAGGTAGGAGCCGTCGAGGGAGCGCAGCATCTGGGACTTCACCAGGGTCCAGGAGACCTCGTGCTCGCTGCTCCAGGTGTACGCCAGCGTCTGGTCGTCCTTGATGGCGCCGGCGTCCATGACGAGCCGCACCTGCTCGGCGCGCCCCTGCTCGTCGGTCGCGAGCACCTCCGCCTCCTTGACCTCACCGGTCCAGTCCGGGTAGCGCGCGAAGTCGGCGATCACCGCCATGACGTCGGCCGGAGCCGCCTCGATCGTGATGCTCGAACTGGTGTGTTCCGCCATCGCCGTGGCTCCTCCAGATACGGACCGAAGAGAGGTCTGCCGCGCGCAGGGTGCGCACGTGTGTGCAGCGTGAAGGCTACCGCGCCGCCGACCTGCCGCCTTCACCCCGTCCGCATCGGCGTTCCGTCACCCGCTCACCACTCCAGCGCCCAGGGCCGGCCCGTCCCCGCGAAGTGCCCCACGTTCACGCACTCGGTCGCGCCGATCCTCATCCGCCGCACCAGCGGCTGGTGGACGTGCCCGAACAGGGCGTAGCGCGGCCGGGTGCGGCGGATGGCGTCCAGCAGGGCCCGGCTGCCCCGCTCGAAGCGGCGCGCGACGGTGTCGTACACCAGCTCGGGCACCTCCGGCGGGATGTGCGTGCACAGCACGTCGACCTCGCCGACCGCCTCGATCTTCGCCGCGTACTCCTCGTCGCCGATCTCGTACGGCGTCCGCATCGGCGTGCGCAGGCCGCCGCCCACGAAGCCGAAGGTCCGGCCGCCGATCTCCACCCGCTCGCCGTCCAGCACCGTGGTGCCCGGCCGGGCGTACTCGCGCCACAGGGGCGGCATGTCGACATTGCCGTAGGTGGCGTACGTCGGGGTGGGGAACGCGGCGAACATCTCGGCGTACTGCCGGCGCACCGCCCGCTCGATGGCGGTGGCCCGGTCCGCGCCGATGCCCGCCCACAGCCGGGCGCCGAACGCGCGCGCCTCCTCGAAGCGGCGGGCGGTGCGCAGCTCCACGATGCGGTCGGCGTTCTCCTTGCCGAACAGGTCGGGGAAGATCCCGCGCGAGTGGTCGGCGTAGTCGAGGAAGAGGACGAGGTCGCCGAGACAGATCAGGGCGTCGGCACCCTCACCGGCCCGGGCCAGGTCCCGGGCGTTGCCGTGCACGTCGCTGACCACGTGGACGCGCGTTCTGCTGGTTCCGGTACGTGTGGGCGCCATGGAAAGGAAGGGTATGCCGTGAACACGTGCGGACCACCCCCCGGTTACTCGCCGGTCGCTTCGGCCGTGGACTACTGTGCGCAAAGGAACGCCAGCCTGTGTGACGCAGCGAACATCTCACCCGACCCCCCTGTCGTAGAAGGCATACCGACGGGTAACGTCCGGGCAGTCCAGTCGTGCTCTGGTTTTCAACATGTGAATCGACATGTGAATCCCGGAGCACTTGCCCGAGCCTTGGACCGCACCGTCGCATCACACAGTGTCGTGGCGCCGGCGCCCTATGAGGAGCAGCAGTCTTGCGCGAGTTCAGCCTTCCGGCTTTGTACGAGGTCCCTGCGGACGGCAACCTGACCGACATCGTCCGCAGAAACGCCGCGCAGCATCCCGACGTCGCCGTCATCGCCCGCAAGGTGGGCGGCGTCTGGCAGGACGTGACAGCCAGGGAGTTCCTGTCCGAGGTGCACGCCGCCGCCAAGGGCCTCATCGCCGCCGGGGTGCAGCCGGGCGACCGGGTCGGCCTGATGTCGCGCACCCGCTACGAGTGGACGCTGCTGGACTTCGCGATCTGGAGCGCGGGCGGGGTGACCGTGCCGGTGTACGAGACCAGCTCGCCGGAGCAGGTCCAGTGGATCCTGTCCGACTCGGGCGCGACCGCCTGCATCGTGGAGCTGGAGGGCCACGCGGCCGCCGTGGACTCGGTGCGCGAGACGCTGCCCGCGCTGAAGCACGTGTGGCAGATCGAGGCCGGCGGCATCGAGGAGCTGGCGCGGCTCGGGCAGGACGTCGCGGACGCGACCGTGCAGGAGCGCAGCTCGCTCGCCAGGGCCGACGACCCGGCGACCATCGTCTACACGAGCGGTACGACCGGCCGCCCCAAGGGCTGTGTGCTCACCCACCGCAGCTTCTTCGCGGAGTGCGGCAACGTGGTGGAGCGGCTGCGCCCGCTGTTCCGCACCGGTGAGTGCTCGGTGCTGCTCTTCCTGCCGCTCGCGCATGTCTTCGGGCGGCTGGTGCAGGTCGCGCCGATGATCGCGCCGATCAAGCTGGGCTGTGTCCCGGACATCAAGAACCTCACCGACGAGCTGGCCGCGTTCCGGCCGACGCTGATCCTGGGCGTGCCGCGCGTCTTCGAGAAGGTGTACAACTCGGCGCGCGCCAAGGCGCAGGCGGACGGCAAGGGCGCGATCTTCGACAAGGCCGCCGACACCGCGATCGCCTACAGCAAGGCGCTGGACACCCCGTCGGGCCCGCCGCTGGGCCTGAAGATCAAGCACAAGGTCTTCGACAAGCTGGTCTACAGCAAGCTGCGCGCGGTCCTCGGCGGCCGGGGCGAGTACGCCATCTCCGGCGGCGCCCCGCTGGGCGAGCGGCTCGGCCACTTCTTCCGGGGCATCGGCTTCACCGTACTGGAGGGCTACGGCCTGACCGAGTCCTGCGCGGCCACGGCGTTCAACCCCTGGGACCGGCAGAAGATCGGCACGGTCGGCCAGCCGCTGCCCGGCTCGGTGATCCGGATAGCGGACGACGGCGAGGTGCTGCTGCACGGTGAGCACCTGTTCAAGGAGTACTGGAACAACCCGGGCGCGACCGCGGAGGCGCTGGCCGACGGCTGGTTCCACACCGGTGACATCGGCACCCTCGACGAGGACGGCTACCTGAGGATCACCGGCCGCAAGAAGGAGATCATCGTCACCGCGGGCGGCAAGAACGTGGCCCCGGCCGTGATCGAGGACCGGATCCGGGCGCACGCGCTGGTCGCGGAGTGCATGGTGGTGGGCGACGGGCGGCCGTTCGTGGGCGCGCTGGTCACCGTCGACGAGGAGTTCCTCCCCCGGTGGGCCGCCGAGCACGGCAAGCCGGCGGGCTCCACCGCGGCGTCGCTGCGCGAGGACCCGGACCTGCTGGCCGCGATCCAGTCGGCGGTCGACGACGGCAACGCCGCGGTGTCGAAGGCGGAATCGGTGCGGAAGTTCCGCATTCTGTCCTCCCAGTTCACGGAGGAATCGGGCCACCTCACCCCGTCGCTGAAGCTCAAGCGGAACGTGGTGGCGAAGGACTACGCGGACGAGATCGAGGCGATCTACGCGAAGTAGAGCCTGCGCCGACGGTGTGTCATGGCGCGGTGTCCTCGGCGAGGACCCGCGCCATGGTGCGTTCGGCGAGCGCGGTGATGGTGACGAAGGGGTTCACGCCGATGGAGCCGGGCACGAGCGAGCCGTCGGTGACGTACAGCCGTGAGTAGCCCTTCACCCGGCCGTAGTCGTCGGTGGCCCGGCCCAGGACGCAGCCGCCGAGCGGGTGGTAGGTGAAGTCGTCGGCGAAGACCTTGCTCGGCGAGCCGAAGAGGTCGTAGCGGTAGATGGTCGCGTTGGCCGCGTTGACGCGGTCGAAGAGCGTGCGAGCCATGTGGGAGGACACCGCGCTCTGGGCGGCGGTCCAGCCGAGTCGGACCGTGCCGGAGGCGGAGTCGTAGGTGAACCGCGCCCGCTCCGGGTTCTTGGTGATCGCCAGGTACAGGCTGATCCAGTGCTCGATCCCCATGGGCAGCGGGGCGATCTCCGCGAAGACCGGATTGTCGGAGTTGGCCCAGTCGTCGATGCCCATGACGGGCATGGTGGCCTGGCGGGCGCCGACGGTGTCCCAGACGTGGTTGGCGCGGCCGAGCATGGTGTTGCCGTTGGGGCCCCAGCCCGCGCCGACCTCTGAACCGAGGTCCGGCAGGGTGCCGGTGTCCCGGGCGCGGACGAGGAGTTCGGTGGTGCCGAGGCTGCCGCCGCCGAGGAAGAGGTACGTGCAGGAGTACTGCCGGGTCTCGACGACGGCGCCGGTGCCGTCGATCCGGTCTGCGGTCAGGAGGTACGACCCGTCGCTCGCGCGGCTGACGGACCGCACCCGCTCCAGGGTGTGGAGGGTGACGTTGCCGGTGCCGAGGGCGGCGGCGAGGTAGGTCTTGTCGAGGCTCCGCTTGCCGTGGTTGTTGCCGTAGATGACCTCGCCGGCGAGGGCGGACTTCGTGGCGGTGCCGGCGTCCTCGCGCTGCATGTAGCCGAAGTCGTACACGTTGGGCACGAACGTGGTCCTCAGGCCGGCGTTGGCCGCGGCCTTCCGGGAGGTGCGGGTGAACCGGTACCACTCGGTGGACTCGAACCACGCCGGGTCGATCGTGTTGACCCCGAGCATGGCGCGGGCGCGCGGGAACCAGGTGCCGTACATGTCGTCGGCGTCGACGGTCGGGAACTGCTCGGCGAAGTAGGACTTGAGCGGAGTGACGGCCATGCCGCCGTTGACGAGGGAGCCGCCGCCGACGCCTCGGCCGACGTACACCGACATGTGGTCGTAGTGGACGCGGTCGAGGACACCGGGGTAGGGGCTGATGTCCCGGTTGACCAGGTCCAGCCAGAGGAAGGTGGCGACCGGCGCCTCGGTGCGGGTGCGGAACCACATGGAGCGCTCGTCGGGGGCGGTGGTGGAGCAGAAGATCTTGCCGTCGCCGCCGGCGGTGTTCCACAGCTGCCCCATCTCCAGGACGAGGGTGCGGATGCCGGCCTCGCCGAGGCGGAGGGCGGCCACAGCGCCGCCGTAGCCGGAACCGACCACGATCGCCGGGGCGTTGTCGACGGCGGCCGGTTCGGCGGCGCGGGCGGTCTGCAGGCCGATGCGGGTGAGACCGGCGGTGGCGGCGGTCTGGAGGGCGATCATGCCCAGGATGTGACGCCTACTCAGCTGATGCTGCATCAGTTTTGCTGTCATGCGCGCAGCATGTGCGGATTTTCCGGTTCCGGCCAGAGTGGGCGGCGTTTTCCGGGGCAGGGATTTGAGCTTCGCCTGCGGTGAGGCACCGCGCCGCGCCTAGAGCAGCGTCTTGAGCTTCTCCGCGAGGAGGTCCCAGCGCCACTTCTCCTCCACCCACTGGCGGCCCCGCTCCCCCATGCGGCGGCGCAGTTCGGCGTCGCCGAGGAGGGCGGTGATCCGGTCGGCGGCCTCGGCGGGCTCGCCGCCGCGCACGACCCAGCCGGTCTCGCCGTCCAGGACGGCGTCGGGGGCGCCGCCGGAGTCGCCGGCGACGACGGGCAGTCCGGTGGCGGACGCCTCCAGGTAGACGATGCCGAGGCCCTCGACGTCCAGGCCGCCGCGCCGGGTGCGGCACGGCATGGCGAAGACGTCGCCGGCGCCGAAGTGGGCCGGCAGCTCGGCCCAGGGCACGGCGCCGGTGAACCGGACCGAGGCCTCGACCCCCGTCTCCCTGGCCATCCGCCGCAGGTCCCGCTCGTACGGGCCGCCGCCGACGATGAGCAGCACGGTGTCCGGCTCGGCGGCGAGGATCCGGGGCATGGCCCGGATCAGGGTGTCCTGCCCCTTCCTCGGCACCAGGCGGGAGACGCAGACGACGACCGGCCGCTCGGTGAGACCCAGCCGGGCCCGCACCTCGGCGCCGCCGGAGGCGGGGTGGAAGGTCTTCTCGTCGACGCCGGGCGGAAGCTGCACCATGCGCCGGGCGGCCTCCGGGGTGAGGGCGGACGCTATCCGGGAGCGGGTGTACTCGCCGAGGTAGGTGATCGTGTCCGTGGAGTCGCCGATGCGGCGCAGGAGCTGCCGGGCGGCGGGCAGCTGGGCCCAGCCGGCCTCGTGGCCGTGCGTGGTGGCGACCAGCCGCTCGGCGCCGGCCTTGCGGAGCGCGGGTGCCATGAGGCCGAGCGGGGCCGCGGCTCCGAACCACACCGAGGTGCAGCCGTGCTCGCGCAGCAGCCCCGCGGCCCGCCGGGTGGCGCCGGGGGTGGGCAGCAGCATGGTCGTACGGTCGCGTACGACGGTGAAGGGCTGCTCGGCGTCGAACGCGGCCGTGGCGTCGACGCCTTCGCGGCCGCGCTTCCAGGTGGAGGCGTAGACGACCAGCCGGCCGGGGTCCAGGCGGAGGGCCATGTTGTGCAGAAAGGCCTGGATGCCACCCGGCCGGGGCGGAAAGTCGTTGGTCACGATCAGCGTCTTGTCCATCCCCGCGGACTCTACCGGGCGCCCTTCTCCTCCCCGCCGGACCACCCGACTCGGTGGGGGGACGAGCGGGAGCGGCGGACCGGACGCGATGGCCGGCGGGACCGGTGGGTGGCCCGGCGCAGGAGCAGGCCCACGGCGCCGCACTGCGCCGCCATCGCGAGGGCGAGGGACAGGCAGATGCCGGGGAGGCCCAGGGGCGAGAGGGTGTAGGACAGGGGCAGTTGGAGGGCGGTGCCGAGGAGGGTGACCCGGAGCAGGGCGGGTGCTCCGCCGCTGCCCTCGAAGACGCCCCCGAGCGCGATGAAGGCGGCCATCAGCAGCAGATAGGGGCCGACGCAGCGCAGGAACAGCACGCCCTCGTGGGCGACCGCGGGCCCGGCGCCGAAGGCGGCCAGGATCCAGGGGGCGGTGGCGGCGAACAGGGCGGCGGCCGTCAGGCCCAGCGCGCCGGAGACCAGCATCGCCTGCCGGCCGATGTCCCGCCGCGCGTCCCGGCCCGCCCCCCGGGTGTGCGCGGTGTGGATCGCGGCGGCCTGCCGCACCGAGTAGAAGGCCATCGTGGCGACGTACATGACCTTGTAGCCGATCGCGTACGCGGCCACCGCCGTCACGCCGAGCCGGGCCACGATCGCCACCAGCACCAGCGCCCCGCCCTGCCGCACGGTGAAGTCGGCGGACATGGGCAGACCGGTGGTCAGCGTCCGGCGCAGCGCGGCCGGGACCGCCGCGGCCGGCGGCGCCCCGGCGGCCGTGCGCAGCAGGGCGCTGCGGCGCAGCGCGCGCAGGCCCACCGCGAGGGCCACACAGCGGCACAGCACGGTGGAGGCGGCGGCGCCCCGGACCCCGTGGAGATGGATCAGCACCGGGTCGCAGACGAGGATCAGCCCGTTGGCCAGCAGGGCGAGCCGCATCGGGGTGCGGGTGTCGCCGGTGCCCTTGAGGATGCCGTCGACGAGCTGCTGGGCGAAGAAGACGGCCATGCCCGGCAGCGAGATCGCGAAGTAGCCGGTGGCCAGGCGCAGGGCCGCCGCGTCGGCGCCGCCGAGGACCAGCCGGGCCAGCGGCTCGCGCAGCACCAGCCCGCCGCCCACGACCACCGGCGTGACCAGCCCGCACAGCGCCCATCCGCCGCGCACCGCGGCCCGTACGGCACCGGGATCACGCGCCCCTCGGGCGTGGGCGACCAGCACCGTCGTCCCGGAGGCGAAGACCAGGGCGACACCGAGCAGCACGTTCTCGGTGTTGGTCGCGACGGCCACGGCGGCCACGGCGGCGCCGCCGAGCCGGGAGACCCAGACGGTGTTGATGATCCCCGAGGCGACCGAGGCGAGGAGGGAGAAGTAGACGGGGCGGGCGAGCGAGACGAGTTCCCTGCGGTGCGCGTTCATGGTGAACCCCCTGTACCTGGCCGCACGAGCCACTGAGATACCTCTAATCGAGGTAGCTCGATAAGAGGTAGCATGGTGATCGGGTCCGCTGCAAGGAGGAGTTCGCGTGCTGGAGCTGTCGATCCTGGGTTTCCTCGCCGAGGAACCCCTGCACGGCTACGAGCTGAAGGAGCGCATCAGGGCGCTGAGCGGCCACGTCCGCCCGGTCAGCGACGGCGCCCTCTACCCGGCCATCAACCGGCTCGTCGCCGCCGGGCTGCTCGAGCAGCGCACCGAGGACGGCGCGAGCGCCGCCCCGCGCCGGGTGCTGTCGCTGACCGGGCAGGGGCGCGCGGAACTGCTGGAGCGGCTGCGCCGGCCGAAGGAGGCGGAGATCACCGACCACGTCCGCTTCAACACCGTGCTGGCCTTCCTGCGACACCTGGACGACCCGGCGCAGCAGGCGGCGGTGCTGCGCCGCCGCCTGGACTTCCTTCAGGCCCCCACCAGCTTCTTCTACGAAGGCGGCGCACCGGTGGCCGCCGAGGAGGCCGGGGACCTGTTCCGGCAGGGCATGCTGCGGGTCGCGCGGGCCACGGGCCGGGCCGAGCGGGCCTGGCTGCGCGAGGCCCTCGACACGCTCGCCGGGGCTCAGCCCAGCTGAGCGCGCACGTACGCCCGCCACGCGGCGGTGAACGCCTTCGGCGTGGTCCCGAGCACCTTCTTCAGTGCGTCCTCGACCGCGCCCGACCGCTTCTCGTGGGCACCGACGGCCCGGTAGAAGGCGCCGAGCCGGGCCTCGCCCCAGCGACCGGCGATCATCCGGCAGGCCAGCCAGCCGCTCTCGTAGGCCTGCGCGAGGCGGGTCGGGTCGCTGCTGAAGCCGAAGTCCTTGTCGGCGGGGAGGTGCACGGGCACCCGGCCGTCCTGGACGGCGCGGGCGAGTTCCGGCGCGGCCTCCTGGGCGGTGCGGCCGGTGCCGAGGTAGCCGATCCAGTCGGCGAAGCCCTCGGACAGCCACAGCGGGGTGGCGCCGGTGGTGGCCGCGCGGGTGGCGACATGGGTGGTCTCGTGGGTCAGCACGACCTGCTTGCCGACATCGCCGAGCACGGCGTACGCGTCCGGGTTGATCACCACCCGGTCCGCGGGCGCCTTCCCCGAGCCGCCCACCTCGCCGGTGGTGACCGCGGCGATGCCCCGGTAGCTGGAGGCGGGTGAGCCCAGCAGGGCCGCCATGCCGTTCAGCGAGCGCGGGACCAGGACGACGACCCGGCGCGTCCACCCGGTCCCCCACACCCGGGACACGGCCGGGACGGCACGGTCGGCGAGCCGGACGTAGACACGCAGGTCGCCGGTGCTGCGGCTGGTGCCCAGGACCAGGCTGTGCGTGCCGGCGACGGCGGTCACCGGGCCCTGGTCCCACAGCTGCTGCCCGGCCTTCGGGGCGGGCCGGTCGGCGGTGACGTACCACGTCCGGGCCGAGGTGCGGCGGAGGGTGAGGGTGCGGCGGACGCTGACCGGGGCCCGGTCGTAGCCGGCGACCCGGTAGCGCAGTTCGGCGTCGGCGGTGGCGGCGGAGCCGTCGCGGCGCAGGCCGGTCACCCGGTACGCCCAGGAGGCCAGCGGCAGGGCGCGCAGCCGGACGTACTCGGCCCGGATGCCGGTTGCGCCGTAGGCCCTCTCGTCGTGACCGAGCAGCGCCGTCGCGCGCCGGTCGAGGACGCGCTGCACCTCGGCCTTCGCCGGGTCGGCCGCCGTCGGCCCGCCGCATCCGGACAGCGGCGGCACGAGCAGCAGGCACAGCCCCGCGACCGCGGCGCGCCGGACACCCCGTGTCCCTCGACGATCAGCCATTTCCCGATCGTACGGCGTGCGGCGGGCCTCAGGGACGGGTGACCGAGGACACCGGCAGCACCCCGACCGGGTCGTAGCGCACCGGCGCACCCGGGTAGGGCGCGTGGATGACCTGGCCGTGGCCGACGTACATCGCCACATGGCTGGCATCCGAGCGGTAGACGACCAGATCGCCGGGGCGCGCCTCGGACAGCGGGATCTGCCGGCCGGCGTGGCGCTGCTCCTGCGAGGTGCGCGGCAGCTGGAGGCCGGCCTGGGCGTACGACCACTGCATCAGGCCCGAGCAGTCGAAGCCGGAGGGACCGTTGGCGCCCCACACGTAGGGGCGGCCGAGGGCGGAGCGGGCGGCGGCGAGCGCGGCCGCGGCGCGGGCGTCGGGGGGGACCGCGCCGGACAGGTCGGGCACGGGCAGGTCGGTGCGGTCGGAGCGGGAGGCCCGGTCGTAGGCGGCGCGCTCGCCGGCGGGCAGGGAGTTGAGCAGCCTGCGGGCCTGGGCGAGCTTGCGCTCCACCGTCCGCTTGTGCGCGGCGACCGCCTCGCGGCTGCGCTCCAGCGCGGCGAGCTTCCCGGCGGCCTCGGCACGCTCCTGGGCGAGTTCCCGCAGGGCGGTGCGCAACTCCCTGAGCTGCCCGGCCTGCTGGACGCCGATGCGGTCGAGGGTGGCCGCCCTGTCGAGGTAGTCGCCGGGGTCGTCGGACAGCAGCAGGGCGACGGCCGGGTCGAGGCCGCCGGAGCGGTACTGGGCACCGGCCAGCGAACCGAGCCGCTCGCGCATGGCGTTGATGCGCTGCTGCTCGCGGGCGATGCGGTCCTGCGCCTCACGGATCTCGCGGCGCAGCACGTCGGCGCGCTCGTCGGCCTTGTCGTAGGCCTCGGTGGCCTTCTCCGCCTGTGTGTAGAGGCGGTCGACCTCGGCCCGGGTGTCGCGGTGCGGGCTCGCCTGCGCCGGTACGGCGCCGAGCGCGGCGGCCGCGGCGGACAGGGCGCACAGGGCGGTGCCGGCGCCCCGGTTGAAGCCGGACGGTGCGAGACGGCGATGGGACCCCACGGCAGTCCTTCTGCTGGCGGACATCAGACAGCGTCCCCGGCGCGGGGGACGGGGAGGCCCCTGCACCGGGGAAACGCGGCAGACAGTAGCCGGGGGCGGCGCGGCGGCCAAAGCCGTGGCGGGGTGCGTGAAACGCCACGCCCCGCCGCTGACGCAGGTCATGGGCGGGGCGTGGGGTCAGTTCGGGGTTCCCGGGATTCGCCCGTTCGGGCGCTCCCGGAAGGCGTCGTGCGGGGTGTCAGACGCGGACGCCGAACTGGAACGGCATGTTGCTGATCGACTCGTAGCGGACCACGGCGCCGGTGTGCGGGGCGTGCAGCACCTGGCCGTTGCCCGCGTAGAGGCCGACGTGGTGCAGGTCGCTGTAGAAGAAGACGAGGTCGCCGACCTGGAGCTGGCTCTCGGTGAGGCGGGTGCCGATGTTGGCCTGGGCCTCGGAGGTGCGCGGGATGGAGACGCCGGCCTGGGCGTAGGCCCAGGACGTCAGGCCCGAGCAGTCGAAGGAGGAGGGGCCGGAGGCGCCGTAGACGTACGGCGAGCCGAGCTTGCTCTGGGCGGCGGAGAAGGCGGCGGCGGCGCGGCTGGAGGCGGAGGTGTCGTCGCCGAGGTCGACGCGCTCGGTGGAGGAGCGGTTGGCGCGGGCCTGCTGGGCGGCGAGCGCGGCCTTCTCCTTGGCGGTCAGGGTGTTGAGCAGCTTCTGCGCCTCGGCGAGCTTGCTCTGGACTTCCTGCTTCTTGTTGCCCAGCTCGGTGCGGGTGGACGCGAGGTCCTTGAGCTTCTCGGTGGCTTCCGCCCGCTCCTGGGCGAGTTCGCGCTGTTTGTCCTGAATCTTCTTCAGGGCCTCGACCTGCTGGCTGCTCAACTGGTCGAGCGTGGAGGCCTTGTCCAGGTAGTCGTCCGGATTGGAGGACAGGAAGAGCTGGACGGAGGGGTCGATGCCGCCGGAGCGGTACTGGGCGGTGGCCAGCGAACCCAGGCCGTCGCGCAGCTTGTTCAGCTCCTGCTGACCGCGGGCGACGTTGTCCTGGATGGTGGATATTTCCTTCTGCAGCTTCTGCTGCTTCTCCTTGGCGCCGTTGTACTTCTCGGTGGCCTGCTCGGCCTGCTCGTAGAGCTTGTCGACCTTCGCCTTCACCTCGTCCTTGCTCAGCTTCTCGCTGGGGGCGGCGTTGGCGGCGTTCGCGCTCAGCGCGACGGCAGCGGCGGCTGCGGTGGTCAGCACGGTCACGCGAGTGCGACTCGGCTGCTTGGGTCGACGGTGGGACGCCACGGAGGACGAACTCCTTCTTGTGAGTGTTCACCCGTTCGGAGGTTCGAGCCCAGACCCTAGTGACCCTCTTGTGATCAGTTCAAATCCTCGCACCAAAAAACACCGTCACGCAATGCATTCTTTGCACTCAACTCACGTGCGGTGATACCTGCTTGACACTACGTTGCGTGACGATCCGACCAATTCGGGCATTGAGTATGCCCCTTGCACCTTCAGGACAGTCGCTTCAGAAGTACCGCAGAGGCCACGGGTCGGGCGCCGGCCCTGGCGACCCCGTCGGCCACCTCGCGGTCGGTCGACGCGACGATGACCGGACGGCCCGGCGGCTCCGCGCGCACCAGCTGGCGGATCAGCTCGTCGGCCGTGACCCCGGGCTTGGAGAACAGCACCCGCACCCCGCGCGGCGGCGCGAGCAGCACCGGCGCGGCCAGTTCGGCGCCGTCGAAGACGCACGTCACCTCGGCGCCGGTCTGCGCGGCGAGCGCCGAGAGCTGACCGAGCAGCCGCAGGCGCTGCTTCTCCAGCGGCATCTGCGGATAGCCGGTCTTGGTCACGTTGTAGCCGTCGACGACCAGATGCGCCTGCGGCAGCGCCAGCAACTGGTCGAGGATGGCCGGATCGTTCTCGGACAGGGCGCGGGCCGCGATGTCCTTCGGGGTCATTCGTCCTGGTTCGACCGCGTCCACGGTCTCGGCGGGGCGCACCGACACCGGAGGCAGGGCCAGTTCGCGCCGCAGCCCCTGGGTGGCGTCCAGCAGGGTGTCGAGCAGCAGCCGCACCCGCATGTCCTCGACGCTGCGGCCCTCGCGGGCGGCCCGTCGGGTGGCCTCCAGCGCGGCCTCGGCCTCACCCAGGCGGGCCTTGAGCCGCCGGGACTCGCTCTCGGCGGCCGACACCTGCGCCTGTCTCTCGGCGCGTACGGCCTCGGCCTCGGCCTGCGCCTTGCGCAGCGCGGCCTCCCCGCGCTTGACGTCACTGAGGGCGGAGCGCAGCTTGCGGTGCAGCGACTCCGCCTCCTTCTTCACCGACTCCAGCTCGGCGCGCAGCCGTTCGGTCTCGGTACGGGTCTGCTCGCGGGCCTGGGCCAGCTCCTCGCGCAGCCGCTCCAGTTCGGCACGGCTCTCCTCGTCGGCCCGCTCGGCGTCCGCCCGCTGGGCCTCCTCGCCGGCCGCGGTGACGAGCTTCACCCAGCCCGCCGGGCGCAGTACGTAGGCCGCGGCCGCCACGTCGAGCGGGTCCGCGGCCGGGGGCGGGGAGCCGGAGTCGAGGGCGCCGGAGAGCTCCGGCTGCGCCTCTCTGAACCGGTCCCCGATCCGCTGCCGGAACAGCGGATCGGTCTCCAGCGCGGCCGCCATCGCGTTCCCGGCGAACTTGGCGCGCCGGTTCGGGGCGAACCGGGCGTACTGCCTCAGCTGCGCGGGCAGTTCGGGCACCGTCAGGCCGCCGAAGCCGTCCGAGACGATCTGTACGACGCGCCGGCGCACGCCGTCGGGCAGCGGACGGTCAAGCACCTCGGCGGTGCCGTCGCCCGGCCCCCCGCCTGTGGTCTCCACCATCCGTCACACCCCAATACCTGTACGGGCCCGCTCCGCTCAGGAGCCGGCGCCCGGCCTGTCCACGAGTTCCACCTGATCCACCGCGTTGCACCAGCGGCAGCGGACCGACTCGATGGTCTCACTGACCACCTCGCGCTCCTCCACGCTCGGCTCACCGGCCAGGTCGAGGTGGACGTACTCGACGACCTTCGACGAGCGGGTCACATCGAAACGGGTGAGGTTGCCGCAGAGGGTGCAGCGCCATCGCGTCGTGGCGGTCGGCAGGGGAACCGTCATCGTGCCTGTTCGCTTCCTTCTCGCATCGGTCCGCGCCGCAACCCGGCGCGTCTGGCTCGTAACCCTACGGCCTGCGGGCTCTTCGCCGCCCGTGTGTCCACGGCGGCGAGGCGGTCTGTCAGCTTGCATCCCGTTACGTCATGCTCTGTAGTCATGATCAGTACGTGGAGCACGGCGGCCGGAAGGGCACTCAGGGCGGTGCGGGGCGGCCCGGCACCGGTGACGTACGGCCTCATCGCCCTGTGCTCCCTGATCTTCGTCCTGGGTCCGGCCTCGGGGCTCACCCCGGCGTACGGCTCCGGCGACGGGCTGCTCGCGGCACAGCGCGCGTACTTCCGGCGCTGGGGGGTGGTGCCGGCCGAGCTGTTCGAGGGGTCCGCCCGGCAGGCGCTCACCCCGGCCACGGCCCTGTTCGTGCACGGCAGCTGGGTGCATCTGCTCGGCAACATGCTCTTCCTCTTCGTCTTCGGGGTGATGACCGAGGAACGGATGGGCCGGGTGGAGTTCACCCTCTTCTACGTCGGCTGCGGATACCTGGCCCTGCTGGGCTACGCGGCCGCCAACGCCGCCTCCGAGCAGTCGCTGGTCGGCGCCTCCGGGGCGATCTCGGCGGTCCTCGGAGCGTTCCTGTACCTGTTCCCGCGCGCCCGTGTCACCAGTCTCCTCCCCTTCCTGTTCTTCCTGCCGCTGCGGTTCCCGGCGTGGGTCGTGCTGCCGTTCTGGGCAGGGCTGCAGTGGATGGCGGCCGGGCGCTCCGGCCAGGGGCCGGGGGTGGCCTACCTGGCGCACCTGGTGGGGTTCGGACTGGGGTTCTGCTACGCGTGGGCGCGATTCCGTACGACTAGAGTGAAAGCCGCCCCAGCTCCGGCCACCGAGGGAGAGAAGCAGCCGTGATCACCGCGATCGTTCTGATCAAGACCAGCGTGGACCGGATCCCGGAGATCGCGGAGCAGATCGCTTCGCTGGATTCGGTGAGCGAGGTGTTCTCCGTCACCGGTACGTACGACCTGATCGCGATGGTGCGGGTGCGGGAGCACGAGGACCTCGCCGAGGTGATTCCGGGGCGGATCAGCAAGATCCCCGGGGTGGAGGGCACGGACACGCACGTGGCGTTCCGGACGTACTCGCAGCACGATCTCGAGGCTGCGTTCTCCATCGGGCTGGATTCCTGACCGCCTGAGCGCCCGACGGCCCAAGCGTCTGCGGGGCGCGGTTCGCCCGCGGGTGCCCCGCGCCCCTCGGGGTCGGTCAGCCCACCGCCGGGACGCAGCGGCCGTTCTCCGTGTGGTACGTCCACTTCGCGCCGTGGGCGATCAGGTGCTTGGTCGCGTTGATGAACCGGTCCACGTGTTCGTCGGGGGTGCCCGCGCCGAAGCTGAGGCGGATGGCGTTCAGGGACTTCTCGCCGGGGGCCGCCTCGGGGGCGCCGCAGGTGCCCTGGGTCTGGGGGTCGGTGCCGAGGAGGGTGCGGACCAGGGGGTGGGCGCAGAAGAGGCCGTCGCGGACGCCGATGCCGTACTCGGCGGAGAGGGCGGCGGCGAAGTGGGAGCTGTTCCAGCCCTCGACCACGAAGGAGATCACGCCGACCCGGGGGGCGTCGTCGCCGAAGAGGGACAGCACCTTCACCTGCGGGACCTCGGCCAGGCCCGCGCGCACCTTGGTGATCAGGTACTGCTCACGGGCGACCAGGGCGTCCCAGCCGGCCTCGGTGAGCGCCTTGCAGGCCGAGGCGATCGAGTAGGCGCCGATCACGTTCGGGGAGCCGGCCTCGTGCCGGGCGGCGCTCTCGTGCCACTCCACGGCCACCGACCCGTCCTCGCGCCGGGTGACCTTGCGGCTGGCGCCGCCGCCCGCCAGGTACGGCTCGGCCGCGACCAGCCAGTCGGCGCGGCCGGCCAGCACACCGGAGCCGAACGGGGCGTACAGCTTGTGGCCGGAGAAGGCGATCCAGTCGACGTCCAGCTCCCGCACCGACACCGGGTGGTGCGGGGCGAGCTGGGCGGCGTCCAGGACGATCCGGGCGCCGTGGGCGTGCGCGGCGGCGGCCAGTTCACGCACCGGCCACAGCTCGCCGGTAACGTTGGAGGCGCCGGTGACGCAGACCAGGGCCGGGCCGTGACCCCCCTCGATCGACACGGCGCGGTCGGCGAGAGCGCGCTCCAGGGTCTCGACGGCCTGCTGCGGGGTGCGCGGCGCGTCGAGGCAGGTGACGCGGTCCTCCGGCCAGGGCAGCAGGGAGGCGTGGTGCTCGGTCTCGAAGACGAAGACGCGGCAGTCGGCGGGCAGGGCGCGGGCGAGCAGGTTCAGGGAGTCCGTGGTGGACCGGGTGAAGACGAGCTGGTCGTCCTCGCGGCAGTCCAGGAACCGCGCGACCGTCTTCCGGGCGTTCTCGAACAGGTCGGTGGAGAGCTGGGAGAGGTAGCCGGCGCCGCGGTGGACGCTGCCGTAGTAGGGCGCGTAGGCGGCCACGTCGTCCCAGACGCGCTGCAGGGCGGGGGCGCTGGCCGCGTAGTCGAGGGCCGCGTAGGTGACTTCGCCGCCGGTGACGAGCGGGACGGTGACATCAGCGCCCAGAACGGGCAGCGGGGCACAAATGGTCCGGGTGGCGGCAGCGGTGGGGACAGACATGGCGAACTCCTGTGAGAGGCACGGTGAATCGCCGCGCGAGCGGGTACGGCTCGAGCACGGAGAAAGAAGAAAGGGGTGTGCGGAGGCGGGGCTCTACGCCCTATCGCATTCGCTTGCTCACAGAAGGCTCCCTCAACGACCAGGACCCCTGGTGTGCGAGGGGTCCGCGCTTGCCGTAGACCTCGCTGCCTACGACCTGGTCCTCACCCGGGGCACCCCGCCACGGACGGAGGGTTGCCGGACAGCCGGCCGGGGCCGAATGGCTGTCACTCATGACCTGGACAGGAACGTACGTGAAGTGATCGCGGTCCCGCAACTCGTGTCCGGATCGCGGGACCGCACCCGCGCCGTCAGGCGTTGCTGGCGGCCACCCAGCGCTCGAGCGCCCGCTTGGCCGCGCCCGAGTCGATCGACTCCGCCGCCTTGTCCATGCCGGCCCGGAGCTGCTCGGCCAGCGTCCCGGGGCCCGGGTCGAGGGCGACGAGCGCCGCGGCCGAGTTCAGCAGTACGGCGTCCCGGACCGGGCCGGTCTCGCCGTCCAGGAGCCTGCGGGCGACCTCCGCGTTGTGCGACGGGTCGCCGCCGCGCAGGGCCTCGACGGGCACCAGCTCGATACCGACGTCGCGCGGGTCGAAGGTCTCCTCCGTGACCTTGCCGCCCCGGACGACCCACACGCGGGACGTGGCGGTGGTGGTCAGTTCGTCGAGGCCGTCGTCACCGCGGAAGACCAGGGCGGAGTTGCCGCGTTCGGCGAAGACACCGGCGACGACCGGCGCCATGCGCGGATCCGCCACCCCGACCGCCTGGGCCCGCACCTGGGCGGGATTGGTCAGCGGGCCGAGGACGTTGAAGACCGTGCGGATGCCCAACTGGCCGCGAGCGGCGCCTGCATGGCGCAGCGCCGGGTGGAACTTGATGGCGAAGCAGAAGGTGATCCCGGCCTCCTGTGCCACCTCGGCCACCCGGGCCGGGGTCAGCTCCAGGTTGACGCCCAGCTTCTCCAGAACGTCCGAGGCTCCGGACGCCGAGGACGCGGCCCGGTTGCCGTGCTTGACGACCGTGGCGCCCGTGCCGGCGACGACGATCGCCGACATGGTGGAGATGTTGACGGTCTTGGCACCGTCGCCGCCGGTACCGACGACGTCCACCGTCCGCCCGGGCACCTCGATCACGTTGGCGTGCGCGTACATCGCGCGCACGAGACCGTTGATCTCCTCGACGGTCTCGCCCTTGGCCCTGAGGGCCACCACGAAGCCGGCGATCTGGGCGTCGGTGGCCTCGCCGCGCATGATCCGGTCCATCGCCCAGGCCGTGGCATCCGCGCTCTGGTCGCGGCCGTACAGCAGGGCGTTCAGTACCTCGGGCCAGGAACGGCCCGCCGCGGTGTCGCCTCCAGCGGGGGTCACAGCGCTCATCAGCCGCTCCTGGTGTCGTAGAAAAACGGTCCGATGCCACCCTATCCAGCCCCGGGCACGGCGAAGGGCCCCGTCCGCAAGCCGGACGGGGCCCCTCTGTGTGGCGTGGCGACGCGGGGATCAGTGGTGGCCGTGGCCGCTCGTGATCTCCTTGTACTCATCGACGGTCGGCTTCGGGATCTGGTTGTCCTCGCCGTAGTAGGCGTTGCTGAGCTTGACGCGCAGCTTCTCGGACGACTTCACCTTCCGCTCGACGCCGTTCTCGTCGACCGTCGGGCCGATCTCGGCCGGCTGGTACTGCTCGTGCGCGGTGAGCGTGTGCAGCTGCTCCTGGCTGAGCGGCTCGTGCACCTCGATGAACTCACCGTGCGGCAGCCGCTTGATGATGCCGGTCTCGCGGCCGTGCAGCACCTTCTCGCGGTCGCGGCGCTGCAGGCCCAGGCAGATCCGCTTGGTGACGAAGAACGCGATGACCGGTCCGACGAAGACGAAGATCCGGACGAACCAGGTGACGGCGTTGATCGACAGGTGGAAGTGCGTGGCCCACAGGTCGTTGCCACCGCCCACCAGCAGGATCAGGTAGACCGTCATCCAGGCGACACCGAGACCGGTGCGGGTCGGAGCGTTGCGCGGGCGGTCCAGGATGTGGTGCTCGCGCTTGTCGCCCGTGACCCAGGACTCGATGAACGGGTACACCGCGATGGCCGCCAGGACCAACGGGAAGATCACCAGCGGGATGAACACGCCCAGCACGAGCGTGTGGCCCCAGAAGTTGATCTCCCAGCCCGGCATGAAGCGGATCAGACCCTCGGAGAAGCCCATGTACCAGTCGGGCTGGGCGCCGGTGGACACCTGGTCCGGACGGTAGGGGCCCATGGCCCAGATCGGGTTGATCTGGGTGACCGCCGAGATGGCCGCGATGACACCGAAGACCAGGAAGAAGAAGCCTCCGGCCTTGGCCATGTACACCGGCAGCAGCGGCATGCCGACGACGTTCTTCTCGCTCTTTCCGGGACCCGCGAACTGCGTGTGCTTGTGGTAGAAGACCAGGATCAGGTGGCCCACCATCAGGCCGAGCATGATGCCCGGCAGCAGCAGGATGTGGATCGAGTAGAACCGGGCCACGAAGTCGTGGCCGGGGAACTCGCCGCCGAAGAGGAAGAACGACAGGTACGTGCCGACGATCGGCACGGACAGGATCGCGCCCTCCATGAAGCGGACACCGGTGCCGGAGAGCAGGTCGTCCGGGAGCGAGTAACCGGTGAAGCCGGTGAACATGCCGAGGACGAACAGCAGGAAGCCGAACAGCCAGTTGACCTCACGCGGCTTGCGGAAGGCGCCGGTGAAGAACACGCGCATCATGTGCACGAACATGCCCGCGAGGAAGATCAGCGCGGCCCAGTGGTGGATCTGCCGGATGAGCAGACCACCGCGCACGTCGAAGGAGATGTGCAGGGTCGAGCTGAAGGCCTCGGACATCAGCTGTCCCTGGAGCGGGACGTAGCTGCCGTGGTACTCCACCTCGTTCATCGACGGGTGGAAGAACAGCGTCAGATAGACACCCGTCAGGATGATGATGATGAAGCTGTACATGCACACTTCGCCCAACATGAACGACCAGTGGTCGGGGAAGATCTTGCGCATGTTCGACTTGGCCAGGGAGTAGATCCCGAGCCGTCCGTCGGCCCAGTCGGCGACGCGCTCGCCGGCCGGTGCCTTCCCGCGCGAGCGGGGCTGGTCGTTGGGTGCAGTACTCATCCGCGCTCCCAGAATGCAGGACCGACGGGCTCCTCGAAGTCGCCGAGCGCCTGGAGGTAACCCTCGTCGTTCACGCCGATGCGCAGCTGCGGCAGGGCGTGACCGGCGGGGCCGAAGATCACTCGGGCACCGTCGGAGAGGTCGAAGGTGGACTGGTGGCACGGGCACAGCACGTGGTGCGTCTGCTGCTCGTACAGCGAGATCGGGCAGCCGACGTGGGTGCAGATCTTCGAGAAGGCCACGATGCCCTCGTGCGACCAGTCGAGCTCGCGCTTGTCCTTGATGTTGCCCGGCTGCAGCCGGACGATCATCAGGGCCGCCTTGGCGATCTCGGTCTGGAACTCCTCGCTGGTCTCCTCCAGGCCCTCGGGCTTGGCGAAGGTGAGCGAGCCGACCATGACGTCCTCGGGGCGCAGCGGCTGGTTGGTGTTCATGTTGACCAGCAGCTTGCCCTTGGCCCACAGCGTGTGGCGGAGCTTGCTGTGGGGCAGCGGGCCGAGGTCGCGCAGCAGCATGACGCCGGAGAGCGGCACCAGGGTGAGCGCGCCGAGCATGGTGTTGCGGATCAGCTTGCGCCGGCCGATGCCCGACTCCTTGGCGCCCTGGCGGAAGTCCGCGTGGACCTTCGCCCGGACCTCGGGGGGAGCCTCGATCGGGTGCCGCTCGTCGGCGACCTCGACGTCGGACATCAGGGTGCGGGCCCAGTGGACCGCACCCGCGCCGATGCAGAACAGCGCCACACCGAGGGTCAGACCCAGGGCGAAGTTCAGGGCGCTGACGTGACCGATCGGGAAGACGAAGATCGAGTTGTCGCGCGGGATGGTCACGTACGAGGCGATGAAGCCGAGAGTGGCCAGCATCGACACCGTGAACAGCAGGGCGACCGCGCGCTCGGACCGCTTGGCGGCCCGCTCGTCGATGTCCTGGATGCGGTGCTCGTGGGGCGGCAGCCCCGGGTCGGCGAACGGGTTCTGCTCGTCCGCGACGCCGACGGCACCGTGCGCGTGGTCCTGCTCTGCCGGCAGGTTCTCTTCTGGAATGTCTTGGCTACTCATGACTTCTTGGCCTTTGCGGTCCGAGCGGCGACCCAGACGGCGACCGCGATCAGCGCGCCGAGGCCGAAGATCCAGGCGAACAGACCCTCAGTGACCGGTCCGAGGCCGCCCAGCTCCAGACCACCGGGGTTGACCGTCTTGTCGCTGTCGACCGCGTTCAGGTAGGCGATGATGTCCTTCTTGTTCTTCTCCGTCAGCGTGGTGTCGGGGAAGGACGGCATGTTCTGCGGGCCGGTCTGCATGGCCTCGTAGATGTGCTTGGGGTCGACGTTCTCCAGGCTGGGGGCGAACTTGCCCTTGGTGAGGGCACCACCCTTGCCGGTGAAGTTGTGGCACTGCGCGCAGTTGGTGCGGAACAGCTCGCCGCCCTTGGCGATGTCCGCGCCCTCAGGGCCGTACTGCTGCGACGTCGGCACGCTCGGGCCGGCGCCCAGCGAGGCGATGTACGCGGCGAGCTTGTCGATCTGGTCCTGCGTGTAGACGGGCTTCTTGCGCGGGACCTGGGCGCCCTGGGAGGTGGCGGCCGGCATGCGGCCGGTACCGACCTGGAAGTCCACGGCCGCGGCACCGACACCGACCAGGCTCGGCCCGTCGGAGGAGCCCTGGCCACCGGTGCCGTGGCAGCTGGCGCAGCCGACCTCGTAGAGCTTCTTGCCCTCCTGGATCGTCAGGGACTGGGAGGTTTCATCGGCCGCCTTGCTCGTGGGCGCGAACGCGGCGTACAGCCACCCAGTGCCCGCCAGCGCGAGGAGTAGGACGACGACCGCCGCCAGCGGATGGCGTCGTCGTGCGGAGAGCTTTTTCACGGATTACCCCGGTGTCAGGATCTTCTGCGTCGATGCTTCTGGAGGTGCGGGAGCGGTCCCGGCTACTTGATCAGGTAGATCGTGGCGAAAAGGCCGATCCAGACGACATCGACGAAGTGCCAGTAGTAGGACACGACGATGGCCGCGGTCGCCTGCTCGTGGGTGAACCTCTTCGCCGCGTAGGTGCGGCCGAGGACGAACAGGAAGGCGATGAGGCCGCCCGTCACGTGCAGGCCGTGGAAGCCGGTGGTCAGGTAGAACACCGAGCCGTACGGGTCGGAGGACAGGGAGATCCCGTCCTTCTTCACCAGCTCCGTGTACTCGTAGATCTGACCGCCGATGAAGATCGCACCCATGATGAAGGTGAGGATGAACCAGCCGCGGAGCTTCTTCACGTCCCCGCGCTCGGCGGCGAACACGCCGAGCTGGCAGGTGAGCGAGGAGAGCACCAGGACCGTGGTGTTCGTCGCGGAGAAGGGCACATTGAGCGCGTGCGCCATCTCCTTCCAGTGCGCCGGTCCGGTCACCGACCGGAGGGTGAAGTACATCGCGAAGAGGGCCGCGAAGAACATCAGCTCGGAACTCAGCCAGATGATGGTTCCGACGCTGGTGAGGTTCGGCCGGTTGACCGACGGGTGCGCGTGCCCGGTTTCTACTGTCGTTGCTGTCGCCACGCCGACATTATGTCGGTCGCTTATCCCGCCCTCACTCCGGGGGGTGCCGTTCGGAGTGTTGGACCCCGTCGAACCGGTGTTGACGTGGGGTTCAGGGGAGTAACATCCGGCGCGACGGCCCCGGCCGTCCTGTCCGTACGACGCTGACGTCTCGGAGGAACAATGCAGCCGACCGCCACGGTGCTGGTCTACAGCGACGACTCCAACACCCGGGAGCAGGTACGGCTCGCCGCCGGGCGTCGGCCGGCCCCGGACGTGCCCCTGGTGGAGTTCCTGGAGTGCGCGACCCCGGAGGCGGTGCTGCGGGAGCTGGACAAGGGCGGGATCGACGTCTGCGTGCTGGACGGCGAGGCCGTGCCGATGGGCGGCATGGGGATGTGCCGGCAGATCAAGGACGAGGTGTTCGACTGTCCGCCGGTGCTGGTGCTGATGGGGCGGCCGCAGGACGCGTGGCTGGCGACGTGGAGCCGGGCCGACGCGGCGGTGACCCTGCCGGTGGAGCCGGTGGAGTTCGCCTCTGCCCTCGCTTCGCTGCTGCGGCGGAAGAAGCTGTTGAGCGCATGAGAGCCCGGGGGGCGCGGACCGGCTCGGCCCGCGCCCCTCTGGGCCGGTCACAGCGCCGTCGGTCTCAGGCGGGCCGCGTCCTGGGGGGACTGGGCCGGGGTGCCTGTCGAGAGGGCCGTGCCGGTGCGCCACTTGGGCCAGTCGAGGTTCCAGTCGCCGAAGCCGTTGCCGAACGGTTCCATCGGGTCGCCGTTGGAGTTGATGACCTTGACGATGTCGCCGGGGTGCACGTGGTCGAAGAACCACTCGGCGTTGGACGTGCTCATGCCGGTGCAGCCGTGGCTGACGTTGGCATAGCCCTGGGAGCCGACGGACCAGGGTGCGGCGTGGACGTACTCGCCGGACCAGGTGACGCGGGTGGCGTAGTAGACCGGCAGGTCGTACGAGTCGGAGCTGCCCTCGGCGATGCCGACGGTGGTGCTGCGCATGCGTACGAAGTACTGCTTCTCCAGGACGACCTTGACGCCGTTGCGCGTCTCGTAGCCGGGCTTGCCCGTGGTCACGGGGATCTGGTTGATCTGCCGGCCGTTCTGGTAGAAGGTCAGCTGGTGTGAGGCGGCGTCCGTGACGGCCTCGATCCGGTCACCGATGGTCAGCTTCACGGCCTTGGACTTCGCGCCCCAGAGACGGTCGCCGATCCGGACGCCGTCCAGGTCGCTGCGCACCTGGACGGTGGCGTGCGCGGGCCAGTACTCGCGGGGCCGGTAGTGCAGCTCCTTGTCGCTCACCCAGTACCAGGAGCCCTGCACGGCAGGTACCGAGTCCACCCTGAGGGCACGCTCCACGACGGCGCGCTGCGCCCGGTCCTTGACCGGCTGGTCGAGTTGCGCGGTGATCGGCTGTCCGACGCCGTAGGTGCCCGTGTTGGGCCCGAGCGTGACCTTCAGCCGCTTCTTGCTCGTGGGCTTGCTGGTGTCGAACGTGAGGATCTTGCGGCCGGGTGCGCCGTCGCCGTCCTCGGTGCTGACGCGGACCGTGTAGTGGGCGTTGGCGGCCAGTGGGGAGGTGCTGTGCCAGCGGCTGCCGTCGGCGGCCAGTTCACCCGTCACATAGCGTCCTGTGGCGTCCTGGGCGGTGACGTCGGTGATGCGCCCGTCGTCCTTGAGGGTGACCTCCAGGGGCTTGTCCGGGTCGACCCGCTTCCCCGCGTCGGTGGGGCCGCTGAAGGAGATCTGGTCCGCTGCGTCGTACGGCTGGGCCGACAGGGGGTTGCCGTCCGCACCGCAGGCGGCCATGCCCGCGCCGAGGACGGTCACCAGCAGGGTGCAGCTGACGACGGTGCGGGTCCGCGGAGTGTGATTCATACGATCACGCTATGAGGTGGAGAGCTTACCGGCACGGCACGTAACTCGTACGAGTGATGGACACCGTGGCAACGGCAGGAGCCCGGACTCTCCTGGCGGAGGGTCCGGGCTCCCGGGTGGTGTTACGGCACGTCCGTGCTACTGGGTGCGGTTCTCACCGTGGTAGTACTCGAACACCCAGCCGAACAGGCCGATCAGGATGATCGGTGCGGAGAAGTACAGCAGCCACCAGCCGACCGCGACACCGAGGAAGGCGAGCGCGCCACCGATGCCGAGGGCGAGCGGCTGCCAGCTGTGCGGGCTGAAGAAGCCCAGCTCGCCCGCGTCGTCCGCGACGTCGGCCTCCTTGTCGTCCTGGGCACCCGCGTCGACCCGCCGGGCGGTGAAGCCCAGATAGAAGCCGACCATGATGGCCAGGCCGAAGGCCAGGAAGAGCGCCGTGGTACCGGCCGGCTCCTTCGACCACACGCCGTACACGGCGGCCATGATCAGGAAGAAGAAGCTCAGCCAGATGAACAACCGGCCCTGGATCTTCACTTGCCGGCCTCCTTGCTGCCCGCGATGGCGCTGCCGTGACCGGCGTGCTCGAGCTGCTCGAGCGCGGCGATCTCAGGGTGGTGCAGGTCGAACGCCGGGGATTCGCTGCGGATCCGCGGCAGGGTGAGGAAGTTGTGCCGCGGCGGCGGGCAGGAAGTCGCCCACTCGAGCGAACGGCCGTAGCCCCACGGGTCGTCGACGCCGACCGGCTTGCCGTACTTGGCCGTCTTCCAGACGTTGTAGAGGAACGGCAGGATCGACAGGCCGAGCAGGAAGGAGCTGATCGTCGAGATGGTGTTCAGGGCGGTGAAGCCGTCGGCCGCCAGGTAGTCGGCGTACCGGCGCGGCATGCCCTCGACGCCCAGCCAGTGCTGGATCAGGAAGGTGCCGTGGAAGCCGACGAACAGCGTCCAGAAGGTGATCTTGCCCAGGCGCTCGTCCAGCATCTTGCCCGTCATCTTCGGCCACCAGAAGTGGAAGCCGGAGAACATGGCGAAGACGACCGTACCGAAGACCACGTAGTGGAAGTGGGCCACCACGAAGTACGAGTCGGAGACGTGGAAGTCCATCGGGGGCGAGGCCAGGATGACACCGGTCAGACCACCGAACGTGAAGGTGATCAGGAAGCCGACGGCCCAGAGCATCGGGGTCTCGAAACTCAGCGAGCCCTTCCACATGGTGCCGATCCAGTTGAAGAACTTCACGCCGGTGGGTACGGCGATGAGGAACGTCATGAAGGAGAAGAACGGCAGCA